>PLQL01000023.1 GCA_003160115.1 Acidimicrobiaceae bacterium
CAACGGTGGGAATCGAATGTTCTAGAAACCATAGGTTTTGAGGATCAAGGGCGAGTTCGACATGGTGCCGCCTACCGAGTGCTCATCAAAGTTGCTCCAACCCCAGAAGAACTGCCTCGCGTCGTGGGAGTCCCGGGTAAACGCCCTCTGTTCTGATTGTTTCACGTGAAACAACTGGGATCANNGTTTCACGTGAAACATCAGTACTTGACGACCAGTCGAAAACCGTGTTGAATGGCAGGGGTTCGACGCTGTGTCGGAGTTTGGTGGTTCAGGAAGAGGCTTATGGCGAGCGCCGGTGTGATGAGGGTATTTGCTGTAGCCAACCAAAAGGGTGGAGTTGGGAAGACCACCACCACGACCTCACTGGGAGCCGCGCTCGCAGAAAAAGGTAACCGAGTCCTCATCGTCGACCTTGATCCACAAGGGAACGCGACGACGGGGCTAGGCATCGACGGACGCCAGTTCGAAAAGTCGGTGTACGACGTCCTCTTGAACGACACCCCGATGGTGGATATCGTCGAACCTACAGGCTTCAACAATCTGTTCGTCGCGCCAGCGACACTTGATCTAGCAGGGGTTGAACAAGAACTTACCGCCGTCATTTCCAGGGAATTGAGGCTCAAGAAGGCGCTTACTTCCGTTGAGGGTGATTTCGACTACATTTTCATCGATTGTCCCCCTTCACTAGGCCTGATCACTATCAATGCCTTCGCAGCGGCAACCGACATCCTGGTACCGGTGCAGACGGAGTTTTATGCTCTCGAGGGTTTGACCCAGTTGAAACGCATCGTTGACCTGGTTCAGAAGAACCTCAATCCGACGCTTAAGATTTCCAAGGTCGTTTTGACCATGTACGACGCACGTAACACGTTATCGGTCGATGTCGCCGAGGAAGTGCGACGTCATTTCAGGAACGAATTGTGCAAGACGGTCATCCCTCGAACGGTGCGCCTAGCCGAGGCCCCCTCCTTCGGGCAGCCCATCACCGTGTTTGACCCGACATCAAAGGGCGCAAAAGCGTATCGAGCATTAGCAGAGGAGATCACCCATGGCTAGGAGACCCGGTCTCGGCAAGGGGCTTGGAGCCCTCATACCCGAGGGCGAAGTGACCATTGAGTCTGTCGAAATTGTTACCGAGGTGGGACCGCTGCGCACGGTGTCCGTCAACGTGATTCGTCCTAATCCGTTCCAACCGCGCAAATCGTTCAACGCTGACAGTCTCCAGGCATTGGCATCGTCGGTCAAGGAACTAGGGGTTCTCCAGCCCATCATTGTGCGTCCCGTCGAGGGGGCCGCGGGCGAATTCGAACTCATTGCGGGCGAGCGGCGCTGGCGGGCGGCGGGCCTGGCGGGCCTCGAGTTTGTGCCGGTGCTCGTCCAGGACGACGTCAACGACCGACTCTCGCTCGAGCAGGCCGTTGTCGAGAATCTTCACCGCGTCGACCTTCACCCGCTGGAAGAAGCGGCCGCCTACCAACAACTGATCGAGTATTTCGACCTAACTCACGAGCAGGTGGCTCAGAGAGTGGGCAAGAGTCGAGCGAATGTTACGAATACGTTACGATTACTGCAGCTTGGTGAAACCGCACAATCTGCCCTGGCGAATTCGCAGATCACGGCGGGCCACGCTCGCTCGCTCCTGGCGATCAGCGATCCAAGTGCCCAGACCACGATGGTGGCACGGATCATTAAGAATGAACTCTCGGTTCGAGCGACCGAGGAGGCGGTGCGGCTCTTTCTTGAGCCTAAGCCGGTACCTACGGGCGAACCAACGGCACGCGTACCCAACGATAAACCGCGTTTGCGGCCAGTGCCCGACGCGAGTGTGGCTGAATTAGAACAACTACTTGAGGACTACCTCGACACCAGGGTTCACGTTGACTTGAAGGGTAGAAACGGCAGAATCATCATTGATTTTGCCGACCTGGACGACCTCGAGCGCATCTATATCGCTATTTCCCAGAGTAAGTAGCCTTCAACCCTCAACGTAACGTTCAAGTTGAAGTTATCCCCAAGTTGTGGAAGAAGTTGTGGGTTACTCGTAAACCCTTGGGATGTATGGCTTCCAGGTGCCTGGAGGGGTCCTAAACGGACCCATTTCACCTTGTTACCTGTGGAAAACCTCGACCAGAACCGACGTCAAGGCCTCGGTGATTGCGCGAAGTTCTTCGGGATCGCGGGGACCGTGTTCGATGTGTAAGGTGGTCATCTTTGTCTCGCGCAGGATCGGTAGTGCCATGCCGGCAATTTCGACACGCGAGGCGACTCGGCTCTTGGAAAGGGCTGAAGCGAGGGCGCTCGCGAGCATTTCCCCACGTCGAGAGTGGGAACGGTAGCTGGCCCAATAGTTGAGTCGAAAGCCCTCATAGGGATCGATCTGCTCGAAGGACAGTACGAAAGCGGCTTGGTGTTCGTTCGCGTAGGACGAGACCCCGATACTTGACGCGTCGGTGAGCGAGACTACGGGGCGCTGGGAACGAAGGGACTCCTCAAGCAGGAGACGCAGTGGACTGGCGCCGCACAACACGATTGGCCCCGACGCGTCTTCGAGGAAGCCCGCGGTGTCGCGCGCCTCGTTCACCAGGTGTGGAGTTGAAGTTGAGGGTGTGACTCGGGTCAGTTCGAGCAACGTGCGCCGCGTGAGGGTCCCGTTTACCTCAAGTCCACAGTTACGTTGGAACTCGCAGAGAGCATCTTCCAGTAGTGGTCCAAAGATACCGTCGATGCGTCCAGGGTTGAATCCGAGTTGGGCCAGGCGAACCTGTAGTTCGGCGACGTCGTCGCCGCGTAGGTAAGGACGCGTGAGGAAGAGCAGTCGTTGGCCAAGTCGCCAGCCCGCCTCGATGAGCCTGGTCCAGGTGACCTCGTCAACTTCGCCGGTGATCGGCAGTCCCTTGGCGCGCTGGAACGCTTCGACGAGCGCCACGGTCTCGTCGCCGAATACCTCGAGCGTTTCCGCCATGGAGACGTGACCAAGATCGTGAAGTCGCTCGTGCAGGTCGCGCACACGTTGGCCCGTGGCGCCGCGACTGAGGGCGGTGAACGTCAGGAGTCTTAGAGGTTTGCGGTGATCTCTTGCAAGAGCGCGCCCTTGGGTTTGGCGCCGACCAAGCGGGCGATGACCTCGCCGTTCTTGAAGAGCAAGAGTGTGGGAATGCTCATCACCGAGAACTTGGTGGCGGTCGCGACGTTGACGTCCACGTCTAGCTTGCCAATGGTGAACTTCTCGGACTGCTCAACCGCGAGTTCTTCGAGAATGGGCGCGATCAACTTGCAAGGCCCGCACCATTCGGCCCAGAAATCAACGAGGATCGGCTTGTCCGCCGCACCCACGACTTCGTCGAAGGTGGCGTCGGTAAGGGTGGTGATCTGGTCGCTCATAAAAACCTCCAAAGGTGGTCGCCGTCGCGGCGACGCAGGTAACACCTTAGTGACCGGGGCTCAGATCCCCTGCGCCTCGAGCCAGCGTTCGGCGTCGATGGCGGCCATGCATCCCGATCCCGCCGCCGTCACCGCCTGACGGTAGACGTGGTCTTGGACGTCCCCCGCGGCGAAGAGACCCTCGACCGTCGTGTAGGAGCCCAGACCAGTACGCACGTAGCCGTTATCCTCCAGGTCGATCTGGTGGGTGACCAGTGTGGTGTTGGGCACGTGGCCAATGGCGACGAAAATACCGGTGACGTCCATGACCCTCTCTTCACCCGAGACGGTGTCGCGGACTTGGAGGCCCAGGACGTGGTCGTCGCCGAGGACCTCGACCACTTGGGTGTTCCAGGCGAATTGGATCTTGTCGTTGTCAAAGGCCCTTTGTTGCATGATCTTTGAAGCACGCAGCGAGTCGCGTCGGTGCACGATCGTCACTGACGAGGCGAAGCGCGTCAGGAATAAGGCCTCTTCCAGGGCCGAGTCCCCACCCCCGACGACCGCGATGTCCTGGCCGCGAAAGAAGAACCCGTCACAGGTCGCGCACGTCGAAAGTCCGTGGCTCAGCAGTCGGTCCTCGCCCGGCACGCCCATCATCAGCGACTGCGCCCCCGTGGCGAGGATGACCGTGTCGGCGGTGATGCTCGGGTCGACGTCGTCGGTGACCCAGGCCCGGAAAGGTCGTGACGTCACGTCGAGGCGCTGTACTTTTGAAACGCGTAGGTCCGCACCGAATCGATCGGCTTGGGCGCGCATGTTCGCCATGAGTTCGGGACCGGTGATCCCCTGGGGAAACCCGGGGAAGTTCTCGATGTCCGTGGTGAGCATCAATTGTCCGCCCGGTTGGTCTGTCGTTGACGAAGGCTCGCCTTCGATGACGATGGGGTGGAGTTGCGCTCGGGCGACGTAGATGGCGGCGGTGAGACCGGCGGGCCCCGAACCAACGATAAGAACCCGCGCGTGTTCGGACATTATTCGCCTGCGTGATCGGGACGGCGAAAGCGCCAAATGACCAGGCCCGCCACCACGAAAGTCGCCCCGATGCACACGTAGGTGAGCCACTGGTGACTCGCGAAGACGTAGACGTCAAAGAGCCGTATGAGCGCGATCAACAGTGTCACGACGAGCACGATTGACATGAGCACCACGACGAAGCCGAACGCGACGGCACGCCCGGCGATGAAAATGGGCCGCATCACACGGTCGTGCACGATGTCCATGACGTGGTCCAATTGACTGAACGCCTTGTCGACGATGTCTGGATCTTGTTGATCGTTCTGTTCGTTCACGCTTAGAACTTACTGGCGTTGCGCGCTCAGCACTCAATCCAACAGAGCGCGATGATTCCTGGACCCCCGTGCGTTCCCACGACCGGACCCATGTCGGTCACGACCAACTCGAATTCAGTGGGGATGTCCGCCACCAGTGCTTCTAGGTGCTTCACTTCGGGAGAGTCGCCGTGCACGAGGGCGAACCGCCGTAGCGGCGCGCGTGACTTAGCGACCTCGGCGATGGCGGCGAGAGCCTTGGCCTTGGTGCGCTGGCGCCCGGCTTCGGCGACGAGACCATCTTTCAGTTCGAGCAGCGGCTTGATTGAAAGGACTTGACCCAGGAGCGCTCGGGCCCCCCCGATGCGTCCTCCTTTGACCAGGTGTTCGAGCGTGTCCAACATGGCGACGACGCCGACCTTGGCCGTGAGGGCCTCGGCTCGCTCGGCCAATTCGTCGAGGGAGGCGCCGGTCTGGGCGATCTCGGCGATTTCGATGCAGAGCAAGCCTTGGGCCATGGAAACCGCTCGGGTGTCGATGACTCGCACGGGCACGACCTTGGCGACGGCCTCGGCGGCGATCGTCGCGGACTGATGGGTTGCCGATAGCCCGGCCGAGAGGGTGAGCACGAGAACGCCGTCACAGCCATCGGCCTTCGCTCGCTCGTAGGCGGCCTGGAACGCGCCCGGCGAGGGTGCGGCAGTCTCGGGCAGGGTCTTGGAGCTCTTGCACTTGGCCCAGAAGGCTGAAGGGGTGAGGTCCACTCGATCGACGTACTCCTGGTCGCCGAAGCGGATGGTCAGTGAGACGATGTCGATGTCAAGTCGACGAGCGATGTCTTCTGGCAAGTCACAAGCGCTGTCAGTCAATACGCGAATCCGAGTCATGGCCCTCCCTAGAACTTCTTAAGCCTTGCATCTTTCGACCCGCGACGCGAAAGGCTGTAGTTCGAGACCAGAACGACCGCGGCGTAACTCGCAATGCCCAACACCAGTGAAAACGTAAAACGGGCAATCAAGCGAATTCCGTGATCCCAGGTGGGCGCGGCGTAGACGAGAGCCATCACGACTGCAGCCACGATGGAGGCGCGAAGACTGCGACGAACGTGGATGGACCAGATGGTCGAGATGATGTTGACGTGGTGACGGTCGAGCACGTACACCGCGACGAAAGCGGCGAGGGTGTAGGCGATGGACACGCTCGAGGTGAGTCCGGCGATGGAATGGCGACCGAGCGCGACGCAAAGCGCGATGGTCAGGCCGTTTTGGAAGACGTAGAGATAGAACACCTCGCGTGCGCGCTGCATCGATTGGAGGCCGCGCACGCAGAGTTGGAACAAGGTGAAGCCGGGGAGTCCTGCGGCGAGGATCGCGAGCACCGTACCCGCCGAGAGTCGGTGCGTCGCGTTGGCGTGATTGAGCAGTATGCCTACGATGGGTTGGGCGAGAATCACGAGTACGACCGTGCACGGGATGATGATCACAAGGGACTGTCGAAGTCCGAAGCGCAATCGCTCGCTCAGGCCGGCGTAGTCCTCGGCGGTGGCGAGCCCAGCGAGTTGGGGCGTGAGAGATCCGAGCACCGACACGACTACGACGGCGTAGGGCATTTGCATGAAAGACCAGCCGTAGGTGTAGGCACTGACCGGACCGTTGCCACCGATCCCAAAGGCGTAGGCGAGCACGACGTAAAGCGACACCTGGTTCGCCAGGACGACCATCAAGGTCCAACTTCCTAGGCGCCCCACGGCTCGCACCGCCGGATCGTGTCGATTGAAGCGAAACGATAGACGCCAGAGCTCGCTGCGCGCGAGCGAGGGCAGCAGGCAGAGGAATTGCACCGCAACCCCCAGGGTCGTACCGAGTCCGAGCCACAGGAGGTCTCGCGATCCCTCCAGGGCGCTCAGCGTCGGGGTCGGGTCGACGACGTGGAACCAGACCAGGACGCCGATGCACACGATGTTGTTGGCCACGGGTACCCATGAGGGTGTTCCAAACCGTTGGCGAACGTTGAGCAGCGCTGTAGCGATGCCGATGACGCCGTAGAAGAAGATCTGCGGCACGAACCATCGGAGTAGCGAGGTCGCCACCACGCGTTGTTGGTGGAGTGTGACGAGCGAGTGCTGCGTAGCGGGATGCTGCAAGAGGGTAAAGCCGTCGATGATCCACGGTGCGCTAATCCACGCGAGGGCCGACGCGACGATGAGCACGACGAGGGCTCCGGTGATCACACTCGAGATCGACTTCCACGCCTTGCGCTCGCCGTCGAGCGCCAGCCTTTCGACGAAGACTGGAATGAACGTCGCGCTCGCAATGCCGCCGAGAACGAGGTCGAACAGCATGTTGGGGATGGTGTTGGCGAGGTTGAACGAGTCCGCGATTGGCGTGAAGCCCAGGACCCAAGCGAGGACGAGCACCCGCAACAATCCGGTCAACCTCGAAACGAGCGTTCCGCTCGCCATTGACAAAGCGCGTGAACCGTGCGTCGAGGTTGTGCTCATCGGGCGTGGCGACCTCTGGAGGTGCGCCGATACGTGCGCACCCACCAGACCGCGAGGACCAAGAGAGAGGCGAAAGTGAGCAGGTAGCCGACGATCGAGTTGCCAGCGATGCGAACTTGGATGGCCGCTCGAGCGAGCACGACTTGGTCGTTGGGCGTGGTGACAACGATCTGGAGCGTGAGGTCACTACCGCGGTGATTTGAGGTAGGTATCCTGAGGGACTTCGTTGACGAGTCCAGTGTCACGACCTCGCTGTCGCCCTTGGGAAAGCTGAGCCGATCGGTGATGAGGTGCACGACGGCGGTGACCGAATAATTCGCGGTGCTGAGCACGGTGATCGGCAGAGCGGTACCTGGACCAGCCAGGGTGATGGAACTCTGGTCGACAGAGAAGTTACCCAATTGGTCGTTGAGGGAGCCTTGGGCGTGGTTAATAGCGTTCTGTCGGGTTGAAGGTCCGCCGACCACTTCGGACTCAGCCACCGCGACGCTCAACGTGTTCGCGACAGGCGCCGACGCGATGGCTTGGTTGAACGAGTTGATTTGGCCAATGGTGAACAGGAGTGAATTGACATTGTTCGCTGACCACGTCGAGGCCGGTGCCGCGCCGAGATCGCGAGTAGTTGGTGCGTTGTTCGTACCCACCAGTGACGAACTGAATGATGGAGTAAGGCTTGAGGCGACGGCGAAGGGATTGGTGCTGATGCCGTCGAGGAGGTCGTTGACGAAGGCAGCCGAGGCCCGGGTCGGCGACATCTCAACCACCACCGATCGCTGCGAAGGAGCGTTTGGCTCTTCAAAGTGCAAGAAGGCAAGCGTATTGAGCACGAGCACGGCGCGACGGCCCGGGGTGATCGAAGCGTCATTGACGAGCTGGTCGAGCGGCCCGTCCACGGCGAGGACCGCCATCGAAGGCGTGTCGGCTACGTAGAAGGGTGCTCCCCATTCGAGGGTCGTGGAAGGCGCGACGGCGAGTGACGACTCGTGCAGCACGACGTCACTGACGTGGACGGCGGCGAGCGCCTTCAAGTCGGCGAGGGTGACCGTGCCGTTCAGAACGACGGGGCTGTCGGCGTAGTGGCCAGTGACCTGTCGAAGAAGCGAAGTGGCGAGAGAGAGTTGCTGGTTCACCTGGGTGGCGAGACCGTTACTCACCAGACCGGCGAAATCGATGTTGGCCGGGGGAGCGGCCACGCCACGGTGCAGGGGACTCGTGAGTGCCTTGTCGTAGGCCGCCCGTAGGGCGACGTCTTGATCAGCGACAGAGGACTGGAGAGCACTCAGGGTGCGGTAGTCCGCCGTGATCGTGACCGGCGTTTGGGCGTGGTCGGCGAGGGCCTTAAGGACGTCCGCCGTGGCGACGGCGTGAGTCAAGGAAGGAGGTTCGACGTCTTCGATGATGTCGACGCGAAGTGGGCGCGCTACGGCGCCGCGCTGAATGCTGAGCAGCGACCACGTGGTCTGCGTGCTATTGAGGGTGCTGAGTGAATAGCTGATGGGGTAGACCCCGTCACAATTCTCGCCCGAACACCCGAGATGGAGCCGAGCGTCGTGGTTCTCGCAACTGGCGTTCGTCTTGCCGGGCGACACGGAGAACAGTGTGACGCCGAACGTGGCGCGGTCGTGGGCGAGACACGTGATCATGAAGTTGCCGGTAGTGGCAATCGACGAGCTGGTGTCGCCCGCCCCACTGATGATGGGAGCGAGTTGCGACCTCGCGATGATGCGCGGGTACAGCGAGACCTGAGCAGTGACCTCCTTGCCCGGGTTGACGAAATGCAGGGTCGTGTTGAAACGTCCTGATCCGTTTGGCGAGAGCAGGACGACCGGGTTTTGGTGCACCAAGACGAAAGATGCCGTCGTTTCAGCGTGCGCGGCCGAAGGCCACGTCACCGTTGCGAGGCTGAGGAGTACGACGCTAAGCGCCCGCCACCAGGTCGAAAATCGGTGGAACATGCTGGTACAGGCTACCTTCGGTTCCCCGCGAAGTCCGACGCCCACTACCCTTCATTCGCAATGACTTCTTTTGAACAGGTCCACGAGCGACTGAGTGAGATAGCGCTCTTGTCGGCACCTCTCTCGCGCGCCTTTGGCGAAGCAGGCTTCTCGCTCTACGCCGTGGGAGGTTCAGTGCGCGACGCGGTCTTGGGACAAGAACGAGATGAAGATTATGAGATTGACTTCACCACGAACGCCCGACCCGATGACATCGCTCGACTAATGAAGCCGGTGTGTCTGTCCTTGTGGGAGCAAGGTAGGGCGTTCGGAACCATTGGTGGCGTGATTCGCGAGAACGGCGTGAAGGCTGAGATCACGACGTTTCGTTCAGAAGAGTACGTTGACCATTCTCGAAAGCCCTCAGTAACGTGGGGTGACTCATTAGAGTCCGATCTCAGTCGTCGCGACTTCACGATCAACGCGCTCGCGCTGGACGTGATCGCTCTAGAGGCGCGAACTCCTGGAGTTCAGACCCTGTTCGACTTCTACCACGGCTTTGATGACTTGCACGAACGCAGACTGCGCACCCCGATCGACCCCGAGGTCCTCTTCGCCGACGACCCACTGCGAATGTTGCGCGCCGCTCGATTCGCCGCACGCCTCAATCTGAGCATCGACCCATCGATCGAACGCGCCGCGACTTCGATGGCCGAGAAACTCGCCATCGTGTCAGCCGAGCGGATTCGCGGCGAACTTGACCTGTTGATGCTGACCGAGCAGCCGTCCATCGGACTTGATTTCATCGTTCGTACCGGTCTCGCCGACCAGTTCTTTCCCGAGCTTCCCAAGCTTCAATTGGAGCAGGATCCAATTCACCAACATAAGGACGTCCTCAAGCACACCTGGGCGGTAGTGGACAAGACGTCGCCGTCATTGGTGTTGCGCCTCGCCGCGCTGTTTCACGACATCGGCAAACCGCCCACGAGGGCGATCACGGACGAAGGTGTGACCTTTCGCTTCCATGAGGTCGTGGGCGCGAAGATGACGCGAAAGAGAATGACCGCTCTGAAGTACTCCCAAGAGTTGATCGACGACGTTGCGACCCTGGTCGAGTTGCACTTGCGCTTTCACACTTACAAGATGGGTTGGAGTGACAAGGCCGTGCGTCGGTACGTGCGCGACGCGGGGCCGCTCCTCAACGAACTCAACGAGCTGACCAGGTGTGACTGTACGACTCGAAACGCGAGAAAGGCGGAAGTGCTCGCAGCGCGGATGGACGAGCTGGAACGGCGAATCGAAGAACTTCGTGAGCTTGAGGACCTGAGCCGACTTCGCCCGGCCCTCGACGGCGTCGAGGTCATGGCGATACTAGGGATTGGGCCAAGTCGGACGGTTGGACGTGCCCTCGACTTTCTGATGGAGATACGCCTCGACGAAGGCGAGATCAGTGCCGAGGACGCGACGGCGCGTCTTCGCACGTGGTGGGCGACCGAATCTCACTAGTACGTCAATGGTGGTGATTTCCGCGTTGTTCGAATTCGGGGTGCGATCGCGTCGCTAGAACCCTTGGAATGACCCCTAGGGCCAGACGAGATTCTCGGCGCCGTCGTTCGCGAACTCCTCGACCAATCTATGGGCCACGTCGTCGTGGTACTGCACCGGAGGCGACTTCATGAAGTACGCCGACGGACCCACGATTGGCCCGCCGATGCCACGGTCGAGGGCGATCTTGGCGCAGCGAACCGCGTCGATGATGACGCCCGCCGAATTCGGGGAGTCCCATACTTCGAGCTTGAGCTCGACGTTGAGGGGCACGTCACCGAAGTTGCGACCCTCCATGCGGATGTAGGCCCACTTACGGTCGTGCAGCCACGGTATGTGGTCGCTCGGCCCGATGTGGACGTCGTCGGGGTCCATGTTGTTGATTTCGAGCTGGGAGGTGACGGCTTGGGTCTTGGAGATCTTCTTGGACTCCAGGCGCTCGCGGTCGAGCATGTTCTTGAAGTCCATGTTGCCGCCCACGTTGAGTTGGTAGGTGTGGTCGAGCGTCAGACCACGGTCTTCGAAAAGGCGTGCGAGCACTCGGTGCACGATCGTCGCACCCACCTGACTCTTGATGTCGTCACCGATGATCGGTACGCCAGCGTCGGCGAACTTCTTGGCCCACACGGGGTCCGAGGCGATGAAGACGGGGATGGCGTTTACGAAGGCGACGCCGGCGTCAATCGCTGCCTGGGCGTAGAACTTCTGGGCGTCCTCGGAACCGACAGGTAGGTAGGAGACCAGGACCTGGGCCCTCGTCGCACGCAACACCTGGGCGACGTCCACTGGTTCGTAGGGCGACTCCTCGATGACGGCGCGGTAGTACTTGTTGAGTCCGTCCATGGTCGGACCGCGCTGCACGGTCACGCCGAGCGAGGGAACGTCCGCGAATTTAATCGTGTTGTTCATTCCGCCCTCGATTGCTTTACCGAGGTCGCTGCCGACCTTGGAGGCGTCAACGTCAAAGGCGGCGACGAACTCGAGGTCACTGACGTGATAACCGCCGAGCTCGACGTGCATCAAGCCGGGTACGTTGTCGCCCTGCTTCGCGTCTTTGTAATAGGTGACACCTTGAATCAGTGAACTGGCGCAGTTTCCGACGCCCGCAATGGCCACGCGAATCTTTTCCATGGCTTTCCTTTCCTACTTCGCCTCTTGGGCGAATGCCGTTTGATTATTTCTTTCGGTGGCCAACAGGCTGTCAATCCACGCGAGGTCCAACTCGACGCCCTGAGCGGCGTGATGCATCACGCTGCGCGCGTAGGTGTCGAGCTGTTCGTTATTGGCGCCGGTGCGCACTTCGGCGAGGCGCCCTACGAGATCGTTGCGGCGTCGCTCGAGCAGCCCGACGCGCAAGTTAGGGGTCAGGTACTTTGCCAGGGCCATGCGCAAGGAGAAGTTCTTGCTGTCGTCCAAAGTTGCGGGATCTGCGAGGAGCGCGACGAACTCTGCGCGGCCCCGGTCGGTGATTCGATAGACCTTGCGTCCTCGGCGTCCCAGACCCTGGGTCGTGCGAAGCGAGCGTAGTGAGGCTCGTTCGCCCGACAACGATCCGGTTGATAGTGAACTGATCCGCGGCTCGTGGGTCATCACTGCTTCGACGCAGCCGTGCCGCTCGAGGCGGGCGAGGGCGGGATAGATGGAACCGAAGGAAACGTTCGCCGAAACGCCGAGTCGGTCGCGTAACTGGGTGCGAATCTCGTAACCGTGGTGGTCCCGGTCCATCAAAAGACCGAGGATGGCGATGTCTAACACGCGAAACATCATATCACTTCGATATATCGAACGCTACGATGAGTCCGCCAAACGTTTCCCAGCACGACTCGACCGGTAGGCGTCAATTTACTTATAATAGAGTAATAATTATGTCAATAGAACCATCAGCGACCGGGGTGGCACCGACTGAGGTCCTCAGTCGGCGGCGGCGGATCGGCGTGCTGCTCATCTGCTCAATGAGTCTGCTCGTGGTCAGTTTGGACGTGACGATCGTGAACGTGGCGTTACCCTCGATCGGTCGCGACTTCCACTCCTCGTTGTCCGGCCTGCAGTGGACCGTCGATGCCTACACCCTGGTGCTCGCGAGCTTCTTGATGTTGTCGGGCTCGACCGCAGACCGGCTGGGACGTCGCCGCACGTTCGTCACGGGTCTGATCATCTTCATCACTGGTTCGCTGCTGTGCAGTCTGGCACCCGACTTGACGGGCCTGATCATCTTTCGCATGCTGCAAGCGCTGGGAGGTTCCATGCTGAACCCCGTGGCGATGTCCATAATCACGAACACGTTCACTGACCCCAAGGAGCGCGCCCAGGCGATCGGCGTGTGGGCCGCCGTCGTTGGGTTCTCGATGGCGCTCGGCCCAGTGGTCGGAGGCGTGCTCGTTGATTCCGTCGGCTGGCGTTCAATCTTTTGGATCAATATCCCTGTTGGCCTGCTCGCCGTCTTTCTCGCCTTGCGTTTCGTACCCGAGTCGAAGGCCTTGGTTGCCCGAAAGGTGGACGCGCGCGGTCAAGCGATCGTGATCGTGCTCTTGGCCAGTCTCACGTTCGCGATAATCCAGGCGCCGAGTTACGGCTGGGCGTCGGCGTCGACCCTGGGGGTCTTTGCAATCTCACTGGTGTCGCTCGTGACGCTGGTGGCCTGGGAACGGCGATGCGCGGAACCACTCATCAACGTACGCTTCTTTCGTTCCGCACCCTTTTCGACCGCCACGGTGATTGCGGTGGCGAGTTTCGCGGGACTCGGTGGTTTCCTCTTCTTGAATACGCTCTACTTGCAAGAAGTCCGAGGACTCTCAGCGCTCGGTGCGGGACTCGACACCCTACCGATGGCGGCGATGACCCTGATCACGCCGCCAATCGCGGGGCTCATCGTCGGGCGCCGGGGCGCACGATGGCCACTGCTTCTCGGAGGCGTGGGAATCCTTTTCGGCAGCGTCATGTTGGTTCGTCTCAGCGTGAACACACCGTTCACGTGGTTGTTCTGTGCGTACGTGGTCTTCGGCGTCGGCTTTGGCTTCGTGAATCCGCCCATTACCAGCGCTGCCGTCTCGGGAATGCCGCGCGCCCAAGCCGGCGTGGCTTCGGCTATCGCCTCGACGTCGCGACAGGTCGGCGCAACCCTGGGCGTGGCGATCGTGGGTGCCCTCGTCGGGTCGAAGATCGACGTGACGTCAAAGGTCGCCTTTACGAAGGCGTCGAGGGACGGTTGGTGGGTGCTCACGGGCTGCGGGTTGATCGTCGTCGTGCTCGGTCTTGTGGGGACGTCGAACTGGGCTCACGCGAGCGCGAGCCGCACCGCCCACGAACTCAATCCGGAGTACTTCGAAGGCAGGGTGTCGTGAGCGACGCGGAAAGCTTGGACCCCGCCGAGCGAATCTGGTCTCTCGTGTCCTTCCTGGTGCTCGATGACGAACGCCGGCGAAGGGTCGTCGACGCCTTAGGCATGAGTTTCGGCCGGGCGAAGGCGCTGCGTCGGATCGCGGCGCGATCGATGCCGATGGGCGAATTGGCGCTCCTCCTCGGCATTGAACCCCCCTACATGACCTTGGTGGTCGACGACCTAGAAGAACGCGAGCTCGTAGTGCGAATGGACCACCCGACCGACCGACGGGCCAAGCTCGTCGTGGCGACCGAACAAGGAATGGTCATGGCCCGAGAGGCCGAACGAATTCTCGACGAGCCACTAAAGGGTCTTCTGGCGCTTTCGAGCGACGAACTCGCCACGCTCGAGGACTTGCTGGCCAAGGTCGTCGCCGGCGCGGGCGCGGTCTCGCCCGAGGTCAACGGCCCCACGGCGCGGAACAATGGTTCTTCGTCGCCGCACCCCTGATGCTCGTCGAAATGCAGTGAAACATAGGCTTCGGGAGGTTTTACCTGCAGGTAACAAGGTAATTGCGGGCTGACGGTAGTGTCCT
Source organism: Acidimicrobiaceae bacterium (assembly GCA_003160115.1). Lineage (GTDB taxonomy): Bacteria > Actinomycetota > Acidimicrobiia > Acidimicrobiales > RAAP-2 > RAAP-2. The sequence continues at coordinate 14,588 of PLQL01000023.1, forward strand.
GCCTAATGGATAAGACCTTTCGAACCAGCACCGCCGACGGGGCAGTCGTCGAGTTTGGACTGGTGCGACACGCCCTGCTCGCCAAGTTGGCGGCCGGGACCTTGCGTTACGAGGACGTCTGTGACGCCCACCCCGAGCTGCTGAGGGCGGCCAAGAATATCGGCCGCTCGACCGGTGAGACCTGTCCGGTCTGCAGTGAAGCCGAGTTGGTCGAGGTCACCTACGTGTTCGGGGCGCGCCTACCTGCGGGAGGGACCTGTCCCACATCACGAGCAGAACTTTTGAAGCTCGAACGCCGTGAGGACCCCGTCCAGTGCTACGCCGTCGAGGTGTGTGTCGCCTGCTCGTTCCACCATCTCGTGCGAAAGTGGTCGGCGGGAGGACGCCAGGCCCGAAGGACGGCAGTTCGTCAACAGCGAAAAGTCGGCGAATGAGTCTGAGCGCTCCAACCATCCGAGCTCGCAAGAGGCGTCGCGGTGACCAGCCGATCGTCATGGTCACGGCCTACGACGAGCCCAGCGCGCGCTACTGCGACGCGGCGGGCGTGGACATCATCCTCGTCGGCGATTCAATGGCGAACGTGGTTATGGGTCAAAGCGACACCATGCACGTCACCATGGAGGAAATGATCCACCATGTTCGAGCGGTCGCGGCGGCGAATCCCAAGGCGCACGTGGTAGCGGACATGCCCTGGATGAGCTATCACGTTGACGTTTCGAGCAGTGTGCGCAACGCCGCCGCCCTCGTGCGAGCCGGAGCCCAGAGCGTCAAGCTCGAAGGCGGACGCGTTCGGCGCGACGCCGTGCGGGCCATCCTCGACGCGGAGATCCCTGTGATGGGGCATCTTGGGCTCACTCCCCAGAGTGTGCTCGCCTTTGGCGGGTTCAAGGTCCAGGCCAAGACGCGTGAGGCGGCGGAGTGGATGACCAAAGACGCCCTTCTGCTCCAGGACGAAGGCGTCTACGCGATCGTGCTCGAGGGCGTGCCGAGCATCGTCGGCACCCGGATCACCGAGGCCCTGGAAATCCCCACGATCGGCATCGGCGCCGGGCCAGACACCGACGGCCAAGTGCTCGTCTTTCACGACCTGTTGGGAATGACGAATCGCTCGCCGGCCCGATTCGTCCGTCAGTACGCCCACTTGGGCGAGGCGATCACCGAGGCCGTGGGCCGGTACGCCTTTGACGTGAGAAATGGCCTCTTTCCTGACGCTTCGGAGGCCTACGAAAACCCCGACGAGCTCCTCGAGTAGCCAAAATCGTCCGCGTGAAGTAGAGTTGTCTTTCCCACAAGCGTGGGAAGCAACAGACGAACCCTGCTCTGTGTTCCGCAGAGCCCGGCCCCGCCGGACCAGAGGGAAAGGAAAACGGCCATGAGGCCCTATGAAACCATGATTGTGTTCGATACTGCCGTCGACGCGCAATCGATCCAGATTGCCCTTGACCGGGCTCTCGAAACCATCCGAACCAATGGCGGAAATCCTGGCACCATCGACCGTTGGGGCAAGCGTCCCCTCGCGTACGAGATCAACAAGCGCAAGGAGGGTTACTACGTCTTGGTGGAGTTCATCGGTGAGTCGACGACGGTCGTCGAATTGGACCGAATTCTGCTCTTGTCCGACGAAGTCCTCCGCTTCAAGATCCTCCGTCGCAGTGAACGGACCAAGCCCAGCCGTGTCACGGCTGAAGCCTAGGTTCGGACGCAGAGCGATCTAAGGAGATAACACTATGGCTGACAACACAATCACTGTCGTGGGCAACGTCACGCGCGACCCTGAACTCAAGTTTCTGAACAGCGGTCAAGCCGCTATCCGTCTCTCGATCGCCGTGAACCGCCGCTGGCAGAACCGCCAGACCCAGGAATGGGAGGAGCGAGTCTCGTATTTCGAGGTGACGGGTTACGGATCGATGGCCGAGAACGCAGCGAACTCTTTGCAAAAGGGTGCTCGCGTGGTCGTGACCGGCCGACTCGAACAGCGAAGCTGGGAGACCGAGAACGGTGACAAACGTTCGATCGTGGAGATCAACGCCGACGAGATCGCGCCGTCGCTTCGTTGGGCGACCGCGGTCGTTACCAGAACTCCGCGCGCCGAGGGCGGTAACTTCCAGTCGAGTGATCGACCGGCGCCCGCTGCGCGCACCAATGAACCAACCACGTACGCCTTTGATGAGGAGCCCTTCTAATGCCACGTATTAACAATCCCAAGCCGCCCAAGCGCGCGCCCAAAATCGATACCCGTCGAGGCGTCAAGAAGAAGCCGTGCTCGTTTTGCCAGCATGGCGTCATCTCGGTCGACTACAAGGATCTCGCCCAGTTGCGCAAGTACATCTCGGACCGCGGCAAGATTCGTGGTCGTAAGGTCTCTGGCAATTGCCAGCAGCACCAGCGCGACGTCACCGACGCGATCAAGACCGCGCGCGAGTTGGCCTTGCTTCCCTACACGCAGCGCACCGTGACCGAGCGTCGCGGTGGTCGTGGTTCAAGGGATGACCGTGGTCCGCGCGCTCCACGTGGGGACCGCGATGGGGCACCGGTGCTCGCAGTTGAAAGTGACGTCGAGATCGAGAGCGGCGACGCCGCCGAAGCCGCCGAGGTGTTCGAAGCTGAGTTCGCCGAGGAGGCTGCGGAATGAAAGTCCTCTTGCGAAGTGACGTGCAGGGCGTCGGACGACGCGGTGACATCGTTGAGGTGAAGTCGGGCTACGCCCGAAATTTCCTTCTGCCGACTGGTGCCGCGCTGCTCGCCAATGACACGATGGAAGTGCAGGCGTCGTCAATGCGAAGGGGCCGCGATGTCCGTGACGCGAAGAGTCGCGAAGCAGCCGAGCTTCAGCGCACGCTGATCGAACAGGCGAATATCCAGATCGCGGCCCGGGCGGGCGCCAACGGCCGCCTCTTTGGATCGGTGACCGAATCGGACGTGGTGAACGCTATTCGAACGGCGACCAACATCTCACTTGACCGCCACATGATCTCGATGAACGAACACCTGAAGGAGCTCGGCCAAGCGACCGTTTTAGCGACGATCTTTGAAGGTGTCGTCGCCACTGTCAATGTGGAGATTGTCGCGAAATAACTCCATGGATGTCTGCATATTGGCCGGGGCCTGGTGCCCCGGCCTCGTGCATGTGACACACACCTTGCAGACTGCTACGTGAGGGGTTAGCCACAGTTAATCCCCACGTTGTTGTTATTGCGTCGCACAAGCATATTGAGCAACCGTTGAGGTCTTATGACACAGATGGATACTGATCGCGCGCACTCTGCCCCGGGCGGAGGACGGGTACCGCCCAGTGCGATTGAAGTTGAGGAGTCATTGATCGGCGCGATGCTGCTCTCCCAAGAGGCCGTGAGTATCGCTTACGAGACTGTGCAGCCCGAGGATTTCTACCGACCCCTGCACGGTCAGATCTTCGGTTCGATCATCGCGCTCGCAAACGCCGGTGAACCAGTCGACTACGTGACGGTCCAGGCAAAGCTTCAAGAACGCGGCGCGGTAGCGGTGGAGTTGGCCGTCCTTTCGTCGTTGCAGATGAACACACCGTCGGCCGCGAACGCACAGCACTACGCCGACGTGGTTCGCGAGAAGGCTCAGCAACGTCGATTGATCGCGGTCGCGGGCGAGATTGTCGACGACGCGTACGTGGCGACCGATGACGTGGTCGGATTGATTGACGAAGCCGAACGAAAGATCAATCAGATCGGTGATCAAAGTCGGATTGACAGCGTCTCGCCCCTTCAGCGATTGTTGCTCAACGAGGCGGACATTCTCGAACAGCGAGGTGAGACGCGCGGTCAGTTCAACGGACTCGAGACTGGCTACAAATCGGTGGACGTCATTCTCCAGGGCCTCCAACCGAACAGTCTCACTATCGTGGGCGCGCGTCCCGCCATGGGTAAGACAGCCTTCGGTCTGGGCATCGCCGTGCACGTCGGAGCCATCGTTCAGCGCCCCGCGCTGTACTTCTCGCTCGAGATGAGTCGTCAGGAGTTGGCCGAGCGGATCCTCGCCTCGAACGCCGGCATTGATTCCTCAAAACTTCGAACGGGGGACCTTTCTGACGGGGACTGGATTCGAGCACACGAGGCGTTTGGTTTCTTGCAGTCCGCCAAGGTGTTCATCGACGACAACCCGGCCTTGACCGTGATGGACGTCCGTGCCCGGGCTCGACGAATTAAGCAGCAAAACGGCGATCTCGGTGTCGTGATTATTGACTACCTCCAACTCATGAGCTCGCGAGGCCGCGCCGAGAACCGTCAAGTCGAGGTCTCCGAGATGAGCCGATCGCTCAAGATCCTCGCGCGCGAGCTCAGTTGCCCCATCATTGCGCTCTCGCAGCTGTCGCGAAAACTGGAGGAACGCGGTGACAAGCGACCGATGATGAGCGACCTTCGCGAGTCCGGGGCGCTCGAACAGGACGCTGACGTGGTCCTGTTCCTCTATCGTCCGGAGCAGTACGGCGAAGTGCCCAATGACAAGAAGTCCGACGCGGAGATCATCGTGGGCAAGAACCGTAATGGTCCGACGCGAACCGCCTATCTCACGTGGCGCGGAGAGTTCGCACGCTTTGACAACGTTTCTGAAGCTCGCGAGATATAGGGCGCGAGACTGGCTACGGCCGCTGGTCTGATTTCTCCAGTGTTCGAATAAGCCTTGTGGTCTGCCCTTTAATTAGGTAACCTAATTAGGCTACCTAATTAAATTCGGAGGGAAGTCGCCATGATTGAATCGAAGGAAGTCGCCACGGTCGCCTCAATCGAAGAGCTAGACGCGAACCTCGCGTCGGCGGTGTCGCGTCTGTTCCGTCGCGTGCGAGCAGAAAAAGCCAGTGACCAGATCAGCGATTCACACCGCTTAGCACTGGCTCTGCTAGTAAAGGAAGGCCCGCACACGCTCAGTGAGTTGAGCGAGCGCGAACGAGTCAAGCCCCCTTCAATGAATCAGACGGTCAACGCCTTGGTCGAATTGGGTTACGTCGAGCGACGCGATGATCCCGCCGATGGGCGCAAGGTGATCCTCGCTGCCACCACCACGGGCCAGGTCCTCATCGAAGAAACCCGCCGTCGCTTCCACGCATGGCTCCAGGCGCAATTGGCCGAACTTTCGCCTCAGGACCGCGAGATACTGACCAGAGCGGCGGTCATCATTCACAAGCTCGCGGACTCGTGAGCGTTGTCGCACCCGAATTGAATGAGCAGGGTGTCTCGCCACGCTACAAGTGGCTGGTGCTGACCAACACGACCATCGGTGTCTTGCTCGCGACCATCGATTCGTCAATCATGCTGATCGCGATGCCCGACATTTTTCGGGGCATCAAGTTGAATCCGCTCGCGCCCGGCAACACCTTCTACTTACTTTGGATGATCCTGGGATTTCTCATCGTGAGCAGTGTGCTCGTCGTGAGCCTGGGTCGTCTGGGCGATATGTACGGTCGCGTCAAGATGTACAACCTGGGATTCGTTGTCTACACCGTGTCGTCACTCGTTCTGACCGTCGATCCCTTACGGGGGTCCTCGGGCGCGCTCTGGTTGATCGTCGGGCGGATCTTCCAGGGGATCGGCGCCGCGTTCTTGATCGCCAATAGCGCGGCAATCCTCACCGACGCGTTCCCTTCGAACCAGCGCGGCCTGGCGCTGGGCATCAATAACATCGCGGGCATCAGTGGTTCGTTCATCGGACTCATCCTCGGCGGTGTCCTCGGTGCGATTGACTGGCGTCTGGTGTTCCTCGTTTCGGTGCCGTTCGGTCTCTTGGGCACGGTCTGGTCGTACCTGAACTTGAAGGAGCTCGGCGAACGTCATCGCGCCAAGATCGACTGGGCGGGCAACGTCACCTTCGCCCTGGGTCTCATCTTGATCATGGTTGGAATCACCTACGGGATCGAGCCAGCGAATGGTCACAACACGGGCTGGACGAGTGTGCCCGTGATCCTCGAGCTTGGTATCGGGCTCGTGTCGGTCATTGCGTTTCTCTTCATCGAGGCGCGGGTGGCTGAGCCGATGTTCCGTCTCCCGTTGTTCAAGATTCGTGCCTTCGCGTCGGGGACACTGGCGACGTTCCTCGCGGCGATCGGCCGCGGTGGCTTGATGTTCATGTTGATCATCTGGCTCCAGGGGATCTGGCTTCCCCTTCATGGCTACAGTTTCGAACGCACGCCTCTTTGGGCGGGAATCTTAATGCTGCCGCTGACGCTGGGTTTTCTGCTCGCTGGTCCACTGTCGGGCTATCTCTCGGACCAGTTCGGCGCGCGCTATCTCGCGACCGGCGGGATGGTCGCGGCCGCAGTGAGTTTCGTGCTTCTGATGCTGCTGCCGGTCAACTTCAACTATCTGGGCTTCGCCGCCATACTGCTTCTCTTCGGTACCTCCATGGGTGCCTTCGCGGCACCGAATCGCGCCGCGGTGATGAACAGTCTTCCGGCCCGCCACCGCGGTGCGGGCGGGGGCATGAACGCGACGTTCCAGAGTTCGGCCCAAGTGCTCTCGATCGGCATCTTCTTCACCCTCATGATCATCGGACTCTCGTCCACGCTCTCGATCACCCTCACGCATGGACTCATCACCAATGGTGTGCCCTCTGCGGTCGCCCACCGGATTGGGGCGCTGCCCCCGGTCTCGGTGCTCTTCGCGGCGTTCTTGGGGTACAACCCCATTAAGACCCTCGTGGGCGCCAAGGTCCTGGGAAAGCTGAGTCCGGCGAATCAAGCGACGTTGACCGGTCACGGGTTCTTTCCTCACCTCATCTCCGCGCCTTTTCACGCGGGCATCAAGACCGCGTTCGTCTTCTCCGCGGTGGTCTCGCTGGTCGCGGCCGGGGCGTCGTGGTCGCGTGGTGCCCGCTTCGTGAACAACGAACACGACCGAAAGCTGAGTGAAGCCCTCGAGGGGACGCCGACGCCACCGGACTGACGCAGCGCCATTCCCGCCAAAAGAAGGGATTTTGGCCCTAGTCGCGCGCCAGTAGGTTGCAGTTCATGGGCAATGCGCTCGAAGCCAGGAAGCTCACCAAGGACTTTGGCGGTGCGGTCGCCGTGGATTCGCTCGATCTCGCGGTCGACGCCGGCGAAGTCGTAGGGTTCCTCGGGCCTAACGGCGCCGGGAAGTCCACGACACTGCGTATGTTGCTCGGACTGCTTCGTCCGACTTCGGGCGAGGCCGTGATACTTGGGCACCACGCTGGATCGTCCTACGCGCGCGAGCACACCGCCTACGTCTCGGGTGACGTGTCACTGTGGCCTCAGCTCACGGGGCGCGAGGCGATCTCGTTCTTGGGTTCCTTGCACGGATCGCTCGATGCCGCCTACCGAGACCAACTCGTCGAACTCTTCGAGTTGGATTCCGATAAACGCATTCGCGCTTACTCCAAGGGCAATCGCCAAAAGGTGGCACTCGTGGCGGCCTTCGCGACTCGAGCCGACGTGCTCTTGTTGGACGAGCCAACGTCGGGTCTGGATCCACTGATGGAAAGGATCTTTCGCGATTGCGTCATCGAAGCTCAGCACCGTGGTCAAGCGGTGCTGCTCAGTTCGCACATGATCGCAGAAGTCGAGCATCTCTGCAGTCGGGTGGCGATGATTCGCGCGGGCAAGCTCGTCTCGGTGGCCGACGTGGAAGAACTTCGTGCGCACGTGGGAACCGAGTTCGAGATCACGGGCGACGTGGGAGACTTGCGCGGCGTAAAGGGTGTGACGTCAGTTTCGCCACTGCCCGACGGTGTACGCGTGCAAGTCGTTGGGTCACCGGACGCACTTCTCCAAGCGCTGGCGAAGTCACACGTGACGTCGCTACATACGAGAGAGGCGTCGCTCGAGGAGATCTTCCTCTCGTTCTACGACGAGCCGACTTCGCCGTCATGAGGCGAGCGCCCGCGTCAGTCCACACCCTGATCTGGCGTCAGATCAGGGTGCCGACTGCGGTGATCGCGGCGCTGGTCGTACTCGTGGTGCGCGTGGGGATTTCGTCGTACTCCTTGAGTGGGGGTGCGCGCGGAATGGTCGGACTGCGACCGGTGATCGAAAACCCGGCGGTGAGTGCCCTTTACGGGCGCGTGACGTCATTGCCAAACGCGGGTGCGTTCGTCGAGTGGAAGATGGGCATGTTCGTCGCCCTGGCGATCGCCATGTGGTCGGCGTTGATGGCGACGCGCGTCACCCGGGGCAGTGAGGACGACGGAACGTGGGATCTGCTCGTGGTGAGTCGAGTGGGACGGCAGCCCGCCTTAGCTTCGGCGATGGGGGTGCTCTTCGAAGCCGGTGTGGCGGTGGGCGCCGCGACGTTCTTGATGCTGGTCTCGGGAGGGCAACGGACGGGTGACAGCCTGCTCTACGGGCTCGCCATGGTGGGGATTGCCTGGAGTGGCGCGGCGCTGGGTCTGCTCGGCGCACAGTTCTTCGCGCCGCGACGAAGCGCGTCCCAAGTGGCCCTTTGTTCGATCGGACTGCTCTTCATCGTGCGAGTGTTGGCCGACGGCTCGACGGGCAACGAATGGCTTCGTTGGGTGACGCCCTTCGGGTGGCTCGAGAACGTCGGGGCGTTTCATCACCGCGCCGAATTGTGGTTGCTACCGCTGCTCGCGCTGCCCATCGCTACGTCGATCTCGGCGTGGCGGCTCCAGCGCACCCGCGACGTCGGTTCGGCGTGGTGGACGCGTGCGGACCGCTCGCGCGCTCGCGAGTCGCTGCTGCGTACGCCCTGGCGCTTCGCCTGGCGCGAGCGCTGGGGCATGCTTGGCGCGTGGACCGTTGGGCTCGGCGTGCTCGGTCTGGTGGTTGGTTATCTCACCAACGCCCTGGTCCAGCTGTGTCGGACTGACCCGGGCTACGTGAAACTGCTCAAGCGATGGGGATTCGGCTCCATGGTCACGGGCCGCGGCTTCATCGCCGAGGCGTGCGTACTATTCGCGGTGGCGATCTCGTTCATGGTGGCGGCGCTACTGGTCTCGATCGGGACCGATTCCTATCAAGGTCGACTCGACCTTCCGTTGTCGTACGGCACGAGTCGCGCGAAGTGGCTCGCGAGCGGCGTGTTGACGACCGTGGTGGCGACCGCGGCCATCGCGATGTTCTGTGCCCTCGCGACCTGGCTCGGCGTGGTCGTGAGTGGCACGACGATGGGCCTGCGCGCACCCCTCGAGGGCATGGCCAACGCCCTGACGATGGCGCCGTGGCTCATCGGCGTGAGCGTCTTGCTGATCGCACTGACGCCGAGGTTTTCGTATCTGGTGATCGCGATGATGCTGACGGTGTTCTACGTCGACGCGGTGCTCGGGCCCATCATGCGCTGGCCAGCGTGGCTGCTCGACGTGTCGCCGTTCTACCACTTGCATCTCGTGCCGGTGGCCCCGTCGAATTGGGGTGCGACGCTGTCACTCACGCTCATTGGCGTCGCGGCGGGACTGCTGGGCCTTCGGGTGTTCACGCGCCGCGACGTCGGGCACTGACGCGTTACGAGAAATGGGTCGCTGGTTATTTGGGCTGCATGCGGATACCGGCGTCGATGCGGATTGACTCGGCGTTCATGTAGCTATTGGCCAGTAATTCGACGGCCAATGACGCGAACTCCTCGGAGTAGCCCAGACGCTTGGGGAACAAGACGCCCGCTCCCAGTCGCGCCTTGAACTCGTCGGACTGGGGACCGGTGCCGTAGATGGGCGTGTCGATGAGCCCGGGCAGGATGCAGTTGGCTCGTACGCCGATTGGCGCGATGTCGCGAGCCAGTGGCAACGTCAGGCCCACCACCCCACCCTTGGAGGAGGAGTAGGCGACTTGACCGATCTGGCCGTCTTCTGCGGCCACCGATGCGGTGTTGACGATCGCGCCACGCATGCCGTCGACGTCGGGTGTGTTATGGCTCATGGCGGTCGCCGCGAGGCGACAGACGTTGAAGGTGCCGACGAGGTTGATCTCGATCACCTTGCGGTAGATGTCCAAATCGTGGGCCGAGGCGTATTCGCCGTCCTTGCCTATCGTGCGCGTGGCCCAGCCGATGCCGGCGCAATTGACCGCGCTCCACAGCGGGGCCATGGCCTTGGCGGCCTCGATCGCTTCGATGACCTGATCAGTGTTCGTGACGTCGCAGTGCACGTAGGCACCGTTGATCTCCTTGGCGACTTCTTCGCCGCGCTGATCGTTGAGGTCGGCGATCACGACGCGAACGCCGCGCGTCGCGAGAGCGCGAGCGGTCGATTCACCGAGTCCCGACGCACCACCGGTGACGATCGCTGAGGTGTTGTTGAGTTCCACGAGTTACTCCTGTCTAGTGGTCCACGTCTCGGTGGCCGCTAACGAGTAAAGCAGAGTTTTGGGAGGTCCTGATTTTGCGTCGGTTCCCGGAGATTTCCCTAGAAATCGGTAGGCATCGTTGTCGCTGCCAGTTCGTTCATCTCGAGCGCGACCGCGTGGCGGTAGGCGTTGATCGTGGCTTCGTGTTCTTCAATGAGTACCGCCTGGACTTCGAGGGCGCGTTGCTGGCGCTCGGCCCGGCGGTGCGCGAGTTCGAGGTGAAGTCCTAGGAACGGGACGCACACACCCACGCAGAGTACGAGGGGGATCAGGGTCAAGGTTGAGAGAGTTGCGAGCATGGTGACCTTCTTTCGTTGTTGTCCACCAGTGTGACGCCGGCACTCAAGACGACCGCAAGGTCCGTATCAAAAGGAGTTAAGAAATAATGCGGGGCTGATGACGGTCCACGATGGGTTTTGGCGTGACTGGGTGTTCTTGCGACGTTCGCGGGCACGTTGGTTCGTGGGTGTGGCGATGTTCCTTCGGGTCCGACTGGTCCATGACGTCGAATCTCGACACGACCCTTGGTAGGTTTCGTGAGCATGGTCGCCGCTCGTGGCGAGCGATGAGCGTCCTAGGGTTGGTTCATGACGTCGGTGTTCGAGTACTCCAAGGAAGAACTCGCGGAGCTACTGATCGACGAGCCGCGCTACCGCGTCGAGCAGCTCTGGCACGGACTTTGGAACGAGGCCCTCGGTATCGACGAGGTGACGACCATCCCGAAGGCCCTGCGACAGCGGCTGGGCGAGCAGTTCGTGTCGGCCCTCACGGTGCTCAACGACGTGCAAAGCGATCGCGGGGCCACACGAAAGTGGGTCTTCGCACTGCACGACGGCGCCACGATCGAAACGGTCTTGATGACCTACGAAGACCGGGTGACCGTGTGCGTCTCGTCCCAGGCGGGGTGTGCCATGGGTTGCACCTTTTGTGCGACTGGACAAGCCGGCTTCACTCGTCAACTAAGCGTGGGTGAGGTGGTGGAACAGGTGATGTTCGCTGCTCGTGCCGCAGGATCGAGACGGCTCTCCAATGTCGTGTTCATGGGCATGGGTGAACCACTCGCGAATTACCAGGTGACCGTGAACGCGCTTCGTCATCTGCACGACTATCGCGGACTTTCCGCGCGTCATCTCACCGTCTCGACCGTCGGGGTGGCCCCAGCCATTGAGCGTCTGGCTCGCGAGGGTCTTCCGCTCACGCTGGCGGTGAGTCTGCACGCCGCGAACGACGAGACCAGAAACGAGTTGGTCCCGCTCAATCGCCGCTATCCGCTCGAGCGACTCCGTGAAGCATGTGAGTACTGGGTCTCGACCACTTCGCGGCGTCTTAGTTTCGAATGGGCTCTGATCGACGGAGTGAATGACACGGATCAGGCGATCGAGGAACTCGCTCGCTACGCCTACGCGCTGGGCGCGCACGTGAACCTGATCCCACTCAATCCGACACCGGGCTACCTGGTGCGGGGTTCACCCGAACAGCGCGTGCGTGAATTCCGCGATGGACTTGAAGCGTCGGGCATCAACGTGACTGTCCGAAATACGAGGGGACGTTCGATTGACGCGGCGTGCGGTCAACTGGCGAGCGTCACGAACGCCAAACGCCGTTCGATTCCGGTGCGATCAAACTAGGCCTCATGGTTCCAGAAGCTGGGTCGCCAGCGCAGCAGCAAGAGTACGCCGACGATACAGGCAATACCCCCCGAAACTATTGAGATCTCCGTCGAAGTGAGACTGGCGACGACGCCGGCTTCGGCGTCACCCAAGCGCGGCCCACCGGTAACGACGGCCATCTGAACCGATGAGATTCGGCTTCGGAATTCGTCGGTGATCGCGTTTTGGAGCACGGTATTGCGAAGGATCGTCGAGATGACGTCAGTGGCGCCGGCGACCGCGAGACACAACAAGCCGAACCAAAGCACGTGCACGATACCTAGAAGGGTCATCGCCGCACCCCAGCCGATCACCACGAGCGCAATGAGTCGTCCCTGGCGGTGGACTCGATCGATCCATCCCGTCAGGACGGCCATGACCAGAGCCCCGGCGCCCGGAGCGGCGGACAAGAGCCCGAATGTTCGCGGGCCACCGTGGTAGACCGTTAGCGCCATGGCGGGAAACAGCGCGCGCGGCAGGCCGAAGACCATGGCGTTCAGGTCCACGAGGTAGACCGCTTGAGCGAGCGCGTTACTGCGAACGTAGCGAAAGCCGTCAAAGATNNAGTGCGAGCACGATGAAGGTGAACGCGTCGATCGCGTAGCACGAAGAGATGCCAACGTCGGCGATCAACTCGCCCGCCAGTGCCGCACCGATGAAGGGGCCAAGATTCATGACGATCTGATTCAACGAGTAGGCCGCGATGAGCTGTTCGCCACCGACCATCTTGGGAATCGCCGCGCTGCGGATCGGTCCAGTGAAACCCCCCGCACCGGCCGAGAAGGCCGCGAGCACCATGAGGAGCAAGATGTTGCCGTGCAGCCAGAACGCGTTGAGGGCGAGTGCAGCACTAAGGACCGCCGAACAGAGCGAACCGAGTACGAGCAGCGTCCTCTTGTCGAAGCGGTCACCCATCGCCCCACCCCACAGCGCACCCGCGATGAGACACGGAAGTTGGAACAGGCTGGCGAGACCGACCCAGAGACTCGAGTGCGTCTTCTGGTACACCTCGAAGGGGATCGCGACCAGCGTGAGGTTACTGCCGAGTAGCGAAACAAGTTGGCCGGTGAACAAGAGCCGGAAGTTTCGGTTCTCTCGAAGTGGCCGAACGTCGACCAGGAGCCTTGGCACCCATTCATAGTAGGAGGGTAAGGTGGCAGGGGGGGCTAGTCGTCTAAGGAGAGTCGATGATCGACGAAGAACTGGTCCAGTTGTTATCGCCCGAAGGTGAGCGAGTTGAGCACCCCGAGTATCAGAGCACGTTGAGCGGCGATGAGATCTTCGGACTGTACCGGGACATGGCGATTATCCGTCGACTCTGTAACGAGTCGACGTCCTTACAACGTCAAGGTCAACTCGCCCTCTGGGCACCGATCCAGGGTCAAGAGGCGGCACAGATCGGTGCGGGTCGAGCGATGGCTCCCACGGACTTCTCCTTTCCCACCTACCGTGAGCACGGCATCGCGTGGTGCCGCGGGATTCCCCCGGAGAACATGCTGCGCCTCTTTCGTGCCGTGAGCAACGGCGGCTGGGATCCCCAGAAGTACCGTCACTCGGTACCGACGATTGTCCTCGGTAATCAGGCACTTCACGCCGTGGGTTACGCCATGGGCATCCAGCGTGACGGTGCCGAAGAGGCCGCGATTACCTTCTTCGGCGACGGCGCCTCGAGTCAGGGTGACACGCTTGAGGCCTTCGTCTGGGCCGCTTCGTTCAATGCCCCCATTGTCTTCTTCTGTCAGAACAATCAGTGGGGGATCTCGACGCCCTCGTCACTGCAGTCCAAGGTACCCCTCTACCGGCGTGCGGAGGGTTTCGGTTTCCCGGGCGTGCGCGTGGACGGCAACGACGTGCTGGCCGTCTACGAAGTCACCAAGCGAGCCCTCGAGAGCGCCAGGGTCGGTGGAGGTCCCACGCTGATCGAGGCGTACACCTACCGGATGGGTGCGCACACGACGTCCGATGACCCGACTCGTTACCGCATCGACGCTGAAGTCGAAGTCTGGAAGCATCGAGATCCCGTTGAGCGCGTCAAAGCGTTGTTGGCGCGCGAGTACGAGATCAAGTCCTCGGCGTTTGACGAGGTTGGCGCGGAGGCGGATGTAATGGCGCTCAAGCTACGCGAGGACGTACTCGCCATGAGTCGCCCCGATCCGATAACCATGTTCGACAACGCCTACGCCACTGAGCACCCGCTCGTCGAAGAGGGACGACGAGAGATGATCGAACTCGGCATTAGCGCAGGCAGTCACTGATGGCCACTACGACCATGACCATGGCCAAGGCGCTCAACGAAGGGCTGCGCCGCGCGCTTGAGAAGGACAAGAAGGTGCTGCTGATGGGAGAGGACATCGGCAAGTTGGGCGGCGTCTTTCGCATCACCGACGGATTGCAGAAGGACTTCGGCGAGGACCGCGTCATCGACGCGCCCCTGGCGGAATCGGCGATCGTAGGTACCGCCGTCGGACTGGCGATTCGCGGGTACCGAACGGTGTGCGAGATGCAGTTCGATGGCTTCGTGTACCCCGCGTTCGACCAGATCGTCTCGCAGGTCGCTAAGCTTCGCAAACGTTCCGACGGCGCCTACACCATGGGTCTGGTCATCCGGCTGCCGTTTCAAGGTGGCATTGGAGCCATCGAGCACCACTCGGAGAGTCCCGAGGCCTACTTCGCCCAGACTGGCGGGCTGCGAGTGGTGTCGTGTTCCACGCCCAATGACGCGTACTGGATGATCCAACAGGCCATCGAGCACGACGACCCGATTATCTTCTGTGAACCCAAGAGTCGTTACTGGGAGAAGGGCGAGGTCGACCTCGACCAGGCGCCCCACGGCCTCTTTGAGACAGTGGTCCGCCGCGAGGGCAGCGACGTCACCGTCATTGGCTACGGCTCGACCTTAAAGACGATTCTGCGTGCCGCGGACACCGCGGCAACCGAAGGTGTGTCCATTGAAGTGATCGACGCGCGTTCGATCTCGCCGCTTGACCTCGATCCAATGGTCAGGTCCGTCGAGAAGACGGGCCGGTTCGTCACCGTTCACGAGGCACCTCATATGGCGTCGATCGGTTCAGAGATTGTCGCGGAACTGACGCAACGGTGCTTCTACTCACTTCGCGCACCGGGGATTCGCGTGAGTGGTTATCACGTGCCGTATCCGCCGACGCGGATTGAAGAGGACTACCGACCAACCGTTGACCGAGTCCTCGACGCCGTTGACCGAGTGATGGGATTCGAAAATTGAGCGACGAGATCTTCCTTTTACCCGACGTCGGCGAAGGTCTTGTCGAGGCTGAGATTGTCGCGTGGAAGGTGAAAGAGGGTGACGTCGTCACGCTCAACCAGCCACTCGTGGACATCGAGACCGCCAAGGCAACCGTCGAACTACCGAGTCCCTATGCGGGTGTCGTGTTGAAATTGCACGGCAACGTGGGCGACGTGATGGAGGTCCATAAGCCACTCATCACTTTTGACGTCGGCGGTGACGCTAGCGCGCCGGCCAGTGCCGCGCCGGCCAGTGCCGCGCCGTCCACGCCGAGTGCGCCCGATCCCGAGGCACCCACGGGTGCCGGTCGAGAGGCAGTCCTCGTGGGATACGGCGTGGCGAACGAGGACGGGCTCGCGACCCGCACGCATCGACGCAAGGGTTCGCCACCAGTGTCGCCACCGGCGCCCATTGCCCAGACCACGAGGCCGGGGCTGGCACCGCGTAGTACCCCGCCGGTGCGCCTGTACGCCAAGCAACACGGACTGGACCTGGCGACCTTGACCGGTTCGGGGCGCGACGGGCTCATTACCCGACGCGACGTTGAACAGGCCCTGAAGCCTGATTCGACACCCAGGCCCGCGTCGACGCCGGTCACCGGACCCACGACCACGTCGCACTTCGTAGGTCGCGACATCGAGTCGTGGTCGACGGGACCCAAGGAGGAACGGATTCCGGTCAAGGGCGTGCTGCGCTCGATGTCCGAAGCGATGGTCCAGAGTGCTTTCAGTGCGCCGCACGCCGCAGTGTGGGTGCGCGTGGACGCGACCAGGACCGTCGAACTACTGGCGGGCCTGAAGAAGCACCCCAACTTGGCGAACGTTCGCCTGTCACCGCTCACGATCGTCGCGCTCGCGCTCTGTGACGCGGCCCGTCACTTTCCTGGTCTCAACTCGAGTTTCGACGCCGCGAACAGCGAAGTGATCGTCCGTCGAAGCGTCAATCTGGGAATCGCCGCTGATACGCCGCGTGGACTGATCGTGCCCAACATCAAGGGTGCCGACGAACTGGACTTGGTGGGCATGGCGACCGCACTGAACGTGCTGGTCGACAAGGCCCGCAATGGTACGACGACCCCCAACGAGATGATTGGGACGACGCTCACCATCACCAACGTGGGTCCCTTCGGGGTCGATGCGGCGATGCCGATTCTGCCTCCGGGTACTGGGGCAATTCTCGCGGTGGGTCAGATCGCGAAGTCACCGTGGGTGATCGATGATGAGATCGTCGTGCGACACGTGGTCGAACTCGCGCTGGCCTTTGATCACCGTCAGATCGATGGGGCGATGGCGTCAAGGGTGCTGAGTCACGTCGGCGCTTACCTCGGCGATCCCGCGACCGCGATGATCGCGGGTTAGTGTCTTCTACTTCAGCGCGCTGAGGGCGCGCTCGGCGTGAACGTTCATGTTCGTCTCGCTGGCAATCACTTCGAGAACGCGGTGGTCCTGACCGATGACGAACGTGGTGCGTTTCACCTTGAGCAAGTCCAAGGCTCGTTTGACACCGAATGTCTTTGCGACCTTCCCGCCCACGTCAGCGAGCAGGGGGTAATCGAGGTTGTTGGCGGAGGTGAACTTCGCTTGCTTTTCGACGGCGTCCATAGAGATGCCGACTCGTTGCGCTCCCTTGGCGGCGAACTCGCTCGCCAGGTCGCGAAAGTGACAGGACTCCTTGGTGCAACCGCTGGTCATCGCCGCGGGATAGAAGAAGAGGACTACCGGGCCTTTGGCGAGGAATGAGTCGAGCGAACGAGGTTGACCGTCTTGGTCTTCCAGGGTGAAGTCGGGGACAAGGTCGCCTTTTTGCATAGTCCGAGACTAGGGGTCCAGGCGAAAACCCACACCTCGAATGGTGATCAGATGGCGCGGCGCCGAGGGATCGTCCTCGATCTTCTGGCGCAGCCGCTTGACGTGGGTGTCCAGGGTGCGGGTATCGGAGAGCTCCAAACCCCACCACAAGGTGTCCAGGCACACTTCGCGGGTCACCACCTGGCCGAGGCGCGAAGCGAAGAGGGCTAGGAGGTCGAACTCTTTGCGGCTCAGTTCGATGTCGATGCCTCGACGGGTCACCGTGCGACGCACGAAATCTATCCGTAGGTCGCCAAAGGTGATGATCTCGTCCTCGTTGGCCGCCAAAGGGCGACGCAGCACTGCGCGCATTCGTGCAACCAATTCTCGTAGTCGGTAGGGTTTGGTAACGTAATCCGCCGCACCAATCTCCAGGCCGAGCACGATGTCGACTTCACTGGTGCGCGCCGACACCATGATCACCGGTATGCGTGAGGTGTCGTAGATCTCGCGACAGTAGTCAATGCCCGAACCATCGGGCAACATGACGTCCAACAACACTAGGTCGGGTTTGGTCGAAGACATCAACTCGCGCGCCTGGGTGATCGTGCTGGCGGCCATGACGATGAATCCTTCGACGCTGAGGCCGATGTTGAGCGCGTCCTGATAACTCTCCTCGTCCTCAACGACCATGACGACGCTGCGTCCTTCGGGATCAACCACGGCGAAACCAATCCGAACGCCGATTAAGTCGCGAAGTGGCACGCGACGTAGTCGTCAGGGGAGGGAGAGTGCGTTCACGTGCCATGTGGACAACGTAAGAAGACTGGGTTACCGCAAGGTGAAAGTCGTGCTATCGCAAGGTGGTAATTACATGAAACCTTTCGCTGTGCTGATCGCGCTCACGAGGCAGGTTTCGAGGGGGACTTGCTTTCTCAGGAAGCGTGGTCGGTGAAACCGAGATAGTTCCCTGACGCCGTCTCGTAACTACCGACCGCGTCGCACACGCCGGTCTTTTGGCAGTCCACGGCGTAGACGCCGCCGGCCTGACCCACCGTCGAGGCCCCCGAAGGCAACGTAATCCGGGTGCCCGCCGACCAGGCGTTATTCGTCTCGTTAATCAAGAGCGCCTGGTAGTTGCCCGACGAATCCTGGTAGGCGGCTCCGGCGGTGCATTTGCCCACTGAGATGCACGAAAGGGCGACCACGCCACCGTTCTTGCCCGCCTGGACCGCACCGGAGGGCAACGCCAACTCGGTCGACGCTTGCCAGTGGCCGCTCACCTCGTTGACCAGAAAACCCTGGGTATTTCCACTCTTGTCCTGGTACTGACCACCTGACGCGCAGTCGCCCGGCGATGGACACGCCACGCCGCCGAAGCCGTAGAGCAGCACCTGCGGGTTCGCGGCCGCGTTCGCGGGGAGTACGACTTCGCTCGCGCGTCCCCACGCGCCGTTGGTCTCATTGTCGACGAGCATCTCGACACCGCCGCCCGGCACGTTATAGGTGCCCGCTGCGGCGCAGTTACCTGCGTTCGCGCACGTGAGTTCGCTGAGGATCGCCCCCGCGTACGCACTCGCGTTCGCGGGTAGAGCGAGCGACGCTCCCGCGCGCCAGATGCCTGCTACTTCGTTGGCGACGAGCGCGTGGGTCACGTTGTTCTTATCGATGTACGAGCCCGCCGCACTGCAGTCACCGGCACGCGAGCACGAGACCTGGCTGAGTTCGCCGAACGGATTGAAGTTCGCGCCGACGGGCAACGTGATCTCCTGTGCACTGGTCCAGTGTCCTGCGACTTCGTTCGCCACGAAAGGTTCCTGGACGAGGTTCGCGCCGGCGCCGACACTGTAGGCGCCCACGGCGCTGCAGTTACCCGCCGACGCGCACGAGATGGAGTGCAGGTCCGAAACCTGAGAACTCTTGACCGCGTTCGCGGGAAGAACGATCTCGCTGGCCCTCTGCCAGACGCCGTCAACCTCGTCGACGACAAAACTCCATTGGTTCAGGGAAGAATCGCCGTAAGTTCCCACGGCGCTGCAGTCGATGGCTGCGCCGCACGAGACGTCGTAGACCGAGACGCCGTAGGTGACATCGGCGTTGGCGGGCGGCGTGACCTTGGTGGGATCACGCCACACGCCGCTCACATCGTTCAAGAGAAGTCCGTAACTGTTACCACTCGAATCTTGGTCGATACCCGCCGCGGCGCAGTCACCCGGGGCCGGACACGACAGCACCGACAAGTTGCCGTTGTAGAGACCGGTGGCGCCACTCGGCAGATCGGCGTTCTTGGCCGCTTGCCACGTCGGGTTCACACTCGCGCCCGCCGACGTGCTCGACACGATCGTGAGTGTAAGGGCGACGAAGAGGGTGACGCGCTTGAACTTCATTGGTTGCTCCGCTATCTGGCTCAGAAGGTGACGACTCACTTTTCCGGGTAGTGCTGATCGTCCGGCCTCGTGTCACCTAAGTATAAGGAACTAAGAATCCTCACCTCGTAGAACGCCAGTCGTAGTGGCGAACTTTATGGCTTTCTTACGAGCCCAGAGTCAGAGTTGCCTACTGGTGGACGTTGTGCTTCAGATGGTCGCTATGGCTCATTGACGGGGGGCGCTGGCGGCTGGGTCTCAATTTGGCCAATACCTGAAGCGAGCATCACGGAGTTGGGAACCCTGAGGATGCCATCTTCGGTGCGCACCGTGACGTAGGTCAGGCCGATTCCGAGTACGTCCACGTCGATGATGCCAAGTGTGCCCGACCGAATACGAACTCGTTCGCCGACGACGAAAGGGCGAGCGAACAAGAGAACGAGTGCGGCGAAAATGTTCGCGAGGCTCTGTTGGGCGGCAATGCCGATGATCACGCCCGCGACCCCCGCGCCGATCAATAGATGCTGTAAGGAGACGCCGAGCACCCCAAAGAGCGCGAGGAGCAAGATGACGTAGCCCACTCCGGTGGCAACGAGGCGCACGATTGCTCCCGCCGCGGGGTAGGAGTGGTGCGTGATCGAACGGCCGACGGTGGTGGTTAGCTTTCGAATGGCGAGCGAACCCGCTACGAGCAGAACCAGGGCACACAACCAGGCAATGACGACCAGGTGGGTCGCGTCGCTGTGTATCTTGCCGAACTCGGTGCCCACGACGAGTCCGGCGACCGCGACCGCCAGCATGAGTGCGCCGACGCACCAGTCGCGTCCCCGCACCGGAGCGTTCATATCGAGACTTCGGCGTACCATGTGATTCAACTGTACTGAGTCGATCTCGTCGTTTTGACTACAGGTTGGACGGGACTAGGCAGCAGGACCGTTGTGAGCGGCGTTGCAGGCTCGCGGGTCGTAGGGTTCGAGCGGCTGGTTGGTCGGTGTAGGCGCTGAGTAAAGATCGGACGCCGTTGACCTCGTTGTCGTCGTGGTCGCCACGGGGGCGCCAGACTTCTTCTTCAAGGTCGTCGTCGTGCGCTTAATCGTGCTCAGTACGCCGATCCCGTTGCCCGTCTGGACGGTGACCAGTGCACCGGGTGTGACCTCGCTTGGGTCGTAGCCCAAAATGGCGGGTCCACTCAGTTGGTTGAGGACTTTCTCGGCCGCGGCGAGATTCGGGCTGTTCCAGTTAGCGCTGGCGGGCGGCGGTGGACCCCCGTAGAAGACCGTCGTCTCGTTGGCGATCCCATTGGGGGGGCGGCTGCCGATCGATTGGACCTCGAAGCCCTTCTTCGTAAGAGCGGTGGCGATCGTGGCGGCCTGACCAGCGATGTTCGTGCCGTTCTCCACGCTGACCTTGAAGCTCTTCGCCTCGGGGAGGGTGTCGTAATTGAATGAGTTCTGGTTGGCGCCCACCTGGAAGATCGTCTTGAGGGTCGCTTGTCCCGTGGGTTGTACAGGGAACTCCACGTCACCGTAGTGGTAACCCTGGTAGAGAAGTGAACCGTTCTGCACTTCCACGACCGGATACGTCAGTTGGGGGATGTTCGCAATGTTGGCCGTCGCGAAGTCCCGCGCCAGGGTGATCATGTGATTCTCCGAGAAGTTCTGGTCAACCTGCAAGCTGCCGATCACCGAGGAGACGATCGACTGGTCGGTGAACGGATTGCCTAGACCTCGTGAAGCGACTTTGGAAGCGAGAACCCGCAGGAACTCGTGCGTACGTCGGATTCGCGCGATGTCGCTTTGCGCTTCTTGCGGCCACGTACGGAAATCATGATTCTTCGGGTTGTTCTGGATCTGCAGGTGTCGGGCGCGCACCACCTGGAGGGCGTGGTAGCCGTCGAGCAGGCGACAGCCGGGGTGTGGGATGTTAAGACCGGACTCCGCGTCGAATATCGGTACGGGGAAGTACATGTAGACGCCGCCCAGTGCGTTCACGACGCTCGCGAATGTATCGAAATTCAATTCGACGTAATGATTGATCGGTATCGCGAAGTCTTCTTCGATCGCGGCGGCCAGCTGGCTGGGTCCCTCGTAAAGAGCGGCGTCAATTTTGTTGGCTCCAGATTGGCGGGCGTTCGGGACGAAGAGGTCGCGCGGTACCGACAGCAGAGCGAGTTGACGCGTGGCGGGGTTGACGTGCACGATCATGACGATGTCGCTGTTGATGCCGTTCACGCCGTCCTGGCAAAGTCCGTAGGCCTTGTTCTGGACCTTCAGCGCACATCGATTGGTGGAGCCGACGAGCAGGATATTCTCGGGCCCGTTCGCGCTCTGGATGTTGCTCACGTGAATGTGGTTGATCTTCGAGCCGAGGTAGAAGTAGTCGGCGACTACCCCCAGGACCAGTACCAGGACCAAGCCGAGCACGCTGAAGACGACGAGTCGTCCCCAACGCACGCGGTGCCGTCGTCCGTTGGGCGCACCACCCCGGGCCGAGGATTTCGAGGAGAACCGACGGTCTATGGCGGCGCCCAACGCCTCGAGGCGTTCACTATTCGCCATCCGCTTTGGCGGAGGGCTCTGAGATGCCACGTTGATTCTCCTTGGGGCCTCACGTCATATGAAGGGCCGTGAAGTCGCACGCAACGACGTCATCGCGTGAGTACTGGTTAACGGTCAAGTTTAGAGGAAATGGCGACCAGCACCGCTTCGCTTTGAAAGCAAGGTTTTGGCGCAACCAGGACCAACTTCGAGGAGTACCCGCGACGCGGCGCTGCCGCCTGGCGCAAGTGACGCGCACGTACACTGAGCGAGACCAACCGAGGAGGAAAGTTGCCAAAACGAAGCGCACACACAAGTTGGACCGGCGGTCTGCAGGATGGTTCGGGACACGTCACGTTGAGCAGTAGCGGTGCCGGGCAATACGACGTGTCGTTTCCCAAGCGAGCCGCGGAGGAAGCGGACGGTACCACGAGTCCCGAAGAGTTGATCGCCGCTGCACACTCGTCTTGTTACGCCATGCAGCTCTCCGCGCTTATCGCTCGCGCGGACGCGACTCCTAAGAGTCTCGAGGTCGACGCGACGGTGACACTCGATCCGGACCCCGCGGGAGGCTTTCGAATTTCGACGATTGCCCTCGTGGTTCGTGGCGTCGTCGACGGTCTCGACGACGACGGGTTCAAGAAGGTCGCGAACGAAGCCAAGGCGCAATGTCCCGTGAGCAAGGCGCTGACGGGTACGAGCATCACGCTTGACGCCGCACTCGCTTAGCGACTCTTCCGACTCGTTTTTCTAGTTCGAGCGAAGCTCGGCACCTCGTGAGCGACAAAGCGCGACGCGCGCCGCCGGAGCTGGTGGTCTCTGCGTTGGGCGGGGGACTTGTGATGAGGTTTCTGACCGGCCCGGCTTGTCCGACTGGCGCGGTAGAACTCGACTTTGGCGAGCTCTACGAGGAGCAAGTAGAACGCCACCATGCCAAAGAGCCAGAAGAAGAAGATGGCCGGCAAGGGGGTGAAGCCGAGAAGGTGAGCCAACGGGGTGTAGGGAAGGACGGCGCCCACCAAGGCGGCGCCCGTGGGTACCAGCATCATGGAGCGGCTTGGCCGACTCGTAAAGAACGGCACTTTACGAGTTCGGATGATGTAGATGATAAGCGTCTGAGTGGCGATGGATTCGACGAACCAACCGGTGCGAAATTCGACGTGGTGAGCGTGTAGCACCGAAATCATTACCCAGAAGGTCACGAAGTCGAAAATCGAACTGATCGGCCCGAAGATAGACATGAATCGACGGATGAACTTCATGTCCCAGGCTGCGGGCCGGGCCAGCGACTCCGCGTCCACGTTGTCGTAGGGAATTACCAACTGACCGGTGTTGTAGAGCAGGTTGTTGAGCAGGATCTGAGAAGGCAGCATTGGTAGGAACGTGAACAGGGCGGAAGCTCCCGCGGCACTGAACATGTTGCCGAAGTTCGACGACGTCGACATCAACACGTATTTCATGGTGTTCGCGAAGATCCGTCGTCCCTCGGTGACGCCCTCGGCGAGCACGCCGAGGTCCTTGTCGAGTAACACGACGTCAGCCGCGTCCTTGGCGACGTCGGTGCCCGAGTCAACGGAAATACCCACGTCGGCGTGATGCAGGGCGACCGCGTCGTTCACGCCGTCGCCCATGTAGGCGACATCCTTACCGGTTCGGCGCGCGATCTTGATGATTCGTGATTTCTGGTCCGGGTTGATCCTCGCGAAGATGGTCGTGTGCGTGATCGATTCGGCCAGAGCGTCGTCGTCGAGCTTCTCGATGTCTGGACCATTCAAGAGCCCCAGACTCACCAGTCCTATTTCAGTGCATACTTTGGTCGCCACGAGGCCGTTGTCGCCCGTAATGATCTTCACTTCCACGCCCAGGGCCTGGAGTTTCTTCAATGAGTCCTCGGCGTCAGCCTTGACGCGGTCGGCGAACGTGAGCAATCCTTCGAAGGTCAAGCCCGTCTCGTCGGATGCCGCCAGGGTTGCCGCAGCGTCGTGCGTACGTGTAGCGATGGCGATGACGCGGTCGCCTTGGGAGAAAAGTGACTCCAAGAGCGTGCGCGTGGCGTCGCTCACATTCGAGCAGCGTTCGAGAACGACTTCTGGAGCTCCCTTCGTGATCATCGTCGAGGTCTTCGCTTTATCTTCGACGAGTACTGAGACGAGTTGGCGCTCATGATCGAAGGGCAGTATGGCCCTGCGGGTGAATTGGGCCACCTCAGGCACCAGTTCACTTTGATCGGTCCCCTTCAAAGAAAGCCAAAGCGATTGGTCAAGGGCGTTGCCGTCGACGGGTCCGTCTGGACCCATGGTCGATTCGTTGCAGAGTAGGCCGAGAAGCAGGGGTCGCTCGGCCGGGGCGCCCGTGGGGTCCAGGCTGTGCTCGAAGGTGATCGTGCCCTCGGTGAGCGTGCCGGTCTTGTCGGTGAAGAGGATTTCGATGTTTCCGAGGTCTTCGATCGCGACCAGCCGTTTGATCAGGACCTTCTTCTTGGCGAGGGCTTTGGAGCCCGACGAGAGGCTGATGGTGACGATAGCGGGCATCATTTCTGGCGCGATGCCCACCGCGATGGCGAGTGAGAACAACAGCGCTTCGATGAGTGGTCGCGCGAGCAGGACATTGAAGAGAAAGACGACGGCAGTGAGTATCGCCGCCACGATGAACAAGAACCTTGAGAACCTCGACAGACCCGTCTCGAATGCGGTCTTGCTCGGTTGCTCGCCGAGGCCAGCCGCTATCTTGCCAAAGGCGGTGCGGGGGCCGGTTTCGACCACGATGCCGGTGCCCGATCCTTGGTGGACGATGGTGCCCATGTACGCGCAGTTGGTGAGTCCCTGGCTCGCCGCGTCGGCGAGCGGGTCGGCGTCCTTGGCGGCGGGAAGAGACTCGCCGGTCAACACACTTTCGTCGCACTCGAGTTCCGCGACGTCACTCAGACGCACGTCCGCTGGCACGATTGCTCCGATGCGAAGTTCCACAACGTCGCCTGGCACGAGACCTGACACTGGGACGTTAAGAACACGGCCGTCTCGGCGAACTTGGGCATTCTGGCTTATCTTCGATCGCAAGCTGGCCATGGCCACTTCGGCGGCGTATTCGTTGAAGAAACCGAGGCCGACGCTGAGCGCCACGATGACCGCGATGATGATGGCGTTGGTGCCCCCGCCGGTCAGTCCTGAAACCAGGGCCGCGCCGAGTAGCAAGAGCAAGATTGGGTTTCGAATCTGTCGGAAGAGAACAGTGCCGGCATGAACCTTGTGAGTGGTCAGTATGTTGGGCCCGTACTGAGCTAGACGCGTCGTCGCTTCACTCGACGTCAGGCCGCCCACTTCGCTGTGGAGCAGTTGGAATGCCTCTTGGCAGGCTATCGTCGCCGATTTTTCGAGATCGAGGTCAGGCGCACTCGACGTTGTTGTCACGGACCCAGTCTGGTACAACCAGAGCGCCCACGACTACTTCGACACGGTGAAGTCAATGCAACTTAGGAGTGATCTCGTAAGATGTCGCGCTTGACCTTGAACTCATCGGCGTCGATCTCACCTCGGGCAAAGCGTTCTTCGAGGATGCGTTGTGCCTCGGGATTCGCGTGAGGAGCGTGATCTCTCGATCCATGCGGTCCCGGACCGTGATGGAGGCGATCGTGACGGTGCGAGAACGCACTAATTGCCCAAACGATGACCAAGACGGTGAGCACCAAAAGGAGCAGCAGGAAAATACCGTGTCCCGCCCCGGAACCTCTTTCGAACCCCGGACCATATCTGATTGGTGGCATCACGTCACTTCCTTTCCTTCTACTGCAGTTCTAGACGCTCTCGCCCGAGGCGTCACCGGTCGTGGATAACAATTGGCTAAAAGTCTCGACGTAAGGTACGACCGAGTCGTGGCAACCGAGATATTCGAAGTCGAAGAAGGCGTTCATCAGGTTCGTTGGTTCTGTGGTCGAGACCGTCTACTTCGTGCCCGCGCGAAGGAGATTCAGCGCTCCCCGGACGACGCCCAGTGCCATCAGCGTGGCGGACGACGGAATGTTCCTCTTCGGATTGGCGAGCATCAATATCACGACGCAGGTCTTTCCTGAACTATCGCGCGCCAGATAGCCCAGCGTGAGTACGCCGGGCTCGGAGCCACCCTTGAACCACACGCGTGGCCAGGTGGCCGACTTCAACTCGATGCCGCCGTTGTTGGTGCTCAGGATTGTGTTGATCGGACCGAGACCGCTCTCGGATTCGAGCGACGTGAGGCCCGCAAAGGCGTGACAAATATCGTCGGGCGCCGCAAACCACTCGATGGTGTTGATGTCGTGAGGAAAGTTGGAAGAAGTAATCGAACTATCCGCGATCTTGTCGACGGTCGACGAGAGATAGGCAAGGCGCTGCGTGGGTGACAACGAAAGGTAATGGTTGGCGAGCGAAGGGTAATCGTGCCACTTGAGGACGAAGAACTCGGCCACGCTGAGGAACGGTTGATCAAGCGAGGAGTGCGTCGACCATGCGCGTACTTGAGCCTCGACCGCGTCACGACCCACGAGGGCGAGCAACATGTCCGCGGCGGTGTTGTCGCTCACCGAGATCATCTTGATCGCGGCTTGTTCGACGCTAAGCGAGGTTCCAACGGGATCGTTCTGCAGGACTCCGCTACCGCCAACTTTAATCGACGCCGTTAGAGTCAACTTCTGATTCCAAGAGATCGTGTGGCTCCTCACCGCGTTGGCGAGTGCACCGAGGACGAAGAGTTTGAACATCGAGCCAAGCGGCCGCGGGTTGTTCGCGCTCACGGCGTGGACCGGGGTGCACGTACCGTTCGTGTTGAGCTTGGCCGCGAGAAAGCTCGAACTGGGGGCCATCTTGGCGAGGTCCTTGTCCACCTGGGTCCACGAGGTGACTTTGGGGATCGGAATGGGTTTGGCCAACGAGAAGTACAGTTCCGAAATCAAACCCTTCGTGTCCACGGCGAGTTGTGCATCGAAGGTGATTGCCCCGATCCTTATCGTCGCCTTCAGGGCGGTCGGAGTCACCGTGGGCAGACTGAGCAGTGTCACCTTCGAACCAGTTGAACCGAGGCTTGCGAACGCGGCGTTCAAGGGTGACACGGGTTCTGCCGCGATGAAGCTCGCATCGAAGTGTGCCGCTTCCTCCTTACCCGACAAAGGAAGGATCGCGCTGATGCCGAGCAACCATGCAAGTTGCTTGCCGACTGGCGAATTCGGCGCCGAGACCGATGCGACGCCACCAGCGGACTCGAGCCCAGTGTTCCCTTTGCCACTCGCACTCGCCGGCATTGTGAGCAATGAGGCTGCCAAAAGACCGGTGACAACGCCTGCAAGAATGTCTCGGTGTCGACGAAAGGTTGGTGAAACGTCAACGCAAAGCTTCTTTGTCATGGCACCTCGCGGTCGACGCTGAACGGCTATCCCTTCAAGGGCAGCATAGGACGGCCCTGGCCTTAACGGAAAAGGAGATCTCCGCGTCGCGCGAGGGCGTGGACGATTTCTTCGGATTCCCTCTACGAACGACGAAGGCGCTCGTAACATGTCGCCATGGCGACATTCTCAACCTGTCTTTGGTTCGACGGCAACGCTGATGAGGCCGTAGCTTTCTATCTCTCGTTCTTCCCCAATTCGCGTCGGCTCTCGAGTCTCGATTATGGCCCCGACATGCCCTACCAAGAGGGGACGACCTTGGTCGTGCACTTCGAACTAGACGGGCGGCCGTTCCTGGCGCTGAACGCGGGTCCGCAGTACGAGTTCAACCCGGCGATCTCGTTGGTCCTCACTTGCACCACGCAAGAGGAAATTGACTTTTACTGGAACCACCTCCTGGACGGCGGAAGTCCAGTGCAGTGTGGTTGGCTCGTGGACCGATTCGGGGTTTCCTGGCAGGTGGTCCCGGTTCAACTCGACGCATTGATGAGCAGTTCCGATGTCGACGCCGCCAATCGAGTGGCCCAGGCGATGATGAAGATGGTGAAACTGGACATAGCCCAACTCGAAGCCGCAGTTGCGAGTTGATCGGGCGCCGGCGACTTAGCCGACGAGTCGCAAAGTGTTGTGGTCGGTGTGCGAGAAGGGTTCGTCGAACTCGTTCATTCGCAACACGGTGACTTCGTCGTAGGACCACGTGTCGCCGTTTGTCGTGACGTTGAGCACGTAGCTCCGACTACTGGCGTTCTTCGCCAAGTACTTGTTCTCACCGATGCTGTATTGGGGGTCATCGAGTGACGCCTTCAAGGTGAAACTCGTCGCGTCAGTGCCCGCGGTTCCTCCAGCGAGCACCACGATGCCGCGAGGTACGACGAAGCCCTTCATCACTTCGCCCGTCGCGGCGTCCCAGAGCCAGTAACCCACTTCGGTGTGAAACGGGTTCTCCTCGTCCCAGCGCCACATCGCGCTCTTGTAGTCGAGTCCGTAGAGGCTCTGGCTACCGTTGTCCACGGGCCCGAAGGGCTTCATCGTGCACTTCTCACGGTAGGGACTGCCGAGTACCTCGCCCTTGGAGTGCGAGAACGCCGTATCGAGACCGCCCGAATCGCTCTCCCATTCGCCGATAAGTCCGCTGAGGGGTCCCCATTCATTTGACATTGACTGATCCAATCGTTTGAAAGTCTTTCGAATTGCATCATATTGACTCTTGGTGGGCAGAAGGCGACGTGAGTCCCAAAATCGATCACTGGACTGGTGAATCCCTGTCGTCGGTTGTCCCTCGGCCAGTTTTGGCGAACCGGCCACGGGTGCTGACCCGCACGCCATTTCGCACCTGGTTTAAGGTGAGGCCGTGCAAAGCCAATCGCTTCGGGTTGACGAGGTGCTCCGCGATTTGGATGAGTTGCGCCGTCGAGACCCCGATGTCCACGGTGGGCGCCTCTTTGGACTGGTCTATCCCTCGGGACGCGACGACATCGAGGAATTGATCCACGCCGTGTATGAGCGCTATCTCTTTTCAAACGCGCTTAATCCATTGCGTTTCGCCGCGCAGGCGGGCATGGAGCGTGAGGTGATTGCGATGGCCGGTGATCTGGTACACCGCAGAGCGACTGAGAACCACGGGGGCGCCATGACGTCGGGGGGCACTGAATCGATTCTGATGTCGATGCTGGTGAATCGGGAGCGAGCACGCGCGAAGGGGATCGATCGCCCGCAGATACTTGCGCCCTGGTCCGCGCATCCGGCGTACGCGAAAGCGGCGCATTACTTCGACATGGACTTCGTACCCATACCCCTCGACGGGGCCTACCGAGCCGACGTCGCCAAGGCTCAAGAACTGATGACCGACCGCACGTGTGTCGTAGTGGCTTCGGCGTACTCGTACCCGCACGGGATAATGGATCCGGTCGAGGAACTGGCTGCTCTGGCTCAAGAACACGGTGCGGCCTGTCACGTGGATGCCTGCATCGGTGGGTTCGTGCTTCCCTTCATGGAGATGCTCGGGCGAGACGTACCACCGTGGGATTTTCGCGTCGAAGGGGTTACCGAGATCTCGATGGATGTCCATAAATACGGCTACGTCCCCAAGGGTGCGTCGTTGATCCTGCACCGCGACGATGATTGGCTGTGGTATCAGACCTTCTTCTACGACCAGTGGGGATCGGGTCTCTACGCCACGCCGGCGATCGCGGGCGCTCGTGCCGCCGCGCCGATCATCGCCGCGTGGGCGGTGATGAAACATCTCGGCGTCGAGGGCTACATGGAAATAGTGAGCGAGTTGCTCGTGACCGTTGCCCACGTGCGCGAGGGAATCGCCGCTATCAGTGGCATCGACGTCGTGGGCGAACCTATTGGCCCGCTGCTCGCCTTGCGTAGCGACACCATCGACCTCTACGCGGTCGCGGACGTGATGGATGAAAAGGGATGGCACCTCAATCGCAACACCGAGCCTTACGGTCTGCACTTGATGCTCTCGCCCGCCCACCGTCACGTGGTCGACGAGTTACTCGACGATCTCACCTTCGCCGTGTCGCACCACGGCAACAGTCAGGGTAAGCCAGCTCGCTACGCCTGACGAAGGGAGTGGTCGTCAGGCGTAGCGGCGGCGTTACTGGGCCGGTCCCGAAGAAAGGGTGAGGGATAGCGATTCTGCGGCTCCGCTCTGGTCGACGTAGTCGACCTGGACCACGTCACCGGGCTTGAGCGATTGCAAGAGCGTCTCGAGTCCGATCGTCGTAGCGATGCTCTGGCCGTTTACCGAGGTGATCACGTCACCGGTAACCAGCGCCGTTGCAGCGGCGGGGCTGGCCGGTATGACGCCTTCGACTGCGACACCGCTCGTGGCGGTGGGGCTGCCGGCGTTGTACTGACTCGCTTGATTCGCGGGGACGATCTCGACGCCCATGAAGGCAGTCCCACCGACGTGTACTGAGGTGGTTGCATCTCCATTCTCAATCGAAGTAGCGATCGAGAGTGCGGTGTTGATCGGAATCGCGTAGGCCTGGGTGACGTTGGGGGCGAAGTTCTGGAAACCAAATCCACCGCCCATCGCGGCCGCGGCGGTGTCAATCCCGATGACCTTGCCCTTCGAATTCACGAGTGGGCCACCGGAGTCGCCGGGTTGGATGTCAACGTTCATCTCGATCATTCCGTTCAGGTTCTCTGAACCGGCGGCCGCTTCTGAGTCACTCGCGGTGAGCGACTGGTTCAAGGCCAAGACGGAACCGGCGGCGTAACTGGGTGTGCCACCGATGCCACCCGCGTTACCCACGCCCACGACCTGTTCGCCCCTAGTCACCTTGCGCGAGTTTCCGAGTGAGACAGTCGCGAGGCCTGAAGCGTTCTTCAGTTGGAGTAGGGCGACGTCCTTGCTGATGTCGTAACCCACCACCGTGGCCGTGTACACCTTGTTGTTGTTCACGTCGCGCGCAGTGATGGACGTGGCGCCTTGAATCACGTGGTTGTTCGTAAGCACGAGACCATTGGACGTGAGCACCATACCCGTACCGGCGGCTTGGCTGCCTTGGTAAGAAAGACTCGTGTTGATATCGACGAGACCCTTGTCGACTGACTGGGCGATCTTGGCCGCGGCGGCACTACTTGTAGATGATTGGGATCCACCTGACGAGCCATTTGGAGTCGTCGTCGAAGGATACGTGAAGTTGCCGAATCCCGGGAAGAGTGAATTGGAGTTCGACGTCGTTGGCGAAGTGATGCGGGTCTGAGTCGAGGTGAAAACGTAGTGTCCGAAGACGAAGCCCATGCCCGCGAGGGCGACGACCAGTATGAAGGCGGCGGCCAGGTTGAGGCTGACGCGGCCGCGTCGAGTGACCGCGATGATGTGTTCGTCCCTCGTGGGCCCGTCCAGGACGGGTTCTTCGTTGGAATCGTTCGAGGTAGGTTCCATGGTTTACTCCTTGGTGAATCCTGGGTTACTACGTCGATTATGGGTGCCAACTTTGAGGACGACCTTGGGCGCCAATAAGAAGGTCATAAATTCTGCCGACGGCACGCGCACCGGTGGCGGTGTTCGTTCGGGACTTCCACGAGCATATGGACCTTCGGCGACCTGGGTACCAATGATCTGAGGGTCTGAATCAATGAAATGTTCGACCTGGCGACCACGTGGCAACGTACGGTCGTCACGCGCATCGATGAGGACTTCAGTGCTGACTCCCGTTGGTGCGTTGTTGAAAGCCGGCTCATCAGTGCGAGCCGATGCACGTGTGCCGACGAAACCAACGTCGACGGATTCTCGTAGCGTACCTCACACTTCCTCATTCACTGCAGGCCTGGTATCGCGGTGATAGCGAAGTCCGATATTGAAAGTCCGCGCGACTGATTCGACCAATGCGAACGCGATGAGGCCGGTGAGGGC
Organism: Acidimicrobiaceae bacterium; assembly: GCA_003160115.1. Classification (GTDB taxonomy): domain Bacteria; phylum Actinomycetota; class Acidimicrobiia; order Acidimicrobiales; family RAAP-2; genus RAAP-2. The sequence continues at coordinate 46,253 of PLQL01000023.1, forward strand.
GTAGGTGGCGACGTCATTGTGCAATTTGGCGATCGAGCTCTCGATGATCCGTAGCACTAGTAGAACCGACAAAAGTCCGTACTCGAGTGTGCTGCGGCGAAAGACCACGCTCTTGTAGGGCTTGACGGCGCGCACGTACATCGTGCGAGCTCGCACGACGCCTAGGGGGACTCCTGCGGTCCCGCCGACGATAGCGATCACGAGACGACCGACGTCGCTTGTGATGAGTCCCCACAGGACCGAACCGACGAAAAGCACGGCGAGAACGGGATCGAGCCAGGTGATGAGGATCGGTCGTTGACGCTCTCCCTTATTGAGATTCGCGACCCTCGATTGACGCACACCCCGACGTCCCAGGATGGTCATGAAGATGACGAGAGCTAGAACGACGTAGTCGACACCCGCATTGGAGGAGTTGCTCATCGAACTACGAGTCTTGCAGAACGATCGACGTCAACCAGCACTCGTGGGTGTCGGAGTCCCTAGACCTCTCTACCTTCGTCCGTGGCTTCCTTCACGGCAGCAGCGTAGCCGGCGGTGGTCAACATACGACGAAGGTCCACCACGGTCTGGACGTCGATGTCCTTGTTGCGTGGTCGGGTAAAGACCTGATCCTCAGTGCCCACGATGATGTGGTATTTGCCTTCGGTGGTCTCTTCTACCGTGCCCACCGCGTTCAAGAGTGACAGCACCGCCTTCCAGTCGATGTTGTGGCTCGTGGGGTGCTGAAAGATGGCCACCAAGGTGTCACGATGGTGATTGTTCAGGTGAACTGCGTCTGAGGGTTCATTCATGTAAGTCCTTCCTCTACGTCACCCTAGTGACCTCACGACACTCCCGACGGTTCGATCCATCGAATCGCTATTTCGTCGTGCTTGTGGGATGCTTCAGTGATGGGCGAAGCCGGAAACAAACCGAGGAAGTTTCGCTTACGCATGGCCAAGGTGCCAAAGGGCGCCGAGCCGAACGACATTCATCTCGCTGGGTTGACGAACAGTGGTGGCGGTACCTACGGATCACGTGTCGATCACGAAGCGGCGCACGGACGTTCGGAGAATCTCGGGCGTGTCGGAAAGTTCGTTCTCTGGTGCTTGGGTCGTCGTCCACGCGAGAAATCAACGGAGTAACGGTTTATCCGAACTCGCCGGGGCGTCGAAATTTGCACGGGGCTCGGGGCTAGCGTTGTCTCATGGCCACCAAGAGCACTGATCAGAAAGCCAAGACCGCTCCCGCTGACGTGCTCGTGCATTGGGCGATTATCGCTATCGAGTACGCTATTGTCGCCAGTTTGCTCCTCGTCGCCGGAATCGTGCTCGTACGTACGGTCGTTGATTTTTTCGATCACTGGAACGCGTTCCCGCAATCGGTGGTCGGGGCGATTGACGGAATTCTGGTCGTCATCATCCTCTTGGACATCGCTCACACGGTGTTCGGCCAACTACGAGCATCGCTCTTCCCGGTTCGACCATTTCTCGTCATTGGCATCCTCGCTGGAGTGCGGGACATCCTCAGTTCGTCGGCGCACCTCACGCTGAGCACGTCACTCAAGCAGTCGAACTTCAACGACACGCTGGTGTCGCTCGGCGTCGGGGTCGGGGTTGTCGTGTTCCTACTGCTGGGGCTGCTCTTACTGCGTCACAGCGAGCAACGCGAGGAGAAGACTCGCCCGTAGCCCTGGCTCTGTGCGCGCTCGGTCCTGAGTGCTACTTGCGCGCCCGGATGAACGCGTTGGCGACCGCTCCGTCGAGTTGGTCGAACGCCTCGCGCGTATTGACCTCAGGCGGTACCGCCATGGACTGCGCCCATTGTTCGAGGGTTGCTCGGTCGTGGATGACGGTTGGTTGGATCTCGATGTCGGTGAAACCAGCCGACGCCAACTTTGCCTCGTAGTCGATGTCCACGAGCGCACCCGCCACACAGCCAGTCCACAACGCCGCGAGTTTCGCTAATACCTTGGGAAGGGGACGGCGCAAGATGACGTCCGAGACGGCGAACTGGCCACCTGGTCGCAACACGCGGTACGCCTCGCGCAGCACTTGATCCTTGTCAACCGACAGATTGATGACGCAGTTGGAGATGATCACGTCCACCGACTCGTCAGCGAGGGGAATGTCTTCGATCATGCCGAGGAGGAACTCCACGTTGTCGGCACCAGCTTCGGCTTGGTTGCGCCGGGCGAGAGCGAGCATCTCGGGAGTCATGTCGAGTCCGTAGACCTTGCCGGAGGGTCCGACCCGACGCGCGGACAACAGCACGTCGATGCCACCGCCCGAACCTAGATCCAATACGACCTGGCCCTCCTCGAGGTTCGCCAGCATCGTGGGATTCCCGCAACCCAGGGACGCCGCCACGGCATCTGGGGGCAGGTCGCCCACTTGGCTGTCGTAGAGCGACGAGCCGAAACCCTCACCCACGTTGACGTCGGCGTCACCTCCGCCGCGTTGGACAGCGATTGCGGCCCAAGCGTAACGTTCGCGCACCGCGTCGCGGATTGATTCTTCGCCTCTATCGGTCATGGGCACTCCCCTTCCTCTCTTTCGAATACTGATCGACGGGCCGTGTTCACGTGGGCTCGGATCGTCCGCCCGCGAGTTCAGCCAGAAGCGAGGTCACCCGTTCACGGATCTCGTCGCGAATTCGGCGCACGACCTCGAGATCCTTGCCTTTGGGGTCATCGAGTTCCCAGTCGACGTAGCGCGTGCCCGGATACATCGGGCACGCGTCACCGCAGCCCATCGTCACCACGACATCGGCGCTACGTCCCATCTCGTCGGTGAGCTTCTTGGGCGATTCGTCGGCAATATCTATGCCAACCTCGGCCATCGCGGCGACGACCGCCGGATTCAAACGCTCGCCAGGCGTGGAACCGGCGGAGTGCACGAGGACTTGACCGGCTCCGAGCGTGCGGGCGAAACCGGCCGCCATCTGCGATCGACCAGCGTTGTGTACGCACAAGAACAGGATCTCGGGGCGAGAGGTCACAGTTGCACCGTGTTTGAGATCGGGAAGAAGCGTCGTTTGGCCCAGAGTGAAACGTAGACCAGACCAACGAGGACGGGCACTTCGATCAGGGGCCCGACCACGCCAGCGAGGGCTTCCCCGCTGGTTACCCCGAAGACTCCGATCGCCACCGCGATTGCCAATTCGAAGTTGTTGCCGGCTGCGGTGAATGCCAGCGTCGCCGTGCGGTCATAGGGCAAACCGAGCGATCGACCGAGGGCAAATGAACCGAACCACATGATTGCGAAGTAGCAAAGGAGCGGAAGTGCGATGCGCGCCACTGCGCCGGGACGCGAGGTGATCGTATGACCTTGCAGGGCAAAGAGGATAATGACCGTATAGAGCAGACCATAAAGCGCAAAGGGCCCAAGCCTCGGTAGGAACTTCGTCTCGTACCAGTCTCGTCCTTTAAGCCGTTCAGCCCACGTGCGGGTGAGGTAACCCGCAATGAGAGGTACGCCAAGGAAGATCCCCACGGTTTCGGCAATCTTAAATACGGACAGGTTTAAGTCTTGGCTATTGAGACCGAGCCATCCGGGTAGGACCTTTAAGTAGAAGTAACCAAGGAAAGCGAAGGCGAAGATTTGAAAGAGTGAGTTGAGCGCCACGAGGACTGCGGCGGCTTCACGGCTTCCCCCAGAGAGGTCGTTCCAGATGAGCACCATTGCAATGCAGCGAGCGAGACCAACGATTATCAGACCAGTTCGATAGGTGGGCAGATTTGGAAGCAGTAACCACGCGAACGTGAACATGACTGCAGGACCTACGAGCCAGTTAAGGACAAGTGACGTGACGAGTAATTTTCGGTCACGGGTTACAGTGTCGATTCGGTCGTAGCGGACTTTCGCCAACACTGGGTACATCATCACCAAGAGCCCAAGGAAAATGGGGAGCGACGTGCCCGATGTCACTTGTATCGCATTGAGATGTGAGCCGAGACTTGGAATCGACCGTCCCATGCCGATGCCAATGATCATGGCAAGACCCAACCACAATGGTAGAAACCGGTCGAGAAGCGAAAGTCGCGTGATCACCGAGGCGAGGTTGATTGAATCTTCTCGCTGCGCAGTTTGGGACTCGCTCATGGCTCGGTGCTCAAATTGAGTTCGGTGTACGTCAGCAACACGATGTGGATCCAATAGTGAGAGTTGCATCTTCATCAGTGTCCGACGCGCAGCACGAGCCATCGCCAGACAGTTCGTGGTCGCTCGCGTCGGCGAGGACCGTGTAGACCTCCCAGCGCTGTTTATCCGGCCCCTGTACCCACACCTTGTCTTGCAGGGCGTGGCAACAAGTGGTGCCGACTTCAACGTCGGTGACCATACCTTGATCAGCCAAGTACTTTGTCGCCGTCACCACTTCGTCGGTCGAGAAAACCTCAACGCCGAGGTGATTAATGGTTCCGCCGATGCCGGGGTTCTCGAAGAGAACGAGTTTGAGCGGCGGTTCTTCGATCGCGAAGTTGGCATAACCAGGACGAATCTTGGCCGGCTCGGTCTTGAAGAACGATGTGTAAAACGCGACTGCTTCGTCGAGATCAGACACATTGAGCGCTAGTTGTAGTCGGGACACCGTGGCTCCTTAGATTGATGATTATCGATGAGACAATAGCGTACACATTGATGACTGTCAATGATAGAATTTATATATGTCGAACTCCAAGTTGACGTTGATTGACGACGCCGTCCTACGGTGCTGCAGCCCGCTGGCGGGGGGCGCCTTGTCAGAAGCCGAAGCGGACGATCTGGCTCAGATTTTCGCGGCTTTAAGCGACCCCGTGCGGCTGCGCATGCTCTCGTTGATTGCAACAGAGGACGAGGTCTGTAGTTGCAATCTTGAAGAGCCACTTGCCAAAAGTCAACCCACGATCTCTCATCACACCCGGATTCTCGTTGAAGCTGGACTGATTACTGGTGAGAAGCGAGGGCGCTGGGTGTGGTGGCACGTCGTGCCCGAACGCTTAAGGCAGGTCGCGCGAATCCTCGGCGACTGATAACTCGGCGCGACGGGACCAGGAGAATAGCGACATGGTCGTCCCGGGCTCGTTCGTTTATCGGGTTGAGGTGACTGAACATGGGAGGGCTAGAGCCTTCGGATGACGCGGCGTCTCTTCGAGGCAGCGGATTTGATTTCGACTGTGACCGCGCAGAGGAGGATTCTGTTTTCTCTTGATCAGTATTATCGTGGTGCGTGTGAGTAGTGGCAAAAGCGAGATTCGAAAGATTCACCTTGGTCTGGTGCTCGCCGAACTCGTGTGCCTTTCCGCTTTCATAATCGAAATCTCAAGGGCTCTCGGTGGGAATGATCTCTCGTGGGCGTACGTTTTTGAGTGGCCGTTCTTCGGGGCCTATGCGTTGTACATGTGGCGAAAACTTCTGGCGAGCGAGCGTTCTGAGCAAAATGACCAAAGGTCAGTCGCTGAAGTGCCAGACGATCCGGAGTTGATCGCCTGGAACGCCTACCTTGCGCAAGTGCACGCCGCAGAGTACGAGAAGGATTCGAAGAACCCCCCCGAGTAGTAAACGACGTCGTTGGGCTTCAACTCCGCCGACGCAGGGTGTGGGGATTCCTGCCTATGGCCAAGTGGTTCTTATCACGACCCGCGCGGTGAACGCGCTCGCGCCGCGAATGCATCGATCGCCAATGAATCTCAGGATTAAAGCTTGAAGCCACCGTCAGGCGTTGTGTCATCCTTGGGAGGCTCGGGTGATGAATCGCCGGCGTCATCCGAACTCGAGGCAGCAATCGGTCCGAAATCTGCCTCGTACGTTTTGAGTTCGCCAATCAGACGGTCGATCTCGCCCGCGGTGTCCCCGGTTGCACTGCCGTTCTTCTGTGCGTAGAAGGCGGCGCCGAGGTCGCGCAATAAGCCGTCAGCGCGTCGCTTTGCTTGCGCGTCGGCGAGCTTGGCCTGGCCGGCCTTGCCCGCTTCCTGCGCCTTTTGAGCGAGTTGCGCGGCTTGCGCCTTCATCTTGTCTACGAGAGCCATTTCTGTTTTCCCACTTTCTCTATTGAAGCTTGCTTAGTAAACCTTCGCGACCAGAGCCCGGACCGCTCTCCGAACTTCTCTCGTCGTCCTCGAATTCCTGGTGCAGTGTCGCTTGCAACAGCACCGGTCCATCACCGCTGAGGGTGACCAGATTGATTCCACTACCGCCAAAGACTGCGGTCATGAGCGTCGCGGCATTGAAGGCGCCCACCATCTCGACACCGAAGGTGACGGTGTCCGCGAACGCCACGACGGCTCCCCCATGCACCTGAATCTTTCCTCCGTAGGCAGCGGGATTCAACTCCATGATTGTCCCGCCACCTCCAATAACGAGAGTTCCCTCACCAGTGAAGTGCTCGAGAATGAAACCATTGCGAGAACGACGACCTTGATTGAAACCATTGAACGAGATGTCGTATTTCAGGCTCGACTCTGCGCACACGAACGCTCGACTCTCAGTGAACCATCCGACCTTGCCATCGAGTTCAAGAACGCGGATCTGACCTGGTAACTCACCGGCGAAAGTAACAAGTCCCGAACCCCCTGACGGGCTGAACCACTGGAACGCCAAACTCTGTCCGGCGAGCGCACGTTTCCCTACTTCGGTTGCGGTCGCCAGCGCTGCTTTAAGCATGCTGCCGCCCTGCTTTGCCTTTTTGTTGGCGTCGTCAGCTGCTCCGCCGGGGGTCGAGAGTCGGGTCTCAAGTTTGACGTTTGTCGTCTTCCAGCGAAACTTCTTTGCGTCGGCGAACACTGACTGGCTGTCGTCAAGTTGACAGGTCAGGTGCTGGGCAAACTCACCCGTGATTTTAGTTGCAATTGTCATAGTCCACCTCGGAATCGAAGAATAGCCGTGGCGGACCCGTCGTGCATAGTGCAACTGGTGACGTGGGGCGACGCCAATGTTGCCGTGGAGAAATCAGAAAAGAAGGTCGTCGCCGAATGGCGAGAAGCACGAAAGAACTGAACTGCGTTCTTCGCGAGCTAACTGATGATGGACTTCAGTCGACCTGTGAATCTAGGAGACTTGGAACGAGCGGCTGGCCCTTTGAGTGGCCAGTTTTAGTCCGTGGCTCGGGTGGCAGAATCTCGGCTGACAACCGGGCACTCTGCTCCAAGGTCAGTCCCCGTGTTTCACGTCCGAAGATTGTGAATATCACCATGGCAAGCAACGCCACTGAGCCAACGAGTGCGTAGGCCGCTCCTGCGCCATCGTGGGCGAGCAGAACAGGAATGAACGACGGTCCAATGACACCCGATATCAATCGACCGAAGCCCTCAGTGGTCGCTACGCCCCAGGCACGAATCTCCGTTGGGTAACTCTCTGCGGTGTAGGTCTTGACGGCGGGATCGGCGGCGATGCCAAAGAACGACATCAAACATCCCAGAACAAGGATTGGCAAGGCTCCGCGAACAAAACCGAAGGCGAGGGCCGCGATGCCAGCAGTAACTGTGAAGCCGATTATGACCGGCTTACGTCCCCAACGTTCGACTACCCAAGCTTCGAGAAACTTACCCGGAATTGACACTCCGACGATTACGGCGGTGAAAGCGAATGCGGATGTCAGCGAATAGCCCATACTCGTAACCGCCGTGGGCATGAACGTCTGAATCGAATAGAAGATGAAGAACGTTCCGCCGAAAGTCACCCACAAGGTCATTGATCGCTTCAGGTACGGGCGATGAAAGACGGCTCCAAGTGGATGGAGCGGTGCAGCTTTCACCGTGGGTTCGTCTGCGGCAATCGGCGCGAGCGGACTTCCGGTGGATCGAACAGCTCGAGTCTCTATCGAAGCGAGCACCGCCTCACTTTCAAGCCACCGACCCTTTGATTCGAGCCATCGAGGCGATTCAGGCAGGAAGCGCAACGCGAGTAGTGCGAAGAGAATAGGGATGCCGCCGAGGTAAAACATGATTCGCCAGCCGTTCGGATTCTCGACGTTCGGAATCAGCACCAGTGCCAACAATGGCGAGAGAAAGTAGCCCACGGAAAGGCACGCGTCGGCCCAACCGGTGTAGCGGCCTCGTCGATCGTGGGGGCAGAGCTCGCAGGCGTAAATATAGGGAATCGGGAACACTGCCCCCATTGCCATGCCGTCGAGAATTCGTAGCGTGAGAAGGCTGTCGATGCCGTGCACCCAGCCGGTGGAAAACGTGAGTATGGCATACGCGGTCGTGCCAACGATTAGTACTTTCTTTCGACCAAAGCGATCTGCCAGCCTGCCGGCGGGCACGATGCCTATCACGATGCCGATGTTTGCGGCGATCGCGACAAAGGACTTCATTGATGTTGAAAGAGCGAATTGCTGGGTTAGTGAAGGAAGGACTGATCCGGTCAGCCCAATGTCGTAGGACTCAATGAGCCAACTTAGGAACAGAAGTCCCATGACTCCAGCGAGCCATCGCGAAGGCGGCAATCGGTCCAGCCGCGCGGCCGCGCGCGGGCGATTGGTCGGAGGTGTCGGCGGGTCAAGGAGGGCAGAAGAACCACCGTGAAACCAATTTGCCATGAGGGTTGCTCCTTTTCGCCCGGGCAGAAAAATTATTTTCTGCCAGGGGACTGGAGCAGCGATTATCAAGGTGGGCGTACAGCCTTAACACAATTTATGCTACTACCAAGTCTGTAGGCGCGAAGTTGAACTCGTCACTCGTGACGCCTTCCTCTCGTGAGCGCGAGGGTTAGCTGACGTTGAGTGTCCTTCGCGAAGAAACTCTTGGTGAACATTCATCACAATTTTCAGACAACTGTCAGGAACCAACTCATATCAGCGAATGAAGGTCTGTTCATTGTCGTATCACTGCTGATTCACCGTGACTTTGATGGTTTCGCGAGTTCACGTGCACAGGAATTTGACGCAGCCGGTAGGTTGTTTATGCCGCGTGAGGTCCTTCGCGGCGTAACTAAGGGGATGTGTTGTCGAAGTACGTAGTTCGTAGGTTCTTCATCGCGGGTACCGTGATGATTGCCCTGGCTGTCCCATTCGCCAGCATTGGGGGCGCCGCCAGCACGACGAGTCCCGAGCCCACGTCCACCTTCTATCTCGACCTTGGTGGTTCTGGTTCGGTGGGAGTGCAACCAACGGCCGCGGAGCCCCACGGCCAGCCCACGACCAACGGTTACGCAAACTTCCTTGTGACGATGCAAGCCGCGGCGGGACATAACTATCAGCTCACCCAACTCGGTTGTCCTGGTGAAACAACGGCGATGGCCTTGAACGGAGGAGATCGTTGCTACGTCGCCCCGACGTCACAGTTAGCTGCAGCGACCTCGTTCCTGTCTCAAAACAGTGGCGAGAGCGGTCTCGTGACGGTGGATCTCGGATTCAACAACGTGGTGGGGTGTCTTAGGCAGGCGTCAGACGTAACTTCGTGCGTCTTGCAAGGACTCGCGCTCATTCGCCAACAACTGCCACTCTTCTTGACTTCACTTAAAACGGCCGCGGGACCCGGCGTGACATTCGTGGGCGTCGGTCATTACGACCCCTTCCTGGCTGATGCTCTGCAAGGGTCCTCGGGGATCGAGATGGCCAAGACAAGTCTCTGGGCGATCAGCGCGCTCAACCGCACACTTCTCGGCATCTACCAAGGCGCCGGAATCCCAATGGCTAATGTTGCGCAAGCCTTCTCACTACACACCAGGACGCCGATGGCACTTGCTGGTAGTGGCATGGTGGCGGCCAACGTAGCCAACACCTGTCTGATGACGTGGATGTGTCAGCCCGCTCCTTATGGGCCGAACCTCCACCCCAACAATGCGGGCTACCTCGCAATCGCCAACGCCATCGCAGCCAAGATTGGCGCAACTTCCTAGATCGTCGCCTCACGTCCGATTGTGTCGGTGACGTGAATCATTGATGCGACGATGGTCCCCAATGGTGAGGTATTCAGCCGATCAATCTGGCGAGAGATCCATTGGTCCGTCGCCCTTCCCATAGTCGGGCAACCCGGTTGGCTGTCGACGCGCAGGTATGAGTGAACGCCACGATTGACGACTTCTCCCGGCGACGGCTTTCGCGAGGGGTGTACGGGCCACAAGGGCCGTGAAGAAGTAACCCATGAAGTACACCAAGAGGAGGGCTATGGGGACCGCCACCATCCACGGCAGATGTAGCCCACTAGCGTTGCGCAGTCGCAGGAGGAAGGGTATCCAGAGCATTTGCGAAAGATACACACCATAGGAATTGTCTGAACCGGATCGCACCACCGCTCGCGTGCGAAGGCTTCGGCGCGGAGCGGTTAAGTACACCCCTAGGAGATACACGCACAAGATCGCTCCGATATTGAAGGGCAGAATCGTTGGTGAGTAGATGTTGATTCCCGTGCGTAGGTAGCGAGGGAGCCAGGGGTATCGCCCTAGGTAGCTGAGTACCTCGGCGCCAACAGCGCTGAGGAACGTGAAAATGTAGATAGGGCGCGCATGAGTGCAGATCCATTCATGGATAGCGTCGAGATGAACTGCCACGATCATTCCACCAATGATGTAGACGGGATAGGAAGTGATAAGTCGGGTCTGCAGGATTCCGGGAATGCTCACGCCAAAGTGAGGTCCGCTTACGAGGACCCCGAAGGCGATTTGCCATAGCACTACGACGATCATCAACTGCGCGTGCCACCGTGCGAACCTCCTTATGAACATGATGAGGAGGGGAAACAATACGTAAAACTCCATGATGACCATGAGGTAGTAGAGATGGTAATAGCCCGTCTCTAGGAGATGAAGGAAATATTTCAGTGCCGCCCCACTCCACACGTCAGTCTTGTGGAACGAGTAGAACGGGAGCACTTTCGTGTTGGTCACTGATGTATAGAAGAAGTAGATGACTGTCCACGCCAGATACGGTACGCCCACCGATATGAATCGACGCTTGAAATAGCTGACCAGTTCGACTTTCTTCGCGTTGTTGTAACTGTACGTGAGCATGCACGCCGAAACAAAGAGGAACGCGTCACGCGAGAATCGAGTGAGCATTATGAGACCTACGACCGCCGAACTAGTGGCGAGCGGCGCAAAGAAGATCAGCGTATGTGTGGATATAACGGCCGCTTGTTTGACCGGGCGCATCGCGTCAATGTGGTCGAGGCGCTTTCGGGTCCCGGTCGCGGGTTGGGTGAGCGCGTCTTCCGGGGTACTCAGGCTAACTTCACTTGCCACGATGGGAGCTTTCACTACTCATGGTGCGTGATCACTAGAGCTCTTTTTCGAAGAGAACTTTAAGGTCCTTCGCATCGAGACGGTTCTTCTGGACCTTGCCGGTCGCGTGGATAGGCATGTTCTCGACGATGAGTAGGCGTGCTGGACGGCGGGTGCGGGCAACTGAGAGTACGAGTGCGTTTTCGATCTCGGCCGCTCGTTGGGCAAAATCAGCCGGCGATGTCGATGAACTAAGACCATCGAGTTGAACGTACGCAATGGGCACCTGACCGAAAGTCTCGTCGGCTTCACCCACTACCGCGGCGAAGTCCACACCCTGCACGCCCAAGATGACATCCTCAATCTCTCGAGGAAATATCTTCTCACCACTTCGGTTGATCACGTCGTCGCTACGTCCTACGAGGAAGAGGTAGCCGTCTTCGTCGAGGTAGCCGAGATCACCGGTCTCGAGCCACCCCTGGGCATCGAATCGATCCTCGTAGCCGTGGCCTTCGTAACTTCGGATTACCGACGGGCCCTTGACCTGGACGTTGCCCACGCCGGCGTGGAGCATTCCACTTTCTGCGACGTTGGAATCCGGAATTACACGAACCTCTACGCCAACGGCTGGCCCAACTGATCCTGGCTTGCGCAGGCCGTCAACTGGGTTTGCGCAGATCTGACTTGCCGCCTCAGTCATACCGTAGGACTCGACGACCTGGATTCCCGTGGCGTGTTCGAATTCGTCGAGCACCGCGGTTGACAGGGGCGCTGAGGCGGATCGTATGAATCGTATTCGCGCTGGTACCGACTCACCCGGACGAATCTCAACGAGTCGCGAAATGATCGCCGGGACGGCGTTGATCCACGTCACCTCGAGACGATCAATCAACGGCCAAAAATCGGTTCGATGAAATCCATCGTCAATGACCAGCGAGGCGCCGGCCACGAGCGAGGCGAGGACTGCCACGACTTCGGCGTTGATGTGCCACAGCGGCAGCGGGTTGAAACCTCGGTCCGATGTCGTCAGTCCGCTGTGATGCGCCACGAGTTGCGCGGCACAGAGTAACTGTGCGCTGGGAAGCGCGGTTACCTTTGGCGTTCCCGACGTTCCCGATGTCGCCAATATGACCCCACCGTCCGATCCTTCTGGGTGATGGCCCCGTTGAAGTTCCCCGGTAACGGCGAGTGACTTCGCCGATACATTAATCCATGCGCTTCGTGAGAGCGCCGGCGCCGCACGGTCGCTCACGATGGCACGAAGGTCGAGATTCCTCGCTCGATCATCGAGGCGCGGACCACTTGCGTACGAAAGGTTGGGATCGAGTGGTGCCACCCAGATGCCCGAGCAGATTAGCGATACAAACGTCGCCGCGAACACCAGGGGATCGAAGATCAACAGTCCAACGCGGTCGCCACACTCAAGACCGAGTGAGGTGTTGGCAAGACGCCATTCATCCATCTGCTCCTTGAGTTTCACGAAAGACACCGTTGAGCCCGAACGCAAGGCAAGAATCCATGGTGCGTCCTTCAGAGTGTCGGCGTACTCGTCGACAATGTTGCGAAGCGTTTCTTCTTTTGTGTCGGTTTGAACGACTCCGGCGATGCTCGTCATTATTTACCACTTCCTCGGTAATTGGGCTTCTATGGTGCTAGCAATGGTTCGATAGCCAGCATCGTTGGGATGGTCGTCGGGACCAAAGGGCGGCTTGTTGCATTCCCACGTGAGCGAACATGCTTCGGCGACGTTCGTCGGGACGGGACCGACGGCGATTAGGTTTGAAGACGTGGTGACTGCGGACTTGTACGTCATCGCAACGTCCGCCACCGGTATTCCGGCCGCGCGGTAATCATTGACGAGGACGGCGTTCAATTGATTGAAGGCGACGAGCGTCTCATTCGCGTTCAATCGTCCCTGGGCACCGTTTAGGTAGTCACCGAGGAACGGATCGCTGTATTCGAGACCAACGTAGTGGACTTTCGGACCCGCCGTCGCCTTGATTTGTCGAAGGATCGAGGGCAAATATTCGTGAACGAGGTTGACGCCCGAAGTCGCACACGATGGTTCGAATACCGTGACCAACATGCACGGTCGAATGTCGTTAAATCCAAGGTCAATCGTGACTAAGCCAATGCGATTTTCGTTCACTCGAAGAAAGGCTTTGGCAATCGAGAGTTGGGTGTTGGGCAGCGTGTAGCAGGCGTCCTTGAACTGTCCAAGAATTGACCGGACCGTTTCACCGGGACAACCAATCTCACGAAGCTTAAGTGTCACGTCCTTGGCTGCTTCGAAGGTCACGAGATCGTTCGAGTAACCATCGTTGGTGCGGTGACCGTTGTGCCCCACGATTCCCGTGGGTTGGAAACCGAGCGACGCCGAAGCACCCATATCGAGATAGAAACCAGAGACGGGCGTAGGGACCGGTTTTCGATCGAATGGATGCCACGGGCCCAGTTTGGTAAAAGCCAGCACCGACGCGATAATCACGATGCCGCCCGCGCTCAAGAGTACGACTCGTCGAAACACGGTCTGCCTCCATTGCTGGTTATGAACGACGCGGCCTGAACTTCGCGTTGCGCCCCAGAGCTGCGCTCAAGCATGTAGTGACTCTCACTTGCGACAGAATCTTCCGCGTGGGGTTTGAGGTGCGAGTTCAATTGCGAAACCGGCCCTCAAGTTCAAGTCCAGAATGAGTGACAAGAACGCCAGAGAATCTGCGACTGCACCGAACGCTTCTCACCAGATCACCCGCATATCGACCGCACCGACAGGTTGTCAGTGCGCGTGGAAGCGAGGTTCAGACGTCCAAACAGGATTCTACCACCGTGCAATTTCTGTCGTTCCGGGGTTGCGGGGCAACTCGCCAACTACATTTTGGTGTGACTCTTCAACGATGTCGCTGGACCGGGTCGTTGACGAAACGCGAGATTTTGACTTCCAGGGACATGTGAGGAAATGTTTTCCCCTCCGGTAAGGGTCGCTAAGAAATCTGAGGTGAATTTGTCTTCTCATTCGTGGCAGATCCGAACTTTTGTGGTCTTTCACGGTGACTCGCGTCAGTGAGGAGTGGTCGCCGTTATCGTTGGCGAGAACCGCGATAGCAAGGCGATGCTCCTCGCTTCTACCAGGAGTGATCTATCAACCACTAACTCATTGGAATCTCTATGACAGAAGGATCGGAAAAGGGAGCTCCGCTGAATCAGGACGTCCCCGAGGTGAGCGCAGGCGTTGAGAATACTTCAGACAATCGTCATGTTGCGTCACTGCGCGGTGCCGAAGCGGTAAACGTTGGCAAGACGTCGATTCGGGTGGCCGGGACTGTTTTTGTAGTTGTTTGTGCGGTTGTCCTCGTCGCGGGCGTCGTATCCGCCTCCAGCAGCAATGCCCGAATCAGCCGCATGAAATCACGTGGAATCCCCGTAGTCGTTCGGGTCACGGGTTGTTTCGGAAATATCGGGGGCAGCGGGAGTAATGGCGCCGGCTTCACGTGTCATGGCGCCTACTCCGTAGATGGAGTCAAGTACCGCGAAGTGATTGGATCGATGAGCACTTTTGTGTCGTCGGGCACTCCGGTACGCTGCTTCGCTGACCCTTCACACCACAATTCGATTGAATTAGCTGATGCGGTCAAGACTTCAAGGACTTCTCTCACGGCATACTTTGTTCTAGGCGCTCTTGCAGTCGTACTACTTGCCGTGGCGTTGGCTCTGCGTCGGGCGGCTCGGAGAAACCCACTGAAGTGACGCTTCGAGTGCTAAGTCGTCATGAGCGCGGCCGCTGCGCGCTGCTGGAAGGAATATTTGGTTTACACAGACGTCGGCGACCATCGGCACGACTGCGTCGAGCGGGTGCGTGGGCGGCAATGTCGCACAATCGTAGTGTTGCAAAACATTCTCTGCCACTAAATCGGTAGGGAGCCCTCGCCTCCGTCGCTGACGCGGTAGTTCCAACAAAGCAACGGAGCCAATGGGACAGTACGCTGCCTAATTTCTCAATGTCAATTTCTGGACCTCGAGGCTTATTCCGCTTATCGTTCTTCGAGACAATCGGGCTCCGTCGCCACGATCCAAGCGAACAACGGCTGGGCGCTGTACCAACCAGCCAGAGGTGAACCAATTTCTGCATGGACGTCGTGGGCGATTTGATCGGGGATTTCGACGGGATTACCAGCGGCCATGGCGAGTAACTCCGCTTGGCACGTTCGCTCCATAGTGGTGAACCAGAACACTGCCTCGTCGACCGATTGGCCCACCGTGATTAAGCCGTGGTTCGCAAGGATTGCGGCTTTGTAGTCTCCGAGTGCGGCGGCAATTCGTTTGCCCTCTTCGGGATCATTGGCCACGCCACCAAAATCGAAGTACACGCCGTGGTCTTCGAAGAAGATGCACGCATCCTGGGTCAAAGGCCGAAGTGATCGATGCAGGGACGCAAACGCTTTGCCGTGCACGGAGTGCGAGTGAGCAGCCGCAATAACGTCGGGACGCGCCGCGTGAACTTGTGAGTGAATGGCGAAGGCAGCGGGATTCACTGGCCATGAACCCTCCAGCACGGTTCCCGCGTGGTCGACCAGGAGAAGGTCGCGCACGCGAATCTGCTTAAAACTCATACCGAACGGGTTGACCCAGAAGCGATCAGAATGCTCCGGGTCGCGAGCGGTGATGTGTCCTGCAACTCCCTCGTCAAAGCCAAGTCTGCCGAAGATACGAAACGCTGCTGCCAGGCGTTGCTTTCGGTGCCGCCGCTCTTCGTCGAGAGAACGCTCCTCAAACGGATTGAGTGGAACGCGATCAGTCATGAGAATCCCCCCTTTACGGCGCTGCCTTCCCGCATCGACAACATACCGATATTTTACGGGCATTCGTGGATAAGTTTCAGGCTCGAAAACTCCAAAGATCTAAAGAAAAGTGGCGACTGGAGTGACTCATGTTACGGTCGACGAAGCAATTTTTTGTGGCCACGATCTATTCGAGGGTCAGCTCTGGCGTGCGGGGACACTGCAAGCAACCTCGACGTTTAATCAGATCAGGTTGAGATTTGCCCTATAGGATCAGTCGCGTGACGGGTCCAACGCCGTACATTCACTTCCGAGGACAGGCGCGTGACGCGTTGACGTTTTACGCCAGCGTGTTCGGGGGTGCGACCCAATTGCATTCATTCGCTGAATTCAGCCGTACTGATGGCCCGGCTGACGCCATCGCACACGGCTACTTGGTAAATTCGCCAGTTTCCCTCTACGCCGCAGACGTGGGCGGTGAGGAGCCGGCGTTTCATGCCGAGGGGCTCATGCTGTCCCTGCTCGGAACTTCCGAACCCGCGACACTTCGTCAATGGTTCGCGCGCCTGTCTGAAGGTGGCGAGGTCGTTGACGACCTTCAGCATCGGCCGTGGGGAGCGTTCGACGGCCAGGTCATTGATCGTTATGGGCTCCACTGGCTGATCGGCTTTGAGGAGGACACCAGCAAGTAGGGCGAATTCCGTGCGTCTGAACGCAATTGGCCTACTTCATGCGGGCGGGCGATGGGAAAGAAGGTGCATTCCGAGTTCTGATGTTGATAATCCAGGTTGGTTCATCAAGCAGGACAAGCGGACAAGGGTGACAGAATCTCGACGGTCGCATGGTCGCGCCTCGACGGCGAGGTCGTCGTATTTTCGAAGCCCCGTTAGAGCACAGCGCCATATCTTGATCACGTAACTGACGTTGATTAAAGGTTAAATGCATCGAACAACGAGATTAGAATCTGCGTGCCCAGCCACGAAAGCTGACGTACGGCCGAAAACTGCGAATTCGTCAGTCTGGGTCCTCGGGGAATCAGCTTGACGACATGCCTCCGCCAAGCAGGGCCGGAAGACCGGTGTTGCGCATTCGCATGAGAACCCGATGCGTGACCTTGACGGCGTCGGGGTGGAGTCCACCGTTGGAAAGAACCCGTGACTCCCACGCGGCAGCACGGCTTTCGAAGGTCTTCGCGTCGTCAAGTTGAAGGCAATCGAGTCGGTCCTCGTTGATGTCGACCGTAATGGTGTCACCGTCTTCTATGAGGGCGATGGGTCCTCCGAGTAGTGCTTCTGGTGCGACGTGACCGATGACCAATCCGACGGAACCACCCGAGAACCGAGCGTCCGTCATCAAGGCAATCGTGATGCCACGTTTGCGGCACAAGGAGGTGATCTTCGACGTGGGGTCGAGCATCTCAGGCATTCCTGGCGCACCGCGTGGCCCTTCGTAGCGAATCACCACCATGTCGTTGTCATGAAACTCATCGGGCCGTTCGTCGAGTGCGTCAATCAATGACCGCTCCCCGTTGAACACGCGTGCCCTCCCAGTGAAAACCCCGTCAGCGATTCCGCTTTCGATACCGGCGAGTTTCAAAATGGCGCCTCCGTCCGGGGCCAGATTCCCGCGCAGCAATCGAAGCCCACCGGTGCTCTTGAATGGTTGGGCGACTGAGTAGATCACTTCGTGATCAGCGGGCGGGGGAGCCAAGCGATCAATCTGCTGAGCGAGTGTCTCGCCGGTACAGGTGATGGCACTGCCGTCGAGGAAACCGGCCATCATTAACTCGTTTACGACCGTAGGAAGTCCGCCAGCGCCGTCAACGTCGACCATGGAGTACGTCCCGAACGGACGCATGTTGACAATGACGGGCAAGTGATGAGACAAAGCATTGAATTCGTCCTGGCTGAGGACGTCCTTCCACAAGTCGATTCCTGCGGCACGGGCGATCTCAACACTGTGCAGCATGACGTTGGTCGAACCACCCATGGCCATCGTGACGATAAGGGCGTTGCGAAGCGAAGTGGGCGTGACGATATCTCGTGGGCGAATGTCGCGGATGGTCATCGTCACGAGACAGTCGACGAGTTCATCTGGGAACTGCTCGAGACGACGGGGATCGTCCGAGGGTGGAGCGATCATGTGGAGTGGCTCGAGACCTACAACACCAATGAATGTCTGCATGGTGTTGTAGGTGAACATGCCTCCACAACTACCCTGGCCCGGACACGCGTGAAGCGTGACCTCGGTCCGGGCTTGTTCGTCGGGGTTCGTGGCGAACTGAAAAGCCGTCACCAGGTCAATACGATCACCGGTCCGTGGATTAATGCCGGGCTTGATTGATCCATCAGAAAGAATCACCCCGGGAACATTGTGCTCAAGGAGCGCCGCCACCGTGCCGACCGGCGGCTTGTCGCAGGCGACGACCGCAATCATTCCTTCGATTTGATTCGCGGCGAGGTGCGTAGAAGCCGCGTCGTTCACGAGCTCTCGTCCGATGAGAGAAAAGCGCATTTCTGGAGTGCCGTTGAGTTGCCCATCGGACACGCCAATGGTGAAGGCAGGAGGAATGAGCCGGTTTGCTCGGTCGTCCTGTTTGATTCGACGCGACATGGAAGCCTGCACGGCGTGCACCTTTTCCTGGACTCCCAGGTAACACTGGCTGTCGCCCAGGTTGCCGAGTACGGCCCACACGGGTCCGTGGATCTTAGCGACATCCTGACCCAAGAAGTTGGCAGTGCCGACGCGCTGCACGTCACGTCCGGGGTTCGGAAAAGTCGCACCGGAGGTTCCGCGCACGTCCACTCTTGAAGAAGAATTTTCGGGTTGGGTCATTTTGAAAGTGTACCGACCTGGCGTAGAGCTCTTCAGGTCCCGATGAACCTCTGATGTCGTTGGGACCAGGTGACGACGATCGAACCTACGTTCTTAGCTCGCGGTGACGATCTTGAGTTCGACGAACAACGCTCGGATGAGTTGCGCTAGATCTTGCTCGTTGGCTTCACCGATCCAGCGTGCAAAGGCAATCTTTAGAACTGCGATCCCCGCCTCAGCGCTCAGACTCGCGCTGGGTTCTGCGACACCGCGCTGACGCAATGCGCCGGCCATCGCTGAGACGAGTGACGCGAGCTTGATCAACTCCCGCTCCTGGAGTTCGGTGTTCGTAGCGATGACGGTCTGGCGCAACAAGACGCCTTCGCGCTGCTCCTGGAACACGGCCCCGGCTGCCTGAATGGCCGCACTGATTGCAACGATTGGTGCATCTGACTCGGGGGCATCGGCGACGGTGCTCACGAGGAGTTCCTGCAATGCGCCAGCACCCCAGAACAGCACCTCGCGCTTGTCGGCAAAGTAACGGAAAAACGTCCGCTCCGTTAGCCCTGCCAATTCGGCGATCTCGGCCACCGTCGTTTGATCAAAACCTTGGCCGACGTAAAGCTCGAGTGCCGCTTGCATGAGCCGACCGCGTGCGTTTGGCTCCCACCGGCTCATGCCTTGATGGTACCTGATGACAGTAAGTGACATCGTGTGCTAAGGTCATGTCAGTGAATGACATCACTCCCTGGTCGCTTAACCGTAGGCGAAAGGGCAATCGCTTGGAGGTTACCTATGCGTGTTCTTGTTACCGGAGCGTCTGGCTGGATTGGCTCTGCCGTGGTCCCAGAACTTCTTGGCGCGGGCCATCAGGTCATCGGGCTCGCACGTTCGGATGACTCGGCCGTCGCTCTGATCGCCGCCGGTGCCGAGGTGCATCGTGGCTCCCTGGACGACCTCGACAGTCTGCGCAGTGCCGCTGATGAGTCAGACGGTGTGATTCACCTCGCCTTTAAGCACGACCTCGCCTTCACCGGTAACTTCCAGGCGGCTGCCGATGCCGATCGGCGCGCCGTCGAAGTCTTTGGCGAAGCTCTCGCGGGTTCGGATCATCCCCTCGTCATCGCCTCGGGAACCCTCGGGCTCGCACCAGGTCGGGTGGCAACCGAACTTGATGGACACTATGACGATCCGTCGGCGCCCATTTTCGACGAGGGCCCGAGCATTCGATGGGCCACAGCGGAGTACGTACTCTCCCTCGCTTCACGAGGTGTTCGTTCGTCTGTCATGCGTCTGCCTCCGACCAATCACGGCGACGGCGACCATGGTTTTATCGCGACAATTGTTGCCATCGCACGCGACAAGGGCGTCTCTGGTTACATCGGTGACGGTTCAAATCGCTGGCCAACGGTGCACCGACTCGATTCCGCACGGCTCTTTCATCTGGCGCTGGAGGGGGCACCGACGGGTTCAACGTTGCACGCCGTCGCCGAAGAAGGTGTTCCAATTCGTGACGTCGCCGAAGTCATCGGTCGACACCTCGACCTCCCCGTAGTCTCGATCTCACCCGAAGACGCGGACCAGCATTTCACGTGGCTAGCCCGCTTCCTCGCAGCCGATAGTCCGGCCTCGAGCGCGCGAACTCGCGAGATGCTGGGATGGCAGCCGACCCAGCCCGGGCTCATTGACGATCTCGAGCAAGGTCACTACTTCGACAAGCCATCCGCGTAATCGCATCGAACCGTGGAAGGGCGGCGCACCGGGGTTGGAGCGACAAAATCGGCACGGATCGAGCGCTCGCTGAAGCGCAGTTGAAGCGGGCGGTGAAAATCGAACTCGCGATCTCAACTTGGGAAGTGGATGAACCTTCAAAACATGGATGCAAGAAACCATGATCAATGAGCATTAACTAGGACGATTTGGTGCGCCGATTGGGCTTTGGATACTACGAAGTTCGGAGGTAGCTGCGCCACTTGGAAACTTGGATCGTCGAATCGGCACTGGGCCACGCCGACCTGGTAGCTATATGTACAGGAAAAGAAAAAGAAAATCGTCGCGGTTAATTCGACGGCGGTCCAACCTTCGGCGCGCCAGAGGATTTCGGTTCACACCAAACCCAGCGCGCTGCGAAGAAGTTGTTAGGGGCACAAGCGTTGATTCGCCCAGCTCAGCTTACGGTGATGATGACTTTCCCTCGCGCATGACCTTCTTCCACGTAACTCACTGCCGCTGGCGTCTCACGCAGCGGGTAAGTCCGATCGATGAGAGGAGCGACGTCGCCTGACAGCACGAGCGTGGACAACGTCTCAAGGTTCTCCGGCGTGACCACCGCCATGACGCTTCGAATCTGCTGGCGAACGAGGGGTGAGACAACTACCGCTTTCAATGACAGCGCTATTGGTCGAAACCACTTCCCACTTCCTCCACCCGCGACGACGAGCGTTCCCCGCGGCTTCAGTGCGCGACGAAGGTCGCTGAGGGTTCGATTCCCAATCGTGTCCACGACCACGTCATATCGCCGGGACCGCCGAGCGAAATCATCATGCGAATAGTCGATGACCTCGGCGGCGCCGATTGACTTCACTAATTCAACATTCCTCGTGCTACACACGCCGGTCACCTCGGCACCGAGTGACTTCGCGATCTGAACTGCGAAGGAGCCAACACCTCCGGAGGCGCCGTTGACGAGGACCGACATTCCTGATTCGACCTGTCCCTTGTCTCGAACGGCCAAGAGGGCGGTGTTTCCAGCGCAGGGAAGAGACGCCGCTGACTCGAAAGTCAAAGCGTCGGGCTTGGATACGAGGCGCTTCTCATCTGCGGCGGAATATTCGGCGAAGGCTCCCCTGGCGAGACCGAAGACTTTGTCACCGGGTTCGAACCGCGTGACCTTCGCGCCGACGGCGATAACGGTGCCCGCTGCATCGATACCCACCTCCGGGTTCTTCGGACGCCGAAAGCCAGCACTTACTCGCAACAGGTAGGGCTCGCCGCGGACCAGGTGCCAGTCGTACGGGTTGACGGAACTCGTGTGCACCTCCATGAGGACATCGCTGTCTCCTACCTCCGGCGTCGGAATCTCATCGAACGAGAGGCTCTCACCTGGTCCGTATACAGTTCTCCGAATTGCCTTCATCATTGATCCCTTCACCATGGAGGAGGATTTCTTTACGCCGTATCCTTACATCGTATACTAATTCATACTGTGTAAGTATGTCAAGTGTGCCACGCCAGCCACGAACACATCGAACGAGGACCCCGCTCAGCAGGGACCGGATTCTGCGGACCGCCCTCGACATGGCGGACAGCATGGGACTTGATTCCCTGACCATGCGTGCACTCGGACAAGCTCTCGGTGTCGAGGCGATGTCGCTCTATAACTACGTAGAGGACAAGGACGATATCCTCAGCGGAATCGTGGACCTCGTGCTCAACGAGATTGATCTCGTGCCCGCCGCCAGTGACTGGCGATCGGACGTGCGAGCGACGGCGGTGTCAACTCATGAGGCTCTGCTTCGTCATCCTTGGGCGACCCGGCTCGTTCTCGCACCGACTTCAGTTCGCATGGTCTCCGCGCGAATGGGTTACATCGAGTCGATCCTCGCGAGACTCCGTAATGCTGGGTTCACGCCCGAGGCGGCTTCGAGGGGCTACCACGCACTCGATAGCCACATTCTTGGATTCACGATCTGGCAACTCGGTCACGCCCTCCCTGCAGACTCCCCCCCCGACTTCATCGACACCCTGATGCGTCAGCTCAATCCCGACACCTTCCCTTACCTCGTCGAGCACGCCGCAGTGCATATGAATACGCCAGAGGGTGAGGAAGAGAGTGAGTTCGAGTTTGGCCTTGACCTCATCCTCGACGGACTTGAGAGATACGTGAACTCGACATGGAACCGGTCTTGACTGGAAAAGGACCAACCCGGGTTCTCGTCGAGATCCAACTGTGCCAGTAGCGTGCGACTTGGCGCATAACTATGTTTTGCTTATGGCATGGTTAGGACACGGGTGAGCACGACGGTGGATGGCGAACTCTTGGAAGAGGCTCGGCGCCTACGAGCGAACGTGAACGACGCCACGCTGTTTGACGAAGCTCTCATCGCTCTCGTCGCTCGTAATCGTGCACGTGAGATCGACAGTGCTCACGCTGGGTACGGCGAATTCCCAATCGATGATTCCGACGAATGGGGCAACCTCGCCGAGTTTCGTGCTGGCGTAGCTGCCTCGTGATGCCAACGCCCCTGAGGGGTGAAATGTGGTGGTGCGAGGTACCGGAGATTCAACGAAGACCGGTCGTTGTGATGTCGCACGATGCGGCAATTCTGAGATTGCAGCGCACGTTGATCGCCCCTTGCACGACGACGATTCGTAATCTCCCAAGCGAAGTCATCCTCGAGCCCGGCGAGGATCCAATTGGTCGCCGCTGTGGAGTCAACCTCGATTCGGTCGAAAGCGTCTCGATCTCGATTCTCGCGGAAAGAATCGGACGCTTAAGCGACGGACGGATGCGTGAGATCTGCGCTGCCTTAGATGTTGCGGTTAGTTGTGGAGAATGAGTACCTTGTCACGAATTGACGACACACTCTAGAAGTGAGTAGCCGAATCGTACGGTTCGGTTCTCTTGACATTGACTTCCTCTAGCGAGATCCGGTCGTTGGTCGCGAAGTATCTCTTGGCGAGGATGAGGGACAGCCGGCGAGCAACGCAGTACTTCTTTCGAAGTTCGATTTCGATCGTTGGTGGCGTCCTCAGGCGAGTTTGCTGAGTGCACTCGTGCTTAAGAGTTTCGGAAAGAACTCGCGTTTCATTTGGCAACGGTGGATGACTTGCTGTCTTCGTCAGGCATTCGAAGATTCATTAAACTCAGGAAGATTTTGGGCTCTGGGTGGACACTACTGACCTAAACAACGAACCCAAAAAGACGAAAATAACGTTGGACTCCGATTTAGCCACAACGCGTTTATTCCCTTTCATCAGGGTTGATATCTACTCCGTTGGAGCGGGCGACGAGAATCGAACTCGCGTTCTCAACTTGGGAAGCGGATGTACGCGCGAGATTAACGTTCAATTTATACCTGATCAAGGGTCATATTTCTTCGATATTGAACTGACCGAATTCATCGCGGGCACTCCATGGGCACTCCTTGTAATCCAAACGCATCGTTGAAGGTGGAACCTACGGCGGCGGAAGTAGGTTTCCTACCTTTGCGTTCGAGTACGTCGGCTTAACTCGAGCCGGTGACGGAAAGGCGATCCTTGTAACAGTGCCCTGACTGCTCGGGTTCGTCTTCGGCTACGTGATGTTCAGGAAGTTGGTTTCACTCACCGATCAACGACCGACGGGCGTCTTTCAAGAGAAGAACCAAATGTAGATCGTCAGTGGGACTCGGCTGCAATTCCGGAATGAGGTGGAGATAAAAGGCGCGCGCAACTTCGCTCTCCGCATGAATTAATAGCCCCCGACAACCAATGTCGTCGCTCAGCGTGAGTAGACGACTGACGACGTCAACCAAGAGACCGGAACCCAACCCCTTACCGACATGTCCAGAGTCGACGCCGAGTCGAGCGAGAAGTGCCACAGGTTGTGGATACCGGCCAGCACCCTTCTTCAGCCGATCCGGTGCTGCCGCGAGATCTAGTTGGGCCATACACCACGCGTAGTAGGCGATGACAGTCGAATTGTCCTCTGTGGTGACCACGAATACCCGAGTCGTGCCCGTCGACATTGACTGTTTCGCGTATCGACGAAGCCACTGAGTCTGTTCCGTTGAAGCGCAATTGAACTTGTCGACATTGTCTGTCGTCAGAATTGGGCGAGGTGGTCGATACAGAGGGCTCACTCGGTGAACGGCGAAGGTCGATTCATGAGGCGACGCAAACTATCTAGCTCGCGCGCGGGCAGATTGTTCATTTTGTCCCAATGTTTCGCCGCTTCGCTCGAGAGTACGAAGTGGTCACGATCGGCCAAGACCTGGCGCGAGGCATCCACCAGGTTTGTGACGACAAAGGAAGTGAGGTCGGTCCCGACCTCCTCGGCCGCACGATTGATTAGATTGCGTTCTTCGAGGGTTGTCCTGACCTCGAGTCGCTTGTCCCTGGTTCGGATGGAGGTCGCCATTGTTCTCCCCTGTCATTCTCGTTGTACGGCCATTGTACGGCCTCGATGAGTCGTTGTCAAGCAAGACTTGAATCACAACGGTTCTAAGTATCATGAGATTGATTGAAAGAGCCCGTCTTAGTTAGCAGTGGACATTGGCGACGGAACAACTATCTCGAAGCATTGCTCTCGGGTGCTCTCAGCTGAGTTTGCTGAGAGTCGAACGCGCATAATTTGCTCAAAACGAATTCGACATTCAAGCGACAGTGTCGACTCACTTGTTTCGTTGGTCAAGCTCGCGATGGATCTCTCAACCGAAAACGAAACTGGGCACTCCGTGGGCACTACTTGGGCACTCTGAGTTCAAAAATGAACTCAGAGGAATCGAATTAAAGTATCTGTCCTTGTTTGCCCGTTGAGCATTAACCATCACTCATCAGGATGGTTATTATTTTCTTGGAGCGGGCGACGAGAATCGAACTCGCGTTCTCAGCTTGGGAAGC
>PLQL01000038.1:0-1856 GCA_003160115.1 Acidimicrobiaceae bacterium
GTGGTTGAGCCTTAGGCAATGAATTCTGACCATCGGCAAAAGTGCTCTGGCGGATCGGCTGTATGTGAATCTCAACTGTGACAACCGGTGGATTTTTCTTGATTCGGTAGATGTCACATCGCGGACCTACGGTGACGCCGATGAGGCCCGACCGACTATTGGAGAAAATACTTAGGGGCGAGTTAGCAAATGTCGATTTCAATGACTTGATTCGCCTCACGACTGCACTTGGGTTTCGAGAAGTCCGCGGGCGGGGGAGTCATCGCTTGTTCGTTCGAGAGGGTTCTCAGAGCTGGTCAATGTGCAATCAGAAGTTGGAGACGCAAAGATATATCAGGTNNTGGCCCCGATGTATCCAATCGAAGTCCTGTGGAGTGACGAAGACCACGTCTGGATCGCTAACGTTCCGGACCTGCCGCTCTGCTCCGCACATGGATCTACTCCTCATCAAGCAGTTGAAGAGGTCGAGGTCGCTATTGCCGCCTGGCTAGATGCCGCTACAACTGAAGGATGGGCAATTCCGTTACCGTCGACAAGGCCGGTGAAGGCTTAACTGCAGCGCGTATCCCTTCCGTCCTGGGGGGAGTCACGCGCGATCGTTTGCTCTTCGTCAGCAGCCCTGCCAGCAACAAGGAACATTCTTAGCTTGCCGCCGCGTGACGAGATATGAGTCCAGTGAATTCNNGGCTTTATGCGAATCCCAACTTTGGCAACCTGAGCCTCCGACAACAACAAACTCGACCCCATGTCTCGTGAGCGTCTCAAGTAGGCGTTTGAGATCAAGCCGCGGCCCGCTACTTGGTGAGGTCACTGACAGCGACTTCCGACGACCGTTCAACCTCTAACTCGTGAAGCCACGCCAGAACCTTTTCCTTGGAATCAAGTCGGCGTCCGTCGAACAGGATCGTTACGTCATCTTCTGAAGCGGGGCCTGCGAGGCGCATTCGATCGGCCCATTCACCAATCGTTTGTGCTTGGTTTAAGGGCATATTCACACTGTAGAGGTGCGCAATCAGGTCGGTTCAACCCGTTGAANNTTTCAGCGGTGCTTTCAGCCGAGCGCGGTGGGGTTTTCGCTGGAAAAGGCCCATCGAAAATTGGGCCCAATTAACGTTCGAACATGCTCCGCTTGATTGCCGCAGTTGATAGCGAGCTTGGCGTCGCGAATGACCAAGGCCTTCCTTGGCAAGGAAGAATTCCCACGGACGCCCAATATTTTCGTGACAAGACCACGGAGGGCTTCATCGTGATGGGATTCGCGACGTATCAGGAGTTCGAAAGNNACTTTGTCGTTGCGCGTCCGGAGTCGGGGAAATTAAGACCTGGATTCGTCGGTGTGTCGGACGTAACAAGTTTTCTCGATGAGCACGAGAGCGAACTCGTATGGATCATCGGTGGTGCGGCGCTCTTTGCGAAGACCTTGGCGGATGCTGACGAGTTGTATCTGACGCAGCTCGATGGCGACTTTCAGTGTACGAAATTCTTTCCGACGTTCTCAGACAGGTTTGAGCGTGTAAGTGACGATGGACCTCACGTCGAAAGTGGCATCTCATTTCGCTTTCAGGTGTGGCGTCGTAGGGATCGAATCCGTCGCGCATGACACCACTCGGTAGAAGTGGCTACCGAGTTATTCCTTATCGGCATCCTTCGGTTCTTGATCGAGGCGGTCAGTAAGGGTGGCAGTAAGTCGGAGGCGATTTGCAATCGTTGCCACTTCCATTTGAGAGTTTGCGATCTGGCGTACGAGATCGAACGCCTCGTTGTCCGTCAGGCTTAAGGCGTAATTGTTGAGGTCGCAAAAGACCACAGTGCAGAGCCAGGCGATTCGCTTATTTCCGTCGACGAGTGCATGGTGC
>PLQL01000038.1:1864-66548 GCA_003160115.1 Acidimicrobiaceae bacterium
CGCCGAGTCGAGTAGACCGACGTCACGAACAGGACCGATTCCGAGGACTCGAATCATTCCCATGACATCGTCGATGTCGAGATATTCCAAAGTGCTCACTCGGAGCCGAGCCGCTCCAAGACGTCGCCCCATCGATTCGTCATGCGTGTCGTTGACGCTGCCACACGATCAACGTGACGAGATCGCTCGTAGCGCTCGAGGACTGCGCGTCGAACGATCTCCTGGCGTGAAAGCCCTTCGACTTTGCCCAACGCGTCGAGGGCTTCTTCAAAGATTTCGTCAGTTCGTACGGTGAAGGCCACGCAGAAATGATACCACATTGGTATCAATCTGAGATAGGGCTGCGTGACCCATGTTGGCCTCGAAGTGCCTTGTTTTGTTAAGGATTCCGGTAGCTGCGATCGGTCAGCTCACGGAGCAGAGTCCGCACTTGGCGCCGCGATAGTTACTCTGGTGCCTTCTGACCCTCAAGAAGTTTCGTGAGGGCAACAGTCTCGGACTCGGTGAGCCCTCCGTCCACCGCAACATAATTCTCTGGCTTCACCACGATGACGACGCGTACAGCCGCATCAAAGACCGGGAAATCAAGACCGTAGCGATGCTGGAGTTCAGAATAGAACGCGGCATCCTTGTCGGGGTCCATCGACTCCACTCGGCCTCTCACTTCGAGCGTGCGATACGGGTTTTCCGGGTCTTGGACGTGAAAGGCGACTCGACCTTCGGCCAACAGGTTGCGGTATTTTTGCCGTGCACTCGTGTGCGTGAAACGAACTCGCGAACCGTCCCAGGCGAACCACATGGCACTACTCTGCGGACTGCCGTCAGGGCGAACAGTGGCGAGGTGGGCGAAGAGCGGACGTTCGAGGAGATCCTGGTGACTCGTGGGAAGCGCTGCGGTCATGACGAACCTTTCATGGTAGGCGAATTGAAGAAAGTTGAGATCCGCGCAGTTTATGACCGGAAAAGGCGCGACCCTACGTGGCGGTCCTCGCCGTCGGAGAACTCGCACACGGAAAAGAAGTGTCGATTGCTCACCTTGCGTTGGCCAGCGCGCTGCTGGAGTCGTTGCTGCCATTGTCGTGAGAGAAGGTACAAAACTCCGCCAGGTTCTCGTTCTTGTGCGAACAACTTCTTGCCTGATTGGCAGGTGGTCAAGGATCAACGAGCAATGGAAGAACATGGTCGTCTAAGCCGGCGAACTCATAGCGCGCCCGACGCTTCCCCTAAAAATGCGCTCCATCACATAATGTGGTAGAACACATACCTATAATCGGGGAACGATGAGGACAAGATCACGAACAAGAAGGGGATCGTAGTTGACGAGCACCATGCCGATGCGAGTAACCGAATTTCAGGCGAGTACATGGACGCGACTGAAACTGGTCGAAAACCAAGAGAAGAGATTTTGGAGGTCCCGGTGGGCCGCGTATCGAACGTAAGGGCGCTCGCAGAGATTCAGACGCACCAGTCAAGTCTGGCCCAAGTGAGAAAACTAAGGTCTCTGGCCCAGTCGACGGTTGCAGAGTTGACGGGCATGGACCAGAGTGAAGTATCTCGACTTGAACGTCGTTCGGACTTGCTACTTTCTACACTTCGTAAATTCATCCAAGCGACGGGGGGCGAACTCCACTTGATTGCGAAGTTTCCAGGAGGAGACATCGAGCTTCTTATCGGTGAAGAGTTGTCCGAAGAGGGTTCCGAAGAAAACACCGTCGGTAGGTGAAGAATGCGAGATAAGCAATTGCTAGTGGCGAAGTTTGCAAGATCGGTCGGGTTGCGGTTCAGCACAAGTTGACCAATTGCGCAGGGTTCTTGGGTGGTGAGGGAAATTCACTCGGTGGCGGTTTCATCCCATTGAGAAGGTATCTTCCAATGGTCAGCGGACTTCGCGCGGGTCCTGGCGTCACGATGACTCCCTAGTAGTGGGCACGATCGCGCGACCGATCCTGTCCAAAGTCGCCGCGTAGTACCTGGTCACACGACCAGCGTGGCGACCGTTGTTTGAGTAGTAAACAAACCTCGCGGTTTCGCCCGTAAAGGCGGAACGCTCCGCGATCTCACTGACCTCGCCAATCGCTTCGTGCTACTTCGCTACTAGGTTGTGTAGAGGGAGTTGAATAGGGCCAAGGAGTCAGACACACCGAACTCAGTGTTTGATTCGCAATCTCCTGAAAGAAGGGACGACGGTGCACGTTTCTCGAACGTCCTATCTTTTCGCCCCTCGAGGGCTAGCGATGCGGTGCGCCCGTGCTTGATTTCGGTTACGTTCGACGCCATTCGTGGCTGGTTCTCGCCGCGTGTATGGTCCTCGCCGGATCACTCGCGACGGTGTGGGGAGCCACGACCGTCGCCCGCCACAGCGCCCAGTCGTCGCGTCAGCAGTTTAAGGATTCATCCCAACAGATTTCGACTTCACTGAAACTGTCCATTGCGAATGAACAGAATTTTGCGGTGAACGTAGGTGCCTTCTTCATTGACGATCCTGGTGCGACGCAGGCGGCGTTTCGCAAGTGGCTGATCATTACGAAATCGTTTTCGAGTTACGCCGAACTCGCGGGAGTCGCCGAGGTCGTTTTCGTCACGCCGGCACAACTGCCCGCCTTCGAAGCCGCGCAGGAGGCGAGTCCGGCCGGGACCCTCGGCCCCGGGAGAAAGTTTCAGATCGAACCCGCCGGACGCCGCCCCTTCTATTGTTTTGCGCGAGTTGCGCAGTCGCGTACTGGTCCGTCCGTGCTACCGGCCGGTCTCGACTATTGCGAAACCGTGCTGGGTCCCTACTTCTTGAAGGCCCGGGACACGGGCCAGGGTGCGTATTTGCCCTACGGAGCCGGCAAGAGAGAAGAACTCGCCATTGGCACGCCGATCTATACCACGGGCTTCGTGCCCGAGACCCAAGCCGCTCGTGTTGCCGATTTCCTCGGCATGACGGGTACGCAGGTGTACCCGAGCGTCATCCTCGCCACCGCCCTCGCGCATCATCCCAAGACGGCGGTGGCCTTTACGTACCAGCGGGGTTCGTTCAAGGTGACGTTCAAGTCGGGTACGGTCCCGGCGCACGCACAGTCGACGATCAACAAGCTCGAGAAGGGCTGGAGTGTCGTAACCTACGCCCGATTGACCGGTGCCAGCGTCTTCGACGCAGCGGACACGGTGGCGTTGCTGTTGACCGGGATCATCCTTAGTCTTTTGCTCGGTCTACTGACCTACGTCCTGGGAACAGGTCGCCGGCGGGCCCTAGTGATGGTCGACGAGCGCACCAACCAGCTCCAGCACCAGGCGTTGCACGATTCGCTCACTGGCCTTCCGAACCGGGCGTTGATCCTTGACCGCATTGATCAGATGTTGTCACGCGCACGCCGCGAGAACGTCGCCATCGCCGTCTTGTTCCTCGACCTCGACAACTTCAAGGACATCAACGACACCCTCGGTCACGCCGCGGGAGATCAGCTTCTCGTAAGAGTCGCCACCCGACTATCTAACGTGCTGCGCAAATCAGACACGGTGGGCCGTCTCGGCGGTGACGAGTTCGTGATCCTCGCCGAAGGGGCGTCGCTGGCGCCCGGCGCCGAGGCGGTCGCGGGTCGAATCCTTGACACGTTGACACCTCCCTTTGACATTGACGCGAGCGAAGAGCCGTTGAACGTGGCGGCCAGCATCGGCATCGCCGAAGGGCTGCGCGAGACGCCAGGGGACCTCTTGCGTGACGCCGATATTGCCCTCTACCAGGCCAAGAGTGCGGGAAAACATTGCGCGGTGGTGTTTCAACCCTCGATGCAGAAAGCCGTCGATGAACATCGAACGTTGGCGCTGGACCTGACGACCAGCGTCGAACTCAACCAGTTCTTTCTGCTCTACGAGCCAATCATTAACTTGGCGACCGGGGCTTTTACGGGCGTGGAAGCGTTGCTGCGATGGCGTCATCCCACACGTGGCGTCGTGCTGCCCGAAGAGTTCCTGCCATCGCTCGAGTCGAGTGGGTTGGTGGTGGCGGTTGGACTATGGGCCTTGCGTGACGCGTGTCGCCAGGGCGCCTTGTGGCAGAGCGCGGGTCACCGATTCTCGATCTCGGTAGGCGTCACGCCCCGACAGTTGGCGAGAGACCGGATCATTGACGAAGTTCGCACGGCGCTGACCGAGAGCGGCTTCGATCCCGCGAGTCTGATTCTCGAGATCGGCGAGACGTCCCTTATGCACGACGTGGAAGCCACCATCACGCGTCTAGAGGGATTGAAGAAACTCGGCGTCAACCTGGCCGTGAACGACTTCGGAACCTGGTACTCATCGCTGGCGTACCTGCAACGCTTTCCAATCGACATCTTGAAGATCGACCGACGCTTCGTGTCGGGCATTGCCGATACGAAGGAAGCTTCGGCGCTCGTACACACCCTGGTCCAATTGGGGATTGCCCTCGGCCTTGAGACCATTGCTGAGGGCGTCGAGAATCACGAGCAACGGCGTCTGCTCATCGACGCGAGCGTCGACACCGGCCAAGGATTTCTGTTCGCCCAGCCCCTCAGCGTGTCCGAAGTGGATACGTTCCTGCTCGAGCAGCAGGACCAAGCCCCAAGCCCTAAAGGTCCCGCTCAATAACTCACCGTCGGGGCGTCGAGTTCTGAAGGTTCGCTAGTTCGGTCCGCAACGTTCTTCGAGTCGCGGCGCGTTCGCGAGCGAAGGACTCAGCGCGCCAGCGAAGGTCTGGCCCACGGAAGGCTCCTGACTGCCCAGTGTTGCGAGCGTGGGTACGAGCACCTCGCCCTCGAGCGACATCTGGAGAAAGGGAACGCTCACCGCGACCACTAACTTGAAGGCCGCCGCGTCGGCGCCGTCGAACGGCGGCAAATGGTGTGCGCTCTGCAGTTCGAGGAACCACTTGTTGGACTGATGCATCGTGTTATAGAGCTGCACGTCATTTCGAATCGGGTCACAAGTGTCGGCGAGACTGTGCACTACCAAGAGATTCGGTCGACTCGCTTCGTCGGCGTTCGCCTGGTAAGTGTCGAGCGCGCCCGACAGGATCACCACGGCCCGGTAGTCAAGTCCCGTGCGTAGGTCGGCGTAGTTCACCCCCTGGGGATCGAGGCCGTGGTCGTAGGCCAACATGCTGACGGCTTCGGCCCCGTCGGAGTGGCCAGCGAGGGCGATCTCGGAGGGATTGATAAGACCACTGACCACCGGACAACTGGGCGTCGCGGTCGCGGAGTCCTGGAGGACCGATCGCGTGACGAAGGTGAGGTCGCCAGGTTCATTGATCACGTCGTCTTCGGTATTGGCGCCCTGGGCCGCGACCTGCGCGGCGTTCTCGTCGGGGAAGATGGGTGCGACGACGACGAAACCGGCGCGGACCCACGCGTCCAAGAGCGCGGCGTAGGTGTCGGGCGTCACGTCGTAGCCGTGGGCGAAAACGATCATCGGGTAGCCGCCAGTCTGGGCGACGGGCGTGGCGCCCGGGGTCTCGGCGGGACCACCGGACGTGAGCGTGATGGGATAACGAATCTCGGTCACCAGGGTCCGACTCGACGAGAGCACTCGGTAAGGGGTTTTCTGGTAGTTGAGGACGCCTCGTGAGGGGTCGACGAACGTGCAACGGGTTATGCCGACCGAGAACAGCGGTGCCGAGGTCGCCTGGCGCGCCGAAAGAACCTGGGCACCCAGTGGCGGGGCGGCCAGGGGTGCGAGTAACACGACGCCGAACAGGGCGACCACGAGTGCCCTCGTGCGCGCGGCCCATCCCGCATCGCGGCGGGAGCCTGTTTGCCAGGTCAAGTTCAAGGTGGGGCGCCAGTTCTCGTGTGGTCGGATCTCGCGTCGCACTGGGTGCGCGAGAACCTCGTGGACCACTTGATTCTAGTTTTCTCGGCCGTAGCGCGGCCCGCTGAACCAGTGGGTGTAAAAACGAGCAATGCGAACAATTGGTGGACGGGTCGCCGCCTTGTCGACGGTGTTGTCAGTGTTGGTCCTTCTCACTGGCACGCCCGCGACGTCAGTGGGGGCGTCAGTGCCCACGTCGCCCGTGGCCCGGGTGTGGACCGAACCCTCGGCCGGGTACGCGTTCCTCTACGCCGCCATCGTCACGGCGAAGTACGACATCGACCTTTCGATGTACGAACTGTCCGACCCCGTCGTCGTGCGTGACCTCGTCGCGCGCGCCAAGGCCGGCGTCGACGTGCGCGTGCTCTTGAACGCCGACTACGAGGGTAAGAGCGAGAACGCCGCGGCATTCGCCGCTCTGCAGTCGGGCGGCGTCCACGTCGCGTGGGCGCCTTCGAATCAGATATTTCACGCGAAGTACCTTGTGATCGACCAGCGCACCGCGTACATCGGCACGGGCAACCTCGTAGCCTACGACTACGCCTCGACGCGAGACTTCTGGGTCGCCGACGTCGACCCCGTCGACGTGGCGGCCATCGCCACCACGTTCGCGTCGGATTTTCACCACAGGGTGCTTTCGGGTGAAGGTCCGGGTGGTCTGGTCTGGAGCCCGGGGTCTGGTCCCGCGCTCGTGAACGTGATCGACTCGGCCCGTTCGACGTTACTCGTAGAGAACGAGGAGATGGACAACACGTCGATCGAAGTGGCCCTGGAGGCGGCCGCCAAGAGGGGAGTGGACGTCGAGGTCGTCATGACGGAGGATTCGCAGTGGTCGCCAGCGCTGCGCGACCTGGCGAGGGCTGGCGTGCACGCGAGAACCCTTGACTCGTCCCAGGCCTACGTCCACGCGAAAGTCATCTGCTCGGACTGTGGCCCTCGTGGGGGTACGTTGTTCGTCGGCAGTGAGAACTTCTCGACGTCGTCGCTCTCCTACAATCGCGAACTTGGCGTCGTCACCCGTTCGCCTGGGACGGTGGCGGCGGTCGCGCACGTGGTCCGATCAGATTTCGCGAGTGGCTCAGTGGTGGCGCCCTAGGTCCAGCTGGTGGGTACCAGTCTGAGAAGCGGAATGGCCCCGGGCACGAGATGCCGCAATTAAAAGATAGATGAATGACCGTAAGCACTTCTTCATGCAATAAAGGCTGTAAAAAAGACTATTAAACAGAAAATTGCCCTTCATTGTCGCAGGTAAAAGTCGCTAATATTGCTGTAAGGAGGTCCCATGGCGAGACAGCACCAGGAACTCGAGGTCGCCCTCGGGGACGGCATTCGAGCCCAACGAATCGAACAACGTCTCACCCAAGACGAACTCGCCGTGCGCGCCAACGTCTCACTCGGTGCGCTGAAGAACCTGGAGAACGGTCGCGGTTCGACGACCGGCACCCTGGTGCGGGTCGCGCACGCCCTGGGTCAGGACGAGTGGCTTCGCTCACTGGTGCCGTCTCGCACGTTCAATCCGCTCGACCTGATCGACGCGCGTCGCGCGGACCCGCACCGAGCGCGCCGCGTTCGCCGACGGTCCTCACCGTGACCTATCGCCAGACCGGGGTCATCGAGGTCTGGGCGTGGGGCGCGCGCGTCGGCGCCGCCGCGGCCGATCCCGACACCGGTCGCTACGTCTTCGCCTACGCACCCGAGTGGGTCGCCTCGGGGATCGAACTCTCCCCACTGACGATGCCGCTTCGTCTACGTCCCTACGACAACAGCCAGTGGCCCGAGCTCGCACCCGAAGCATTTCACGGTCTGGTGCCGCTGCTCGCCGACAGCTTGCCCGACGCCTTCGGCAACGCGCTCGTGAACGCGTGGATGGCCGAGCACGGCGTGGCACCCGGACTCATCACGCCGCTCGATCGTCTCGCGTACGCGGCCGACCGCGCGCTGGGTGCCCTCGAATTTCGACCCCCCGCTGTTGACGCGGAACGCGACGTGACGAGTGCGGTGACCCTGGCCGACCTCGTGCTCGCGGCTCGACTCACGGTGCGCGGCGAACTCGCGCATCCCCAGAGTGCGCACGCGGCGATTCAGCAATTGATTCAGGTGGGTTCGAGTGCGGGTGGCGCACGCGCCAAGGCCGTCGTCGCCTTTCAACCCTCGACCTACCAGGTGGCGTCGGCCTTCGCGCCGCTCGAGCCGGGATTCGAACAGTGGATCATCAAACTCGACGGCGTCAGCGAGACGGGCATGGACGGTCACGGTGGCGGTCTCGGCATCAGCGCGCCCTACGGTCGGGTGGAGTACGCGTATAGCCTGATGGCGGGGGCTGCGGGGGTGACGATGACGCGTTGTGAACTGCTCGCCGAAGGGCCCCGCCGCCACTTCATGACGCGCCGCTTCGACCGCGACGAGCACGACGCTCGTCGTCACGTGCTCTCGCTCGCGGCGCTCGCACACCTCGACCCTCGTCAGGTGGGTGCCCACAGTTACGACCAGTATCTCGGCGCGGTCCGCCAACTCGGCCTGGGTCTCGACGGCCTGACCCAGGCCTTTCGTCGCATGGTCTTTAACGTCGTTGCGGTCAATCGCGACGATCACGCGAAGAACTTCGCGTTCCTGCGCTCGCCCCACGGCGACTGGGAACTGGCGCCTGCTTTTGACGTCACCCACGCCTACCAGCCCGCCAGCCAGTGGACGAGTCGCCATAATCTTCGAGTGAACGGCCGCATCGAGGACATCAGCGTGGACGATCTCTACGTCGTGGGCGATCGCCACGAGGTGCCCGGGTTCAAGCAGGTGGTGCGCGAGGTATTCGAAGCCGTGCGGCGCTGGCCCGAGTTCGCCCAAGAGGCCGGAGTGGACGCGCCGACCCAAGACGCCATCGGGCTCGACCTCGAGCGATTCCGCCCCCGTTGACGCGAGCGAGAAGTTCTCTCAGAACTCCAGGGTAATGCTGACCGGGCAGTGGTCGCTACCCATGTAGTCGGCGTGGATCTCGGCGGCCTTCAAGTGCGGCGCAAGGTCCGCCGAGACGAGGAAGTAGTCAATGCGCCACCCGGCGTTGTTGGCGCGCGAGTTGTTGAAGTTCGACCACCAGGTGTAGAAACCTGAACCCTGGGTGAAAACGCGAAACGAGTCGACGAAACCCGCGTTCAACAGGGCCTCGAAGCCGGCGCGCTCCTCGGTGGTGAAGCCCGCCTTGCCGACGTTGCCCTTGGGATTGGAAAGGTCGTCGGTGGTGTGCGCGACGTTCAGGTCCCCGCAGATGGCGACCGGCTTGGTGGCGTTGAGTTCCTTCACGTAGGCGAGGAATGCGGGATCCCACTGCTGGTGACGTAACCCCAGGCGTCCGAGGTCGCCCTTGGCGTTGGGCGTGTAGGCGGTGACGAGAAAGAACTCCTCGAACTCGGCCGTGACGACCCGGCCCTCGTCGTTGGGGTTGCCGAAAGGGTCACTGGCGAACTTGTGCTTGGTGGCGAGCTTCTTGGGCAGTCCGGTCGTCACTGACAGTGGCGAGGTCTTCGAGAGGATGGCGGTGCCGGAGTAACCCTTCTTGCTCGCCGAATGCCAGAACTGTTCGTAACCGTCGAGGTTTGCATCCACTTCGTGTTGCTGGGCCTTGGTCTCCTGGAGACAGAGGATGTCGGGTTGCAGGGTCGTGATGAAGGGGTCGAAGAGCCCCTTGCGCTGTACGGCCCGGATTCCGTTGACGTTCCACGACGCGATGAGCATGCGCCATGGTAGCAATCGAGGACCCAACTTTCATCCGAACGCGCTCGGCGGATCAGCGTGTAACTTGGCTGGCGTGAGCGAGTTCAGTAACGAGAGCGTGGTGGCGATCGAGAACACGCTCAACAACGTGGACCGGGCACTCGAGCGTCTGCGCGGTGGTACCTACCGGACGTGTCAAGCGTGCGGTACCGAGATCGACCAGGCCGAACTGCTGAAGAACCCGTTGCTGGCGAACTGTCCCGCGCACCCCGAACTGAGCTGAACAAGACTGTTTGCCCGGCGAGGAATGCCGGGCCTCGCTTGCTACTTCTTGGTCGCCCAGAAGATCTCGGCGATGTCGTCGATCTCGGCGAGCAGACGGTCCGCCACGACGACGTCATTGGTCTTCTTCGCCTCGCCGGCCGACTTGGTCGCCATCCAGAACAGATCGTGCAGGTTCGGGTACGCCTTCAGGTGTTCGACCTTGAAGTAGTCGGTCCACAGAACCCACAGGTGGTGCTTGACGAGGTCGGCGCGCTCCTCTTTGATGATCGTGGCGCGAACCTTGAAGTCGGGGTCGCTCGAGGCGTTGTACTTCTCCATACAGGCCTTCACGGACTGGGCTTCGAGCTTCGCTTGCGCGGGGTCGTACACGCCACAGGGCAGGTCACAGTGGGCGTGAACCACGAGCGAGGTGCTCGAAGAGTCCAGGGCTGCGTTGATTCGAGAAAGAAGCGTCATGGCTTCGCCTTTCGATTGTCTGGGTCTCGCGAGACCAGTTGTCTCTCACGAGGTTAGCCAGAGCGCTCAACTAGCGTTCACCCCGATGACCCTGCTCGCTCGCCTGTTCTTTCGCCGTCTGCTCGTGGAGGGTCCTTCCATGCTGCCGACGTTTCTCCCGGGCGAGACCGTCACGGCCGTGCGCCGCTGGCGCCCGGTGCGCGTGGGCGACGTGGTGGTGGTCCGTGATCCGCGCGAACCAACGCGGTGGTTGCTCAAGCGATGCACGGAGAAATCGGGCCGTTCGTTGGATTTGCGTGGTGACAACGCCGACGCGTCCACGGATTCGCGCGATTTCGGTGTCGTTTCCCAGCGTGAGGTGAAATGGTTGGTCCTGGGTCCTCGAGGCCAGTGAATCCCCGCATTTTTAAGGATCCTTCGAAAGTACACGCCATATATATAGGGCGCTGCTCCCGGTAGGGTGGGCGCGTGGCTCGACTCTGCGTTCTCTCCTATCACACCTCGCCCCTCGCCCAACCCGGCACNNCACGAGGTCGACGTCTACACCCGACGCGACAGTCCCCATGGTCGCGACGTCGAGGTCGTCGAGCCCGGCTTTCGCGTCCATCACGTCACCGCCGGCCCCGCCGCGCCGATCGAACGCGGCGAGCTCGCCGACTACGTCTGTGACTTCACCGACGCCGTTGCCACCTCGTTTCGATGTACGGGTCTACCCGACGCGATCCACGCGAACTACTGGTTGAGCGGATTGGTCGGTCATCGTCTGAAGCACGA
Organism: Acidimicrobiaceae bacterium; assembly: GCA_003160115.1. Lineage (GTDB taxonomy): Bacteria > Actinomycetota > Acidimicrobiia > Acidimicrobiales > RAAP-2 > RAAP-2. The sequence goes on from PLQL01000038.1 coordinate 12,893, forward strand.
GCTGAACATCCCGCTCATCATGACGTTTCACACCTTAGAGAGAGTCAAGGCCGAGCACTTCGAGGCCGAATCCGAGGAGCGCGCCTTTCAAGAGGCGGCGATCTTCGCTTGCGCCGACGCGGTGCTCGCTAGTTGCGAAGTCGAGGCCGAACAGTTCGTGAAGTTCTACGATGCCGACCCCGAGCGCGTCTACGTCGTGCCGCTCGGCGTCGAGCACGCGTTCTTCGCGCCGGGCTACCGACCCCAGGCGCGTCACGCCCTGGGCCTTGACGGAGTGGCGACGCTACTGCTCTTCGTTGGACGCCTGCAAGCACTCAAGGGCGTGGACCTCGCCTTGGAGACACTCATTGAGTTGCGCGCCCGTGGTCATCACGCGATGCTCGCGATCGTCGGCGGACCCTCGGGTAGTCACGGCCGCGACACGCTCGACCTTCTGCATCGTCGCGTGAGCGAGGCGGGTGTCATCGAGCACGTCAGCTTCGTGGCTCCCCAGGCGCACCAGTTACTGTCGACCTGGATGCGCGCGGCGGACGTCACGCTCGTGCCCAGCCGCTCCGAGAGTTTCGGACTCGTCGCGCTCGAATCCTCGGCGTGCGGGACGCCAGTCGTGGCGAGTGAAGTCGGTGGCCTCATTACCCTGATCGAACCGGGCGTGAATGGCTTGTTGCTCGCCGACCGCGATCCCGTAGCGTGGGCGGACGCCGTCGAGACGGTGCTCGACCCCGAGACGACGACCTCGATGTCCAACAACTCGGTCCTGCTCGCGCGTCGCTACACCTGGCGTTCGGCGGGCGAGTCGCTCGCGCACCTGGTCGAGCAGCTCGCGGCCTCGGGCCTCGTCTCCTGCTAGATGTCGGCGCCGATATCTGGCGAACGGGCGCCGCTCGAACTCGACGCCGTGATCAACGAGTGGCAGCGACTCTGGCGTGAGAACGGTTTCGTCGGCGACGTCGAACATGCGAGTCACGCCGACGACAAGGGTCAGTATCACTGGATGATTCGCCTGCGCGGCGAGGAGAAGGACGTCATCGCCCTGTGGCTGACGTTGCGCCAGCGAACGGTATTCCTGGAGACCCAAGTGATGCCCGCCGCGGAGGAGAATCTCGAGGCGCTCTACAAGTTCTTGTTGGTCAAGAACGCGGACCTGCGTGACCTTCACCTCGCGATCGGACCCGAGCAGGGCATCTACCTGGTGGGCCACATCGCCGTGGGCGAGGTGACCCTCGAGCGACTCGACGAGTTGGTCGGCGCGACGTTGCACTACGTGGACGAGATCTTTCCGACTGCGATGTCGTTGGGACTCGCCTCGCTCTACCGGCGGCGTCCGTCGAGGCGGACCTTGTAGCCTTGCCCCATGGCCTTTGAACTCATCGTCGTCGGCGGTGGACGTATGGGTTCGGCGCTGGTCGAGGGCTTGCTTCGCGCGAAGTGGTGTGAGCCCCACGACCTCGCGATCGTCGAAGCCGCCACCGAGCAGCGTGAGAGTCTCACCGCGCGTTTCTCGGGCGTCACGATCCTCGCCTCACTGGAACTCGGTCACGTCGGACCAACTACGGGCGTCGTACTCAGCGTCAAGCCTGATCACGCCGAAGCGGCGTTGCGCGTGGTGGCGACGACGGGAGCGACCCGGGTGCTGTCGGTCGTCGCGGGCCTCTCCACCTCGCGCATCGAGTCGCACTTCCACGCTCCGGTCGCGGTGATCCGTTCCATGCCCAACACGCCAGTGCTCGTCGGCCAGGGCGTCAGCGCGATCTCGGGCGGCGCCCAGGTCACGAAGGACGACCTCGACTGGGCCGAATCGATCCTGGGTGCGGTGGGCATCGTGGTGCGCGTGACCGAGCGCAACATCGACGCGGTCACCGGCCTTTCGGGCTCGGGACCCGCGTACTTCTACCTGGTCGTCGAAGCGCTGATCGACGCGGGTGTGCACCAGGGGCTCACGCGCGACGTGTCGCGCCAATTGGTGGTGGGGACCTTCGTGGGTTCGGCCGTCCTGCTCGAGAGTTCGGGTGAATCGCCCGAGGAACTTCGGGCACAGGTCACCTCCCCGGGGGGCACGACCGCGGCGGGGCTTCGCATGCTCGAGGGTCGTGCGGTTCGTGCGGCTTTCTTAGAGGCGGTTTCGGCGGCCACCGAGCGCAGTCGCCAACTAGGCCGTTAGCCACCTTCGATAACCTTGGGGCATGGCGACCCCCCGTCTTCGCGCGCGCAAACTCTCCGAGCCCACCATTGCGCGCTTACCCGTCTATCAGCGCATCGCCGAAGGTTGGCTCGCTCGCGGACAGAACCGCATCGACTCGCGTCAGATCGCCGAACTCGCGGGGGTGACCGCCACGACCGTGCGCCGCGATCTCGCGGGTCTGGGCACGCTCGGCACCCGGGGCGCCGGCTACGACGTCGGGGTGCTCAACGACCGCATCGGTGAGGCGCTGGGTCACGACCGCAAGTACGACGTCATCGTCGTGGGCCTGGGCAACTTGGGCCGTGCTCTGGTGAACTCGACGAACTTCTTGATTCGCGGCGCGCAACTGGTGGCGCTCTACGACGTCGATCCCGGCGTGGTCGGCACCGAGATCGCCGGTCACGTCGTTCGGCCCTGGTCCGACCCGATCGTCCCGGCGACGGTGGGCGTGATCTGCGTGCCGCCCGAGGCCGCCCAGGAGGTCGCGGACAAGCTCGTGAAGGCGAAGGTTCGCGGATTGTTGAATTTCGCGCCCCAGGTGATCACCACCCCTTTGGGTACGGCCGTGCACTACGTCGACTTCTCCATTGAACTGCAGATATTGATGTATCACTTGAACAATGGCACCGGGCCGCTCGGGGGAGGGCTGTTGCACTCGCTCGGACTCGCCAACCCGCTCCGGGGGTCGTAGCATGACCTTCACTGTGGTGAACTCGTGGCACTGATATCGCTGGGCGTCGATCACGAGAACGCGTCACTCGACCTGCTCGAGCGCGTCACCGTGCCCGAGCACGAATGGAGCAAGGTCCTTCGCACCTTGCTCAGCCAGCGCAACATCCACGAGGCGGTCTTCGTCTCGACGTGNNCTGCGCACCGAGGTCGTGGCGGTCATCGACCGCTTCCACGGCGCGATCGACGAGATCACCGAGACCCTTGCGCTCGCCGCCAAGATCGACGCCGATGAGTTCAAGGAGAAGTTGACCGTTCACTTCGACCGGGGGGTCGCCACGCATCTGTTTAGCGTCGCCTCGGGCCTCAAGTCCGTGGTACCCGGGGAGTTCGAGATCCTCGGTCAGTTGCGCCGCGCCCTCGAACTCGCCCAGGAGGAGCACACCGCCGGCGCGGAGTTGACCGAACTGTTCGTGCGCGCCCTCGCGTCTGGACGTCGCGTGCGCGCAGAAACATCGATTGCGCGAGGCACCACCAGCTTCGCCCAGGCGTCGGTCCTCATGGCGCTCGAGGAATTGGGCGAGGACGTCGTCAACGCCCAAGTCGTCGTCGTGGGCGCGGGTCAACTCGCCACGGGCGTCGCTAAGAGCCTGCTCGCCTCGCCGATGAACGTCGGTGGCGTGACGATCACCAACCGCACGAGCGAGCGCGCCGAGGCATTGCGCGACGAACTGGCCGACGAGCGCGTGCGCGTCGCTGCGTTGGCGGACCTCGCGGCAGAGCTGTCGTCGGCACGACTGGCGGTCGTGGCGATCGAGACGCCGACACCGCTGCTCACGAAGTCGGACCTCGCGGGTTTGGTGACACCGCTGCTCATCGTCGACCTCGGCGTGCCCCGGGCGATCGCCAGTGACGTCGATCAGATGGCGAACGTTCGCCGCGTGGACATTGGCGACCTGCGCGAACGCGTCGAGCGCGTACTCGACGAGCGCCACGAAGCGGCCGACGCCGCCGCGCAGATCGTGCTCGCGGACGTGGAGAAGTACCTGACCGATCAGCGCGCGCGCGGAGCGGCCGCGATCGTGAGTGAACTGCGCGAGTACTTCGACGAGGTCGTCGAAACCGAACTCGCCAAACGCGAAGGCGAACTCGGCGAACTCGACGAGGAGCAGCGCGAGAAGGTCCGCTCGCTGATCCGTTCAGTGGTCGCCAAGATCGCGCACCGCCCGACGGTGGCCCTAAAGGAAGCAGCCGGGACCGACCAAGGAATCCGTCTCAACGAGGCCACGCGCTCACTGTTTGACCTATGAGCGATCTGCGTCTGGCGACCCGGCGCTCCCCACTCGCTCTCATCCAGGCCCGACTGGTCCAGGACCGTCTTCGTGGGTGTGGGGTCGAGTCCCAATTGGTCGAGATCGAGACGAGTGGCGACCAGCGACTCGACGTGCCCTTGTCGGTGCTCGGGGGTGAGGGAGTCTTCGCCGTGGAGATCCAACGCGCGTTGCTGCGCGGGGAGGCGGACGTCGCGGTCCACAGTGCCAAGGACCTGCCGAGCCAGTCGCCCGACGGTCTGATGCTCGCGAGCGTGCCCGAGCGACTTGATCCCAGTGACGTGCTGGTGGGTCGCTCGCTCGCGGGTCTCGGACCGGGCGCGAGCGTCGCGACCGGCTCGCCGCGACGCCGAGCGCTGCTGCTCGAACGCCGACCGGACCTGCGCGTGGTGGAACTTCGCGGGAACATGGCGACGCGGCTGGCCGCGCCGGGCTCGAACGGCGTCGACGCCGTCGTGGCCGCGGCGGCCGCGCTGTGGCGCCTCGGCGAGTCTGCGCGAATCGCCGAGCGGCTCGACCCGAGTTGGTTCGTTCCCCAAGTGGGTCAGGGCGCGCTCGCCCTCGAGGCGCGCATGGACGATCTCGACACGCTCGTACTGCTCGGCCAGATCAACGACGAAAACGCATTCGCCTGCGTGGGCGCCGAGCGGGCGTTCTTGCGCGAACTCGGTCTCGGTTGTTCGATCCCGGCCGGCGCGCACGCAACGGTGAACAACGGCGTCATCTCACTGCACGGCGTGATGATCGGCGTCGACGGCACGAAGAGCGTGCGCCTCTCGCTCGAGGGCACGAACCCCGAGGCGCTCGGCTGGCGCTTGGCTACGACCTTGCGCGACGAGTTAGGCGGCGGCGCCTTGCCGGGTTGGGCGACGGACCCGTGAAGATCGTGCTCACGCGCGAGAGCGGCTTTAACGGCGCGCTGCGCACGTTCACGCCGCCGTCGGCGATCGTCCACGAGGTTCCCCTCACGAGAACGATGTATCGCGCGCTGCCTGACGTGGAGGCCGAACTCGAATCGTCGGAGTACTTCCGGGTCTTTCGTTCATTAGTGGTCACCAGCGCGCGCAGTGGCGACTACGTCGAGTCGGCCATGCGCGCACTGCGAAAGGGCGCGGCGGTGTTCAGCGTGGGACGCGCGACCACGCGTCTACTCGTGAGTCACGACATCGTGGTGACCGGCGAGTCCGAATCGTCGGCACTCGACCTGGCGGCGTTCGTGCGCCGTGGCCCGGTGCTGCAACTGGGCGCGGTGGTGGTGCGCGACGAGTTGAGCCACGCGCTCCAGGAGCGAGGTCTGGTCGTCCAACACGTCGCGTGCTACGAGACCGTGGCGATGGAACTCACGAGCCAGCAGCGCGAGACGCTCGCCAACGCGGACGTCGTCTTCATTGGCGCACCTTCGGCCTGGGAAGTCGCGAAGGACTACGTGTCGCGTGGCGCGTGGGTGGTCGTGCCCGGGTCCACGACCGGCGACGCGGTGCGCGCGAGCCACGACCAGGTCCTCGAGGGCTGGGAACCCGCCATTCGCGACGTCCTCGCGACCCTCGAGGTGTGAGAAGGGTCACCACAAGGCGCGAATAGGCTAGTGGCGTGTTTCCGACCGAACGCCCACGCCGACTGCGACGCACGCCCGCGTTGCGTGCGCTCGTCGCCGAGACCTCACTGCGCCCCAGTGACTTCGTGGCGCCACTGTTCGTCGCCGAAGGGCGTCACGATCCGACGCCGATCCTCTCACTACCCGGACACTTCCAACACACCGTTTCCTCGCTGCTCGACGAGGTGAAGGCGCTTCGACACGCCGGGGTGAACTCGGTGATCCTCTTTGGGGTTCCCGAGCGCAAGGACGAGGTCGGTTCGGGCGCCTGGGATCCGAACGGCATCGCCCAAGTGGCCCTTCGCGCGGTGCGTGACGAGTTCGGTGACGAGGTGGTCCTGATGGCCGACCTTTGTCTGGACGAGTACACGAGTCACGGTCACTGCGGGGTGCTTCGCGCCGACGGCACCGTGGACAACGACGCGACCATCGAGCTCTACGCGAAGACCGCGATCGCCCAGGCCCAGGCCGGTGCCGCGGTCGTGGCCCCGAGCGGGATGATGGACGGCCAGGTGGGTGCCATCCGCCGCGCGCTTGACGCGGCGGGTCACCAGGACACGGTGATCATGGCCTACGCCGCCAAGTACGCGAGCGGTCTCTACGGTCCCTTTCGCGAGGCCGTCGGTGTCGAGATCGCGGGCGGGGGCGACCGACGCGGTTACCAGCAGGACTACGCGAACCGTCGTGAGGCGTTGCGCGAGGCGCGCGCCGACGTGGCCCAGGGCGCGGACATCGTCATGGTCAAGCCGGCCATGACCTACCTCGACGTGGTCGCGGACCTGTCGCGCGAACTCGACGTGCCACTGTGCGCGTATCACGTGAGTGGTGAGTACGCGATGGTCAAGGCCGCCGGACAGAACGGGTGGATCGACGCGAACGCGGTGGCGATCGAACAGTTGACCGCCGTGCGACGGGCGGGGGCGGACTTCGTGCTCACGTACTTCGCGCGCGAGGTCGCCGAGGAGCTCGGACGTTGAGCGAGACCAACGCCTCGTGGTTCGAGCGAGCCAAAGCAGTGATCCCGGGAGGCGTTGATTCGCCGGTGCGATCGTTTCGTTCGGTGGGCGGCACGCCCTACACCGTGCGAAGTGGCCAGGGTGCCTACGTCACCGACGTCGAGGGCAACGAGTACCTCGACTTCGTCCAGTCCTACGGCGCGTCTCTGCTCGGGCACGCGCATCCCGCGGTCGTCGAGACGCTGCGCGAAGCGGTCGTCCTTGGTACCACCTTTGGCGCACCCACGCCCGGCGAGGTGTTGCTCGCCGAAGCGATGACCTCGCGCGTGGCGGGACTCGAACAGGTGCGACTGGTCAGCTCGGGCACCGAGGCGGTCATGAGTGCGGTACGCCTGGCGCGCGGTGCTACCGGGCGCGACAAGATCCTGAAGTTCGACGGCTGCTACCACGGCCATTCGGACGCGTTGCTCGTCGCGGGCGGCAGCGGCGTGGCCCAACTCGGCCTGCCGGGTTCGGCGGGCGTCACCGCGGGCGCGGTCGCCGACACGATGGTCGCAGCGTACAACGACGTGCCGACGCTGGATGACCGCGTGGCCGCGGTGTTGGTCGAACCGGTCGCGGCGAACATGAACCTCGTCGCCCCCGCGCCGGGGTTCCTCGCCGCACTGCGCGAGGAGTGCGACCGCGTGGGGGCGCTGTTGATTTTCGATGAGGTCATCACCGGCTTTCGTCTCAGCATCGGGGGAGCCGAGGAGTTCTTCGGGGTCAGTCCCGACGTCTGGTGTTTTGGCAAGGTGATCGGCGGCGGACTGCCGGTCGGTGCCTTTGGCGCGAGTCGCGGACTCTTGTCGGCGCTTGCTCCTGCGGGTCCCGTCTACCAGGCGGGCACGCTCTCGGGCAATCCGCTCGCGACCGCCGCGGGCGCGGCGGTGCTCGAACTCGTCAGCGGCGAGGACCTCACGGACCTGGCGACGCGCGTGGAACGTTTCGCCGAGGGAATGGCCAGCGCGATCTCGGCTTCGGGTCTCTTCGCGCTCACCCCGAGCGTGGGACCACTGATGGGCCTGTACCTGTCGCGCGAGGAGACGACCGCGCCGACGAACTTCACCCAGGCTCGTTCGCTCTGCGACAACGGTTTGTACGGTCCGTTCTTTCACGCGATGTTGGCCCAGGGCGTCGCCCTCGCCCCGGGTGCCTACGAGATACTCTTCACGTCGCTCGCCCACAGTGACGACGACCTCGAGCGGACCATTGCCTGCGCGGGTGAGGCGGCCCTGGTCGCAGCGAAGTCGTGACGGTCTTTCGCTCCGAAGGCTGGGTGGTGCGGCCGAGTTTTGTGCCGCACGGCCCAACCTCACCGGTCACGTTGCTCGGTGACGAGGTGGGTCTCACCCAACTGACCGGGACACCCGCCGTGGCCTGGCAGACACCCTGGGGCGAACTTGCCAACGTCCAGCTGGTGCGCTTTGCTCGCGGACTGGCGTTGTTCGCGACCGCGAATGGCGTGCGTTACTGCTGGCGCACGACGAACAAGGCCAACTACGAACAGATCGCCGGCGTGATCAGCCAACACGGTGGGCGCGTCGTGCGCCGCCGGCGCCGAGCGGGAATCTACGTGGTGGTCCTGGTGGTTTTGCTCGCCTCGGTCGCGGGCGGCATCGGGGCGTTCTTCGACAAGGGCTCGGCGAGCGCGGCGATCATCGCGAACACCGAGGCCGTCAACTTGAGCGTGCGCGACCTGCCGAGCGGCTGGTCGCCGGCGTCGGGTTCGTTGTTGAGCGACTTGTTCAGCTCGCCGGGCACGGTCCTGACCTCGACCACGGTCACCACCGAACCCGCGAAGAACTCCACCTGGGCCAAGGTCTCGACGTTGTTCCAACACTGCCTCGGGGTCTCGGCCAACAAGGACCGCATGTACGGCCCCTCGGGACAAGAACCCGACTATCAGGTCGCCTCACCGGTCTTCGGTTCTGACCAGGTTGGCGGCGGGGAAGTGGCCTCGGCGACCCAGTACTACCGAACCACGACCATGGTGAAGAAGGACACGGCCGAGATGCGCCACGCGAATTTCGGCGCGTGCTTCGCCCAGACCAACGCGGCGCTGCTCGAGTCGGCCTACTCGAGCAACATCGCCGGCGTGGCCGTGGGCACGAACTGGCAGCCGGTGACCTTCGTGAAGGGATTCTCCGTGGGGGGTGTCGAGTCGTTGAGCCTGCCCGGGGTGACGGGAAAGCTCTATCTCGCGGTCGCTCAGATCACCGCCGGTCACTACGAGGTGACCCTCGGGGCCCTGCTCGGTACGTGGCCCGCGCAGAAACCGTTCGTCGCGAACCTAGTGAACACCCTGCTGTCGCGCATGACGTCGACGTCCTCGGCCGCCGTCTAGCGCACGTTGCTCGTGGCGCACCGCGCGCGCGACGTGGCCCTTGCCGAGTGTGATGAACATGACGACACTGAAGGCGACGTAGCCGATCCACACGACGCCCTGCATGATGGTCGGACGCTCGGCGTAACCGAGCAGTGAGTGCAGAATGTCGCCGAGATTCGACGACTCGCTCACCAGTCCGCTCGAGTTCCACATCACGTGGTTGCCCAACGTGAGCCAACCGAGTTGCTCGAGGTTCTCGACGGCGTCGGCGAGCAGGCCCGCGGCGAAGAACATCAAGATCAACCCGAGGACGCGAAAGAACCTTCCGAGATTCAGCTTGGCACCCATCTTGTACATGGCGTAGGCGAGTCCGAGCGCCACCGCCAGTCCGAGCACCGCGCCGACGAGCAACAGGTTGCCGTGCACCGGCGTGGCCGCCTGGCGCGAACTCGCGAAGACAATGGCGAGGGTGAAGACCATGGTCTCGAGACCCTCGCGTCCCACCGCCTGGAACGAGAGCACCCCGAGGCCCCACCGGGTTCCTTTGGAGAGCGCGAGGTCGCTTCTCGCCTGGAGTTCCTTGGACATCGTGCGCGCGTGCTTGTGCATCCAGTAGGTCATCCCCGTCAGCACCACCGCGGCGAGCAGGTAGGTTGCGGTCTCGAAGTAGGTCTGGACGTTGGACCCCTCGTACTGCTTGATCAGAAAGAACGCGCCGAAGCCGCCCGCGACTACGAGCACCATCGCTGAGGCCACGCCGAGCCACACGTCACGAAAGTGCTTTCGCTGATTGACCCTACTGAGGTAGGAGAGGAGTATCGCCACGATCATCGACGCCTCGATGCCCTCGCGCAAGAAGATGACGAAGGTGGGGATCACCTGGTCACCTCGTTGCTCGTGGGCGTAACTTCATCGATTCAGGCTACGGGAAAGGAATGGTTGAACGTTCGCCATCGCGGGCAGGTATCGGTCAAATCGCGGCAAGCACCCGGGAAACGCGGTACTACTCCTTGCGTTACTACTCAAGACGTAGTATTCTGTCGCCATGACCAAAGCCGACCTCGCGGGCCTTCGCCGCCCCAACGATCCACCATTGCTGATCCTGACCAGTCTCGCCGGAGGGTCCAAGCACGGCTACGCCCTCTCCAAGGACATCGAAGCGTTCGCGGGCATCGTGCTCAGTCCGGGGGCGCTGTATGGCGCGATCACCCGACTCGAGGAGCGTGGCCTCATCGAAGCGCTCGAGGGTGACGCCCGACGTCGCCCCTATCGACTGACCCGCGAAGGTTCCGACGCACTCGCCGGTGCGCTTCGAGAGCTGCGCCGGGTGACCGACGTGGCGACGAGCCGGCTCGCCGTCGCCGGGGTGCTCGCGTGAGCGGCGTCGACTACGCCAGGTACGAGCGCTGGTACCCGAGCGCGTGGCGCGAACGCTACGGCACCGAGTTCGTGTCGCTGCTCGAGGCGACGTACGCGGGAGAGCGAGTGCCCATGAAGGCGTCGTTGTCCATCGTGCGTGCGGGAACCCTCGAACGAGCCCGTGAGCTTGGTATCGTCGGGAACACGGTGAGCGACGACCGGGCGGTTACCGGTTCGGCCCTGGCGGTATGGATGGCGTGGACTGTCTTCGTCGTCGTGGGATTGATCTTCGCCAAATACGTCGAACACTGGCAGTGGGTCACGGCCGTGAACGAGCGAACGTTGCCGTCGGTCGCTTACGACGTCGTCGCTGTCGGCGCGATTCTTGGAGCAGTGATCGTCGGCGTCGCGGCACTTCTGGTCGTGCCCGCACTCATAGGCCGCATCCGGTCCTACGGTTGGCACATCGTGGCGGCACCACTGCGTCGCACGTTGTTGGTGGGGGTGCTCGCCCTGGCATTCAGCGCTGGAATCGTGACCTGGGCCCACAGAATCCACGGAGCCAGTTCTGCGCCCCTCTGGCCGAATCGAGTGGTGTTGCTCCTGTGGCTCATCGTTGCGGCGGCGGCGATCTTCCTTGGTGCCGCGAGCGCGGGCACCGTGGTTCGCCGGGTCGAACTCGAGACGCGCACGATCCGCAGGCTCGGATCGTTGGCGCTGGCAATGAACCTCGTGCTCGTCGTGATCTTCGTGGGCGTGCTCACCTGGTGGGCGGCGACGGCGGCGAACGCCCCGTGGTTTTTTTCTTCCGAGATCCTCGGTGCTTCGTCCGCGGTCGTTCATACTGCGCCGACGTCGTTGCCGAGCGCCTTCACGGTCGTTGGTTCGACGAGCCACGACGCGCCAATCGTGCTGGTCGTCATTGGAACCGCGATGCTTGGAAGTCTCGTCGTCGCTCTTTACGCGGGGACGAGGATTGCTTCGAGACTGCGTCGCGTGGGCTAGGTCTCAGTCCTCGCCGAGTCCGCCGAGGAGTTTCGCGTACGCCTGCTCGGGGATGACGTCGGCGAGGCGCACGAGGGCGCGGTAGCCCACCTCGGCTGGTCCGTTGCGGTCGTTGCTCATCAGGTTCGCCATGACCTCGAGTAGTTGCTTCATCAGCGGTTCGACGCGAAGTCCCGCCCCCACGCAGGCCGAGAGGATTCGCGGTTCGGAGATCACGCGCACGAAGGCCCGCGCGACCTTGTAGTAGTCGCCGTAGGCCTCGTCGAGCAGTTCGTCGTAGTGGGCGAGCCTCGTGCGATCGTTGGCCACCAGCGCCTCGGCCAGCACACTCGCCGCGAGCCGTCCGGTCTCGTAGCCGTAGGCGATGCCCTCGCCGTTGAATGGATTGACCGCGCCGGCGGCGTCGCCGATCGTGAGGGTGTTGGCGCCCACGTGGGGTCCGAGCGCGAGGCCCATTGGTAGGCGTCCGCCCGTCGCGGGCCCACAGCACGTCTTGTCGCTGAGTCCCCACGCCTCGGCGGTTTGGGCCACGAAGTACTCCTGGAGCTTGGTGGTGTTCACGCCCTTCCAGGCGCCGCCCGTCGAGAGCAGTCCGACGCCCACGTTGACCCTGCCGTCGCCCAGGGGGAAGACCCAGCCGTAGCCGGGAACGACTTTGCCCTTGGGGTCGCGGATGTCCAGGTGCGAGTCGATCCAAGGCTCGTCGTGGCGTGCGCTCGTGTAGTAGCCACGCAGCGCCATGCCCATGGGCCAGGCCTTGTTGCGCGTGACGCCCAGTTCGCGGCCCATACGTGAGTTCTGTCCGTCGGCGACCACGACGTAACGAGCGCGCAGCTCGGCGGTGGTACCGGTGTCCTTCTCCTTCACGACGACGCCCTTGGCGCCCTTCAGTCCGTGACCGGGCGCGTCACTGGGCTCGAGCAGGTCCACGACTTCGACGCCGTTTAATAAGGTCGCGCCCTTGGCCTGCGCGTGCTCGGCGACCAGGCCGTCGAGATTGAAACGCGTGATCGTGTAGCCGTAGTTGGGGAATTTCGGGTGTTCGGGCCAGTTCATGGCGAGCGTCGCCCCGAAGCCGAAGGCGCGCAATCCGTTGTAGCGGTGCCCGTGGCGCGCGACCTCGCGCTCGAGACCCATCTCCTGGAGTTGGTAGACCGAACGCGGCGTGAGCCCGTCGCCGCAGGTCTTCTCGCGAGGGAAGGTCTTCTTCTCGACAAGACACACCGACCACCCGGCATTGGCGAGCCAGTACGCGCAGGCCGAGCCGCTCGGACCGGCGCCCACGATCACGACGTCGAAGATGGTGTTCGATGCGATGTCGCTGAGTTTTGCCACGCGACGAGCCTAGGCCCTTGGTCAGGTCCTTGGTCCTGGGGTCCCGCAACGTTGGGTCCTTGCAAGTCTGATAAAAAGGTTCGGTGGACCAGTACTTACCTTTGCTGGGACTCCTGATTCTCGGGGTGCTGTTCGCGTCGGGTTCACTTGTGGCGTCGGCGTGGTTGGCGCCGCACAAGCGGCCCACGGACGCGAAGCGCGCGCCCTACGAATGCGGGATCGTCCCCGAAAACGAACCTCCACAGCGATTCCCGGTTCGCTTCTACCTGGTCGCGATGATCTTCGTGATCTTTGACATCGAAGTCGTTTTCATGTACCCCTTCGCCGTGGTCTTTCGCCAACTGCACGTCTTTGGACTCATCGAGGTCCTCGCGTTCTCGGTGACGGTCTTTGGTGCGTTGGTGTTTCTCGTGAGCGAGGGCGCGCTGCAGTGGGGCCCCGTCAAGCACCTCACGCCGGGCATGCCGGCGCGCACGAGTTCGTCAACCATCGTGCGCATTGGTCAAGACCCCGAACAGGCGGCGTAATGGGCCTCGAGGATCTGCAGCACAACTTCTTGACGGGCCAACTCGAAGACCTGGTGCGTTGGGCGCGCCGCGCCTCGGTGTGGCCCGCGTCGTTCGGCCTCGCCTGTTGCGCGATCGAGATGATGGCGGCGGGCGCCGCGGACTTCGACCTCGCGCGATACGGCATGGAGGTCTTTCGCAACTCGCCGCGTCAGGCCGACCTCATGATTGTCGCCGGACGCGTCTCCCAGAAGATGGCGCCGGTCCTGCGTCAGGTCTACGACCAGATGATGGAGCCCAAGTGGGTCATCTCCATGGGCGTGTGCGCGTCGACGGGCGGGCTGTTCAACAACTACGCGATTGTCCAGGGCGTCGACCAGATCGTGCCCGTGGACGTCTACGCGCCCGGTTGTCCGCCGAGTCCCGAGACCCTGATGCACGCGATCCTCACGTTGCACGAACAGATCCGCACCGGCGAGATCATGCAGCGTCGCAGTGAAGGCCGCCCCACGCACGTTGAGGATGCGCAGAACCTCTGGACTCCCGAGGTGCCTGTCGCGGTAAGGGTGGGAACGCCGAAGTGACGTCCCTTGCTCCCTCGGCCCCCCCGGGCGTACTGACCAGTGATGGTCTCGCGGCAGACCTCGTGTGCTTTCCCACGCGCGCGCAGTACTTCGCGCTCGTCGAGTCGTTCAAGAACGACGGGTTCGAGATGTGCGTGGACGTGTGCGGCGTCGACTACCTGAGCCACCTCGAGCGTCCGCTGCCCGAGGGCGTCGTCGCGACGCGCTTCGAGGTCGTGACGAACATGCTGAGCCTCTCCAAGCGCGAGCGGGTGCGTATCCGCGTCCAGGCGGGCGACGACGAACCCGAGGTCGAGTCGCTCTTCGCCCTCTATTCGGGCGTCGAGGCGATGGAGCGCGAGGCGTTCGACCTGTTCGGCATCATCTTTACCAATCACCCCGACCTGACGCGTATCTTGATGCCCGAGGACTGGGAAGGTCACCCGCTGCGCAAGGACTACGGCGTGGGCAACGTGCCCGTGCAGTTCAAGGAAGCGCCGGGCCCGCGATGAGCGAACCCACCGTCCGCGCTATCGAGCGCGACGAACTACTCGTCGCCGAGACCTCCGAGGGCGACCAGGAGCTCCAGCGGCGCGAGAACACTTCGACGAGCGAACTCAGTCGAGAGATCGGCGCGGTACTGCGCAGCAACGATCTGCACATCGACCCGATGTCGATAGACGTCGAACGGCGCGACGACGAGACCATGATCATCAACATGGGTCCCTCGCACCCGTCCACGCACGGCGTGCTGCGACTCATGCTCGAGCTCGACGGAGAATACGTCCTTCGCTGCAAGCCCGTCATTGGCTACCTGCACACGGGCATGGAGAAGACCGCCGAGGAACTGAGCTACATCCAGGGTGCGACGAACGTGACGCGCATGGACTACTTGTCCCCGGTCATCAACGAGTTGAACTATTCGCTCGCCGTCGAGATGCTGCTCGGCATCGAGGTGCCCGAGCGCGCCGTGTGGATCCGCATGATGATGAGCGAGCTCAATCGCATGTCCTCGCACCTCGTGTGGATGGCGACCAACGGCATGGACCTCGGATCGACTTCGATGATGATCTACGGCCTTCGCGAGCGCGAGCTCATACTGGCCTTCTTCGAGAAGACCGCTGGTCTTCGCCTCAACCTCAACTACGTGCGTCCCGGGGGCGTCGCGGCGGACCTGCCCGACGGATGGAAGGACGACGTCGCGGTCATTTGTGACACGATCGACGAGCGCACCTACGAGTACGACCAGTTGTTGACCGGTCAGCCGATCTTTCGCGAGCGCATGGTGGGTGTCGCGCCGATCACCGCCGAAGAGGCGCTGTCGCTCAGCGTGACCGGTCCGGTCCTTCGCTCGACGGGGGTGCCCTGGGACCTGCGCCGTACGATGCCCTACCTCGCCTACGACCAGGTCGAGTTCGACGTCATCGTCGGCACCTACGGCGACAACTTCGACCGCTACGCGATTCGCCTCAACGAGATCCGCGAGTCGATCCGCATCGTGCGTCAGTGCGCCGAGCGCATGCCTAGTGGCGACTACCGAAGTCAGGACCCCAAGGTCACCCCGCCGCCGCGCGCGCGCATCGGCGAGTCGATGGAGGCCTTGATCCACCACTTCAAACTCTTCACCGAGGGTTTCCACGTGCCCGTCGGCGAGGTCTACTCGGCCGTCGAGTCACCGCGCGGCGAGATCGGCTGCTACCTCGTCTCCGACGGCAGCGCCAAGCCCTACCGCCTGCACGTGCGCGGTCCGAGCTTCGTGAACCTCCAGGCCATCCCACTGCTGATGCGCGGCGGATCGGTCTCGGACGCCATCACGACCGTGTCGACCGTGGACCCTGTCTTGGGCGAGGTCGACCGATGAGCCACTTCCACCCCGAGATCCGCCAACGCGCCGAGGAGCTCGTGGCGCTGTATCCGCGCGCGCGTTCGGCGATGCTGCCGCTGTTGCACCTCGCCCAAGAGCAAGACGGATACCTCAGTGAGGCGGGCATCGACGAGGTCGCCGCGCTCACCGGGACGACGAGCGCGGACGTGCGAGGCACGGCGGCCTTTTACGACATGTTCCACCTCGAGCCGGTGGGTAAGTACGTCGTCGGGGTCTGTACGAACATCGCGTGCCTCTTGGCCGGTGGCGAGGAGTTCTTAGAGCACGCGTCCCAGAAACTCGGCTGCGCCGTCGGTTCGACCACGAGCGATGGATTGTTCACCCTAGAAGAGACCGAGTGCCTCGCGGACTGCGACAAGGCGCCGTGCGTGCAGGTGAACCACCGCTACGTGCGCACGACGACCCCGGCGACCTTTGACGCGTTGGTAGACGAACTTCGCGACGGCAAACTCGACAACGACGTGCCCGCCCACGGCACGTTGATCCGCGTGCGTCGCAGCGGCGGGCTACGCGTCCCTCGCCAGGAGATCGTCGACCAGCGAGCTCTTTCTACGGCCGCCCGGGCCCAGCGCGCCGAGGAGGCGAAGTAATGGCCGTGCTCGACTCACCGCGCATCGTCTCGTCGAGGTCCCAGTACGCCGACTCGTACACGCTCTCGCGCTATCTCGCGACCGGTGGGTACGTCGCACTGCGCAAGGCGCTCACCATGTTTCCCGAGCAGGTCGCGGCCGAAGTCGACGCGGCGTCGTTGCTCGGACGAGGCGGGGCGGGTTTTCCCGCGGGTCGCAAGTGGTCGATGTTGCGCAAGTCGCCCGTGTCCTATCTCGTGGTGAACGGCGACGAGTCCGAGCCCGCCACCTTCAAGGACCACTTCCTCGTCGAACGCGATCCCCATCAATTGGTCGAGGGGGTTATCATCGCGGCTTACGCGTTGCAGGTGAGCCAAGCCTTCATCTACCTGCGCGGCGAGTTCGCCCTGGGTCTCGAGCGCGTCCAGCAGGCGGTCAACGACGCCTACGCCGAAGGTGCGCTGGGATCGAAGATCTTCGGCTCGGACTTCTCGATTGACCTGGTGGTGCACCCGGGCGCGGGCGCGTACATCTGTGGCGAGGAGACCGCGCTGATCGAGGGTCTCGAAGGCAAGCGCGGCTTTCCACGCATCAAGCCACCGTTCTTTCCGGCGGTCACCGGACTCTACGGCGAACCGACGGTCGTGAACAACGTCGAGACGATGTCGAACCTGCCCTGGATCGTGAACAACGGCGGCGCGGCCTTCGCGGCGTTNNGGCGCCGGTCGTTCGACCGGCACGCGGCTGTTCGCGCTGGCGGGCCGGGTGAACAATCCCGGCGTCTATGAGATTGAGATGGTGAAGAACACCTTTCGTGACCTCATCTACGACCCGCAACTCGGCGGCGGCGTGTTCGAGGACCGGGCGGTAAAAGCAATCATCCCCGGGGGTGTCTCTGCTCCCTGGTTCGGGCCCGAGCTGCTGGACCTGCCACTCGGCCAGGACGAGGTGGGCGAGAAGGGTTCGATGTTGGGCTCGGGATCGGTCGTCGTGCTCGACGAGACGACCTGCGTCGTGCGAGCCGCGTGGCGGATCACCAAGTTCTTTTCTCGCGAATCCTGCGGCCAGTGCACGCCGTGCCGCGAAGGCTCGGGTTGGATCGAGCGCGCGATGTACCGCCTCGAACACGGCGGCGGTCGCATGGAGGACATGGACCTGCTGCTCGACCTTTGCGACAACATCGCCCCGGGACTCTCGTGGCCGCCCCAGCAGACGACGATCTGCGTGCTCGGATCGTCGATCCCGTCTTCGGTGCACTCGGCGATCAAGATGTTCCCCGACGATTTCAAGGCGCACGTGCTGCACGGAGGGTGCCCCCATGACTGACGTCATTCGCACCACGGTGAGTATCACGGTGAACGGTCGTGAGCTCGAGGTGAAGACCGGTGAGCTGTTGATCGACGCCGCCGAACGGGCGGGCGAGTACATCCCACGCTTTTGCTACCACCCGCGCATGGAGCCGGTCGGCATGTGTCGCATGTGCCTGGTCGAAGTCGAGGGGCCGCGCGGCGCGACGCTGCAGCCCGCGTGCTACCTGCACGTCAACGACGGCATGAGCGTGTGCACGAACTCCGAGAAGGTGAAGAAGGCCCAGGACGGCGTGCTCGAGTTCCTGCTCGCGAATCACCCCCTCGACTGTCCCATCTGTGACAAGGGCGGCGAATGCCCGCTGCAAGACCAGACACTCGCGCACGGTTCGGGTGAGACCCGATTCGTCGAGGAGAAGCGTCACTTCGTCAAACCCATCGAGATCGGTGAATTGGTGCTGCTCGACCGTGAGCGCTGCATTCAGTGCGCGCGCTGCACGAGGTTCTCCGCCGAAGTGGCGGGCGACACTGAGATCGCCTTCTCGGGTCGCGGGGACCTCATCGAAGTTGCGCCCTCACCGGACAAGCCTTTCAATTCGGTCTTCTCGGGCAACACCGTCCAGATCTGTCCGGTCGGCGCACTGACCGCCAAGCCCTATCGCTTCAGCGCTCGTCCCTGGGACCTCGAACAGGTCGAGAGCACCTGCACGACGTGCGCGGTGGGTTGTCGAATCGCGGTCCAGTCTTCGGGCAACCGGTTGACTCGCGTGCTCGGGGTCGACAGCGACCCGGTGAACCACGGGTGGCTCTGTGATAAGGGACGTTTCACGCTCGACTCGGTCGACCAGAACGCTGACGCCACTGACGTCCTGGACCCGGCGACGCGCATGGTCGCACCAATGGTGCGCGTGAACGGCGTACTCGAACCCGTCAGTTGGGGCGAGGCCCTCGACGCGGCGGCGAAGATCTTGCGTGACGCGAGCGCGACACCCGAAGGCGTCGGCGCGATTGGTGGCGCGTCACTGACCAATGAGGGCGCATTCGCCTGGGAGCGGTTCGTTCGCGGCGTGCTGGGCAGCGACAATCTTGACGCCCAGTTCGGTGACGGGCTCGACCCGGTATTGCTCCAAGCCCTGCCACGCGCCACCATCGACGAGACCGCGAGCGCGAAGACCGTCGTTACTTTGACCGGGGATCTCCGTGAGGAGCTGCCGATCCTCTTCCTGCGCCTGCGCGAGAGTGCAGTGCGCGACCACCACGCCATCGTCGAATTCGCGTTCGGTCCCTCGGCGCTGCGACCAGTCGCTCGCCTGTCGCTCGTCGTTCGTCCCGGCGAGGCACACCTCGCGGCGCGCTGCATCGCCGACCGCGCTGACGCACCTACCGGCGTCGCCTTCACCAACGAGGAGCTCTTCGAGGCTCGTCGTCTCATTGGGGAGAGTGGCGAGGGCGTCGTGTTCGTCGTGGGTCGTCCCAACGTGGCCGAGGATCCCCGAGTCCTCGAAGACGCCATTCGTCGATTCGCCGAGCGTTTCCCGGACGCGAAGTTCCTTGTCGCACTGCGACGCTCGAACGTCGCGGGTGCGCTCGACATGGGACTCAGCCCGCGACTTCGTCCGGGTCGCGGCTTTGAACTCACTTCGAAGGGTCGTGACACCCTCGGTCAACTCGAGGCGCTGCGTCGAGGTGACCAGAAGGCGCTGTTGCTACTGGGCGGCTCCCTGCTCGGTAACGTCGCCGACGTCGTCGGTGCCACTTCGGCCCTCGAGAAGGCCAGCGTGATCGCCGTCACCGGACACGGCGGACCGTCGCTCGCCTTCGCCGACGTCGTCTTACCCGCCGCAGTCGCGCACGAGCGCAGCGGCACGGTGACCAACATCGAAGGCCGCGTCAGCGCGGTCGCCGCCAAGATCGTCGCGCCGGGTTCGGCCTGGCCCGACGTCGCCATCGCGGCCGAACTGGCCGAACAACTCGGTCAGAGCATCGGACTCACCTCGGTTGAACAGACCGCGAAGACCATCGAGGAGTCGACGGGCTACCCCGCGTTGTCGGTCGCGAACGACGAGTTGCACGACGGCGCGGTCGTCGGTCGCCTCGACGCGACTTCGCTGCGCCACGCGCTCGACCCCATGGCCTTTCCTGGCATACGATCGGCTGAGAGCGTCGGTCTCGCCTCCTACACCGGCGCAACGGTCGAGACGAACGCCGTGGACAGCGTGCACACGCGGCCCGCGACGCTCGACGTCCTCGGTCACGCGCCGAACCTCGAAGTGCCCCTCGCTGACGCCTACTCGCTGCGACTCGTCGTGTCGCGCCGTCTCTACGACCGAGGCGTCGCCATGCAGGGTTCGCCGGCGCTGGACAATCTGATCAAGGCGACGACGTTGTCGCTCAATCACGTGGACCTCGACCGCCTCGGGGTCGAGGCTGGTGCCATCGTGCGCGTCACCGGTGCACAGGGCAGCGTGCGTCTCGCCGTGCAACTGAACGAAGAGGTGGCGCGTGGATCGGCCGACGTCGCCTTTGGCACACTGAGCGCTACGGGCGAGGACGCGCTGGCGGCGCTGTTGGACCCGACGAGCGTCATCAGTCAGGTACGGGTGGAGACCCGATGAACCAGCTCTTCGCCGCCTCGGACCCGCTGTTCAATCACGGCACCGGTGACTGGATCGTGCTCTTGATCGTGCTCGTGAAGATTCTCGTGGGCTTCGGTGCGCTCATGACTGCGGTGATCGTCATGATCTGGTTCGAACGCAAGGCGATCTCGGACATGCAGAGCCGTATCGGTCCCCAGCGCTGGGGACCCTTCGGACTGCTCCAAACCGTGGCGGACGGACTGAAACTCATCGGCAAGGAGGACCTGGTCCCGGCCGAGGCGGACGTCTTCGTCTTCAAGCTGGCGCCCTATCTCGTGGTCATCCCGGCGTTCATAACTTTCGCGCTCGTGCCGGTCGGCGGCACGCTGCACATCGCGGGTCACGTCGTGCTCTTGCAGATGGCCAATCCACCTATGGGTATCCTCTTGATGCTCGCGATGTCGGGCATCTCGGTCTACGGCGTGATGCTCGCGGGCTGGTCGTCGGGATCGAAGTACCCGTTGCTCTCCTCGGTGCGTGCGAGTGCCCAGATGATCAGTTACGAGGCCGCTCTGGGCATGACCATCGTCACCGTCATCCTGGTCACCGGGGCGCTCACGACCCACAACATCGTTCTCTCCCAGGGCGGCGGGATCTGGCACTGGAACCTGATCCGGTTGGGCTTCGTGCCTTTCGCCATCTTTCTGATCGCCATCACCGCCGAACTCAACCGTCCGCCCTTTGACGTCGTCGAGGCCGAGAGCGAACTCGTGGGTGGCTTTCACACCGAGTACTCCTCGTTCCGCTTCGCCATCTTCTTCCTCGCCGAGTTCATGAACACCATCACGATGTCGGCGATCATGGTGACGCTGTTCTTTGGGGGCCCGGCCGGTTGGGTGCCGCCAGTCGCCCACCTCAAGTGGGTGTTCCCGATCATCTGGTTCCTCATCAAGACCTCGATTTTCTGCTTCTGCTACATCTGGTTCCGCGCGGCGCTGCCTCGTTTCCGTTACGACCAGTTGATGGACCTCGGTTGGAAGCGGCTGATCCCCCTGAGCCTCGGCTGGATGCTCATCGTCGCGGGCTTTCTCATCTCGTGGCGCTGGGGACTGCTCATGTTCGCTGCGGTGTTGTTCGCCTGGATCGTGCTCACCCGGGCCTTCGAACTCGGCAAGACCCGCGAGTCTGGGCCGGAGCGTGTCTTGCCCACGGTGGGAGAGCGTCCGATCCCCGGTCGGGTCATCCGCCGCCTGAGTGACGAGGAGCGATAGTGGCCAGTCCCCTCTCCTTCTTCGGTGGCTTCAAGCTCACGCTGGCGCACATTGGACGACCCAAGGTCACCACGAGCTACCCCCAGCACAAGCGAGCTAAGCAACCCCGCCAGCACGGACGTCACGTCCTCAACCGTTACGAAGACGGGATGGAGAAGTGCATTGGCTGTGAGCTGTGCGCGGGCGTGTGTCCGGTGAACTGCATCTACGTGCGCGGCCTGGACAACCCGCCCGACCACCCCGTGAGCCCCGGTGAGCGCTACGGCTACGTCTACGAGATCAACTATCTGCGCTGCATCCACTGTGACCTCTGCGTCGAGGCGTGCCCGACCCAGGCG
Source organism: Acidimicrobiaceae bacterium (assembly GCA_003160115.1). GTDB lineage: Bacteria > Actinomycetota > Acidimicrobiia > Acidimicrobiales > RAAP-2 > RAAP-2. The sequence continues at coordinate 34,707 of PLQL01000038.1, forward strand.
ATCACCGAGTCCAAGATGTTCGAGTTCTCCTTCACGAATCGCGCCGACGCCATCTACACCAAGGCCGAACTGCTCGTCGACGACCAGGGCTTTCCCCAGCGCCTGCCCTGGGAGGACTGGCGCGAAGGCGAAGCCGCGATGACTGGCGGTTGGATGCGCGCGACGTCACCCGCGGGCGACGCCGAGTACGAAGGTGTCATCCAGTGGACCGGCGACCTCGGCGTGGGCGTGCGCGCCGCCGAGGCCGGTCAGTCGGGCCAGCGCGACGACGAGGCCACGGGCTCCAAGCAACTGCGCGAGGTGTTCTACCGTCACCTCCAACCCGAGGACGTGCCGCTCGATCGGCGCGGACTCCGGGGCATGATTCGCAACGCGCGCGAGAAGATGCCACACCGCTCCCACGGCGATCGGGGCGAACAGTGATCGCCGCCCTCTCGTACTCGTGGCCGAGCATCCTGGTCTTCGCCGCCGCGGCGGTGCTCGTGCTCGTCGGCGCGCTCGGCGTCATCACCTTCAAGAACCCCGTGCACAGTGCGCTGAGTCTGATCATGACGCTGTTCGGCGTCGCGGTCGCCTTCGTCGCCCAGCAGGCTGACTTTCTCGCCGCGGTCCAGATCATCGTCTACGCCGGCGCGATCGTCGTCCTGTTCCTCTTCGTCATCATGTTCCTCGGCGTCGACCGCAAAGAACACGTGCACGTCGAGCCCTTCGTCGCCCAGCGGCCGTTGGCGGCTCTCGGGGCCGTGATCACGGTCGGCGGACTGATTGCGCTCATGGCCGAGTCGCACTGGGTGACCGGTGTTAAGTCGGTCTCGACCGTCGGCACCGCGCTCGCCACGGGCCAGGCCAACGTGCACCAACTCGGCACCGCGGTCTTTACCACGTACTTATTTGCCTTCGAAGCCACCGCGGCGCTGCTCGTCATCGCCGTCGTCGGCGCAGTGCTGCTCGCACGACGCGAACGAGTCCTCTCCAGCGAAGAGGTGGACGAGTGAACGTACCCGCCGCCTGGTACCTCGTGCTCGCCGCCGTGCTCTTTGGGATCGGGGCCTTTGGGCTCCTGACCCGTCGCAGCGCCCTGATCATGTTCATGTGCGTCGAGTTGATGCTCAACGCGGTCAATCTCACCTTCGTGACCTTCGCGCGCACCCTGAGCGACATCGGGGGACAGGCGACGGTCTTTTTCGTCATGGTTGTCGCCGCCGCCGAGGTCACGGTGGGTCTGGGCATCGTCGTGGCGGTGTTTCGGCGCCGGGCCTCTACGTCGGTCGACGAGCTGTCGGAGTTGAAGGGCTGAGATGGCGCACTTCTCCACGCTGATCCTGTTGTTGCCGCTGCTCGGCTTTGCGGCGGTGTTGCTCAACGGCAAGAGTATGAACGAGTCCCAGATCGGCTACGTCGCGACCGGCGTCGTGGGGCTCAGCTTCGTGGCCTCGGTGATCACCTTCGTGCTGCTGCTGCACCACAGCCAGCGCCAGGTGACGGTCCACCTCTTCAACTGGATCGACGTCGGTTCGTTGCACGTGCCCGCGGCGTTGCTGATCGATCCGCTCTCGATCACCATGTGCCTGTTCGTGACGGGCGTCTCCACGTTGATCCACCTCTACTCCATTGGCTACATGCACGGGGAGAAGGACTACAAGAAGTTCTTCTTGTACTTCAACCTCTTCGTATTCTCGATGCTCGCTCTCGTGCTCGCCAACAACCTGGTCTTCACCTTCGTGGGCTGGGAAGGCGTGGGGGTCTGCTCCTACTGGCTCGTGAGTTTCTACTTCGACCGCGACTCGGCCTCTTCGGCGGGCAAGAAGGCCTTCATCTACAACCGCGTGGGCGACGTGGGACTGCTGGTGGCGATGTTCTTGTTGTTCTCGCGCACCGGGACGCTGACGTACCTCGGAGTGTTCGAAAAGGCCGGGACGCTGACGCCGACGGTCGCCACCCTGGTGGTGCTGGCGTTGCTGCTCGCCGCGACCGGCAAGAGCGCGCAGATCCCGTTGTTCAACTGGCTGCCCGACGCGATGGAGGGTCCGACGCCGGTGTCGGCGTTGATCCACGCGGCAACCATGGTCACCGCCGGCGTCTACCTGCTCGTGCGAATGTCGCCGGTGCTCGCACTGTCGTCGTCGGGACGCATGACCATCGCGGTGATCGGTGGCGTGACCGCCTTCGTCGCCGCGACGATCGCGACCTCCCAGAAGGACATCAAGAAGGTCCTCGCGTTCTCGACCGTCTCCCAGATCGGCTATATGGTGCTCGCCGTGGGCGTGGGGGCCTACGGGGCGGCGATTTTCTTGATGGTGGGCCACGCGTTCTACAAGGCGCTGCTCTTCCTCGGTTCGGGATCGGTCATCCACTCGCTCAACGGTGAACAGGACCTGCGAAAGATGGGAGCGTTGCGCAAGTTCCTGCCGCTCACGTTCCCGACGTTCCTCATTGGTTGGCTCGCCATCTCGGGCATCCCTCCCTTCGCGGGCTTCTGGGCGAAGGGCGACGTGCTCACCAACGTTTTCGCGCACAACAAGGCCCTGTGGGTCCTCGGCGTCGTGACCGCGATCCTCACCGCGTACTACATGAGTCGTTTGTTCGTGCTGACGTTTCGCGGTACCGAGCGATTCCGCGAGGTTACCCACGGCCACGACCCCCACGAGTCACCCTGGGTCATGACTACGCCGCTCGTCATCCTCGCGGTGCTCTCGGTGCTCGGGGGCGCCCTCGCCCTGCCGTGGGTCCACCACGACACGTTGGAACACTTTTTGAGCTCGACCTTCGGGTACGTGGCGCCGATCGCGAGTCAGAGCACGCTGAGCCAGTGGGGACTCGCGGCGGTGGACGTCGCGGCCGCGTTGATCGGACTCGCCGCGGCGTTCTCGATCTGGCGCAGCCGCTCCGAGGACGAGAAGCTCACCCCGAAGTTCCTCGAACACGTCTGGTACTGGGACGACTTCTATGACGCGACCATCGGACGCCCGCTTGAGCACCTGGCCGTCTTCAGTGACGCGGTGATCGAGGACGAGGTCATCGACGGCGGCGTGATGGGACTCGCGGCGGGCATCGTGCACAGTTCCCAGGGCGTACGCAAGATCCAGTCGGGCTTCGTGCGCCACTACGCGCTCGCCATGGCCCTTGGTCTCGCGGTGATCGTGGTCTATCTCGTGGCGAGGGTCGGTTAGTCGTGCATTCCTCCCTCTGGCTCAGCGCGCTGCTCGTCGTGCCGTTGTTGGGTGCGGCGGGGGCCGCCTTCGGGCGTTCCAAGCAAGGCCTCTCCTACGCCATCGCCGTCGCCAGCGCCGCCGTCGAGATGGCGATCGGCGTCGTGATCTTCTTGCTCTACAACGCTCACGTCGCCGGGGCCCAGACTTTCGACTTCGCCACCCGCTACGTGTTGTCCGCGCCCTTCGGACTCGCCTACGACGTCGCCCTGGACGGCATCTCGCTGTTCATGGTCGAACTCACCGCAATCGTCGTGCTGCTCGCGTTGTTGGGCGGGCGCGACAAGCGACGCGAACCCTCCTTCGTGTCGTGGCTACTCATCCTGACGTCGTTCACGATGGGCAGTTTCGTCGCACACGACCTACTCGAGTTCTTCATCTTCTTCGAGTTGACCCTGGTGCCGTGCTACTTCATCATCGCGGGCTGGGGCGGGCGTGAGAAGAACAAAGCGGCCCTCAAGTTCTTCATCTACACCTTCAGCGCTTCGGCCTTCTTGCTCATCGGCATCTTGTACCTGGGCCTCGCCCACCAGCACCAGACCGGGGGAGCTCTCACGTTCGCCTACGGCGTTCTCAGTTCGACCTCGATGACCCACTCGACGGCGATCTGGTTGTTCACCGCCTTCGCGATTGCCTTCGCCGCGAAGGCCCCGATCTGGCCGCTGCACACCTGGTCGCCGCTCACCTACGCCGAGGCCCCGACGGCGGGATCGATCGAACTCTCCGCGCTGCTCGCCAAGCTCGGTTCCTACGGACTGCTGCGTTTCGCGGTCGGACTCTTCCCCCTGGCGCTCGCCGACGTGCGCCCGGTGATGCTGACCCTGGCGGTGATCGGCATCATCTACGGGTCAATCCTCGCGTGCGTCGCCAAGGACCTCAAGCGCTTCGTCGCCTACAGTTCGCTCGCCCAGATGGGCTTCATCACGCTCGGGGTCATGTCGGGTTCCAAGATCGCCACCGTCGGCGCGGTGCTGTTGATGTTCAACCACGGCATCATCACCATCGGGTTCTTTCTCATCATCGGCTTCATCGAGCAGCGCCGGGGCAGTTACCAGGTCGCTGACCTGCAGGGCCTCCAGGGTCCCGCGCCGGTGTTGGCGGGAGTCTTCACCGTGGTCATGCTCGCCTCGATCGGCCTGCCAGGATTGTCGGGCTTCGTGAGCGAGTACCTCATCCTCATCGGCACGTTCGCGGTACACGCCTGGTGGGGCGTCGTGGGCGCCTTCGGTGTCGTGGCGGCGGCGGTCTACCTGCTTTGGGCCTACCAGCGCGTCTTCCAGGGTCGCGCGGTCGGGGCGAACGCCGCAATACCCGACGCGTCGACCAAGGAACGCTGGGTGCTGGTGCCGATCGTGGTGCTGATCGTCGTGCTCGGTGTCTTTCCGCGGCCGGTGCTTGATCGTATCTCGCCGTCGGTCCAGCAGTTGATCGAACACGTCGCGCCGAGCGGGGTGACCAAGTGACCGTGTCCGCGAGCGCCCCCATCGTCATACCTTCGATCCACTACCTGGCGATCCTGCCGGTGATCATCCTGTTCGGTGCGTCGTTGTTGCTCGTCTTTCTCACGGCGATGGTGCGCACCAAGATCACCCAGGTCGCCGCGACCGCGGTTACCTGCGCCGCGTCGCTCGCCGTGCTCGTGGTCACGTACTTCCAGTGGCGCTGCATCGACAAGTCCGGGGCCTCGACGACGATCGCCCACGCCATCGTCTTGGACGGCTTCAGCGTGGTGGCGACCGGGGTCATCGCCGTGAGCCTCTTGCTGGCGACGTTGGTCGCGCACGACTGGGCGGTGCGCGAACGCGTCCAGGGCGCCGAGTACCAGATCCTCGCGCTCGCGGCCTCAGCGGGTGCGGTCCTGATGACCCAGGCGAACGACCTAATCGTGATCTTCCTCGGACTCGAGATACTCTCGCTCGGCCTGTACGTGCTGGTCGCCTTCGACCGGCATCGCAAGACCTCCGCCGAGGCGGCGTTGAAGTACTTCCTCCTGGGCGGTTTCGCGTCGGCAATCTTCATCTACGGCGCAGCCCTCGTCTACGGCGCGACGGGCACGACGAACCTGACGACAATCGCGTACTTCCTGGCGTCCAACGTCGTGCTGCACCCGGGTCTGCTCTACGCGGGCGGTGCGCTGTTGATCGTCGGCTTCGCCTTCAAGGTCGCGGCCGTGCCGTTCCACCTGTGGTCGCCCGACGTCTACGAGGGTGCGCCGACACCGGTGACCGGTTTCATGGCCTCGATCGTCAAGGTGGGCGCGTTCGCCGCCTTCGTGCGCGTCGTGATCTCGGCGCTCGGAACCCAGATGGAGACCTGGCGACCGATCCTGTGGGCGCTCGTGGTGCTCACCACCGTCGTGGGCGCCTCGCTCGCGCTGCTCCAGCGCAACGCCAAGCGCATCTTGGCGTATTCGTCGATCAACCACGCCGGGTTCATCCTGCTCGGCATCTGGGCGGGCACCGTGCGCGGGGTCGCGGGGACCTTGTTCTACGTCATCACCTACGCGCCCACCGTCGTGGCCACCTTCGCGATCGTGACCCTGGTGGGCGGGCTGGGCGACGAGAACCACTCGATCGACGCGTACCGCGGGCTCGCGCGACGCCAACCATGGCTGGGTGCCTCGATGGCGGTCCTGCTGCTCTCACAACTCGGGGCGCCGCTGACGACCGGCTTCTACGCGAAGTACTCGGTGCTCGCGGCCGCCATTGACCAGGGCGGTAGTGCGCTCGCCCTGATCGCGCTGCTGAGCGCCGCGATCGCGGCCTTCTTCTACCTTCGTTGGGCCATGACCCTCTACGCCGACGAGACCGTCGAGGCCGCGCGCGTCGTCGTGCCGCGCGCGACGGGTCTGGTGGTCGGCGTGGGCGTCGCGATGACGTTGGTCTTTGGTGTGTGGCCCGGACCCCTCGCGACTCTGGCCCAGCACGCGACGTTGCTCTTCAATCCGTGAGATCGATCGGCGTCGCGACCTGCGCCGGGCTCGACGCCGACCCGACCTCGTCCTTTCGCGGCGGTAACGTCGACCCAGATTGGCCCTTGCTGTGGGCGGCCCTCGACGAGGTCGGCCTCGCGGGTGTGCACTGCGTCTGGGACGACGAACGCGTCGACTGGGACCGCTTCGACCTGACGGTCGTGCGCTCGACGTGGGACTACTCGAATCGACGAGACGACTTCCTCGCGTGGGCGGCGAACGTGCCACGACTCTTCAACCCCTACGACGTGCTCGAATACTCCTCGGACAAGCACTATCTCGCGGACCTCGGCGAGGCCGGGCACCGGATCGTGCCGTCGTTCTTTTGTGACGTGGGCGAGGCACCGGTCTTTCCGACGGGCGACTTCGTCGTCAAGCCCTGCGTGGGAGCCGGATCGGTCGACGCCGAACGCTTTGGTGCCGACGAGCTCGAACAGGCGAGCGCCCACGTGCGCTCGCTGCACGAGCGCGGCCGTGACGTGTTGATCCAGCCCTACGTGTCCTCGGTCGACGAGTTCGGCGAACGCGCCCTGGTTTTCATCGACGGTGGCTTCAGCCACGCCATGACCAAAGGGCCGATGCTCAACACGCCCGCCGCACAACGCGACGCGCTCTTTCGATTCGAGCAGATGAAGAACGCTCAGGCCGAGCCCGACGCCCTGGTCTTCGCCGAGCGCGTGCTCGGCGACCTCGAGTGGCGCGACCTGCTCTACGCGCGCGTGGACCTGGTGCGCGACGACCACGGATGGATCTTGATGGAGCTCGAACTGGTCGAGCCCTTTCTTTTCCTGCAGTTCGAGCCTGAGGCGGCGCGTCGTCTCGCCCGCGGGATCGCCCGTCGCCGCGAGGGTCTCGGCGTCCTCTAGGACGCGGTGGGCCGCACGACGACGGTGCCGGCGAACTTGTCGGTCAGGGTCTGCTTGCGCTTGTCCCAGAGCGGCCACAACAGGTCGACCAAGACGGGGATCGTCAGCGCGAGGCTCGCCAGCGCGTGGTGGCTCTCGACCATACGCTGGTGGGCGGTGGGGTGCGCGTACTTGGTGTAGTGGTAGAGGTTGCCGATGAGACTGAGCGCGCAGTAGAGCGCGGTGCGTCGGCCTGCTGCGAGGCGAGTGACGGTGGCGCTGCTCACGGCGTTGACGACGCGCACGCGCACGACGCGCATGCCGGGGGTCTGGCCCGACATGAAGGACAAGAAGAGCGTGCCGTAGAGAAAGGTGACGACCGCGATCGTGACCGCCGTCGCGTAGACGTTGACGTGCAGCGCTCGCAAGGGATACGAGAACACGACGCCCAGGATGATCGAGTCGATGAGGTAGCCGAGCACGCGCCACCCGTAGCCCGCGAGGGGAGTGGTCGTCGCGAGGGTGGCGTCGGCCGGCGACGGCATCGGCCCGAGCCCGGCGAGAGAACCGTCGGTCGATTTACCGCACTGGGGACAGGTCAGCTGGCCGGACTCTACGAGGGATCCGCACTGGTTGCAATAGGGCACGTGCCTCCTCAACGAACGTTTCGCCATCGCTAATGTAAGCGACAGCGCTCATTTCGGTGAGGATGGCGCGGTGATGTCGTTTCACGCGACGCCGCTCGAGATTCCCCCGACGACCAACGACGTGCGCCGCGCGCCACCCCGGTAACGTGACGGCTAATGGAGTACTTTAACCCCCTCACCTCGGTACCACCCGAAGATCCGAATGACTGGACCGACGAGCAGTGGATCGATTGGCTAAAGGCGACCGACGCCGAGGCGGGACCCACCGGTGAGTTCCCCGTCGCTACGGTGGGCAGTCGAATTGCTCGCTCGTCGGCTGGTCAGGTGCTCGGTCAGGCGATGCTCGGTCTCGCCGAGGCGATCTACGGACCCAAGGACGAGGATCAGGTGATCATCGTCGAGGGGGCGGGCGAGCCCGAGGACGACGATCCCTTTAACGTCCAGTTGGACTTCGAGCACCCCGAACGCTCCCAGATCGTGTTTCGCGCCGAACCACCGGCGTCGGACACCTAGTCGCCGGGCAGGTACCGCGCGCCTGGTCCCTCGCTCGCCGCTTCGTCGTTCGGATTGGCCAGCGCGCACGTACGCAGCGACAGGCAACCACAGCCAATACAGACGCTCAGTCCCTCGCGCAGCGTCTCGAGCAGGAGGATGCGCTCTTCGATGCGGTCCTGCCAGCCTTGGGTCAGGCGCCGCCAGTCCTTGGGGGTCGGCGTCTTCTCGCTGGGTAGAGACGCCAGCGCCTCGGCGATCTCCTCGAGTTTCAGACCAACCTTTTGGGCGACGCGGATGAAGGCGAGACGCCGCAGGACGTCACGACGAAAAAGTCGTTGATTGCCCGCTGTGCGCTCGGCGCCGATGAGGCCCTCGCGCTCGTAGAAGCGCACCGCCGACGCCGAGAAGCCGCTTCGTGCCGCGACGTCGCCAATGCTCAGGTGCGAGTCCACGATGCCTCGATTCTTTCGAATAGTACTTGACTTAAACCTTACTTTAACTTGTATCGTCAAGTTCGAGTCACCTCGACCACCGAGAACGGAGGACGCATGCCAGTAGCGATCGTGACGGGAGGTTCGCGCGGCTTTGGTCGCGCGCTCGTGCTTGACCTCGCCAGTGACGGCTGGGGCGTGGTGTTCGACGGCCGGCGAGCGAGTGACGTCGAGCACGTGAAAGACGAGCTGCGCGATCGACACGATCGCGTCACCGCGCTGGCGGGCGACGTGACCGACCCCGCCCACCGCGAGGCGCTCGTGCGAGCGGCGAGCGCGCTCGGGTCCCTGGACCTGCTCGTGAACAACGCGAGCACCCTGGGTCCCACGCCGCTGGCTCGACTCGACGCCTACCCCCTCGACGCGTTTCGTACGGTCTTCGAGTTGAACGTGCTTGCCCCCTTGGCCCTCGTCCAACTCGCCTTGCCCGCGCTTCGCGCTAGCCGTGGGACCGTGGTCGCTCTCTCCTCGGACGCGGCCATCGAGGGTTACGAGACCTGGGGAGCCTACGGATCGTCCAAGGCGGCGCTCGATCAACTCCAAGCGGTACTCGGCACCGAGGAGCACGCGCTGCGCGTCTACGCCTTTGACCCCGGGGATATGCGCACCGACATGCACCAGGCCGCCTTCGCCGGCGAGAACATCTTGGACCGACCGCTGCCCGAGAGCGTCGTACCCCGGTTTCGCGCGCTGCTCGATTCGGGGGCACCGAGCGGGCGCTACCGCGCTCAGGAATTCGCCACGTGAACGCCCCCGTGTCACTTACGTCGCCTTACGAGTTCAGCGTGCCGCGCGAGCTTGAGGCCTCCTCGCCCCCCGAGGCCCGTGGCCTCGCGCGTGACGACGTGGCGATGCTCGTGGCCCACCGGTCCGACCGGCGCCTGATCACCACGTCGTTCCGCTTGCTCGCGTCGTTTCTCGTGCCCGGCGACTTGTTGGTGATCAACACCTCGGGCACGATCCCCGCGGCCTTTGACGCAATCGCGCCCGACGGCACCGAGGTCGTCGTGCACCTCTCGACCCAACTTGACCAACATCGCTGGACGCTCGAGTTGCGCGAGAAGAACGGCACGGCCACGCGTCGTTGGGCTTCGCCGGTGAGTTTTTCCACGCTGGCGATGCGAGGTGGCGCCTCGCTCTCCCTTTGCGAGCCCTATCTCGACGAAGGTCGGCTCTGGGTGGCCGACGTGGACCTCGGTGACGATCCCCTGGCGTGGTTGTGGCACTTCGCGAGGGCCATCCACTACGACTACGTCGAGCGCGACTGGCCGATCGAGATGTACCAGAACGTGTACGCGACCGAGTTCGCCAGCGCCGAGATGGCGAGTGCGGGTCGACCATTCACGAAAGCGTTGTTGACCTCGCTGGTCGCTAGCGGCGTTGGCGTAGTGCCGATCGTGTTGCACACCGGCGTCGCGTCACTCGAATCCGGTGAGACGCCCTACCCCGAGCGCGTGCGAGTCCCGGTCTCGAGCGCCGAGCGCGTGAACGCGACGCGACGCGCGAACGGTCGCGTGATCGCGGTGGGTACGACCGTCGTGCGCGCGCTCGAGAGCAGCGTCGACGAACGGGGCAAGGTGCGGGCCTACGACGGGTGGACCGACCTGGTGGTGACTCCCGAGCGCGGCGTGACGGTCGTCGACGGGGTGCTGACGGGCTGGCACGAGCCAGTCTCGTCGCACCTGAGCATGCTCGAGGCGATTGCCGGGCGGGCGTTACTCGTGGACTCGTACCGTGAGGCCCTCGAACGGGGTCTGCGCTGGCACGAGTTCGGCGACTTGCACCTGATACTGCCCTAGTGCGCGGCGACCTCGCGGTCCACGCGCCTGGCTGCTTCGAGTACTTCATCAGGGACAACGGTGCCGGGTCGGTTGGAGGGGTCGTTGGCGAGGAATCGCCCGAGGACCGGGATCTCGGTGATCGACTCGGCGCGCAAGATCGCCGCCACGACCGGCACGAAACTCTCGGCGGCGGGGTAGACGAGGTAGCGCGCCAACCAGTCCGGGTGGTACTTAGCGTTAAAGGTCCACAGCGACTCGATGGGTAACACGCCCGACAGGCGCTTGAGGGCCCAACGCTCGACGCGGGTGAACGTGCCGTCGCCGCGCTCGCCGTCGAGCACCGAACGAAACGCCGCGAAGTTGAGGCTGAGCCCGCCCGCCCCGCGTTGGGCCAGGTACGCAATGGTCGAGCACAGCGCGAAGTCGATCAGCCCGTTGGGGTGTTCGCCCGGGTCACGGCGCATGAGGTCGAGCGAATAGCCGTTGATCGCGGGCGAAGGCACGAACTGACAGACGGCGGCGGGTTGCCCATCGGGTCCGTGCACAATCGTGAGCAAGAGCCCCTTGTCCTTGGGGTCGAAGAGTCGTCCGAGCATCATGGAGAATCCGCGCTCGCCCTCACCGCGACGCAGCATGCTGATCAAGTCGACGATGGCGGTGACCTGACCCGGGTCGACCGTGGAGGGATCGAGGAACTGCACGGTGTAGCCATGACGGGCGAGTCGGGTGCAAGCCTGACGCAGGCCCTTCATTCGACCGCCCTCGAGTGAGAAGGTCTGGCAGTTAACGATCGCCTCGTCACCCAGGTAGATGGAGTGCATCCCAGCCGCGTGGTAGATCGGTGTCCATTCCTCGCTGGCGGCCATGACACCGATGGTCCAACCGCGTGATTCGCCGTAGGAGCGAAAGGCGCTGAAGACCTCGGTGCGTTCGGCGGAAGGTCCAATCGGGTCCGGCGAGATCAACGCCACGCCACCGTAGACCGCGTAGGCGACGAGCGAGTCGCGAAAGAAGAAGAACTGTTTGTCGTCGCGCAGCGCGAAGTAGTCGAGCGTGCCGCGACCGTGGCGACGAACAATCTCGCGGGCGCGAAGTTCGGCGATCCGTCGCTCGGTGCTCGTCGCCTTTAGCGACAGGCGACGGTCGACCACCGGACGGGTGAGCAGATAGAAGAGCGAGACCAACAAACAGACGCCGATGGTCACGAGCGTGGGATCGATGAAGTCGTCCACCCGGTCGGGCAGGTTGATGCTGTAGATGCCGAGCAACCTCTCGGCGCACGCGATGAAGACGACCCCGAAGGCGGGCAGGTGCTGGCGGCCCGCGGCCGCCTCGATGCCGAGGGTCGCCGCCAACAACGTGATCAGCACGATGAGTCCGAGCCTCGGGATCGCGGCGCTAAGACTCGAGCGGTCGGTCGTGGCGAGGAAGTGTTGGCGCTGGGTCACGAGCAGTACCAGAATCACCGCCGCGACCAGGGATGATGCAATGCCACCGCCTCGCGCGAGGTGCGCGATGACCGTAAAGGCGAGTGCGCCCACCGCAAAGAACCACGAACGGCGCTGTCCGCGGCGAATCCCTCGCGCGGTCATGATCATGCCGATGCCGGCGGCGGCGGTCAAGGCCGCCGCGGACTGGGCGACGCCGAGGGGCAGCACGGTGAGCACGAGGTGTAGGCGTCCGCGTAGCGGCGGCGACGCGGTCACCGCCACGTTCACCACACCGTCGAGGAATAACAGGCCGCTCGCGACACGACGTATCGATCGTTGACGACGTTGGGCACTGAGTCGTTCGAGGTTGAGGGGGAAGGGACTGGCGTTCGGCCAGGATCCGACAGTGTTGGTCTCGCGCGACGGCGCGGGCTGCAGTGGTTGGCCCGCGACCAAGCGTTCGAGCACCGTGCCGCGACGACGCGGGGTCTCGCCCGCGATGAGACGCACCTGGACCGTGCTGGTGGATTCGATCTCGACGATGCCGAGTCGATCGACCGAGCTGAACACCGGCGGAAGTCCGAAGTGGCCGCGACGCTCGACGATGACGGTGCGCGAGGGCCCGGGTGTCGCGCACACGCCGTGGTCGAGGAACGCCAACGCCGGCCGTGGTGCACCGCCCACCACCGCGCCGGCACCACCGCGTTCGCAGACCCGTCGCGCGATTTCGAGGGCGTCGACGTCGTAGGCGTAGGTGAGCGCGAGCGGCTCACTGAGTGCCGCGGTTCGTTCGCTTCTCGTGTCGTGGTCGAAACGTCGGCGCACGATCAAGCCGGCGACGCCGACGACTAGCGCTTCGAAGAGCACGATGAGCAGTACGTTCACCAACAGGTTTCCCCAGAACGTCGTGGCGTGGGGCGCATGGACCTTGTAGTGGTGGTGCGTGAAGTGGCCCACAATCTTGGTGACGGTGTTGAACAGGTCAAAGCCCACGAGGGCGAGCAGCGGGAACCACACCCACGGGCCGAGACGTCGATAGAGCACCCGCGAGGCCACGAACCGCGCCAGCGACGTCGGGTCTTCTAGTCGGTCCGCGTCGGAGCGCTCGGCGCGGTCGGCGACCGTCAGGTCCCCGTGTGAACGGCCCGCGCACACGAAGAGGTCGCGCACGCCGTCGGCGGTCGCTACCTGGAGCATCAGGTCCTTGGCGACCTTGGCTCCAAGCGAGGTCAGGCCCCGTTGGGCGCCCTCGTGCACGGCTAACTCGTGATCGTCGCTGCCCGGCAGCACGATCAACTGGTGGTTTGCCGTGGAGCAGAAACCGCGTAGGCATTCGGCGATCTCAGGTTTGGCGAGGAACGTGGCGTCGATGAACTTGGCGAGGTCGGACGTGGCGTCGGGGTGAAACAGGTTGCCCGCCACCACGACGACGGCGGCGTCGTCAATATCACCCAGGAGCTGGATGAACTCGCGTACCGGTCGACTGTGCAGGCTGGTGGCGGGCGAGAGAGAGAGGTCACTCACCACGTACACGTGATGCCCGTACGGGATCGGCAGCGTTAATCGTTCAATCTGCGCCACGCTGTCCAGTCTCGCAGACATCCCTTCGCCAGACGCTTAAAGTCCATAAGCACTGATGAATGGGACGAACGAGCACGAGAACTGGCGCTGGCGCAACGAAGCTGGCGCACCCGCACGCGCGGTGATCTTTGACATCGACGGCGTGCTCGCTGACGCCGCGGGTCGCCAGCACTACCTGGACTGGGGCGATTGGCGCAGTTTCTTTGACGCCTGCGGTGACGACCCGGTGATCGACGAGATCGAGCGGCTCTTAGAACTGCTCGACCCCTCGCTCTTGATCGTGCTCTTGACCGGACGACCGCGTAGGGTCCAGCCGCACACCTTGGCCTGGCTCGAGCGCTACGGGATCCGCTGGGACCTGCTGATCATGCGTGAGTTCGGTGACTACTCGGGAGTAGACGAGTTCAAGCGCGAATCGTTGCGTGAACTGCGCGCGGGAGGGTTCGATATCCAACTCGCCCTGGACGACGACCCGAAGAATCACGCCATGTACGTCAGCGAAGGCGTGCCTTGTATCTACATCCATTCTGGCTATTACCTATAGGTTCGGTCATCCGCGACGCCTTTAGGCTCGAATAACTATCTAGAGCCGAGCCGGAGAGTCAAGAGTGAAGATTGCCATTGTGGGGGCCGGCGTCAGCGGCCTGACCGCGGCGTACGTCTTGAGCGATCACCACGAGGTGACCCTGTTCGAACGCGAAGAGACCCTGGGAGGGCACGCGCACACCGTGGACGCGCCCGGCGGCGACGCCGACTACCCGGTCGACACCGGGTTCCTCGTCTACAACGAGGTCACCTACCCGAAGTTCATCGCCCTGCTCGAGCGTCTGGGCGTTCGCTCACGCGAGAGTTCCATGAGTTTCAGTTACCAAGACGTACGAAGTGGACTTGAGTGGAAGGGCAGCAGCCTCAACACGATATTCGCCCAACGTCGCAACATCCTGCGCCCGCGCTTCGTGCGCATGGTGGTGGACATCCTGTCCTTTAATCGAACCTTGCGCGGCTTGCTCGAAGACACCCTTAGCCCAACGCTCACGCTGGCGGACGTCCTAGAGAGTCGCCAGTGGGGCCAGGACTTCGTGGAGTGGTACCTCATCCCCATGGGCGCGGCGATCTGGTCGGCGAACCCCCTCACGTTCGCCGAGATCCCCGCTCGTACGTTCGCCGAGTTCTTCTCACGTCACGGTCTGCTGCGCGTGCGCGGTAGACCGGTGTGGCGAACCATCGAGGGCGGCTCGCGGGCGTACGTGACCCGTCTCGAGCGAGCGATCAGCGAAAGCGGAAAGATCCACGTTGCCACGGCGGTCGAGGCGATCCGTCGAAGTGCGGATTGCGTGCAGATCGTCACCGAAGGTGGCGTCGAGACCTTCGATCACGTCGTGATCGCGTGTCACAGTGACGAGGCCCTCGCCATGCTCGAGCGACCCACCGAAGACGAGCGAGCGGTGCTCGGGGCGATCCGCTACCAGTCCAACGACGTGACCCTGCACTTCGACGAGTCGCTGCTCCCGCGTTCACGACGCGCCTGGGCCGCGTGGAACTACCGACGCGGAGATGATGACGAACTCGCGACGCTCACCTACGACGTCTCGGCGCTGCAGTCGATCACGTCGCTCCGCCGATTTCTCGTCTCTCTCAACAGCGACGAGAAGATCGATGGCGCCAAGGTGCTCGCACGCTTCCGCTATTCGCATCCGGTGCTCGATCAGTCGACCGTGCGCGCACAGCAACAACGTCATCGCCTGAACGAGAAACGTACGTCGTACTGTGGCGCCTATTTCGGCTACGGCTTCCACGAGGACGGCGTGGCGAGCGCGCTCGAGGCGTGCGAGACCCTCGGGGTGACCTGGTGACCGACTCGGCGATCTACTGGGGACGCGTCACCCACCAACGGTTTCTGCCGCGCGAGCATGCCTTCGA
This sequence comes from Acidimicrobiaceae bacterium, assembly GCA_003160115.1. Classification (GTDB taxonomy): domain Bacteria; phylum Actinomycetota; class Acidimicrobiia; order Acidimicrobiales; family RAAP-2; genus RAAP-2. The sequence continues at coordinate 50,077 of PLQL01000038.1, forward strand.
CTACCGAGTGATGATGTTCGAATTCTTTCTCGACGAACTGGACGACATCCGTCGTGAAGTCAAGGGTGTGGTCTTCGAGGGACAGGTCACCGAGGTACCGGAACCAGTGCGCGCGATAAACCGCTTGCCCGGGCGCTACGTACTTCGTCGACGTGATTTCCTGCCCGAGTACGAGGGAACGCTCGAACAAGCCACGCGTTCGATGCACCACGACCTCGTCGGCGCCGAGGCGCCCGGGCGCGTCGCGGTACTCGCGAACCTCGCCTCGCTTGGGTGGAACTTCAATCCCATCACGCTCTACTTCTTCTACGACGACGCCCGGGTGGTGCGCACGATCGCCGAGGTGACCAACACCCCCTGGGGCGAACGCCACCTCTACGTGCTCGGTCCACCGGGCACGCTGGTGTTCGACAAGGCCCACCACGTCTCGCCCTTCCTCGAGATGGCGGGTCGTTACCGTTTGACCTACTCATTGCCGGCGGCGAGGTTTCGCCTCGCCATGACGCTCTTTGATCCGGCGCCAGAGTTAGCCGACGGTCTGGGCGCCCGGCGCTTCGGCGCAACCATGAACTTTGGGCGCGTCGAGCTGTCCAGTCGCGAGATCGGGCGCGCGACTCGACGCTACCCCGACATGGCGTTTAGAGTTTCCTTTCGTATCTACGTTCAAGCGGCTCGATTGTTCGCCAAGCGCATCAAGTACGTGCCGCACCCTACGAGCACGAAAGGCCTTACGAATGCCCCAACTCGCTGAGGACACCATCGCGCCAGAAGGCTTCTTGCCGGCGAGGCGTCAGCGCTTCTCGCGACTCGCGCGATGGATCTTCTTTCGTTTGGTCAGCGCGAAGAGGATGCGCGACGCCGGCACGCTGGAGCTCAACGAGGATTGGGGAGCGTCTCGCTCCCCCCGGACCATCGGCGCCGGGGAGTTGCGCGCCGAGATGACCATCCACGATCGCGACGCCTACGCCGCCATCGTCTTTGGAGGTTCAAGGGGCATGGGTCGCAGTTACGTGAACGGACTGTGGGACAGCGAGGACGTGAGTGCGGTCGTGCGCTACCTCTTTCGCGTCTCCGAGCCGGGGCGACAGCGTCAGGACCGGCGTGCGCGGCGCAGGTTGATGGTCCTGGGTGTCGCGCCGTCGTGGTTGAGCAAGTTGTTCGCCGTTTGGCGGCACGAACAAGGTCACTCCAGTGACCGTAAGAACATCCACGCGCACTACGACCTGTCCAACGAGTTCTTCGAACTGATGCTCGACGAGACGCTCGCGTACTCGTGCGCCATCTTCAAGGACGACTCGACGACGTTGCACGAAGCCCAAGTCGAGAAGTTCGACCGGATCTGTCGAAAGCTCGATCTAAGCGAGAACGACCACGTCCTAGAGATCGGCACTGGTTGGGGAGGCTTCGCGCTGCACGCCGCCCAGCACTACGGGGCGAAGGTCACCACCACCACGATCTCGGAGAACCAGCGACACTTCGCCGAACAGCGCGTGAAAGAGGCCGGTCTCGGACACCTCATCACGGTGCTCGGCGAGCACTACAGCGATCTGAAAGGAAGTTTTGACGCGCTGGTTTCCGTTGAGATGATAGAGGCGGTCAATTGGCGCCACTACGAGGAGNNCGCAAGGACTTCATTCGAGACTTGATCTTTCCCGGCGGCTGTCTACCGAGCATCTCGGCGATCATGTCGAGCATCGCCGGGGCGACCGATCTGCGCCTGGTGGACCTCGACGACATCGGGCTGCACTACGCCACGACCCTTCGCCTTTGGAAGCGCAACGTCGACGAGCGCTTCGAAGAGATTCGCTCACTGGGCTTCGACGACCGCTTCAAGCGGCTCTGGGACATGTACTTGGGTTACTGCGAAGGGGCTTTCCTGGAGCGTCACATCTCGGACGTCCAATTGATCTTTCACAAGCCCGGCGCGCCGGTTCGCCTCGGGTATCGGGTGAGTTAGGCGAGCATCGCCTCGACGTCCCTAGCCGCACGTCGTCCCGAATCGATGCTCGCGGGGATGCCCACCCCGTCGTAGGCCATGCCGGCGAGCACGACGCGAAGTTCACTCGCCGTCGCTCGAGCACGTCGGACCAGTTGTTCGTGCCCGACGTGGTATTGCGGCAACGCGCGGGGCCAGCGTTGGACCATCGACGCGCTTGGTGGCCCGAAGCTGCCGAGCAAGACGCGCAGTTCACTCGTGACGCGCTCGGTGAGTTGGTGGTCGTCGAGCTCGTTCGCGCGCTCGTCGTCGATTCGTCCCACGTGGGCGCGAAGCAGCACTTCACCTTCGCGTCGCAGGTGCGGCCACTTGCGATCGAGCAGCGTTATGGCCGTCACCATCATGGTGTCCTCGTGAGACCAGGGTGTCTTCAGCGGCACGAGGACGCCGGTGCCGTGCGTCGGAAGTGTGACGTCCTCGCTCCTCACACAAAAGGTGACCATCGACGCACTTGCGAACTCGACGTCCTCGAGCGCCCGCAGCCCGGCCGCCTGGGAACCGAGCAGTCGACCCGTGACGTTCGCGGGAGCGGCCATGATGACGGCGTTCGCCGGCGTGGTCGTCGTGGGCGTATCGATCTCCCAGGGATAGGTGCCCGACGGCGTGCGACGCAGAGCGCTGACGCCGACGCCGGTGCGTACGACGACGCCTCGTTGCTGCAGGCGACGTTCGAGCTCGACCGGGAGCGACCCAATACCTGTGAGCAGAGTCGAGAACAGGGGCGCCGACGACGAGTGTGCGGACTCCGGCCCAGGATTCACTGGCCCCTTGGAGCGAAGTGCCTTGGTGAGCGAGCCACCCTGACGCGCAGCTTCTAGGAGCGCGGGAAAGACCGAGCGGGCGGAAAGCTCGTCGATGCGCCCCGCCTGGATGCCGCCGACCATCGGTTCGATGAACTGGTAGCTGAGTTCGTCGCCCAACTTGGCGCGAACGATCTCGCCGATGCTCGCGTCCTCGCCGACGACGAGTCGTCGAGGCATTCGCTGGTCTCGTCGAAGGTGACGCCGCGCGCTGCGCGAGAGTCCCTTGACCCTTCGCAGGTCCCGGGCGTTGGTGGGCACGCCCAGCACGAGCCCCGACGGCAACTCGTAGAGGGCACCGCGCAGGTAGATCGAGGCGCCGCTGGCGTTGATGTCTTCGAGTTGGTCGTCCAGGCCTAATTCTTGGATCAGCTGGAGCGCCTCGGGTCGGCGGGCGAGGAATCCGTCGGCCCCCAGGTCGATGGTGCGCCCGGCGAATGACGTGGTGGCGAGTGCGCCGCCGACGCGAGTCGCACTCTCGATGATCTCGATGCGCGGGGTGTGCCCGTCGGGCCCGCCGGCCGCGCCCGAGAGTTCCCAGGCAGCGGCGAGACCGCTGATCCCCGCCCCGACGATGACGACCGAGGAACGCACCACTTAAAAGGCCGCTTCGCGCACGACCTGGGCCAGGATGTCCACGAACTCCTGGTCGTCGTTGAGTGACGCCGTGCGCACCAGGTTGAGTCCGATCTCGTGCGCCACGCCCTGGGCCTCGACGTCGATGTCAAAGAGGACTTCGAGGTGGTCGGCGACGAAGCCGATCGGACACGAGACCACGTCGGTGAGTCCCTGCGCGCGCTTCTCGCGTAACACCGAAAGGATGTCCGGGCCGATCCACGGGTCCGAGGTACGACCCGCCGATTGCCACGCGATGTCAAAACGGTCGAGCCCCGCGAGTCTCGCCGCCCGAGTCGCGCTGTCGAGTAGTTGGTCCGGGTAGCGGTCGCCGTGGCTCAAGATCTTCTCGGGCAACGAATGCGCAGAGAAGATCACTTCGGTCGTGGCGCGTCGCGACTCGGGAATGGTCGCCAGTGCGTCGTTCACCCGTCGCGCGATGAGTTCGAGAAATCCCGGTGCGTCGTACCAGGCACCGATCTCGATGAACTCGATCTCGGGGCCCAGCGCTTCGCGCGCGCGACTCATGTACTGGTCGGTGGACATCGACGACGAGTGAGGGGCAAGTACCAGGCCGATCACCAGGTTGAAGCTGTCCTCGCGGAAACTCGCGGCGGTCTCTTCGAGCAGGGGCGGCTCGTACTTTGAACCGAAGCGAACCTCGTAGGCGCCCGGCGCGAGTCGTTCGAGGGCCCTCGCCAGACCCGCGACCTGGGCCGCGGTGCGCTCGGCTAGCGGTGACGTGCCGCCAATGGCGTTGTAGCGACGCACGAGGTCGGCGAGCAGTTCGGGGCTCGGCGCGTGGCCGTGGCGGATTCGCGTGTAGTAGGCCTCGACGTCCTCGGGCGTCGTGGGCGTGCCGTAGGCCATGACCAGGACACCGGTTTTCACGCGACGCCCGCTCTTCCCTCGTCGTGTACCACGCGCACGACGGCCGCCAAGACTTCGGGGTCGGTGTTGGGCAGGACGCCGTGACCGAGGTTAAAGACGTGCCCGCTCCTGGTGCCCGCTCGCGCGAGGACCTCGCGGGCGGCCTCGACGCTGAGTTGCTCGCCGCTCAGGCAGCGCGCCGGATCGAGGTTGCCCTGGACCGCTCGTTCGCCCACGCGTCGGCGCCCTTCGTCGAGGTCCACGTGCCAGTCGATGCCCATCACCGTCGAACCGGCTTTGGCCATCAAGTCGAGCAGCTCACCAGTGCCGACGCCGAAGAGGATCGTCGGTACGCCGAAGTCGGCGACGCCTTCGAGCACTCGTTGGGTCGCGGGCAGCGCGAAGCGCTCGTATTCGTCGCGGGTGAGCGAGCCGGCCCACGAGTCAAAGAGTTGCAGGGCGCGTGCGCCGTGCTCGACCTGGAGACGAAGAAACGAGACGGTGATCGCAACCAGCCGGTCGAGGAGTCGATTGAAGAGCGCGGGGTCCGCGTGCATCAAGCTCTTGATTAGCGCGAAGTCGCGCGTGGGTGCGCCCTCGACGAGGTAGCTCGCGACCGTGAAGGGCGCACCGGCGAAGCCAATGAGCGGCGTGTCGCTGGCTTCGAGTTCCTTTACCACGAGGTCGACGGTCTGGGTCACGTAGGCGACGTCGAGCGCGGTGAGTTCGCGCAATCGCTCGAGGTCGGCGGCGGTCTTGAAGGGTTGTGCAATCACCGGTCCACGTCCAGCGACGACGTCTACCCCGAAGCCAATGGCGTAATAGGGCACCACGATGTCCGAGAAGAGGATGGCGGCGTCGACGCCGTAGCGGCGCACTGGTTGCATCGTCACCTCGCAGGCGACCGCGGGGTCACCAATCGCGTCCAGAATCGAGCCGTTCGCTCGCAGGGCGCGGTATTCGGGTAGCGAGCGTCCGGCTTGGCGCATGAACCACACCGGCACGTGCGCCACGCTTTCGCCTCGACAGGCCCGCAGAAAGACTGGGTCGCTCACGCATCTCCTTTTCGCTATCACCAATCTAGGGGAGCAACTTATGGAGTCGATTGGCGGCGCGAAGGGTGGCGTCCTCTAGACTTGTCAGACCCCAATTTGGGGCGGGAAGAGGTCGTCATGGCACACGAACGTGAGGTGGCCGAGGAGCAGGCGTTCCTCGACCGTTCCTTGGCCGCGCTCGACCACATGCGCGACGAGGCCCGCTCACTTCGTGATAGTGCGGCCGTGGCGAACATGCGCGGCGCGGGTGACCTCGTCGAGCGTGACGTTGTCATGGGCACCGCGTTGCACCGCCTCGACCAGTTGGCGATTGGCGACCAGCCCCTGTTCTTTGGACGCATCGACTACAACCCCGACGCTTTTGGCGCGAGCGACATCTATCACGTGGGACGGCTCGCCGTCTCGGACGAACAATTGAACCCGCTCGTGGTGGACTGGCGCGCGCCGGTCGCCGAGGCGTTCTACCGCGCCACGGGAGTCGAGTCGCTCGGTCTGTCGCGCCGTCGTCACGTCGCGATCCGTGGCCACGAGGTGACCGGTGTCGAGGATGAGTACTTCGCCGACGCGTCGGGCGAGCTGGCCCTGCCCGAGGACGAGGTGCGAAGTGCCACCGACGAAGGTCTCGTCGACGGTGGGCTCGCCCTCGGCGGACCTGGCGCCTTGCTCGCCGCACTCGGACGAGCCCGCACTGGACGCATGGGCGACATCGTCGCCACGATCCAGGGCGAACAGGACCAGATCATCCGCAGCCCCCTGGCGGGCGTGCTCCTCGTCCAGGGCGGACCCGGCACGGGCAAGACCGCCGTGGCCCTGCACCGCGCGGCGTACCTCTTGTTCACCTATCGTGCCTCGTTGGAACGCCAGGGCGTCTTGGTCGTAGGGCCTAATCCGCTCTTCTTGAACTACATCGAGAACGTGCTGCCCTCCCTCGGTGAATCAGGGGTCACGCTTTCGACCATCTCGGGACTGGTGACCAACGTCGAGATCCGCGGCGAGGACAGCGAGGAGGTCGACCAGTTGAAGGGCGACATCCGCATGGCGAACCTAGTGGCTCGAGCGCTGCGCACTCGTCAGCGCGCGCTGCGCGCCGACGTGACGATACCCGTCGGTCGCGCGATCATCACCTTGAAGAGCCGCTACACCGAAGAGGCCGTCGATCGCGCTCGTCGCCGACCCGGCAACCACAACCAGCGTCGATCAGCGCTCGGACGCGAACTCGCCAATCGTCTTGCTCACGAGTACCACGATCGATTCGTTCGCGAGGGCGTTGACGAAGTCGGTGCCGCGGGCGAGCTCGCCGACCTCATTCGTGCGACCCCGGAGTTCAAAGAAGTGTTGCAGCGCGTCTGGCCCCGACTGAGTGGACAGGAACTGCTGCACGACCTGTTCGGCGCACCGGCGCTGTTGCGCGCCGCGGGTCAGGATCTCTTCAGCGACGCCGAACTCGATCTGCTCGTGCGCAAGCGCTCGGCGTCGCTCGAGGAAATCGAGTGGACCAAGGCGGACACGGCGTTGATCGACGAGGCCCGGGTCCTGCTGGGTCCTCGCAAGCGACCGCGTCCGGTGCTCAGGAACCTTGACAACGGCATCCTCGAGGGCGTCGACCTGGACGCCTACGCCGGCGACGTGCGTGCGGCGGCCCTTCGCGAGGCCCAGCGAAACGCCCCCCAGCAGCCGACTGAACTCGATGAGGCCGAGTTCGTCACCTACGGCCACATCGTCGTGGACGAGGCCCAGGACCTATCGCCCATGGAACTTCGGGTCCTCAAGCGCCGCGACCTTACCGGCTCGATGACGATCGTGGGCGACATGGGTCAGGCGACCACCGCGTCGAGTTCGGCGTCGTGGAACTCGGTGCTCGAGATCCTCGACCCCCGTCGTGAACCCAACCGGGTGGATCTCACGGTCAGCTACCGCACGCCCGAAGAAGTCCTCGACTTCGCCGCGCCGACGTTGCTGAAGGCGACGCCGGGACTCGTGCCACCGCGTGCGGTACGACGCGCCGGCTTCACGCCGATTGTCGAGACCGTGACCCCCGACGAGTTCGCACCGACTCTGGTGCGCGCCGTGCGTCGCGAAGTCCAAGCAGTCGCGCCCGGCCGGGTCGCCGTGATCGTCACGGCGCGACGCGTCGTGGAGATACTGGAAATCTTGAATACGAATGGCGTCGAAGCGGTCGACCCGCGCGACCACGACTCTAAAGGTCTGGGCGCCGATCTGGTTGTCTTGAGCGCCGAGGGCGCCAACGGCCTCGAGTTCGACGCGGTCGTCGTGGTCGAACCCGCCCAGATCACGAGCCGCGGGTCCGAGGACCCGAGCAAGTCGAGCCCGCGGGGTCTGCGCACGCTCTACGTGGCCATGACCCGGCCCACCAGGCGTCTGGCGATCGTGGCTTGCGGGGCGCTGCCCGAGACCCTTCTGTAATTCCTCTCAGCCCGTGTTCGCACCGGGCGCGCGCTATCCGCTAGAAAGGTAGGCGTGAGTCAGGCGATTCCCCTCAATAGCCTGGCGAAGCAAGAGAAGATAGTCCACGATCGACCGCCGATGCTGGCCATCGGCGTGATGATTTGGCTCGGCAGCGAGCTGATGTTCTTCTCGGGACTCTTCGCCGCATTATTTACCATCCGAGCCCACCTGGCCTCGTGGCCGCCCAAGGGCACGCACCTGGACGTGCTCCAGTCGGGCATCTTCACGATCATCCTCGTGGCCTCCTCGTTCACCATGCAGTACGCGGTGTGGCTCATCGAGCACCGACGTCGTCGCGAGGCCCGCAACTGGGTCATCATCACCATGGTCCTGGGCACGTTGTTCATCTCGAACCAGGCCTATGAGTGGACGCACCTGACGACGCGTTGGTACACGAACTCCTACGGGTCGGTGTTCTTTATCACCACCGGCATCCACGGTCTGCACGTGTTCCTCGGTCTGGTCGCCATGATCTTCCTGCTCTTTCGCATGCGAGGTCGCGAAGGTGATCCCGGCGAGCTATCGACGTTCCAGGGTGTCAGCTATTACTGGCACTTCGTGGACGTCGTGTGGATCGGTTTGTACTCGTCCCTGTTCTTGTTGAAGTAGTCGGAACGTGACGTCTTCTCTCGTTAAGCGTGCCGCCATATTCACGTTCGCCACGCTCGTGGGCGTCGGTCCGTTGATTGTCTTTGCGAGCGCGTCGGGTGCCTCGGGTTCACCCCACACCGCCTACCAGACCACCCGCAAGAACGCCGGCACGCCCAACTCCAGCAAGGTCACGCTGAATCCCTCGACGGGCGTCGTGATCAGTTACGGCAACAAGTACATCACCTACAACGCACCCTCGACCGCGCTGGTCACGCTAGGTCAGGCACTCTTCTTGCAGAACTGCGCCTCGTGTCACGGCACCGAGGCCAACGGCGTGCCCGCGAACGGCACCGTTGGTTCGTTCCCCGACCTCGTGGGACTCGGTCCGGCGACCATTGACTTCTGGGTCGACTCGGGTCGCATGCCCGCGGCCGACGTGCGCGCCGTGCAGGCGATCCGCCATACCCCGCGCCTCAACCCCGCCCAGGCTGTGGCGATCGCCGCGTGGGTGAACTCCCTCAGTCCGAGCTACCCCGACATCCCGACCCCGAATCTGAAGAACGCCAACGTCTCGGACGGCGCGGCGCTCTTCGCACTTAACTGTGCCTCGTGCCACACGATTGAGGGTGACGGCGACGCGCTGGCGAGCGACACCTTCTCCCCGTCGCTGCGAAACATCCCCGCCTTCGAGGTCGTCGAAGCGGTGCGCACCGGCCCCGCGAACATGCCGCGCTTTACGGGCAACCTGAGCGACCAGCAGGTCGACGACATCGTCAAGTACGTCACCACCGAAATCCAACACCCCAACAACCCGGGCGGCTTCGGGCTCGGTGGATTGGGGCCGGTCGCTGAGGGGTTCGTCGGACTTTTGCTGGGTGTGGGCATCTTGATCCTCATCGCCTACTGGGTAGGGGAGCGCCAGTGAGCGACCACGACGAACTACGCACTCCTGTCTCTTTGCAGGGCATCGCGGCCGACGACCCACACCTGGCGCCCGCGGCGCACAATCCCCAGATCGTCGAGCGCGTCATCGCGGTCACCTTCGTGCTCGGCCTGTTGTTGGTGGCGGGCTTTGGTGCGTGCTACTGGGTGAACGCCAAACCCTGGACGTTGGGCGCGACCATGGGCGGAGGCCTGACCTTCCTCGGCATCGGGCTCATCGCGTGGGGCAAGTACCTCATGCCGCGCGGTCCCTTCGTCGAGGAACGACACGAACTGGCGAACTCCGAGGACGATCGCAACGCGCTCGCCGCGGCGATCGTTGAGCGGGGTGGCGGCGTCGTCAAGCGCCGCAAGATGCTCGCCGGATTGCTCGGCGGCGGCTTGGGCATCTTCGGCGTCGTCGCGATGTTCCCTCTATTGCGTAGTCTCGGGCCGCTGCCCAAGGGAACCCTGTTCAGCACCGACTGGAAGAAGGGAACGTACCTGGTTGACATCACGGGACGTCGCGTGCACCAGGGCGACCTCGCGATCGGCTCGATCGTGACGGTCTATCCGGCGGGACTCGAGAACACCGACCGCGGCCAGGCCGTGGACCAGACGGTGCTCATCCGCATCTCGAACGAGAACTTCACCACGCAGAAGGGTCGTGAGACCTGGGGACCCGCGGGGTACCTCGCGTATTCGAAGTTGTGCACGCACCTGGGCTGTCCCGTGGGCCTCTACGAACAGGAACTGCAGCTGCTGGTGTGTCCTTGTCACCAGTCGATGTTCGACGTCACCAACGGCGCGGTCCCCCAGTTCGGGCCGGCACCGCGACCCCTGCCGCAGTTACCCTTGTACATCGACGCGGATGGCTACCTACGCTCGCAGGACGGCTACGACCAGCCGGTGGGTCCGGGATTCTGGGAGCGAGGAGCATCGCTGTCATGAGTAGCGACGTCGTCAACACCAAGCGCGCCAAGCGCCAAACGGCCGGTCCCTACGGCAAGGTCGGCAACGCCATCAACGAGCTCGACGAACGTCTGGGCGTCGCCAAGGGCGGACGGACGTTCATGGACAAGATCTTTCCCGATCACTGGTCCTTCATGCTCGGCGAGATCGCGTTGTACTCGTTCGTCGTACTGGTCATCACCGGTATCTTCCTGACGCTCTATTACATCCCGAGCACCGACCTCGTGACCTATCACGGCAGTTACCTGCCCCTGGACGGTCAGCGCGTGACCGAGGCGTTCTCGAGTTCGGTGAACCTCTCGTTCGCCGTGCGCGGCGGGCTCTTGATGCGCCAGATGCACCACTGGGCCTGTGACATATTCGTTGGTTCGATCGTGGTGCACATGGCGCGCATTTTCTTCACGGGGGCCTTTCGCAAGCCGCGCGAACTCAACTGGACGATCGGCACGACGTTATTGATCCTGGCGATCGTGAACGGTTTCCTCGGATACTCGTTGCCCGACGACCTCGTCTCGGGCACCGGCATCCGCATCGCGTACTCGATCATCCTCTCGATCCCACTCGTGGGCAGTTACCTCGGCTTTTGGGTCTTCGGAGGAAACTTCCCCGGTACCACGGTCATACCGCGTTTTTACATCCTGCACGTCCTGATCGTGCCGCTCATCATCATCGGACTGGTCGGCGCGCACCTCTTCTTGCTCGTGCGCCAGAAGCACACGCAGTTCCCCGGCAAGGGTCGGACCGAGAAGAACGTGGTGGGCACCCCGATGTTCCCGGTCTTCATGGCCAAGACCACCGGTTTCTTGTTCGTGGTCTCGGGCGTGATCGCTTTACTGGGCGCGTTCGCTCAGATCAACCCGATCTGGCAGTTCGGTCCTTACACGGCGTCGCGGATCTCCTACGCCGTCCAGCCGGACTGGTACATGGGATTCCTCGACGGTGCCCTTCGCATCTGGCCGTCGTGGTCGTTCCATAGCTTTGGTTACACAATCCCGTTCGAGGTGTTGATCCCGGCGGTGCTGTTGCCCGGACTGCTCTTTAACATCGCCTACGTGTGGCCCGCGATCGAACGAAGGTTCACCAAGGACAACGCCTTGCACAACCTGCTCGATCGACCGAGCGATCGTCCCAAGCACACGGCGGCGGGCGTGGCGACGCTGGCCCTGCTCGGGATGCTGTTCATCGCCAGTTCGACTGACGTGATCGCCAACTTCTTCCGTCTGCCGCTCAACGAGGTCCTGTGGGCGATGCGCATCCTCGTGATCATCTCGCCCTTCGTCGCCTACCCGATCACCTGGAAGATCTGTAAGGAAGTCCAGGCCCTGCACGGTGGCGGCAAGCGCAAGACCGCGAACGTCGTGACGCGCACCGCCCTCGGCGAGTACGTGGCGACGCCGGCGCCCAAGTACGTCGACGACGAACACCAGGAACTCGACGCGACCCCGGTGCCACGCTTCATCGTGGAAGGCGACGAGCCCGAATCGAGCGGGGTCCGCGTCGCGGACCGCTAGCCCTTCGCTCGTGGGCCGTCGCCGCACGAACGATTCTCAGCCGTGAGCCCCGCGTCCTCCGCCCGACACGCTCAGCACCCTTCGAAGCGCTCGCGACGCCGGCGCTGGGTGTTGCTCACGATGCCGGTCCTCTTGCTCGCCCTGGTGTTGGTGCTCGTGGGCGAGGGGGGTATCGTCCCCACGCCGACCACGACGTCGACGACCACGACGACCGTCCCACTCGCGCGAGCCCAGGCCGGCTGGACGGTCGCCAGTTCGTCCGCGCGCGGGGTGATGGTCGACTACCTCGACTTGAACGTGGGGGGCACCGTCTTTCGAGTGCTGCGTCTTCGCGCGCGCACAACGCTGCTTCGTTGGCACGCTGGCTCCCTGGACCCGCCGGGTGCCGCGAGTGAGTTGCCGCCCGACGCGGGACCCTCGGTTGACTGGGCCTCGGAAGGTCGCGCGGGCGTGATCGCGGTCTTTAACGGTGGGTTCAAGAAGTCGGCGTACGCGGGCGGCGCCATCGCCGATGGGCTCACGCTCGAGCCCCTCGTGGCGGGGGACATGACCCTCGCGATCAACGCGGCGGGCCACTGGACCATGGGGGTCTGGGGTGCCAAGGGTTTCCCGGCCCTTGGTTTTGACGCCATCTCGTACCGTCAGAACCTCGGACCGATGATCCTGCACGGCGCGTTGACCCCGGCGACCGCGCCCGCGGACTTCAACCGGTGGGGTTCGGTTTTCCCGAGCGGCTCACTCACTTCGCGCTCGGGACTCGGCGTCGACCGACGCGGCAATCTGCTCTACGCGGCCGCCATTGGCAAGGTCGACGTCGCGCAACTGGCGACGGCCCTGTTGCGCGCCGGGGCGGTGACCGCGATGCAACTCGACATCAATCCGTTCTGGCCCCTCCTCGGCGCCTCGCGCGCGCCGTTGCACGCGCCCGGAGAGTTCCCGATCCAACTCGACTTCGCCGAGCACAACCCGAGTATCTACGAGACCGGTTGGCAGCGGGACTTCTTCGTCGCCCTTGCCGAACCCGGTCCCTGGGCCTGCAACTGGTCGAGTCCGGGACTGGCGCCGGGGGTCGTGGGCGCTCAGGCTCAACCGTTGTCCCTGACCGGCAAGGTGTGTCGGGCCAAGCTGCGCGAACTCGCTGCTCGCGCGCGAGCCACGACGACCACGACCACGGGTTGAGCCGAATCGAGCGGCACTTCTCCTAGGGTGGCTGGATGAGTACACCGATTGCCCCCCCTGAACTGGCCCAGACCCTCGGAGCGCTGCGCGCGTCAGGCTTCGTCGACCAATCCGTGCGCGAGGAGATCCGCGCCAACCTCGAACAGCGCCTGGTCGAGGGGCGCCCTCTCAGTTCGGCGGTGCTCGGCTACGAGGATTCCGTGCTGCCCCAACTCGAGACCGCGTTGCTCGCGGGCCACGACATCATCCTTCTGGGCGAGCGCGGTCAGGCGAAGACCCGCATGATTCGCTCGCTGGTCGAACTGCTCGACGAGTGGCTGCCCATCGTCGAGGGTTCCGAGGTGCGCGACAATCCCTTTGCGCCGATCTCGGCCTACGCCATTGATCTGGTCGCCCAGAAGGGTGACGAGACGCCGATCTCGTGGGTGCACCGTTCGCGTCGCTTCGCTGAGAAGCTCGCCTCACCCGACACCTCGATGGCTGACCTCATTGGCGAGGTGGACCCGATCAAGGTCGCCGCGGGGCTCTACCTGGACGACCCGCGCGCCCTCTCCTACGGGCTCGTGCCCAAGTCGAACCGCGGCATCTTCGCGATGAACGAACTGCCCGACCTCTCGGAGCGCATCCAGGTGGGTCTACTCAACGTGCTCGAGGAGCGCGACGTGCAGATCCGCGGTCACCTGGTACGCCTCGACCTGGACGTGCTGGTCGTGGCGACGGCGAACCCCGAGGACTACACCAACCGCGGTCGGCTCATCACGCCGCTAAAGGACCGCTTCGGGTCCCAGATCCGCACGCACTACCCCTTCGAGATCTCCACCGAGATCGAGATAATCCGCCAAGAGGCGAAGCCGCCGACCTCGCCCAAGCCCATTGTGGTGCCCTGGTTCATTGAAGACATCGTCGCGCGCGTGAGCCACGTCGCTCGAAAGAGCCACGTCATCTCTCAGAGTTCGGGTGTGTCGGTGCGTCTGTCGATCGCCAACTACGAGACCGTGGTGGCGAGCGCGCTGCGACGTACGTTGCGCACGGGCGACGACCACGTGGTCCCGCGCATCAGTGACCTCTCGGCCATGGTCCAGTCCACCCAGGGCAAGATCGAGTTCGACACGATGGACGACAGCGACTCGGACCAGGTGATCGCGGCCCTCGTGTCGCTCGCGGTGCGCCAGTGCTTTAACGAGTACGTGCTCTTAGAAGAGGCACCCGAGATCGTCGAGGCCTTTAACACCGAAGCGCTCGTGCACACCGGCGACGACCTGCCCGACCGTGACTACCTCGCGGTGCTTGAAGCAATGCCGTCACTGGACGTGCCAGTGCGCCGGGTCGCGGGACCCAAGGCGAGCGACGGCGAACTCGCCGCCGCCGCTGAGTTCGTGCTCGAAGGCCTCTATCTCACCAAACGACTCGCCAAAGACGCATCAGGAGCGCGCGCCCTCTACCGCTCGAGGAATCGGTAGTGGCGGTTCGCTACGGCTTTCGTCGCTTCGGGGACGACGATGATTTCTCGGACCTTGCCGTAGATGAGTTGTTGCGCCTGCTCGGCGATGACTTCATGGAGAGCGGCGACCTGGACGAGGCGATGGACAACCTGTTGCGCGACGGTTTTGCCGACACCGACGGCAATCGCATCGAAGGGTTGCGTGACCTCTTAGAGCGCACCCGCGCCAGACGACGCGAACTCGAACAACAGGCCGACCCCGACGGCGAGATGCAGCGCTACCGCGACTGGCTCGAACTCATCGAGCAGACCGAGAGCGCCGAACTCGACGACCTGCTCGAAGAGGCCGAAGCTTCGAACGACGAACGGCGCAAGGAAGTCACCCGTGACCTGGTCCAGCAGCGGCACTTGCAAAAAGAACTGATGAGCGACCGGCTGGGCGAGCGCCTGGCGAGCTACCAGGAATACCAGTTCGTATCCTCTGAGGCGCGCGAGGAGTTCGATCAGTTGATGTCCGAACTCCAAAGCGACGTACTCAACACCTACTTCGAGCAGAGCAAGGAGTTCCTCGACAGTCCCGATCCCGCCGAGTTGCAACGCGTGCGCGACATGATGGACGCCCTGTCGAACATGATCGAACAGGACCGACGTGGCGAGACCCTCGATCCCAGTTTCGAGGACTTCATGGAGAAGTTCGGCGACTTCTTTCCTGGGGCCCAGAACCTCGAGGACGTGGTGCGCGCGATGGCCGAGCGCGCCGCCGCCGCCGAGGCGATGTTCAACTCGCTCTCGAGCGAACAGAAGGGCGAACTGCGCTCGCTGTTCGCCCAGATGATGGAGAACATGGAGCTGAACTTCTCGCTCAACCGGTTGGTCTCGAACCTGCGCCAGGCGACCCCGGACATCGACTGGAGTCGCGCGCACCGCATGCGCGGCCAGGACGGCTCCTCGTTCGCCCAGGCCGCCTCGGTCGCCGAGCAGCTCGGGGACCTGCGCAACCTCGAGGAGTTCCTCGGTCGCGCCGGTGCCGCCCAGGGCCTGCCTGAAGTGGACATCGAATCGGTGCGGCGTAACCTCGGTGACGACGCCGCGCGCCACGTGCAGCGGCTCCAAAAGGCCTTACAGGGCTTAAAGGACAAGGGTTTCGTCAACCGCGAAGGTGGCCGCCTCACCTTGTCGCCCAAGGGGATCCGCCGGATCGGCGAGCAAGCCCTGAAGGACCTCTTCGCCCAACTCCACGACTCGCCGACGCTCGGGGCGCACCGCGAGGCGACGGTCTCGCGCGGCGGGGACCGCGAGGAGACCTCCAAGCCCTGGGAACCGGGCGAGCCCTTCGCGCTGCACTTACCAAAGACTCTGCGCAACGCGGTGCTTCGCCAGGGCCCGGGCACGCCGGTGCGACTGCACCCCGACGACTTCGAGGTCGAAGAGTATGAATCAACGCGCCGCTCCTCGACGGTCTTTGCGATCGACCTCTCGTTGTCCATGGCGATGCGCGGCAACCTCGTGCCCGCGAAGAAGATGGTGCTGGCGCTCACCCAGTTGATCCGTTCGAAGTTCCCGCGCGACTTCGTTGCCGTCGTGGGATTCGGCGAGACGGCCCAGGAACTGCGCATCGAGGACATCCCGGCGCTCACGATCGACTACGCCTACGGCACCAACCTCCAGCACGCCCTCGCGCTCAGTCGTCACCTCATGCGCGCAGAACGCGGCGAGCGCCAGATCGTGGTGGTGACCGACGGGGAACCAACCGCACACCTGATGGAGAACGGCGAGCCGTTCTTTTCCTGGCCCCCGGTGCACGAGACCCTGGAAAAGACCATGGCCGAGGTGCTGCGCTGCACGAAGGCGGGCATAACCATCAACACCTTCGCCCTCGACANNAAAGTCAACGGGGGCCGCACGTTCTATACCTCGGTCGACGATCTGGGGGTCTATGCCCTCGACGACTTCGTCCGCAGCCACCTGGCGGGCTAGGCGTCCCCTCGAAACCACGTTGACCAGGACTTATTAAAGTTCCACTTGCAATTTCGGCCAAACCCAGTAACAATGACA
>PLQL01000029.1 GCA_003160115.1 Acidimicrobiaceae bacterium
TCACCGACGGGCAGATCTTCCTCGAGTCCGACCTGTTCTACTCGGGCGTGCGTCCCGCGATCAATGTCGGTAACTCGGTGTCGCGAGTCGGCGGCGCCGCCCAGATCAAGGCCATGCGCAACGTCGCCGGTACGCTCAAGATCGACCTCGCCCAGTTCCGCGACCTCGAGTCCTTCGCCACGTTCGGCTCGGAGCTCGACAAGTCGTCCCAGCAACAGCTCGACCGCGGCTATCGCCTGACCGAACTCTTGAAGCAGGGCCTGAACTCGCCCATGCCCGTCCAAGAGCAGTGCATCGTCATCTACGCGGGCACCAAGGGATGGCTCGATTCGGTGCCGGTCGAGGACGTGCGCCGGTTCGAGTCTGAGTTGCTGACGACGTTTCGCGCCCAGCACGTCGACATCCTCGATCACATTCGCACCTCGGGCACGTTGCCCGGCGCGGACGTCATTGACTCGGCCATGCGTAGTTTCCTCGACGGCTTCGCCGTCAGTCACTAGAAACCACCAAGGAATTCAAATGGTTCGAGAGAGAAAGGAGTAGCGATGGCCGGTGGACAGGAACGTATTCTGCGTCGACGTATCAAGTCGGTGCAGGCCACCCGAAAGATCACCAAGGCAATGGAACTCATCGCCGCGTCCCAGATCTCTCGCAGCCAGGCGCGCATCTTCGCGAATCGTCCGTACCGTCACGGTATGCAGCGCATCATCGTCGAAGCCGCGCTCGGTGACCCGGCCGCCGCGAAGAAGCTGCTCGCCACCCCCGACGTCGTCACGTCGGCGGTCGTCCTGGTGATCGCGGGTGACCGCGGGCTCTCGGGCGCCTACAACACCTCGGCGCTGCGCGCCGGGGAACGACTGGTCCAACAACTCCAGCGCGAGGGCGCGTCGGTGCGCCTCTACTGCGTGGGAAAGAAGGCGCCGAGCTTCTACCGTTTCCGCGGCATGGACGTCCAACAGAGCTTCATGGGCTTCGTCGACCGGCCAAGTTTCTCTGACGCTCGACTCATCGCCAGTGTCGTGGCGGCCCCCTTCATTGACGGCGAAGTCCAAAAGGTGCTGCTCGTGTCGACGAGGTTCCACTCGGCCGGCAGCCAGGGCGTCGAGACCGAGCAATTGTTGCCCCTCGCCTTGCCCGATCCCGTGCTCGAAGACGCCCCTAAGCCCCTCAAGGGTTACACGGAGTTCGAGCCCGAGGTCGAACAGCTGCTGACGTCACTGGCGCCGCGCGCCTTGGAGAGCGAGATCTTCTCGGCGCTCTTAGAGGGCGCCGCGTCGTTCCACATCAGTCAACAGCGCGCCATGGCGGCCGCGACCGACAACGCCGACGAGCTCGGCCAGACCCTGACTCGCATCATGAACCGGGCCCGACAGGACTCGATCACCACCGAGATCATGGAAATCGTGGGCGGCGCCGAAGCGCTCCGCTCGGGAAAGTGAGATACCAATGACAATGGCTCCTGAAAAAATCACCCTCGAGACCGGGCGCGTCGTCGCGATCGCCGGTCCGGTGGTGGACGTGGAGTTCCCACCGCACGCGTTGCCCGAGATCAACCACGCGGTCGAAATGGACATCCTGCTCGACGGCGTCACGATCACGGTCACCGCTGAGGTCGCCCAGCAGATCGGCGAGGGTCGCGTGCGGTGCGTGTGCATGAAGCCCACCGACGGTCTCGTTCGTGGTGCCGTCGTGCGCCAGACCGGTCGTGGCATCACCGTGCCCGTCGGCGACGCCGTGCTCGGTCACGTCTTTAACGTGATCGGCGAGCCGCTCGACACCGACAACATCGGCGCGGTCGAAGATCACTGGGAGATCCACCGCAACGCGCCCGCCTTTGACCAACTCGAACCGCGCGCCACGATGTTCGAGACCGGCATCAAGGTCATCGACCTACTGGCCCCGTACGTCCAGGGCGGCAAGATCGGCCTGTTCGGCGGTGCTGGCGTGGGCAAGACCGTGTTGATCATGGAGATGATCCGACGAGTCGCCGAGCAGCACGACGGCGTGTCGGTCTTCGCCGGCGTGGGCGAGCGCACCCGTGAGGGCACCGACCTCCTGCTCGAGATGCGCGAGTCCGGCGTCATCGAAAAGACCGCCCTGGTCTACGGCCAGATGGACGAGCCACCGGGGGTGCGCCTTCGCGTGGCGCTCGCGGCGCTGACGATGGCGGAGTACTTCCGTGACGTCAAGCACCAGGACGTGCTTTTGTTCATCGACAACATCTTCCGCTTCGTCCAAGCCGGTTCGGAGGTGTCGACGCTGCTCGGTCGCATGCCGAGCGCCGTGGGTTACCAGCCGACCCTGGCCGACGAGATGGGTGAACTCCAAGAGCGCATCACCTCGACGCGCGGACGTTCCATCACCTCGCTGCAGGCCGTCTACGTCCCCGCGGACGACTACACCGACCCGGCACCGTTCACCACCTTCACGCACCTCGACGCCACGACCGAATTGCGACGCGAGATCGCGGCGTTGGGTATCTACCCCGCGGTGGACCCGCTCAGCTCGACGTCGAACATCCTGGCGCCAGAGATCGTCGGTGACCGTCACTACGCGGTCGCTCGCCAGGTCCAGCAGATCCTCCAGCGCTACAAGGAGCTCCAGGACATCATCGCGATCCTGGGACTCGACGAGCTGTCCGAGGACGACCGGATAACGGTGTCGCGCGCGCGAAAGATCCAGCGATTCCTCTCCCAGCCCATGTTCGTCTCCAAGGTCTTTACCGGTATCGACGGCATCAACGTGCCCGTCCAGGAGACCATCGAGTCCTTCGAGCACTTGGCGAACGGTGACCTCGACCAGTACCCCGAGCAGGCGTTCCTCAACGTTGGCGGCGCCGCCGACGTCGAGCGCAAGGCCGCAGAACTCGCGAAGGACTAGTCCGTGGCGACGTTGTTGGTGGAGATCGTCACGCCCGAGGCGCCGTTGTGGAGCGGCGAGGCCTTGGCGCTCATCGCGCGTTCGTCCGACGGCGACTTCACCATCCTGCCCGAGCACACCGCGACGGTGGGTGACCTCGTGCCCGGGGTGCTCAGGGTCCAGACGACCGAGGGCGAGCTGTCGTTCTGCGTGCACGGTGGTTACTTCCAAGTGGGAACCGACGACAAGCCCGAAGAGACGCGAGCCACGGTTCTCGCGGGCATCGCCGAAAAGGTCACTGACATCGACGTGGCTCGCGCCCAAGTCGCCAAGGAAGCGGCCGAAGCGCAATTGGCCGCCTCGTCGCGCGGTGAGTCGACCGACGCCGTGACCGAGAGGCTCGCGCACGACGCGCTCGCCCGAGCGGACTTGCGACTGAGCGCCGCGGGCTAGTTCAGCGCGCCGACACGTAGTCGAGCAGGCTCTGACGTTCCTGTTCGAGTTCGTCCAGACGAGCCTTGACGACGTCGCCAATCGAGATGAGACCGCTTAAGGATCCGTCCTGCACCACGGGCAGGTGACGAATCCGAAGCGACGTCATGAGCCCCATGAGGTCGTTGACCGAAGCCTGCTCGTCGCACGTCGTCACCTCGGTACTCATGAGGTCGGCGACCTTGAGCTCGAGCACGTGCTCACCGTGGCGCGCGAGAGCGCGCACGACGTCGCGCTCGCTCAGGATTCCCGAGAGCGGCGGTGTCGAACCCGTCACGACGAGCGCCCCGATGCCGCGTTCGCGCAGCATCTCGACGGCGTCGCGCACCGTGCGTTCCTGACTGATGGTGGCGACCTCGTGTCCCTTGGTGGTGAGGATGTTGGCGACTCGAATCATGTCTGACCTCCTGAGCGAGTGAAGGTACTCGTTCTCTGTGCGGACCTTACGTCCCGCGCCCCGTCACTGCAGCCGATTTGGACGACGGGCGCGTCGCGAGAGCCCTTTGATCACTGGGCTCGGCGGACGAACCCATGTGAAGTTTTGAACTAGAAGCCCGCGGTGGTGAATTCCTGGAGCTTGTCGTGGCGGTGGAAGGTCTCGATCGTGCGTACCGTTCCCGAGCGCGAGCGCACGACGAGCGACTGGGTGGTGGCCCCGAAGTCGTAGAAGCGAACGCCGCGCAGGAAGTCACCGTCGGTGATGGCCGTCGCCGAGAAGAAGCAGTTGTCGCTCGCCACCAGGTCGTCGGTGCTGAGCACGCGTGAGAAGTCATAGCCCAGGCTCTCGGCGTAGCGCTGCTCCTCTTCGTCGCGCGGGTGCAAGATACCCTGGATCTCCCCGCCCAGGCCCTTCAGCGCCGCGGCGGCGATGACACCCTCGGGGGTGCCGCCGATGCCGAAGAGCACGTCGGCGCCCGAATTGGGCCAACCGGTCGCGATCGCGCCCGCGACGTCGCCGTCGAGGATGGAAAGAACGCGCGCTCCCGATTCGCGGACCTCTTCGACGAGTGAGTCGTGGCGAGGTCGGTCGAGGATCACGACGCCGAGTTCCTGGATGGGTTTCTTTAGTCGCTGGGAGAGCTCGCGCAGGTTGTCGGTGGCCGACGCGTTAATGTCGACCGAACCACGCCCTCGAGGGCCTACCGCGACCTTCTTCATGTACACGCACGGACCAGGATTGAACATGGTGCCGCGCTCCGAAAGCGCGATCACCGAGAGGGCGCCGTTCTGACCCTTGGCCGTGAGCGTCGTGCCGTCGACGGGATCGACGGCGACGTCGACCAACGGCGGGTGACCGTCACCAATTCGTTCGCCGTTGTAGAGCATCGGCGCTTCGTCCTTCTCCCCCTCGCCAATGACGACGATGCCGTCCATCGTGATCGCGCCGAGCACGAAGCGCATCGCGTCCACGGCGGCACCGTCCGCCGCCTTCTTGTCGCCCCGTCCGGCCCATCGAGCCGCGGCGATGGCGGCGGCCTCGGTGACGCGAATCATCTCCAGGGCGATATTGCGGTCTGGCCTCGAAGGTGGCTGCACGCGTCAAGCGTACTCGCGGGGCTTCGCGATAGTCGTGCGTGCGTCGGGGCCCGGCTCGTAGAACGGCAATACTTGAAGGGTGAGTTCCCTCGTCGTGAAACCCGCTGGTCCGCTGAGCGGCGAGGTTTTGGCCTACGGCGCCAAGAACGCGGTACTCAAGCAGATGGCCGCCTGCCTGCTCGCTTCGGGTGAGCACGAGTTGACCAACGTACCCGACATCACCGACGTGACGATCATGGCCGAACTCCTCGAGGCCCTGGGTTGCACGGTGACGCGCCCCGGCGCGCACGAGTTGCGCGTGATCGTGCCCGAAACCAAGGACCTCAATCCGATCGCCCCGGCGCACCTCTTCGAGGCGATGCGCGCTTCGATTGTGGTGCTCGGGCCACTGCTCGCAAGGTGCGGCGAGGCGAACATGGCGCTGCCCGGCGGGGACGACTTCGGTCAGCGGCCCATCAACTTTCACACCGACGGCCTCTCGGCGATGGGTGCGACGTTCCACAACGACCGGTCCTCGATCCACGCGACGGTCTCGCGCGCGCGTCTCGCGGCGACGCGCATCACGCTCGAGTACCCGAGCCACACCGCGACCGACAACCTGCTGATGGCCTGCGTGCTCGCCGACGGCCGTTCGGTGATCGATAACGCGGCGCGAGAACCCGAGGTCGAGGACCTGGGTCGTCAACTCATCGCCATGGGCGCGCGGATCGAAGGTCTCGGCACGTCACGGCTCACCATCGACGGCGTCGCCGAACTGCATCCCACGTCGCATCGGGTCGTGACCGACCGCGTGGTGTCGGCCACGTACCTGGCGTCGGGGCTCATCTCCGGCGGCGAAGTCCGGGTGCTCGACGCGCGACCCGAACACATGGAGATGTTGCTGCGAAAGATCGAGGCGATGGGTGGACGGGTCGACACCGGCGCCGAGGGGATCCTCGTCGCGGGTCCCCAGCGTCTGCGCGCGTGTGACGTGGCGACCTTGCCCTACCCCGGTGTCGCCACCGACTACAAGCCACTGATCACCGCGATGCTGAGCGTCGCGAAGGGTGTCTCGGTCGTGACCGAGAACCTCTTCGTCGGACGCTTTCGCTACGTGGACGAACTGGTCCGACTGGGCGCGAGCATCACTACCGAAGGCCACCACGCGATGATCCGTGGCGTCGAGACGCTGCAGGGGACCTCGGTGCGCGGCACCGATATCCGCGCGGCCGCGGCCTTGGTGTTGGCGGGACTCGTCGCGACCGGAGAGACGACCGTGAGTGGTCTCGAGCACCTCGAACGCGGTTACGACGACTTCCTAGGTCGCTTGTCGCACCTCGGGGCCGCCATCGAGAGGACGCAATGATCCCGCGCGAACCCCGGACGTTGTTCGAGCTCGCGCGCGACGGTTCGCGCACGGCCCTCGCTCGCCTGTTGACCTACGTCGAGTCCGGCGGCCCGCTCCAGCTCGACACCGCCGCGCTCGCCTACGAGGTGCCCTCGCCCTACGTCGTGGGCATCACCGGCCCGCCGGGCGGCGGCAAGTCGACCCTGACCGACCGGCTGATCACGCTCACGCTCGACTGCGGGTCCTTTGACGGCGACGACCTCTTTGATCAGGTGGGGGTGCTGTGCGTGGATCCCAGCTCGCCCTTCACCGGTGGCGCGATCCTCGGGGACCGAATTCGCATGCAGGACCACGCGACCAACGAGCACGTGTTCATCCGTTCCATGGCGACGCGCGGTCATCTCGGCGGACTCTCGCTCGCGGTACCCGACGCGCTTCGCGTGCTCGGCGCGGCGAACTTCCGACTCGCCTTGGTCGAGACGGTGGGCGTGGGTCAGATGGAGGTCGACATCGCCTCGGCGGCCGACACGACGGTGGTGGTGACCAACCCGGGCTGGGGCGACGCGATGCAGGCGAGCAAGGCCGGGCTCTTGGAGGTGGCGGACATCTTCGTGATCAACAAGGCCGACCGCCCCGGACTTCGCGAGACCCACCGCGACCTCGAACAGATGCTCGAGCTCGGCGAGCACGCGTGGCGTCCGCCGATTATCGAGACCACGGCGACCAGTGGCGTCGGGACCGCCGAACTGTGGGACGCGATCGTCGAACACCGCACGTACCTCATGCGCGGCGACTACGAGGCGCACCGGCGGCTGCGGTTGCGGCGCGAACTCGACAAGGTCCTGTCGGCGCTGTTGCGTTCGAAGGTGACCGAACTAGCGCACGGCGCGAGCTACGACGCCCAACTCGAGAAGCTCCTCGCCGGCACGACTGATCCGTACCACGCCGCCGCGACGTTGCTCGCCGAATCGTGATCGCGACCTCGACCACCTACGACCTGGTCTTCCTGGTGCACATCCTCGCCGCGGTGACGACGCTCGTCGTCTTTGTCGTCATGAGATACTCAGCGCGTGCGGTCGCGCGCGGGGCCGACGAGCAGACCCAGCGGGCGAGGTTCCCGAACCGACGTAACTATGCCGCACGAGTGTTGCACCTCTTGCCGATAACCGGGCTCACCATGTCGCTCAGCGGTGACAGTTCGGTCTCGCTCACCCGACCCTGGATCGGCGTGGGGATCCTGTGCTACCTGGCGGCGGCCGGGCACCTCGAGGCCCGCACGTTGCCGCTCGAACGGGTGGTGGGCGAAATAATCGACCACGACGGTGTCGCGTCGCCAGTCAGGGGTCGTAAGTTGGTCACGTCGATCGACGTGCTGCTCGGCCTGTTGGGCGTCGCGTTCGTGGCGATGCTCGTCCAGTTCTAGAGAAGCGCTCGCGAGAGGCGGACTCTAAAGAAAAGAGGCGCGTCCGACCATGCCAGCGGCGACCGTGGCGTTGGTGACCTCGTCGATCAGCACGAAACTGCCCGTCACTCGATTGTCGCGGTAGTCGTCGACGACGATGGGATCAGCGGTCTGAAGGGTCGCGAGGCCGATCTCGTTGGTGGCGAGGCTGGTGGCCGCGCCGATGCTCAGGGTCGCGATGTCGACGACACCCGAGAGCGTCGCGACGCGAACCGGCGTCACCTTGGTGGTGTGCTTGAGGCGCAGGCGCTGGCCCACCTGCAGTGGACTCTCGCCGAACCAGCAGATCGTGGCGGTGAAGTCCTTGGTGACCGTTGGTAGGGGTTCGGTCGCGATGAGGTCACCGCGGCCCGCGTCGGTCTCGGCTTCGAGGTCGACGTCGATCGAGAGGCCGGTCGTGGCGCGATCGAGCGACGTGCCACCGAGATCGAGTGAGGTCACGGTGGTCGTGACGTTCGCGGGCAACAAGGTCACCGTGTCGCCGATCGACAGGGGTGCCCCGTTCAGCATGCCCGCGTAGGTCCGTCCTCCACCGGGCTGGCGCAGCACCCACTGGACCGGGAGGCGCGCGCCGTGGTTGGTGGTCGTCCACGAACCCGCGTCGGAGGTCTCCAGGGCCGAGAGAATCGTCGGACCCTCGTACCAGGGCGTGTGCTTCGAGACGTCCACGACGTTGTCGCCGTAGAGCGCCGACACGGGGATACAGGTCACGTGTTCGAAGCGCAACTCGTGCGCCAGGGTCTCGAGCTCGTCGACGATCGACTGGTAGGCGCTCTGGGACCAGTTGACCTCGTCCATCTTGTTCACCGCCACCACGATGGTGCGCACGCCGAGCAACGCCGCAATTACGAGATGGCGGCGCGACTGTTCCTTTAGCCCGTGGGCCACGTTGAGCACCACCAGCGCGAGATCGGCGGTCGAGGCGCCCGTCGCCATGTTCCTCGTGTATTGCACGTGCCCGGGGCAGTCGGCGATGATGAATTTGCGCGAGGGCGTCGCCGCGTAGCGGTAGGCGACGTCGATGGTGATGCCCTGTTCGCGCTCGGCGCGAAGGCCGTCGGTCACGAAGCTGAGGTCGAGATCACCGACGCCGCGACGCTCGGACGCGGCGGCGACCGCGTCGAGTTGGTCATCGAAGAGTTGGCGGGTGTCCACCAGGATTCGTCCGATCAGCGTGGACTTGCCGTCGTCGACCGATCCCACGGTGGCGAGGCGCAGGAGGTCCTTGTGGGCCAATTTCATCTAGAAGTAGCCCTCACGTTTGCGGTCCTCCATCGCGGTCTCGCTGAATCGATCGTCGGCGCGCGTCGCACCTCGTTCCGAGACGTTCGCGAGGGCGATCTCGTCGATGACCTCGCCAAGCGTGGCGGCCGAGGAGACGACCGCGCCCGTGCAGTTGGCGTCGCCCACGGTGCGGAACCGGACCTGAAGACGTTCGACCTTCTCATTGGGGCGCGGCACGACGAAGGGACCCACCGCGAGCCACATCTGGTCGCGCAACACGACGTCGCGTTCGTGGGCAAAGTAGATCGACGGTAGTTCCATCTCCTCGCGTTCGATGTATTGCCAGATGTCCAGTTCGGTCCAGTCCGAGAGGGGAAAGGCGCGAAGGTGTTCGCCCGGATTCACCTTGCCCTGGTAGAGCTGCCAGAGTTCGGGACGTTGTTGGCGTGGGTCCCACTGGCCGAANNTTGTACTCGTTGATCGCGTCGAGCAGGGTCACCGTTTGGAGTCGGTTGCGCAGTCCGAGGGGACCGGGGTCCGCCACGCGTCCCTGGTCGATGGAATCTTGGACCTTGGCGACGAGCAGACGCGCACCGAGGCGTTCGACGTAGCGGTCGCGGTAGGCGAGGACCTCGGGGAAGTTCTGGCCGGTGTCGATGTGCAAGACCGGGAAGGGAAGTTGCTGGGGCGCGAAGGCCTTGGCCGCCAGGTGCAACAAGACCGCCGAATCCTTACCGCCCGAGAACAGCAGGACGGGTCGCTCGCACTCGGCGACGACTTCTCGCAGGATGAACATGGCGTGGGATTCGAGCAGGTCGAGATGATCGGTCATAAAGGGGGCTTGGAGGGTGTCGGTTCTCATAGGGGTTCTGGCAGTTTGGTTATTCTACTAAATCACGTGACTTGCTAGGCTGGGTGCCTCAATCTCCTATGAATACACCGACCCCCACCCTCGACGAACTCGAAGCTCAGAACCTGCTCTTCGAGCACGAGACGCCCCTTGCGATCCTCAAGTGGACCTTCGACCGGTACGGCGACGACCTGGCGATGGCCTGTTCCTTCGAGGACCTCGCCCTGTTGCACATGGTCCACCAACTTCGTCCGCGCATCGAGGTCATCTTCCTCGACACCGGGGGCCATTTTCCCGAGACCCTCGAGTTCGCCGCGCGCATCGAGCGCGAATGGGACCTCAATCTCACGCGCACGACGCCCTCGCCCGAAGCGAAGGATTGGCCGTGCGGAACCGAGCGGTGCTGCGAACTTCGAAAGGTCGAGCCGCTCTCGCGCGCGGTGGCGAGCAAGGCGGCCTGGATCACGTCGGTCAAGCGCGTCGACGCGCCCACGCGCGCCGCGATGAAAATCCTGATGTGGGACGACAAGTTCGGTCTCGCCAAGGTGAACCCGCTCGCGACCTGGACCGACGACGACGTGGCGTACTACTTGAAGTCGAACGGACTTCCCGAACATCCGCTCTGGGCGCAGGGTTACGCGTCCATCGGATGCGCCGCGGTGACGAGCAAACCTTTGATCGTCGGTGACCGACGCTCGGGCCGGTGGGTGGGCGCGGACAAAGAGGAGTGCGGCCTCCACGAGGCCTAGACCCGCAATATCCACCAAAATATGGGCTTTTCGCTGTACCGTGGACTTCAATGTTTGTGCGCTCTGTCAAGGAATTGGCCAGATGCTGCTCCTAGTACTCGCACTCGTGTGGGTGGCGATACTGGTGCCCATCGCGGTGCGCTACTTCCGCGACAGCGGTACCGAGCGATCCATCGAGTCCTTCTACGCCGAACGCGAGATGCTGAGTCGTCAAGAGCACCTCGTGTCGCCCGAGAACTACTACGAACGACCCGAGCCGCCCGCCGTTGCCCAGTCGGATCGTGCACGGCGCCCTCACCTCACCGTCGTTCACCCGAACGACACGGTGGGTACGTTGCAGGCGCGCGGGACTTGGGACGACTGGAGTCGCGATTACGAGTATGAGAGCGACGCGGATGTCCAACGCCAACGTCGTGACATGAATCGCTACGCGGCGGCGTACGCGAGCGTGCCCGGCGACCGTTTCGGTTCGTCCTACAACTTCCCCTACGAGGACCGAGGAGCGATGCGACTGCGCCGACGCCGGATCTTCGTGACCTTGTTGTTGCTGTGTTTGGCCTTCACGGCGCTCACCTTCGTCTCAAAGTCGCCGACGCTCGTAAACGCGGCGGTAGGGGTGTGGGCGGCGCTGCTCAGTTTCGTCGTGCTCGCCCTGGTGTCACTGGGCTTGGGTTACATGGGTTCGTCCAAAGTGCCCGACACCTACGCCCACGCGGTCCTTGAGCCCGCGGTTCAGTTCTCGAGTCGTGACGATGACTACGACGACTACGGCGAAGTCGCGAGCGAACCGCAGTGGCGACACGACGCAGTTCCTCGACGCGCTTTCGGCTAAAGTAGGAACTCCTTCGGGGGTGTAGCTCAATTGGTAGAGCGCTACGTTCGCAATGTAGAGGCAGTGGGTTCGAATCCCATCACCTCCACTCGATTTCCTGCGTCCCATTTAGTGGACCACCAGGTGCAACATCATGAATTATCGCGTCGGACGTGATTCATGCGTTAGTGACCTAGCCCGCGATCCTTATTCTCATCGCGACTCAAGTCGCGCGTGCGCCGTTTGGCGAGTTCGAGGCGTGCCTGAAGTTCAAGGACGGCCACTTCAAGTGAGGGAAGATCCTCGGTGATGGATGCTTCGACCACCGCTCGAGAGGTGTCGAAGTAGTGATGCGTTAACCAATCACGCATTCCTGCGGTATCGGACCACTTGATGTCAGGCCTTTGTGCGACGAGTTTGGGATCCAACAACTTCACTGCTTCACCGATCTCGATGAGCCTGAGGCGAACTGCGTCAAAAAATGAGCCCGTCAGAGAGGTCGCCACGAGCGAGATGGCTATTAATCGCAGTAATCGCGTCCATTATGTCGGCGAGGCGTTCGTCGTCGTGCCGTGAACTCATATTTGGATGGCCTCGCGCTCAACCTCTTCACGAACTCGGGGCCGGAGGCTGTCTGACGGAGCGATGTCAACGGGCGCACCCAGAATCTTCGAAAGCTCCCTACGAAGTGCCTCCAGTGCGAATAATCCTGTTCCCTCTTTTAGGTCGACCACTAAATCAACGTCACTATTGGGTCGGTCTTCACCTCGACGCGGCGCGCGCGGCGTCGCTTCAAGTGGTTACTCCAGAGTGACCGGTCCGTGCGCAGCGAGTTGGTTCTCAGTGTGTGTCACTAGGTCCACCCGTCGACTTTTCCCATCAGTTGGGCTGTTCTAATTAGAGTGTGTTGAGACTTCACAATCTGTTGCGTAAACGGGGGGGGCATCTCATGACGCAGGCGGTTCGTGTGCACAATTTCATGGTGTCGAGCGATGGCTACGGCTCGGGGGTGGGCCAAAGTCTCGAGCACCCGTTCGGCCACGCGAATCCTGCCGATCTCTTTTCCTGGGCGGGAGCCACCGCGCACTGGGTCAATCGCACCGATCCGGGGGGAACGTACGGTTTTGACGACTACTGCACTCGCGACTTCGCCCGTAACATCGGCGCCGAAATCATGGGGCGTAATAAGTTCGGACCCCAGCGCGGACCGTGGGAAAACCTCGACTGGGAAGGGTGGTGGGGCGACGACACGCCGTTCCATACGCCGGTGTTCGTGCTCACGCATCACGTGCGCCCTTCAATAATCTTGGGGGACACCACATTCCATTTTCTCGATGCGTCGCCGCAGGACGCACTCGCGCAAGCGTTCCAGGCGGCTGATGGCAAGGACGTGCGACTCGGTGGCGGCGTCGCCACAGTGCGCGAGTTTCTCGACGCTGATCTCGTTGACCAGATGCATTTCGCGGTGTCGCCCATCGAGCTTGGTCGCGGCGAAAGACTGTGGGACAGTCCCGACGATCTGGTTGACCGATTCTTCTTGGAGAAGATACCGAGCCCCAGTGGCGTGACGCATCTTTTTTTCTGGCGGCGCTAACTTTCAGTAGATTGGGGCCTTGGTGCGTTTTGATGGCCCAGCCCCCGTTCAAAGGTCGGCCAACGGGGAATGCTGCGGCGATGGTCGATCGGTAGTCGCTTCAAGCTTCGCCCAGCGCGGCGATCAAGTCCTCTACCGTTCGTGGCACGTTGCCTCAGGGGGAAACTGACCTACAGGCGCCGCGAGGATGCGTGGCGTTTACGCATCGCCACGACACCAGCGTGGTGTCGAGGCTGACATCAGCGTATTTCGCACTTATTCGCGCGGTACCGGCGCCTGCGCGGACCTGCCCCTCTCCTGGGTGCGAAGCGAATGGAGTTGAGGCTATTTCCTGAATTTGAGCGCCTGCTTTTCACTTGACACGGGACTCGAACGGTTCTATATTCAACTAATCAGTTTATTAATGAATTGGTTGAATACAAATGTCAAATGATTCACTGAGTCTGACTTTCGCCGCCCTCGCCGACCCGACCCGACGCGCCATCTTGGGCCGCCTGGCCGAAAGTCAAGCGACCGTGAACGAACTTGCCGAGCCCTTTGTCATGAGCTTGCAGGCGGTATCGAAGCACCTCAAAGTTCTCGAGGCGGCCGGACTGATCTCACGGGGACGCGACGCGCAGTACCGGCCTTGTCGTTTGGAGCCCGCACCGATGCAGGTCGCCGCCGACTGGATTGTGAGAAACCGAGAGATCTGGACTGAACGATACGACCAACTCGAGCAGCACCTCGTTCGCATCACCAACGACAAGAAGAAGGAGAAAGAATCATGAATGAAATGCCAACCGAGTTGGGTGAGTTGACCATCACCCGGATCTTTAATGCCCGGCCCGAGGTGGTCTTCGAGTGCATGACGACACCGTCGCACCTCACACATTTCTGGGGACCGATCGGTGTCAGTACGCCACTCGAGGGCATCACGCTCGAGCCACGGCCCGGCGGACGCTTCGAGACGTTGATGGTCAACGACCAAACTGGTGAGGAGTACCCGATGCGCGGAGTCTTCATTGATTTCGACCCTCCACGGGCGTTCTCGTTTACCGAAGCTGATTTCGGTGGTGGCATGACGACCTCGATCGTCTTTAACGACCTGGGTGATGGACGTACTGAAACGGTCACGCACCAAACCAACGTGCCGCCGATGTTCATGAGCCCCGAGGCGCGAGCCGGCCTTGAGACCAGCTTCGTCAAGATGGACGCGTACCTGGCCAGCTTGTAACTGGTCGCGCGAGTGCACGCACCCGCGGCGAAATTGGTCTCGTGTCACCGTCGAGCACGGTTTTCACTCTGAGGTCTTGAGTAGAACAAATCCCTTGCCGCAACGCCACTTGCGGGCTTGAGGCAAGGTATTTGCGACGAGGAGACTCGCTCCACCAGAGCCTTGACCAGGGTCGGGACCGCTGCTAGGTTGCCAAGCAAAGCCCGGGCACAACTGGTGTCCCATTCTGTTGGTGCGAAAGTGGGTCATGATGGTGTCGTTGGTGCAGAAAATTGTTTCTACGTCCCCGCATCACGACGTCCGCCGTCGAACGATCGGTATGGCGACCAGGCTCGCGAGCGTGGCCGCACTTGGTGCCCTGATCGGCGCGACGATCATTGGCGCACCCGCGGGAGCGAGCGGATCGTCGATTGGAAAGTTTTCGTTGACCGGCCAAGTGGTCGCCTCGCTGAAGACCTCAACCGAGTTCAATCATTCCTCGGACCTTGGTGGCACCGTCGTCTCGACTCCTGAGTACGGTTGCCAGGTCGGTCAATCCGGCACTAACTCGGATGTCATCAACGTCCCCGATGGCAAGCTCGTCGTGAACGGAAAGTCGACCAAGGCAACCGGTATCTCGTTCAGCGTGCCGACGAGTGGTAAGACCGTGGCTCTCACCGCTACCAGCAATGATTTGGCATTTTCTTTTGCCGTCGGCAAACTCTCGTACGTATGGGAGAGTGTTTCGGGAACGATCACGACTAAGGCAAATGGACAAAGCGGTACCTTCAGTGCGACTTTCGATCCCGCCAAGACCCCTTCTGGCACTTTGTCCAGCGGCGCCAAAACGCCGTTGCAAGTGAAGGGTTCGTGGACAAGTTGCCACCCATGGCCGTAAAACCACCTCGCAAATAGTCTGAGCCATAAGAACTCGTTCGATTCAGAGAAAACGCTGCGTGTGGCCCCGCGGTCGGCCGGTCACGGGAGCTTGCTCTGGCGTAGTAGATCCCGCGGAAGTGCCAGGAAGTTTGTCGTCTTCTGACGCGAGCGTGCCAACATGGTGCCATGGCCCGACCAACGGCATCGCTGATGACCGCGATACGCTCGCACTGCCTGGCGCTGCCAGAGGTCAACGAACGACTGAGCCACGGTGCGCCGACGTTCTTTATTCGCGACAAACGAAGCTTCGTCACCGTCTGGCTTGATGGTCATCATCAAGTTGACTTCGCACACTTGTGGTGCGCGTGTGACACCGAGCTTCGTGCGCTCCTCATCGAGGAACGTCCGCGCCAGTTCTTCCTGCCGGCCTACGTGGCTCATCGAGGTTGGATTGCGGTTCGACTCGATTCCACGCTTGACGTGTCCGAACTCATGGACCTGCTCGACCTCGCTTATCGCTTGATCGCGCCCGCGTCACTCGTGAGACAACTGCCCTAGGGCGAGAAGACCTCTGGCGCTAGGGCAGTTCGCTGCCGCGGTCCGATACCCGTTGGTGCGAACTCGAGGTTTCGAAAAACCCGTCGGGCGGTACAGTTGCCCTAGCGCCACGCCCAGACCCCGCAGACGACGTACCGGACCGTTGGTCCGGGATCGAGTGGGGAGACGTACTTATGGGATTACCTGGAATGGTGAGGAGCGCATTCGCGCCAGTCGCCGCAGTGATAACGGATGGGGCGATCGCGGCTCGGACATCGAGCATCGTTGAGAGTCACGGATTTCGTCTGGAGCAACACTCATGATGATATTCGGCGTCATTCTCATGTTGATTGGCATCGTCACCGGTATAACCATCCTGTGGTCAATCGGCGTGCTGATCTTGCTCGTCGGTGCGGTGCTCTGGCTGCTTGGCATGATGGGTCGTGCCGTGGGCGGACGGCGACACTATTACTAGAGCCCACAACGCGCGCCGACGGCTACCAATCGGCTGCGTAGATGAAGTCTGATGCGTCGCGCTCGAGCCACTGCACACTTCGCATGGCGAGGTTCATGTCGATCGCGAACTTTACGGTGCGTAGTCCCGTGAGTTGCGTGGACCGACACCTGATCTCCTTGGCCGTCTCGGGCCAGGTGAGACCTTTCTCGCGACGCGCGAGGTCGAGAGCCTCATAGAGCTTCGCGAGGTCCCAGCGCGGGCGCTGATTCGCGTCGGCGTTCGCAAGCGCGACACCGGCCTGGGGGCTCGCGCCCACCAGAAAGCTTTCGGGAGTGCGCCCGAGCCAGCGCAGTATGAACAAGGCGTGCTGACACGACACCGCCCCGCGCGCGCCGAGGTGTTTCAGGGTGGACGGGCTGATCGGATGGTCGTCGCGTCGGGCGTTCAAATCGGCCGAAAGTGCCCATATTTCGCGGGCGACGCCGGCCCAGGAGAGTTCGCGCATTCGGCGCTGTTCGTCCATGGCCCCGTAGAGGGCGACCGCGTCGAACGCTCGGAGCGGGCGCCGATTCATCGCCCCTGATCGACGCCGTCTTTCAGCGACCGCGACGCCCGGAACGGTTTCATGGGGTTTTTCGCCCCTCCTTATTCTGTGGAAAAGTTGCGCGTTTCTCGTTGATTATCGCGCTCGAAGAGAAAAATCTAGTGGATAAGTGGCAAAAGGACTGGGTAAAAGTTTCTGATTCCTAAATTCTGCCGACGTGGCGTCGCGCAATCTGGCACAGTAACCCTCGTAGTTCACGTAGCACCTGTCGCAGTCGACTGAACCGAAAGGGGAGGTAGGCGGAGAGGGGAGGGACCCCGCAAGGGGGACGGAACCTTTCGGCGGGCAGCGGAGTTCGGTCCGCGGTCCGTAGAGGCGAATGACGTGAAGTGCCTGCCGTCTAGCGGTGGCCTGTCCGACACGGGTCAACGAGAGATGTGCCTTCGGGAACCCCGAGGGGCTGGCGAGCTTGCTCACTGGTCACTCGGGGTTTTCGGCTTTTGCGGAAGAGTTCGTCGGCGTCTAAAAGAGTGACTGCGTCTCGGTGCGCTCGATGAGTTCTGGACCGTCGTTGCGCACCGACCCCACCGCGTTGTCCACGCCGTAGTGCACAAGCGTGCCCGCGGGCGCGGGACACAGCAACTGCGCGCGCTCGTCGGCTCCGTAGTCCTTGACGTTGAGCCAGGTCTCGACGTCCGCCGCGCTCAGCACCACGGGCATGCGATCGTGGATCTCGTCCATGTCCTTGCTCGGGGTCGTCGTGATGATCGTGCAGGTCTTCAATGGCGCGGGGTCTTCGACGTTGGGGTCGCGCCACTGTTCGTAGAGTCCCGCGAAGAGCATGAGTTGACCGTCACTGCGCGTGAAGTAGTTGGGCTGCTTGTTGCGCCCGGGTCGGTGATCCCACTCGTAGAAACCGTCGACGGGAATCACGCACGGACGTTTGGCGAAGGCGCTGCGAAACGACGGCTTCTCCGCGACGGTCTCGCCGCGCGCGTTAAAGAGTCGATTCGCGATCGCGGGGTCCTTGGCCCAGCTGGGTAGCAAACCCCAGCGGTACGAGTCGAGGGTCCTCGCGCCGTCGGGTTCGGTGAGCCCGAAGAGCCGACGTTGGGGACCGACGTTCCAACTGGGGTGACCCTCGGGGTCGACGCCCGCCGCCAGGGTGGCGTCGAGGAGCTTGGCGAGTCGCACGGGTGGGGTGAAGAGGGCGACACGACCGCACATGGGACCTCCTTTATCCCATCACGATACGGGCTCGAACCCCTTTGCGTCTGTCACCGCGAGTGGCTACTCTTACGAACATATGTTCGCTTTTTCCTCCACCCGTCCTACGCTGCCCAGTGATCTGGCGGCTTCCCTACGCCCCCTTACCCTCGCCAAGAGCCGCATGATGCCCCTTGGCGAGCCCTGGAAAGCCCTGGTACCCGGCGGGGGGCTACGTCGTGGCTCGACGGTCGTGGTCGAGGCCGCGCCGGGTCTGGGCGGGCTCAGCCTGGCGCTCAGCCTGCTCACCGCCTCGAGCGCGAACGGCCACTGGGCGGGCGTCGTGGGCGTGGATGATCCCGGGGTCGTGGCGATGGCCGAACTCGGGGTCGACCTTCGTCGGGTGCTCTTCGTGCCGCGTCCACGCGGCGCGTGGGCCGAGTCCGCCGCGGACCTGCTCGACGGGGTTGATCTGCTGGTCGTGCGCCCGCCCTCGCGAGCCGCGCACGGGGTCGCACGCAAATTGATGGACCGCGTACGTGAGCGTGGGACCGTACTGATTGTGTTGAGCGAACCCGGGGCCGCGTGGCCGCTTCCCGCGGAACTCTCCTTCGTCGTCACCGAGTCGCGCTGGGCCACGTCGTCGCGACTCGACGCGCGCTATCTCAGTGTGCGCGTCGCGGGACGCGGTGAAGCGGGACGCGCGAGCGAGCACGTGGTGATGTTGCCGAATCGAAGAGGGCAAGCGGCGGCCACGTAGATGGAGCGTCTTCTCGCGCTGTGGGTCGAGGCGTTGTCGAGCGAAGAGCCGGACGGCTCGACGCTGCGCGACTCGCTCGCGCTGCTTGACGCGCTGAGTCTGCTGTGCCCCTTCAGTGAACTCGTGCGACTCGGCTTCTACGTCCTTCCCCTGCGCGGGCCGAGTCGTTTCTTCGGTGGCGAGGAGGCGGTGCTGAAGATGGCGCGCGAGACCGTGCGTGACGTCACGGGTCATGAGGCGTTGCTCGGTGTCGCCGACGGCGTGTTCTGCGCGGAACTGGCGGCGCGCGAGCAGCGAGTGGTGGCCCCGGGCGCGACGGACGCTTTTCGTCGCGCCCAACCGATTGAGGTGCTCGGGCGAAAGGACCTGGCGACGACGTGTCGACGTCTGGGCCTGTACACGCTCGGTCCCTTCGCCGACCTCGAGGTGGCCCGGGTGGGCGAGCGCTTCAACAAGCACGCCCTCGAGCTTCACCGCGTCGCGCGTGGCGAACTCGACGAGTTGGTGGGCCAGCGCGACCTACGCCTGGGCGCGCGTCTGGGGCACCTCGTCGGTGAACCGTCCTCCAAGCACGAGCAGCTCGGGCTTTTTGGCCAGCGCGGCGCCGGTGACGAGCGGGCCTTCGCCGCGGCGCATCGCGTGCGCCGGCGCCTCGGGGCGGACGCGTTGCTCGTGGCGTCCCCGCGCGGGGGGCGCGCCCCCGAGGACCGGGCCACCCTCGTGCCCTGGGGTTCGCCGCTCGTCGAGCCGGACGCGAAGGCCCCCTGGCCCGGACAGATCCGGTCCCCCTCGCCGGTGACGAGCCTGGCTCATCCGGTTGCGGTTCGCCTGCACGACCAGCACGACGCGCCGGTGCTGATGAGCGCGCGCGGCACGTTGAGCGGCGAACCCGCGACGTTGTTGCTCACGTCCTACGCGCGTCGCACGGTGTGCTGGTACGCCGGGCCCTGGCCCCTGGTCGAGCGGTGGTGGGTGCTCGGGCGTCGGCGCGCGTACCTGCAGGTGGTGCTCAGCCTCGGCGAGGCGATGCTGCTCAGCGCCGAGTCGGGCCGCTGGTGGCTCGTGGGGATCTACGACTGATGGCCACCTACGCCGAACTGCACGCGCACTCGGGCTTCAGTTTCCTCGACGGGGCGAGCGACCCCGAGGAACTCGTGGGCGAGGCGGCGCGCCTCGGTCTGGGCGCACTGGCCCTCACCGATCACCACGGTTTCTACGGTGTGGTGCGTTTCGCCGAGGCGGCGAGGGCGTGCGGACTCGCGACGGTCTTCGGGTGCGAGGTGACCCTGGACGGCACCGACGACCGCACGGGCGTGCCCGACCCTTCGGGCACGCACCTGGTGCTGCTCGCGCGTTCGCCCGAGGGCTATCGCCGCCTGGCGACGATGCTCGGTGAGGCGCACCTGGCGAGGGGGGAGAAGGGGAGCCCGCGCTTTTGTCTAGAGGACGTCGCGCGCGCCGCCAAGGAGTGGCTGGTCCTCACGGGGTGTCGCAAGGGTCCACTCACCCGGGCGTTGATGGACGAGGGCCCGCGCGCCGCGCGCCGCGAACTCGACGTGCTCGTGGACGCCTTTGGTCGCGAGTCGCTCGTGGTCGAACTCTGGGACCACGGCTCGAGCGACGACGTGGCGCGCAACGACGTGCTCGCCCAGCTCGCCGTCACCTCGAACGTGGACCTGGTGGCGACGGGCAACGTGCACTACGCCACCCCCGACGCGTTCGCGCGGGCCAACGTGCTCTCGGCGATACGCGCGCGCCAGAGTCTCGAGGAGGTCCAGGGTTGGCTCAACGCGTCCCCGCTCGCGCATCTGCGAAGCGACGCCGAGCAGCGGCGCCGGTTCGCGCGTTGGCCCGGGGTGGTGGACCGGGCGGGCGAGATCG
>PLQL01000013.1:0-85845 GCA_003160115.1 Acidimicrobiaceae bacterium
AGGTTTACTATGACGAACACGTTTGTCGCGTCGTGCCCAATCCTCCCGAACTGGTTCGAACCACGAAGTTCATGGCGCGAGATTCCACGGTGTACCACGTCATGAACGGTCCCAACGAATTTCGCTGCGTGGGAACGCTCAAGGACTGGACGATCGAAGATCGGGCTCACAACATTTCCGTGCCGACGTTGCTTCTTTCGGGTCGTTACGATGAAGCGACGCCGCGCACCGTGCAACCTTTCTACGACACGATTCCCGGAGCACGGTGGGAGATCTTCGAATCGTCGAGTCATATGCCGTTCATTGAGGAGCGGGAACGTTTTATCGAGATCGTTGACGATTTCCTTCGCGAAACGTCCGGTCAGGGGTCGTCCACATCGGCGATGACGGTCCGCAAAGGCGGCTCGTCGTGACAGTGCTCTCGTGGGCCGAGCGGGTACTAACCCGACTTCGAGTAGATTCACTGCCGTCGGAAACGCCACCCTCTGTGCCGAGGGTGTTGGTGGTCTCGGTGCTTTCGATTGTCACCTCGCTCGTGGCCGATGTCGGTCTGGTGACGTGGGCGACGAGCGCGTCGCCATCGACCAAGAACTATTCTCACTTCCGCTTCGTTGACTACGGCACGTTGACGATTGTCGGGGTAGCTGGTGCGTGCGGCGCATGGTTCGTTGTCACTCGGTTGACCTCGTCACCTCGTTGGCTGTTCCTGCGACTGGCGGTCACGGTGATGCTGGCGTTGTGGATTCCCGATCTCTATCTTTTCGCCAAGGGCGAACCGACGAGTGCAGTGTTTTTCTTGATGTTGATGCACTTGGTCATTGCCTTGGTGACCTACAACGCCCTCGTTCGTGTCGCTCCCGTGCGCGACAACGGAGTGACGCGTGAGAGTCTGATGATTGCCTCTGGGGACCGGCGAGTGATTAGTCGGCGAGCCTGGACGACAATGATGCTGCTCGTCGGAGCGGAAATGTTGGTCGGTTTCGCTGAACTTCTCTCGGTGCCCTTCGACCGACCCAATGGTTGGGTGATCAGTCAGGGTGAAGCCGTCACCATCGTGCACGGCGTCTTGGGCGGATTTCTCGGTTTCGGCGCCCTCATTATCTTCGCCCTGGCATCGCGCGAGGGACGCGTTGAGCGCATTGCCGCCACGGTGGGTCTGATAGGCGTGGGCATTGGAGGAATTGGTGGATTCTTTTGTTACGCTCATTCGCTGCGTCTGGTCGGCATGGTGCTCATGTTCCTCGGCGCGGCGACGGCGTTCTTTGGTTACCTCATGCCGACCATCGATGACGCGCCGGACACTTCGCAGTTTCTGCCGCCCAGCAGCCCTTCGACTTCGCCGTGACGCCGCAACCTATGAAGGCCGAGCGTCGGTGGCGCTCGGCAGTGGTCAGCCGCAGTTCCAGGTTCCCTTGACGTGAACCGTGCCAGTGGCCTCACCCTCGTGGCCGCTGAGGGTCGCATTGACCGAACCTGAAGTGGCGCTGACCGTCATCGTTCCCGTGGCGGCCACCCAGCCGGTGAAGTTACTCGTGTCGAGGACGAACGAATCTCCGAGGAACTTGAACTTCTTGTACGAGCCGAGTTTGGTCACGTAGATGGTCACCGACCAGGTTTTGAACTTCTTCGAAGGCAGGGTCGTCGTGAACGAACTCAAAGTGACCCCGTTGGCGCTCACGTCGCATCCACTGTTCGGACCCAGCTTCAATGTTCCTTTGAGAGCTCCGGTGAAGACGAACGATCCCGACGACGTCGCGGCGCCAAAGGCGTTGCCCCCGACTAGTCCCAGCGTGGACAACGCAAGAATTGCTCCAGCGCCCACTCGTAGCCAGGTTTTGTGTTGACGTTCGCCTCGTGCGACGCGTGAGAAATCCTTCATAGCCTTTGCCCCCCATCACCGGGTACCGAAGCGGTGAATCCTCATCGCCACGGCCATTTAAGTACATAAATTCTGCGTTGGTAGAACCAAACGATTGCTATGCCGGAGCGCCAAATTCGTGCTTTCGCCCTGTCTCGTGTTTGAATAGTGGTCAGAAGTAAGTGATGGTGCTGCGGTTTTCCGTGAGCGTTGGGTTGAGGTTGTGCTGATGAGAGCACCACTTCGGAAACGGTCGCTGAAAGCCGCTAATGCTCCCGTAGCTCAGGGGATAGAGCATCGGTTTCCTAAACCGTGTGCGCAGGTTCGAATCCTGCCGGGGGCACTTAAAGATGGCTAGTTGATCGAAGACTCGAGCCCCTCGAAGCAGTTAATTCTATTGCAGTATTTCGAATGTAATGTTGACTCACTTATTATCGATGTTAGTTTCGTTACGAATTTATCCAATTATGCGATTGAAAGAAGTCTTGTTCGAAGCTTGGAAGTTCGTGGCCACACTCAT
Source organism: Acidimicrobiaceae bacterium (assembly GCA_003160115.1). Classification (GTDB taxonomy): domain Bacteria; phylum Actinomycetota; class Acidimicrobiia; order Acidimicrobiales; family RAAP-2; genus RAAP-2. Next base: position 2,379 of record PLQL01000013.1, read on the forward strand.
TGGTTGCTAGGAGTTCACGAAAATGAGTTCTTTAGAAATTGATCGATACCTCAAGGCTGTTCCCGCGCGTCAACGAGAGATCTTGTCTCGACTTCGATTGTCAATATTGAAGGAAATCCCCGAAGCCGAACAGTGCATCTCGTATCGCGTGCCGGCGTTTCGCTTGGAGGGTGGTGTGGTCGCTGGGTTCGCTTCGTTCAAGAACCACATGAGTTATCTTCCTTTCAGTGGATCGGTGTTGAGTCAACTCAGTGGGGAACTATCTGCCTACTCGTGTTCCAAAAGCGCGCTTCGCTTCACGGTTGATTCACCTTTGAATGACGATCTCGTTCGACGACTCATTGAAGCCCGGTTGGCTGAACTTCGATCCAGGGGACGGTGAAGTTCGCGGTTTGAAAGCCCACGTCGGTGAATATTCTCATGTCGCTTTCTCGCTGGTGTTGGTTGTTCCCGAGGCTGTCCTCATCAATTGGAGCGGTGTCGCCAAAGAGAATATGGCTTCGAGCACGCCGCCTGGGTCAGCTCACTGGCTGGCGATGAGATTCGATTACTCCGAGAGACAAACCATGACGTTGGTGCAGGGCGTTTCGAACCTGCGATAAAGTCCCTCAATGAGTGATCAAGAACGGCTCAGAGACGTCACATCGTTCCAAGAGCGAAGTACTGAAATTGGTGGGTCGGTAGGGTGAGCGCAAGGCAAGAGTTTTGAGTTATTTCACCGCTAACTGGGGCTATCCGTGGATCGGCGTCGCCGTGCTGATCATCGGGGCGATCCACGAGCGCGGGCTTCGCTCCCTCAATCGCCGCTCACTTCGCGACCACGCACGTCGCAGACGACGGCGCATGTGGTTGACCTACGCCGGGCTCGCGGTCTTGGCGCTCAGCGTCGTGTCACCTCTTCAGTACTGGGCAATGCAGTATTTCTGGATCCACATGCTCCAGCACGTCTCGATCATGTTGGCGGCCCCGGCCCTCTACGTCGCCGGGGCTCCAGTCCTACCCCTGGTGCACTCGGTGCCGGTGCGATTGCGACGACGGTTGCTTCGACGGATGTTCCTCGGACCTGGATGGCACCCGGTCCGAAAGGTGGGCGCCATTTTGATGTCGCCGGTGTTCGCAGTCGTCTTCTTCAATGTGGTGATGGTGGTATGGATGATCCCAGGAATCTTCAATCCCATCATGGCGAGTACCGACCTTCACATAGGCGTGATGCTGTCGACGTTCTTTCTTTCGGGACTGCTGTTCTGGTTCCAATTCATTCCCTCGGCGCCCTTTCGCCCGACCCTTTCGCCTTTCGGACAGGCCGGCGCTTTATTGGCGACGAACCTCATCATGACCGTGATCGCCATCATTCTGAGTTTCTTCACATCAGTACCCTTGTACAACTTTGGTGCTGCAATGCTGGGCATGGGATCGATGCCGGGCATGTCGATGCCCGTGATCACATTGAACCGGGTCGCCGACCAGCAGATAGGTGCGGCGATCCTTTGGGTGTGCGGTGACTTCTGGTGCTTTCCAGCCCTCTTCATGGCATTTCGCCGGTCGCTGGTGGATGACAACAGGTCCGATTTTTTGTCCACGATACTTCGTCGCCAGCAGAATATGAGTGTCGAAGAATTCCAACGCGCGCGCGACGAGAGAGTTGCGTCGCTGAAAAGCTCTGGAGAGAGTGGGAATGTCCCACGGGACGAATAGGGCGGTGGTTCATTCGATATGCGTGGTGCGATATTGACGCGTACCGATACGGTGTACTGTTCACGCAGTTCGATTTCGTGGCCTCGCCAGCGCGTGTCACACTGCGTGGGGACAGTTCTTAGTTTAATTCGTTAAGGAATCCGCCTATGTCTGGCATGTATTCGAGGTCAATCGACCTGACAAGTTTTCTTGTTGTACACCTTTTTCGACACGCGCTCTTTGTCACTGGCACGCTGTGGATATGCGCACTGGCGTTCTTGTTCTTGGTCGTCCTTATCGCAACTCGGACCATCTTTCGATTCAACATTTTTCCCGAAGGGAACAACGAGCCACGAGCACGCACGTATCTTCGTTGGGCTTTCGGTGCTATATGGCTGGTGGACGGCATTTTGCAATTCCAAGGGTCGATGCCACTCGGACTGGCCAACAATGTCGTACGTCCGCTGGCGGCGGGCACGCCGTCGTGGCTGCATTCGCTGATGATCCATGGCATCAATATCTGGAACGCTCACCCCATCTCGCTCGCGACCGGTGTGGCCTGGTTCCAGGTCGGTCTCGGATTGATCATCCTTGTTTCGAGGGGACGGACTGGACGATGGGCGGCACTGGTGTCAGTCGTCTGGGCCGCAGGTATCTGGCTGATTGGCAACGGCGCGGGTGGCATCTTTGTCCGTGGCGCGAGCATTTTGTTTGGATGGCCGGGCGCGACAATGATCTACGTCGTAGCGGGAATCTGGCTATTCGTCAGTAACGAGCGCTTCCGTGATTCGTTCTCGCCGTTCGTCCTCAAGTTCCTTTCGCTGGTATTCCTCGTTGCCATCATCTTCCAGTCGCTGCCCGCCGCGGGCTTCTGGCACGGTGGCGACTCGAACGCGCTCACTGCGATGACCCAATCAATGACCAGCGTCGCCCAGCCTCACCCCCTGGCGTGGGTGGTGCGTGAAGGAGGCGTGATCAGCGGACGAATGGGTGGCGGCTTCAATATCGTCGTCATCCTCTGGCTCTTGGTCACCGGGATTGGATTGTGGCTGGCCACGAAAACCCGCCGGAACTGGTCCGTCTACTCCGCAGTCGTTGGCTGTCTGATCCTTTGGGTCGTGGCCGAGGACGCCGCACTCTACGGTGGGCTCTCGACGGACTTCAATTCGCTGCTCCCCATGGCGGTGCTGGCGTGGTGCGCGATGCCTCGCTTGGCCCAGGCGCCCGCGCGCAACCAACGTCTTCGGCCCGAGTTGACCAGCGGCGTCGGAGCGGTCGTGGCCACGTTCGCCGCCGCCATGATGGTGACGAGTGCCGTGTCGATGTTCGTCGCCACGACCGTGGCTAGCGCGGAGAACACCTTCTTCTTGGCACAGAATGGTTCAGCGACGCCACTCAACACCGTGGCCCCGCGTTTCACCCTCACCGACCAGTTCGACAAGACGTACTCATTGGGCGAGCATCCGGGTTACGCGACGCTCATCACGTTCCTCGATCCAGTGTGCTGGACCGACTGTCCGTTGCTCGCGAGTCAGGTTGCGCAGGTTCGTTCGGAGTTGTCGAAGAACGCCAAGTTGGACATCGTCGCGGTGGCCGCGGACCCGTATCACGAGACTCTCGCCAACGTGCGGCACTTCATCGCCATCCACCACGTGGGGAACGTGAAGAACTTCTATTTCGTCACCGGTCAACTCGCCAAAACCAGCAAGGTCTGGTCCGAGTACGGGATCGGCGTGACCATGACTCGTACCGACGCCATGAGCATTCACGACGATTACATGTATATCGTCAACGCTCAGGGACGCTTGAAGTGGATTATTCCCGACGACCCGTCGGTGTCGGCGTCGTTGAAGGTCTCTTCGGTCGCCCAGATCATTTCGTTGCTCGCTACCCAGGGGGTCCATTGAGATGAGGAGATCCTTTGCAGTCGCTGCGCTCTTGGTGGCGGGCCTCGGATTGAGCTCTTGTGGCACGGCGAACACGGCAGCGAAATTCGTCGCATCTAGCGATTGTCACGTCTCGGTCACCAACATCAACCTCGCGGGCTGCAATCTCTCTCGAGAGAACTTGAGCCGCGATGACTTACAGTCCGATGACCTTCAGAACGCCAATCTCACTGACGTCAATCTCTCGGGAGCCAACCTTCAGGGCGCTAACGTCCGCGGAGCGCACCTAAAGGGTGTCATCACGAATGTTTTCACGATATGCGTGAACGCCGAATCGGGGCCGTGCTCGAAGCCCGGCCTGCGGTCCCCCTCGAGAGCGAACGCGGCCCAAGGACAGTAGGCCGTCGGCTCATCAAACTAGATCGTGGGAATCGTGGTGGTCGTGCTGGAAGTCGTCGTAGTGGTCGTGGTGGTCGTCGTTGGCGTGACCAAACTCGGCGAGCCAATCCACGCAACGGTCTTGACTTCGGCTACCCTCACCAAGGTCAACGACGGTCGCAACGCACGCATGAGTTGGAGTGCGTGTGCTCCAGCGACGTCGAGCGCGTTGGCACCCGGTTGGCTGAGCACCACTTCGTAGGTGGGTACGACGACGCCACCGATCGTCACGTTGATGGCCAGGGCGACGCATCCGCCCGAGGCCAAGGTGTAGCCGGACTTCACGCCGACCACGCCGTCGGACCCAATGTAGGGCGTGTACGAGCCAACCCAACCAGCGACGGGCAGGTGGACTTTAGTGAGCGACACGATCGAATCGATGAAGGGCTGGCTGGTCATCAAGTCAACGGTAAGAGTGGCGACGTCCTGCGCGGTTGAAAGATCACCCGTCGAAATGCCGGTGTAGTCCGCGTAGTGCGTTTGGCTCAGACCCAGTGCCGTGGCGTCGGCGTTCATGGCTTTCAGAAAAGCTGCGTTGTTCATACCGGTGAGTCGAACCAGCATTTCGGCGTAGTCGCCCGCCGAGTGCACGAAGAGTCCCCGGAACAAGGTGTTCTCGCACAATCTTTCGCCCACGACGATCTTGACGGTGGATTCTTGAATGGACAAGTTCTGATGAAAGAAGGCCACGTCCTGGGCGTTGACCGTCAGACACGAGCCGATTTGGCCGACGGCCAACGGGATCTTCTGGAGCACCACCCAGGCGGTCATGAGTTTGGTCAGACTGGCAATGGGCACTCGAGGTTGGTTCGGTGAACCCGCGCTCACCTCGAGGCTCGGTATGGCAACGGCCGCGCTGTCCTGCGCGGGCCAGGGCAGCACCGTGTTGACGGGTGCCGACGTGGTCGTCGTACCGGGAATGGTCGACGTCGTCGACGTACTGGAAGTCGTGGTGGTCGGGGCCGAGCCCGTCGCGGTGGTGATGAGCAGTAGCGGCAGCGCGAGGACAACTCCCAGGGAGATGATCATTCGAGTGGTCAGTCGAAGAGACGCGCGCGCGGGCACATTCATTGTCCATGAGAATAACGGCTCACCAAGGACAGCGATATGACGGTTTCTTGACGTTACGGCGTCGCTGATCGCGCCCGATTCCGTGACTTAAGTCATGGGGCTGCAACGAAAGCCCAGAGTTACCATCGAACGATGGAGTCTTCCTTCTCAACGATCATCGAGCCTTTCCGAATCCATTCGGTCGAGCCGCTGCGCATGACGACGTCGGACGACCGGCGCCGCGCGATCGAGGACGCTGGTTTCAACCTCTTCAATCTGCACGCGACCGATGTCCTAATTGACTTCCTGACTGACTCGGGAACTGGCGCGATGTCGCGCGATCAGTGGGCCGCGATACAGCAAGGTGACGAGAGTTACGCCGGATCGCCGTCCTGGTTTCGATTCGAGGCGGCGGTGAAGGATCTCTTTCCGTTCAAGCACGTCATACCAACCCACCAGGGCCGGGCCGCCGAGAAGATCCTGTTCTCGGTGTTGGGCGGCGACGGGCGAATCGTACCCAACAACACACACTTTGACACCACGCGAGCCAACGTCGAGGCTTCGGGCGCGCGAGCGGTCGACCTTTTGATCGCCGAGGGGCGCGAGGCCTCGACGGTTCACCCCTTCAAGGGCAACATGGACGTGGCCGAATTGGAGAAGCTTCTTGCTGCGCAGCGCGACGACGTGCCCGTCGTGTTCCTCACGATTACGAACAACTCCGGCGGAGGTCAACCCGTGTCACTGGCGAATATCCGCGCGGTGAGCGAGACGTGCCACCGCTACGGCGTGCCGTTGTTCCTCGACTCGTGCCGATTCGCGGAGAACGCATGGTTCATCCACGAGCGCGAGCCAGGTCAGGGCGATCGGGAGATCGCCGATATCGTGCGAGAGATCGCGTCGCTCGCCGATGGCATGACCATGAGCGCCAAGAAGGACCCGTTCGGGAACATCGGTGGGTGGCTCGCGCTCAACGACGATGACCTGGCCGAGCGCTGTCGCACCGTCTTGATACTCACTGAGGGTTTCCCGACTTACGGCGGACTCGCCGGCCGCGACCTCGAAGCCATCGCGCAGGGCCTTAGAGAAGCGGTGCACCCCGACTATCTGCGCTATCGAATCAGGTCAACCGCGTACCTCGGCGACGCGCTCGACGCCGCGGGTGTGCCCGTTGTCAAGCCCATTGGCGGTCACGCCGTCTACATCGACGCGCGAGCGCTGCTGAGCCACATCCCCGCGTTGCAGTATCCCGGTCAGTCCCTCGCCGTCGCGCTCTACATCACAGGAGGCATCCGCAGCTGCGAGATCGGCAGTGTAATGTTCGGGCGTCAACCCGACGGCACCGAGAAGCCGGCGGACATGGAACTGGTGCGCTTGGCGATTCCGCGTCGAACCTACACCCAGAGCCACATTGACTACGTCATCGAAGTGGTGAAAGCGGTCGCCCAGGACGCATCAAATCTGCGTGGGTATCGGATGGTTCGCGAACCTCTGGCGCTGCGTCACTTCACCGCCGAGTTCGAGCCGCTCGACTAGTTGAGCGGCTCGTGGTCGTCCTTGATGGCCACCGACCTCATGGGGAGTCTTCGGGGTACATCTGCGTGCCGTCCTTGGTGCCCGTCACGTAAGAAACGACCGCCGAGAGCAGCAAGAGCGCGAAGGAGATCGTGAGCGCAAGGTTGAGGCCATGGGTAAAGGCCGCGTAGGCCGCGCGCACGACCTTGTGAATGATGAGGGCTACCGCCTTGCTGCTTCTTCCGCTCAGGCCCTTCGCCTGGGCGCTGATCGAACCAGAGGAAACGTCGGTAATGATCTCAGTACGGAATTGGGCGGGTATGCCGATTGCGATCAATCGCGACGTCAAGTTGACGGTCAACTGCCCGTTCACGATCGAACCCAGAATCGCCACGCCCGCGACGGCGCCAAGTTCACGGCTCGTGTTGGTCGTCGAGGCGGCCATGCCCGAATGGGCGGCGGGGATGCTCGCGAGCGCCGAGTACGTGACCGGCACGACGAGCGTGCCAAAGCCAATGCCCGCGATGCCCATAGTCCAACCCACGGTGCTGATATCGGCGCCGGGCCCAATGAAGATGTCCGTGAGTAGGACCCCCACGGCGGCGATGACACAACCCGTCATCATGGGAACCCTCGTACCCACGGCCCCGACCCAGCGGCCGGCGTAGAGCGACGCGATCACCATGCCCGCCAGTAGCGGGAGGAAATCCAGCGCGAGGTTGTACGCACTGACCGAAGCCACTATCTCGAGATAGAGCGCGACGAAAAAGAATATGGAGAAGATCGAGAAGTAGCTCGCGAAGGCAATGAACGTCGAACCCGCGAATGGACGTCGTCGGAAATACGACAGATTGACCATGGGGTGGCTCACTCGGTGTTCGACGTAACCGAATACCAGCAGAGCCGCACCACTGATCACGTAGAGCGCGATGATCCAACTGGCGAAGTAGCCCGCGGTCTCGCCGGCGATGGTGGCGAAGGTCGCGGTGCCGAGCACGATGGCGGCGACGACGAATCCCGCGTAGTCGGGTCGCGTGCGCGTCGGGTCGGCACTCTCGGGAAGCATTATGCCCGCGAGGATCATCGCGATCAGACCGAAGAAGAGATTGGCCCAGAAGATGGCGCGCCACGAGTCGACGCCCACCAGCGAGGCGCCGATCACCGGGCCCATGGCGAGGGCGAGCCCTGACACGGCGGCCCACGAACCCAGCGCACGGGCGCGTTGACGGTGTTCGGGGTAGATGTGTCGGATCATCGACAACGTGCTTGGCTCCGATGCAGCGGCGCCGACGCCCATGATGACCCGGCCGATGATGAGCATGGTTGAGGAAGTTGCCAGGCCGCAGACGATCGAACCCGCACAGAACACCCCGACGCCGATGAGCATGATGCGTTTACGGCCGTAATTGTCACCGAGTGAACCGCAGATGAGCATCAGACTCGCGAACGTGAGGGCGTAGGCCCCCACAATCCACTGCAGGTCCGCGATACCTGCGTGCAGGTCGGACTGCACGTTCGCCAGCACCGCGCTGATGATCGTGTTGTCTAAGAACGTGAGGAAAAGTATGGCGAGCAGGGCCAAGAAACCGAAGTGGGTCGAAAACCCCCGACGTTCTGAATACGCCTGCGCGTCGCTGTACATCTCGGGTATTCCCCGCCACCTACGAGGGTTCTCCATACGCTCCTTCAAACTTCGGTGGTCCTAGCTCCGACGACCCTTCAGCGCGCGACGTCTCTAATTCACTCGTCGGCTGGGGAGGATTCGTAGTGCCCACGAAGATCCCCGGCCACGAACCCCTATTTAAAGACGACCGGGAAGACGGCTGAATCCTTGCCTTGCGCGTTACCGACGCTGACGTCGCACTTCTTGAGATTTGAGGGCTTCGTGCCGCACGTGCCGCCTCCGATGCTGCCGGTACTCACCTTGAAGGAAGTGACCGGCAAGACACCCTTTGCGTTAATCGTGGCCGGCGTCGCGCCGAGTTCGTTGCACTGGGCACCGCCCTTGGCGCCAACGAGGCATTGCACGACGTAGACGAAGTCACCCTTCTTAAAGCCAGTACCGCTCACCTTCACGGTCTCGCCATTCCTCAAGTTCGTCGAGGGAGTTACCTTCAACTTGGGTCCCGGGGCGGCACCGGCGTTCAAGACACCGCTGCCCACCAGTAAGGCGGCCGTCACGAACACTCCGAAGCCGACTCGCAAAGTTTGAATTTTCGTCATTGTTCCTCCACTACTTAGAACTGGACACATGATCTTTCGCCGCCCGATCCGACCAAAGGCTAGGGCGCCAATCGTCATTGCGCCAAGCACACTACTTGCTCTCGGGGCACGAGCTGCCTAACGAGATGGAACACAGACCAATCAGCGACTGATCGATGAGACCAATTCCATCGTAATCTCTGCAGATGGAAAAGAGCCCCACCACTAAGGAATCTCTCAGTAAGGCCTGGCTCGTTCTTGACGTTGACGGCGTTCTTCTTGATTCGGGTCGAGGAGGCCTCGGTTCTTGGATGGAAGTGTTCTCCGAACGTTTCAACGTCAACGCCGATGCACTGCGCGAAGAATTCTTCGTACCGTTTTGGGACGAAATCGTCGCCGGTATGCGTGACGTCGTCCCCTCGCTCGCTGAGGCCTTACGTCGTCTGCGCTGGGACATCGACGTTGATGAGGCGTTGCACTGTTGGTTTGAGGCTGACTTCGTTCCCAACGGCGACGTCGTGAAGTGGGCGAGCGACTACGCGCGACGTGGAGTCTCGATAGCCATCGCCACCAATCAGGAACATCGGCGGGCCAAATTCCTCAAGGAGAGACTCGCCGCGCTTCTACCCCTGAACGGCTTCGTGTACTCGGCCCAAATTGGCCGCATCAAGAGTGACCCGTACTTCTTCATCGCAGCCGGCCAAGAGCTCGAACTGCCCTTAGACAAGCATCGGGTTGTCTTGGTCGACGATTCACCGGCCAACGTACGCAGCGCGCAGCGAGCGCAGTGGAACGCGGTTCACTTTGACCCGTCGCTCGACTGGCGAGCGCGCGTCGAGACTTTGCTGGTTGACCACTTCGAGAGTTGAGGAACACTCGTTGGCGCAGGGACGCTCTACGCCAGCGCTTCGGCCACCACCGCGGTGCCGTACGCGAGTATCTCCTGGAAGGTTCCCGCCAGTTCGTTCGAGTCATAACGCATGGCGAGCACGGCGTTGGCTCCCACGGCCTCGGCGGCATCTCGTAGTCGGTTCAATGCTTCTTCGCGCGACTCCTGGAGTTGCTTGGTGAGGCCACGCAACTCGCCACCACCCAAGGCCTTGAGCGACGCACCGATCTGCGCACCGACGTTGCGAGTTCGAACAGTAAGACCGTTTATCTCGCCGATCACTTTGGTGATCTTGTAGCCGGGTAAGTCATTGGTCGTCACGATCAACATGATGTCTCCTTCGTTTGAAACCAACTCTACGTTGCTCGTTGCCTTCTTCTACTTTGAACGGGTTCCCGACCTTCTCGGATTTGGCCCCGTGGCCGACCGTTTAAGGTTGGATGACGGAAAGAGCACTATGAAACCCCGAACTTCGGCACACTATCTATTCAGAATCATCTTGACAGCGATACTGGGTGTTTGCGTTATCGCAGTACCAGTGGGCGAGGCTTCAGCAGCGGCATCGTCGAGTCCCTTGAAGGAGATCATCGCGAACGGTTTCGCGAGCGTCAATACAATCCGTGGGTACTTCTTTTGTAGCACTGCCGCGTGCAAGAAGGACAAGTCGGCAGAAGGCAAGAAAGCTACCTTGGCAATGAACTATCTCGAAGGTGAGGCGGTCGCGCTGCAGCCGTCCAAGGCTCCCAGCGCGCAGCGCCCGATCTTGAAGAAATTCGTCGCCGACGTAAAATCACTCGCCAAGGTCTATGCCGTGTACTCGAGCCAGACGACGTCGAATGAAGTTACTCGCAACACGGGAATCTTGTACTACGAGTCAGCCAATGTCGGTTCGGACATCTATCTCATGACCAGCGTCGTCGCGGGGAGCAAAGTCCTCTTCGCCGACTGGGGTGTCGGTGCGGTGGCGGTGCTCTACACGATGCAGATCGAAACCCAAGTGGTGAGTGCGAAGACCTCGGGCGCGGCGACCGACGTCGCGACCAATCTCGATCTCGAACAGGACGCCGCGGCCCTAATCAAGGACGCGAACGGCCCGAACCAGCAGTTCAACGACCTTCTCGTGACCTTCGCGAAAACGCAAACAACCGTGTGCAAGGCGGAGAATGACATCTTGGAAAAGAAGAAGTCGTCGCTCACGAGCGCCAAACTCAAGACTGACATCGCGTCGCTGTCTTCGCAGTTCACGAATATCGTGGATCTCGAGAAGTCGCTGGCAAAATAGACGCGAACAGGAAATGGAGTCACCAGTGGGCAATCAAGCACTGCTCATCATGGACATGCAGAATGGCATCGTTGAGCGCTACGCCGGGAACGTTGAGCCGCTGTTCGACACGCTGAGCGCAGCGCTTGGTGCGGCGAGGGCGAATGGCACGACTGTCGTGTTCGTGCGTGTCGCGTTTCGTGAAGGCGCCCCTGAAGTGAGTTCGAGGAACAAGTCATTCGCCGCACTCGCCGGGTCGCTCTCGATGGATGAGTCGACGCACGCAACACAGATTCACGAGCGCCTCGCTCCTCGGCCCGGCGAGTTGCTGGTCACCAAACGCCGGGTCAGTGCCTTCGCGGGCAGCGACCTTGACGTCGTACTGCGCGCCAACAATATTGATTCACTCGTCCTGAGCGGAATCGCCACGAGCGGCGTCGTCCTGTCGACGCTTCGCCAGGCGGCGGACCTCGACTTTGCCCTCACGGTATTGAGTGACGGCTGCGCTGATCAAGACTCCGAGGTTCATCGGGTGCTCACCGAAAAGGTGTTCATCCGTCAGGCGAACGTGCTCACGACCCAAGAGTGGATCAGCACTTTGACGTCCGCCTAGACAGCCAAGGATTCTTGATCGACGACGGTCTTGCGGTCGAACAACAGTGTCGCTATGAAACTGAGCACGAGGGTGGCGAGGACGCCCAAGTTCGCGTAGGCCCAGGCACCGGTCTTGCCACCAAGTCCTAGTGGCTTTAAGAGGTAGCCCTGCCAGGTCAGCCAGTTCGCGTAAGTGTTGGTGACCAGGCCCCAGCCAATGAAGCTCGTGACGACGATGGTGAAAATAGGGACGAGTCGTACGTCGCCGTAGCGACCCGAAGGGCTGTAGAGGTCGACGTCGGAGTAGTCCCTCCTTCGAAGCAGCAGGTCCGCGAGGAATACCCCGCACCACGCCGCGATGAGTACGCCCACCGTGATGAGGAAACCCTCGAACTGGTAGATGAAGTTCCCCGACACGAAGACGATGTACACGGTGCCGATCATCATGATGACCCCGTCCACGCCGGCGGCGGCGTAGCGCGGGATCTTGAGCCCAGCGGAGAGCAGGGAGAGTCCCGACGAGTAAATGTCCAGCACCGCGCCGCCCACCAGTCCCAGGATGGCGACGATGGCGAAGGGCACCAGGAACCACGTGGGCAGGATGGTCGCGAGGGCACCGACGGGTCCGTAGACGCTGCCGTTCACGTCGTTGGTAAACGTATGTGACGATCCGGCGAGCAGCAGGCCAAAGAGCAGCAGGATGAGTGGCGCAATGGATGAGCCGAACGTCGTCCACCAGACGACACCTTTGGTCGAGGCGTTGCGGGGCAAATAACGCGAATAGTCCGCGGCGGCGTTCACCCAACCGAGTCCGAAACCCGTCATCACAAAGACGAGCGCGCCAATGAGGTGTTGGGCTGAACCCGAGGGAATGTGCGAGACCACGTGCCATTTGATGTGGTTCAGGGTGAGGATGATGAAAAAGACGGTGAGCACGCCGGTCACCACCGTGATAACCGCCTGCATGCGCATAATGAGGTCAAAACCCATGACGCCGCCACCCACGATCAGAGCACCGATGACGACGAGCGCCACGACTTTTGTGCTCGTGCCCCCGCCCCAGCCCAGGCGGTTGAAGACCGTGGACGTGGCGAGTACGGCGATGACCATGAGGAACGTCTCCCAGCCCACGCACAACAGCCAGGAGATGAACGAAGGAAGGCGGTTCCCTCGAATCCCGAAGGCGGCGCGGCTAAGAACCATGGTCGGGGCGGAACCTCGTTTTCCCGCAATGGCGATGACGCCACAAAGCAAGAAACTCACGGTTATGCCGATCAGGCCCACCACGATCGCCTGCCAAAACGAGATGCCAAAGCTGAAGACGTAGGCGCCGTAGCCCAGTCCCAGCACCGAAACGTTGGCGCCGAACCAGGGCCAGAAGAGTTCGCGAGGGCTTCCCTTGCGCTCGCCCTCGCCGATGACGTTGATGCCGTTTCCCTCTACTCGAAGGGCGGCCCCGCCTCCCGTGCCAAGTATCTCGGCGAGTTCTTCGCTCACTAGTCCTCCTCGGGACGCTGGAAAATCGTTGGACCGATTTTAGGCAGATGTTTCATCGGGTCCACCGCTTTCGCGACGTATTCATTGGCTTGTTCATTGGCTCGAGACGCCGTCGGGTGAAGAAGAATATTGAGAGTACCTTGAGGACAGTGACCGAAGATCGCTCGTGCGACAAACGCATCGAGAACGAGCGCGCCTACGCGGCGCTGTCGGGTCTGGCCATTGGTGACGCGCTGGGCATGCCCACGCAGTCACTGACGCGCGAGGAGATCGTTGCTCAGTTCGAGGTGATACTCACGACATTCCACACCTCGCGCCCGGATCATCCCTTCGCGCCGGGGCTCGCCGCTGGGACCATCACCGACGACACCGAACAGGCGTTGATACTCGCCGAAGAACTCCTGGCGTCCAGTGAAAAGTTCGATGTTCGTCACTACGCGCGTCGCCTCGTCCGCTGGGAGCAGGACGTTCGCCAGCGCGGACTTTTGGACCTGCTCGGTCCGTCCACCAAGCTGGCCCTGGTCAATATCGAATCGGGCGTGGATCCCGCGGTGTCGGGAAGGTCCGGTACGACCAACGGTGCCGCGATGCGCATCGCCCCGGTGGGCATCATTTCATCGAGCGCCGACGTCGACGCCTTGGTCAACCGCGTGATCGAGGTGAGTGCCCTCACGCACAACACGGCCGTGGCCCTGAGCGGCGCCGCCGCGGTCGCCGCCACCATCAGTGCTGGCATCGACGGTGCGTCGTTAGACGATGCGCTCGCCGTGGCGCTGAAAGCGGCCAAAGTGGTCGAAACGAAGTTCGGGGCAAGTGGTGCAGGCCTCGTCGGCGAGCGCATCCAACAGGCTGTCGCAATAGGACGACGGCTGACGGGCGCCGCACTCATCGAAGCGATCGGCACAGACATCGGGACGAGTCTCGCCAGTGAGGAGTCCGTACCGGCGGCTTTCGCGGTCATGGTGTCCAATCGTGACGACGGGTGGATGGCTTGTCGCGTCGCCGCGTCGCTCGGCGGCGACACCGACACGATCGGCGCCATGACTGGCGCCATGAGTGGCGCCCTGCGTGGGCGACACGCGTTCCCGTCGTGGGCCGTCGAAAAAGTCGAGCGTACCAATCACCTGGACCTCGCGAGCGTGGCTCGTGAACTTCTCCTCGCACGCCGATAGAGTGAGTCGCACATGACTTCGTCCCCCCGATTTCTCGGCCTGGACACCATCATGATTGACGTGGTCTTGAAAGTGGCCGCGCTGCCCGAGCGGGGATTGGACGAACTCGCAGCCAGTCAACTAGTCACGGCCGGCGGTGGGTTCAACGCCCTGAGCGCCGCGGCGCGTCAGGGCATGACGGCCACGTACCTTGGCCAGTTAGGGAGCGGTCCCTTCGCCGACATCGCGCGCCGGGCGCTTCAAGAAGAGGGGATCGACGCACCCATCGCGCCGAAGACCGACGTCGACCTTGGTTTGTGCCTGGTCCTCGTTGAGCACGACGGCGAACGAACCTTCGTCACGTCTCCGGGCGCCGAAGGAAGACTTCGAGCGAGCGACTTGGCGGCCGTTGAATTGTTCGACGGGGATGTCCTTTTCATGTCGGGTTACGACTTCGTCTACCCCGAGATCGCCGGCGAGGTCATCACGTGGTTGCGCACCCTGTCCGACGCGATCTGCGTCGCCTTCGATCCCGGTCCGCGCGTGATGGACATACCCCTTGAGTTACTAAATGAGGTCCTTGCTCGGACCGATTGGTTCTTGTGTAACGCACACGAAGCGAGGTCACTCGCCGGTGATTTCGACGTGAGCCAAGTGGCGCAGCGTTTGCTCGCGCGCACTGGTCGCCGGGGTGTCGTCATTCGTGACGGAGCCGAAGGCTGCTACGTCGCGCGCACCAAGGAGTCCACCCTGCACGTGCGAGCCGTGCCCACCGAAGTGGTGGACACCAATGGTGCAGGCGACGTGCACAACGGGGTATTGCTCGCCGAGATATCGCGGGGAACGAACCTGCTGGAGGCGGCGCAGCGCGCCAACATCGCCGCGTCGATCGCGATTGGTCAGCTGGGTCCCGCGACGTGCCCTGGGCGCGACGTGGTGAGCGCGGCCCTGGCGAAGGTCTACTAGCGCTTCGTTTGTCGTAACCTCGCCAGTAGTCACGCCTCGAGAGAAAGCTGAGAGACATGGACCGACTTCGCACACCTGACGATAGGTTCGACGACCTTCCCGACTTCCCCTTCGCGGCGCCGTACGCGTTCATCAAGGATCCCAACGGTGGCGAGGACCTGCGCATGGCCTACCTGGACGAGGGACCACGAGACGGCGAGGTTGTTGTCTTGCTGCACGGCGAGCCCAGCTGGTCCTATTTGTACCGGTTCATGATCCCGGGCCTGGTCGCGCGGGGTCGGCGAGTCGTCGCGCCGGACCTCGTGGGCTTCGGTCGTTCGGACAAGCCGTCGCTGCGCAGTGATTACACCTACGCCCGTCACGTCGAGTGGACGCGTGAATTGCTGTTCGATCGACTGGACCTCACGTCGGTCACCCTCTTCGCCCAGGACTGGGGGAGCCTCATCGGACTTCGCCTGGTCGGCGAGCACCCGCAGCGATTCGCGAGGGTCGCCATTGGCAACGGTGGCCTGCCGACGGGCGACGAGCCCATGAGCGAGGCCTTCCTCATGTGGCAGGAGTACAGCCAGAATACGCCCGACTTGCACGTGGGTGGCATCGTGTCGGGTGGTTGCGTGAACCGTCTCGCCCCCGAAGTCGTCGCGGCCTACGACGCACCATTCCCCGACGACTCGTTCAAGGAGGGCGCTCGACAATTCCCGCTACTCGTGCCGACGTCGCCCGAGGACCCCGCCCACGACGCGAACGTCGCGGCCTGGGCCGTGCTCGCCGCTTTCGACAAGCCCTTCCTCTGCTGCTATTCGGACAGCGATCCGATCACCAAGGGCGCCGATCGAAAGTTCCTCGCCGTGGTGCCCGGCACGAAGGGTCAAGCCCACGTCACCATCGAAGGCGGGGGGCACTTCCTCCAAGAGGAAAGAGGTCCCGAGCTCGCCAGGGTGCTCAACGACTTCGTCGACGCGAACCCCAACTAGAAGTAGTTCTCGCCCAGCTGTTCACTCCACGCGGGTACGCGTAGTTTTCCGCGTGGCATGCTCCAGCGAAACACCGGCTTGATGTCGAGCACCGGTGTTCCGTCGATGCCGTCCAGGCCGCGCACCGTGATCGAACGATCCGTTATTGAGTCGATGGCCACGGTCGTGAGCAGGATGCGGTTCGGGCGGTCCTTGTTTCGTTGGGCGAACACCCCCACGTCGGGCCACTCGGCGTTGCCGCGCGGGTGTCGGTGCCACGGCCCCGGTGGGACCTCCTCGGCCCAGTCGGCGTAGAAGACGATCTCGACGTGGCTGAAATCCTCGAGACCGCGCAGCGCGTCACCCGGCACGTCCTGGGCGAGCTCGACGGTACTGATGACGTCGTCCCAGTTGTCGTCGAGCGCTTCGCTTCGCTCGTTGCGGATGTAGGCGATTGATCGCACGACGTGGTTCATGCGAACAATCTAGTGAGGTCCACCAGGCGTACGCCGAGGATCGCCGGGTCCAGAAGGTATCGTGGTTCGGTCACGACGAGGGATGGACATGGCGGAACTGACATTCACCTACGGAACAATGGCGGCCGGCAAGTCGACGTTGGCGCTCCAACTCTGCTGGCAGCTTCGCGAGGGGCGAAGCGACGTGGCGCTGTGGACGTTCGGGGACCGAAGTGACGATGGCATGGTCACGAGTCGCATCGGCATCGAGGCGCACGCCGAGGCGGTTGCGCCCGGTTGCGACCTCACCGAGCACGTCGCTCGACTCGTGCGCGAGGGCATGAACATTCTCGTGATCGACGAGGTGCAGTTCGCAAGCGTCGGGCAAGTCGATCAGCTCGCGATGGCCGTCGACGACGACCAGATCGACGTGCACGCCTTTGGACTCTCGGCGGATTTTCTCCTCAACGTGTTCCCCGGTTCGGCACGGCTGTTCGCCATCGCCGACTGGGCCCACGAACTTCCCCTCACCTCATCGTGTTGGTGCGGCGCCAAAGGTCGCTGCAACGCGAGGATCGTCAACGGGGTCGTGGCGCGCGAGGGCAACCAGTTCGTGACCGGTGACGTCGTGCGCGGTGTCGTGCACTACCAGGTGTTGTGCCGCAAGCACTACCGGGTCGGGAAACTTGGACCGATCTAGGAACTGGTTCCTTCTAGAAGAACGCGGCGCACAGGTCGTAGAGCTCGCGCGGAACCTTGCGCTGGCCCGTGGCGACCGTGGAGAGTGGCGCGAGTTCGACTTGGTTGCCCTGGACGACCGGGATCATGCCGAACTTGCCCGCGACCACCGCGTCGTAGGCGGCGGCGCCGACGCGCGTGGCCCAGATACGGTCGTAGGCACTAGGACTTCCCCCGCGTTGGAGGTGCCCGAGAACCGTCGTGCGAACTTCGAAGCCACCGTGGGCGTCAATCTGGGCGGCGACGAATTGGCCGACGCCCCTCGTGGCGAGTCGCACGCCGCCGATGCCCTCGGTGGAGACCTCGTCGTGCACCGCACAGCCAAGCGTCTCGAGGTTGATGCCCTCGGCCACGACGACGATTGAGAACGCGTTGTTCGAACTGCGCCGCTTCACCAAGTGCGCGATGATCTGATCCATGGTGAGGGGGAATTCTGGAATGACAATAAGGTCCGCGCCGCCCGCGAGGCCCCCCATCGCCGCGACCCAGCCCGTCGCTCGTCCCATGGTCTCGACCACCATCACCCGGTGGTGTGAGGCGGCGGTCGTGTACAACCGGTCGAGGGATTCGGCCACGATGCTCACCGCAGTGTCAAAGCCAATGCAGTAGTCCGTACCCACCAGGTCGTTGTCCAGGGTCTTGGGTACGCCGATGACCGGCGCGCCGCGCTCGGCCAGCCAATTGGAGATCTGCTGGGTGCCGTCGCCGCCGATGGCGACGAGGGCGTCGAGGTGTCGGCCCAGCGCGTCGAGGACCCGTTCACGTCCGCCCTTGGGGTCGTCGAGGTTGTAGCGAGCCGTGCCGAGCAGGGTGCCGCCCTGTCCGACGATGCCGCTCAGTTCTTCGGGGGCGAGCGCCCGTCCCGAGTAATCGCCCGCGAGCCCGGCCCAGCCGTTAGCGATGCCTATTAATTCGTGCCCGTCGCGAAAGGCCATCATGCCCAGCCCGCGGATCGCCGCGTTCAGACCAGGCGCATCGCCACCAGCGGTAAGAACACCTATGCGCATCAAAGCCTGCCTTGAACGAGAACGTTCCCCCATGGGTACTTTAGGCCAGATTCGCGACAAATTATTAATCCACCACGACCATCGACGACCCGAAGAGGCTGAGCATCCATAATTGCTCGATGGACGACGCCCAAACCCTCGCGAATGGCGAGAGTTCGCGACTCGAAGCCGAGCGCACCAGTCGCTTCGCCACCTTCGAGGAGTGTCCGCTGTGTGGGTCGGTCCTCGGCGCCGAGCACGCCCATTTCCGGTGCGGGTCCTGCGGGTGGCGCGACAGCTGTTGTGACTGAGAATCCCCTGATTCGCTAGGTTTCAGAACTTCCTCAACATTTCACTTTGAACCTTCGCGGGCGTCACGCCCCGTTCACTTTCCATTCCTAAGTTCGTCTATGGCAAAAAGATTCGCTCACGGCGTAGGTCGTTCGCAGTTCACTTAGCCATCAACGAATCACTTTCTTTAGGAGGAAAGTTCAGAATGAATAAGACACTCAGGTCAATGACGGCAGCGACGCTGACCGTCGCTGGTCTGCTCGCGGTGGTCAGTTTGCCCGCCGCAGCTACAGCCAAACCCAAAGTCAAACCGCACACTTGTTACGAGTTGACCGCTACGGCACTGAAGACCGCTCGGGTTACCACGAAGGCCTGCCCGAAGGGTTTCACGGTGACCAAGCCGAGTCTCCAGGGCACGGGTATCGCCGGCGACACGGACCTCAATGTTCCCGGCACCGCTTCATTAGCGATCAACGGTTCATCCTTTGACGCACCCGAAGTGGGCGCCACAACGAGTGGCTCGAGCGCCTACAGCGCCGGTGGCAAAGTCTCGTTCAGTTCCTACCCGGCCGCGGGTTCGGGCACCGGACGCACCGACATCACGAACGGATCGGTCAACATCGGCTTCTCCGACCAGCCCATGACGCCCACGGCGGGCACGCTACCCAGTGGCGCGACCGAGGCAAACTACGCCCAAGTGCCCTACATCCTGGGTGGCGGCGTGGTTGGTTACAACCTCGGTGCGGGATTTGACAACGTCAAGTTGACCGCAGCCGAAGTCGCCGCCATCTACAACGGCACGGTCACGCAGTGGTCGGACCCGACGATCGTGGCGACCAACGGTGGTGCGAGCTCGGGCGTTGGTAAGGCACTCGCGGCCCTCGGCACCAATAACGAGTCGCGTGACACGATCAAGGTCATCTACCGTGGCGCGAGTTCGGGCACGACCTACGCCTTCACCGACTGGTTGCACCAGGCCGGTAACGCGACCCAGAATGCCAGTGGCAACGTCATGGAAGGCACTGGCGCAGCGTGGGGTGCCACCAACGTCCTGGCCGCTGCGAACAACGCGGCCTTGGCCCAGGACATCGTCAACACCCTGGGATCGATTGGTTACGTCGAGTACAGCTACGTGCTCATCCCGGGCAACGACGCCATTCAGACGGCTTCGCTGCAGGACAAGAACGGTCAGTGGCTCCAGCCGACCTTGGCCGAGATCGCCAACGCGGCTTCCGCGGCCGGTACGCACATCACCCCCGACAGCTTCTCGATCGTGAACGAGCCCGGCAACAACGTGTGGCCGTTCGCTACCTACAGCTGGGCTCTCGTTCTGAAGGCTCAGCCGAATGAGGCGACCGGCGAAGCCGTCGTGAAGTACCTCGACTGGGAGACGCACTACGCCCAGAACCGGGGGATCGCTCAGGGCGAGGGTTACGTGCCCCTGCCCGCCGCGGTCCAGGCGTACGCTCGCGCGCAGTTGCAGCAGGTCACCTACAACGGCACGGTTCTGTTGAACCAGGCGTCGTAGCAGCGTCGTAACGAGCAACTAGGTCAGGAGAAGAGTTCAGTAACGCATGATTGAAGAATCGGTCTCCGACCTAGCAATACACGGCCAGGTGGTGGAGGAGTTCGGCTCCTCCACCACCTCGCGCACGTGGTACCACTACGTCTTGCTCGCGGCATGCGTCGTGTTTGCCGCGGTGTCGGTCGGCTTCGTGGGCTCGATCCTCCAGAAGTCGTTGCCGACCTGGTTGCACCACCCCGCCACGGTCATCACCGGCAGCGGGTGGCAGTCACCCACCGGTCCCTTTGGCGGACTCGCCATGATCGTGGGAACCCTCGAGACGTCGCTGATCGCTCTGGTGATCGCCGTCCTGATCGGGCTCGGCACCTCGATCTCCATCGTCTTTTTCATACCCCGACGCCTGCGTAACATCGTCGCCACGCTGGTCGAACTGCTCGCCGCGGTTCCGAGCATCGTCTACGGCCTCTGGGGCTACCTGGTCCTCGCGCCGTGGATGTACAAGTCGGTCGACCCCTGGTTAAACTCCTGGCCGTTCGCGCGCACGCTGTTCGGCGATCCCAGCCAGCAGTACGGGCCGTCGCTGCTGTTGGCGGCGATTGTCTTGGGCGTCATGATCCTGCCGACTTTCGTGGCGATCAGTCGCGAGGTGATCGCCGTCGTACCCCAGGACCTCATTGAAGCGAGCCTCTCGCTCGGCGCGACCCGCTGGCAGGTCATCCGCAAAGTGGTACTGCCCACGTCGCGCATCGGGCTGTTCGGCGCGACGTTCCTCGCTCTCGCTCGCGCGACCGGTGAGACGGTCGCCGTGGCGCTGATCGCCGGTGGCGTCGCCAAGGTGCAGTTCCACCTGCTCGATCCCGGCACGTCCATCGCGTCGTGGATCGCCACCGAGTTCGGCGAGGCTCAGGGCAACGAGATCTCGGCGCTGATGGCGCTCGGCGTGCTCTTGATGCTTCTGAGCTTCAGCCTCTCGCTCGTCAGTCGCTGGCTCGTCAGCCGTCAACGCAAGGTCCTGGCCAAGGTATGAACGACCTCACCCAACTTGACGAGCCCATCGAAATCGGCCAGTCCATGCGCGAGGAGATCCGCCGCGTCTCGCACGCCGCACGGGCGCGACGCCTCTTGATATCACGAATCATGACCAGCCTGTGCGCGCTCGCCCTGGCCATCGCGGCGGTGCCCCTCGTGCTGCTGCTGTGGCAATTGATCCAGCGTGGTGCTCCGCAGTTGACGGGAGCGTTCTTCACGAAGGTTCCCGCCACCCCGACGCTCATCGCCCCCAACGCCACGGGCGGACTGTCGAACGCCATCATCGGCAGCATCGCGCTCAACGTCTACGCGGCCGTCATGGCGATCCCGATCGGTGTCCTTGTCGGCGTCTTTCTCGCCGAGTCGACATCGAAGTTCGCCGGCGCACTTCGCATCATCGCTCAGACCATGGCCGGCGCGCCGTCGATCCTCATGGGGTTGTTCGCCTTCTCCTTCGTCCTCCAGGACCTGCACGTTGGATTCTCCGCGATCGCCGGATCGTTCGCGCTCGCGGTGCTGATGCTGCCGGTGATCGTGCTCTCGACCGAGATCGCCGTCTTGAACGTGCCCAACACCCTTCGCGAGGCGGGACTGGCGCTGGGCGCCAAACCCCACAAGGTGTCGCTTCGCATCGTGTTGCCTTCGGCCCTCACGGGGATCGTGACCGGTTCGATCCTGGCAATCTCGCGCGCGATCGGCGAGACGGCGCCCGTCCTCTTGGTCATCGGGGGCGGCTACCTCAACTCGTGGCAACCGCTCAATCCCGTCTCGGCGTTGCCCCTGTCGATCTACGAGAACGCCAAGTCCGAGTGGCCCAGCCAGCGCGCCCAGGTGTGGGGAGCCGCGCTGCTGCTCGTCGCGTTCGTATTCGTTTTAAGTCTTACGGCTCGAATCTGGGCCTCGAGGAAGCAAAGGGTGAGTAACTAATGGAGAAAATCATGTCCGAAACGCAAGCGACCAACCAGCAAGCCGTCATCGAACGCGTGCCGGGCCACAGTGCGATGCAGCTAAAGGATGTCGCGGTGTCCTTTAACGGTCGCGTCGCCGTGCGTGACGCCACGTTCGACATCGCCAAGAACCGCGTGACGAGTCTCATCGGTCCCTCGGGTTCGGGCAAGACGACGTTGCTGCGCGCCCTTAACCGCTTGCACGACCTCACCCCCGGTGCCAAGGTATCGGGTCAGATCCTGCTCGAGGGCACCGACATCTATCGCGGTGACGTGACCGTGACCGAACTGCGCACGCGCGTCGGCATGGTCTTCCAGCGCCCGAACCCCTTTCCCACGATGTCGATCTACGACAACGTCGTCTCGGGACTTCGCTTCAACGGCATCAAGAAGAAGTCGCTGCTCGACGAGGCGGCCGAAACTTCACTTCGTTCGGCGGCCCTCTGGGACAGCGTCGAGACGCGCCTCAAGGTCGCCGCGTCAAACCTCTCGGGCGGCGAGCAGCAGCGGCTATGCATCGCTCGCGCCCTCGCCATGGACCCCGAGGTCCTCTTGATGGACGAGCCCACGTCGGCGCTCGACCCCATCGCCACGCTGAAGATCGAAGAGCTCATGACCACCTTGAAAGAGCGCGTCACGATCGTGATCGTGACGCACAATATGCAGCAGGCCGCTCGGATCTCGGACGACTGCGCGTTCCTGCTCATGGGTGAGGACCGGGCAGGTGAACTCATCGAATTCGACACCACCGAAAAGATCTTCAACAACCCCAACGACCCGCGCACCCTCGATTACACCCTCGGTCGATTCGGCTGATCACGCCCCGCGCGGGCGTGGCAAACTACCTTCCAAGACGAGTTTTTGGGGGCGACATGGGCAACGAGTTATGGCAAGAGTCGGCGACGTCACTGGCCAAGAAGATCCGCGACGGTGAGACCACCTCGCGCGAGGTCGTCGAAGCCCACCTAGCGCGCATCGAGGTCGTGAACGGCGAGCTGAACGCCGTGGTCGAAGTCCGTCCCGACGAGGTGCGACGCGAGGCCGACCGAGCCGACGCGAAGTTAAAGGCCGGCGCACCGCTCGGCGCGTTGCACGGCGTGCCGTTCTCGGTCAAGGTCAACATCGACGTGGCGACTTACACCACGAATGAGGGCACGGTGGCCCTGAAGGACCTGATGGCCACCACCGACTCGCCGAGCGTCGAGCGCATGCGGGGGGCCGGTGGCGTGATGCTCGCGCGCACGAACATGCCCGACCTCGGGCTGCGCATAAACACCGAGTCTTCGCTCTACGGTTCAACGCACAATCCATGGCGCCGCGGTTACACCGTCGGTGGTTCATCGGGCGGCGAGGCGTGCGCCATCGCATCGGGGATGAGTCCGATTGGTCTGGGTAACGACATCGGCGGTTCGTTGCGCAATCCGGCCTACGCGTGTGGGATCAGCTCGATCAAACCTTCGCGAGGCCGCGTCGCTCAGATCAACGACTCGGCGTTGATCGAGATGCCGCTCAGCAGTCAACTTATGCTCGTGCAGGGCGTGTTGGCTCGACACGTCGGCGACGTGCGAACCGGTCTTGAAGTCGTGATGGGCGCCGACCCCCGAGACCCGTTGACGCTATGGGCGCCGTTGCGCGGACCGGCCGCACCGCGAAAGGTCGCGCTCGTCCCTACTCCCGCGGGCGGTACGACTGACCCCCAGGTCGCCGAGGGCGTGCGAGTGGCGGGTCGCGCCCTCGAAGCCGCCGGTTACGAGGTGGACGAGATCGAGCCACCGATGCTCGTCGAGTCGTACCTGTCGTGGGCCGAACTGATCTGGTCCAGCCTCAAGGTCGACGAAGACTTGTTGTTGTCGGTGATCGGTGACGGCGGCAAGAAGTTCCTCGAACTCACCGACATCGGGTTTCCACCCGCCACCGCTGAGTCGCTGCAACGCATGCACCAGGCGCGCTTCACCATCGCGCGCGCCTGGCGAAAGTTCATGGACGTCTACCCGCTGGTCGTGGGCCCTACCTGGACCCAGCCCCCCTTCGCGCACGGCTTTGACATCGAGAGCAAGGACTCGGCCATGAAAGTCGTCGAGTTGTTCCGCTTCGTGATGCCCGCCAATCTGCTGGGCCTTCCTGCCGCCTGCGTGCCGACGGGCGTGGCGAACGGCTTTGCCACTGGCGCGCAGATCATCGGTGACCTCTTTCGCGAGGACCTGTGTCTGGACGCGGCCGAGGCGGTCGAAGCGAGTGTGGGTGTGATGACACCGATCGATCCGCGCCCGTAGATGCCCACCGTCATCCGACCCATTGCCTTCGAGGATCTCGAGATGGCCATCTCGATCATCCAGGCGGGCGCACTCAATCCCGCCCACGAGGACCCCGCGCACCTCGAGGACTATTGGCAGGCCGTGCAAGACACGCGAGCGCAACGCGGCGACGTGCTGGTCGCCGAGGTTGACGGCGAAGTGGTGGGCGTGTGTCAGGTGATCGTCTTCACGCATTTTCAACACGCGGGAAGGTCGTGCTGTGAACTCGAGAGCGTGCACGTGCGAAGCGACCACCGAGGTCAAGGAATCGGCGCACTACTACTCGATTACGCCGAGATGATCGCGCGCGACGCGGGCTGTTATCGCGTGCAGCTCACGAGCCGCAACGTGCGCGTCGACGCGCACCGTTTCTACGTCGCTCGCGGGTTCAGCCTGACGAGCCAGGGCTTCAAGAAGCTACTTCTTGACTGAGACCTCGCGCAGGTCGCCGTCGTCCACGCTGAAGACGAAGCCGCGGATCTCGGTGTCGAGCAAAAAGATGCTCGAGCGCAACTTGCGCACCGTGTCGCGCACGTCGGCGTCGACGTCCCTGTAGGCGCCCAGGCGAAAGGGAGGCCGTACGCCGTACTCTCGTTCGAGGTCGAGCTGGAGCGATTCCTCTTCGAAGGCCTCGAGTCCGCAACGCGTGTGGTGGATGACCATGACCGAGCGGGTCCCCAGCAGACGTTGGCTGAGCAGCAACGAGCGAACGGCGTCGTCGGTCGCGATGCCGCCCGCGTTGCGGATCAGGTGGACCTGGCCGAGGTCGAGCCCGAGTGCGCCAAAGAGGTCGAGTCGCGAGTCCATGCACGTCAGGACCGCCAAGTGCAACTGGGGTTCGGTGGGTAGTTCGCGATGACCGTGACGAGCGACGTACTCGCGGTTCCTCGCCAGCAGGTCGTCGATGGCGCTCACGAAATCATCCTAGGGAACGGTCCACGATTTACCTACGAGTAGGAAAGCCCGAGTGTCCGTCGCTACGATGCACCTTGGAGGTGACCATGGAGAGCATGCACACTATTCGCGAGGAACTGCGCCAACCGGCCCAGGATCTTCGAGAGTTGATTCCCGACGTCCTAAAAGGCCACGCCGAGACGGCCGCGGCGGCGATGCGCGAGGGGGAACTGACGCGCGGCGTAAAGGAACTGCTCGCGACCGTGATCGCGATCACCCGTGAATGCGACGGTTGCATCGTCGCGCACACGAGGGGAGCGGTCCAGCAAGCGGTGACGCGCCAGCAACTCGCCGAAGCCATTGGCGTGGCGATAGCGATGAACGGCGGTCCGGGCACCGTTTGGGGGCCGCGGGCCCTTCGAGCCTTCGACGAGGCGGTCGCCGAAAGGTCTCAAAAGGCGTAGGGAAGCCGCTTGATGCCGTTGACGAAGCTGGACGCCAACTGTGCGGGCGCGTCGGTCGAGTGGATGCTCGGTGTCTCGGCGAGCAGTTTTCGCCACATCACGGTGATCTCGCGTCGCGCCAGGTGGGCGCCCAGGCAGAAGTGCGGACCCGGAGCCCCGAAACCGAAGTGGTCGTTGGGGTGGCGTCCCACGTCAAAGACGTCGGGGTCTTCGAAGGCCTCCTCGTCGCGGTTGGCTGAGTTGTACATGAGCAGTACCTTCTCACCCTCCTTGAACTCGAAACCCGAGAGTGAGTGGTCGCGCGCGAGGGTGCGCCGCATCCAGATCACCGGCGAGGCCCAACGCACGATCTCGTCGGTTGCGGTCTTGGCGAGACCCTCGTAGTCCTCGATCAGTCGCGCCTTCTGGTCGGGGTGCTCGCTCAGGGCGTGCAGCGCGTGGGCGATCGCGGTGCGCGTGGTCTCGTTGCCCGCGGTCACGAGCAGCACGAAGAACGAGGCGAGCTCTTGCTGGGTGAGCTTCTCGGACTCGATCTCGGCGTTGACGAGCGCACTCGTGATGTCGTCGATCGGATTGTCGATGCGGTACTTGCCGAGCTCTTCCATGATGCCCGTCAAGGTCGCCCCGGCTTCGAGCACCGCGAGGATCGGGTCCGCTTCGGCGGGCACGACGTCGGGGTCACCCATCGCGAGGATGACGTTCGAGGATCGCAGGACTGTGGCGTACTCGCTCGGCGGCACGCCCATCATGGTGCAGATGATCTCGAGGGGGAAAGGCGCAGCGACGTCGGTGACGAAGTCACCCGTGCCGCCCTGGCGCGCGCGGGTGATGGTCGCCTCGGCCACCAAGTCGATCGACTCTTCGATCGAGCGCACGTTGCGCGGATTAAAGGCGTTCGAGACTATTCGGCGCAACCGGCTGTGCTTGGGGTTGTCGGTCGAGATCATGCCCGAGAAGTACTCGACCATCTCGGGGGGCAAGTCCATTTGGGAGACCGCCCCGGGGCCCGAGAGGAAGATCTCGGGGTGGCGTGAGGCTTCGGCGACGTCGCGGTGGCGCGTGAGCGCGTAGTAGCCCGGTCCGGGCGGGATCTCGATGGCCGAGCCCTCGACGACGACGCCGTCGTACTTGGAGATGGGCCGTTCGCGACGAAGGGTGGCGAAGGCCGCCTCGCGCTCGGACCAGGGGCGCTTCCAGAATTCCATGTCCGACAGGTCGATGTCGTCGGGTCGCCAGTCAAGTTGAGTTGTCATCGCAAAATGGTAGCCAAAGCGTCCGGAGGTCACGGATGAGCGATTTCACGGCAGACTGGTCCGGTGCCCGAACTCTCCGACCAAGAACGCGCCAGCCGTTTGAAGGCGCTGAACGCGCTGCTCGACCTGATGCGCCCCGCCGTCCAGGCTGACGGCGGCGACCTGGTGCTGGTGCGCGCGGACGTGGAGAGCGGCGTCGTCGAGGTCCAGCTTCAGGGTGCGTGCTCGAGTTGCGCCATCTCGTCGGACACGCTCCAAGGTGGCGTCACGCGGATCCTCACCGACCGCCTGGCGTGGGTCACCGAGGTCGTGGGCGGGGTGGACGAGACGATCGACCCCGAAGACTCGATGTCGCTCGGTGCGGGCGGCTACGTGCCGCGGTACCGACAGCTCTAGGTTCGCCCAAATTTCCGGCCGCGGGAGAGGACCGTCGCGCTATTATTTAGTTAGGTGAACTAATGGATGAGACAACCGCTGAGACCGCCGCTCGATTGCGTCGAGCCGTGACGCGTCTGAATCGAAAACTACGCGGGACCGCGCCCCACGGCGTGTCACCCGGCCAGGCGTCGATGCTCGCCTCGATCGCCAAACTCGAGAATCCTTCGCTCGGCGACCTGGCGCTCGCCGAACACATCCAACCTCCTTCGGTAACCCGGCTCGTGCGCGACATGCAACGCCAAGGGCTTATCACGTGCACCCTCGACACCGAGGACCGTCGTTGCACGCGGGTGTCGCTCACGGTCGTGGGACGACGAGAACTCGACACCATACGAAAGAAGAAGGCGGAGTTCATAGAGCGCAAGCTCCTGACGCTCTCGTTCGCCGACCAACGACGAGCCCGTGAGGCCGCCACTTTCCTTGAGAACTTGTTGGACGAACGATGAGCGCGGCGCGACGCTTCTCGTCGAAGACCTTCGCCGCGCTGTCGGTGCGCAACTTCCGCCTCTACTTCGTGGGACAGCTCATCTCGGTCTCGGGGACCTGGATGCAGTCGGTCGCCCAAGGCTGGTTGGTGTTACAGCTGACCGGTTCGTCAATCGACCTCGGCTTCGTGATTGCGTTGCAGTACGTGCCGATGCTGCTGCTCGGCTCCTACGGCGGGCTCATCGCCGACCGCAGCGAGAAGCGCCGGATCCTGTACTGCACCCAGAGCGCGGCGGCGATCCTCGCGCTCGTGCTCGGGGTGATGGTGAGTACGCATCACGCGACCCTCGCGGCCGTGATGTTCCTCGCGGCGTTGCTCGGCGTGGTGAACCTCTTCGACAACCCCGCGCGCCAAGCATTCGTCCAAGAAATGGTCGGCCACGAGCTTATCGCCAACGCCGTCAGCCTTAACAGCGTGCTGATGAACGCCGGTCGCCTCATCGGCCCGGGCATCGCCGCGGGTTTCATCGCCGTGGTGGGCACGGCCGACTGCTTCTACGCCAACGCCGCTTCCTTCGCCGCGGTGCTGGTGGCGCTCGCGATGATGCGAAAGAGCGAGTTCCTGCCAATGAAGACCGTCGAACGCCAGAAGGGTCAGCTTCGCCTCGGGCTTCGCTACGTGCGTGACAATCCATTGCTGCGCAACGTCATCATCGCGGTCGCGGTGGTGGGGACCTTCGCCTACAACTTCACGGTCACCCTGCCGTTGCTCACGCGCCAGACCTTCCACCAGAACTCCGCGGCGGACTACGGACTGCTCATGGCCGCCATGGGCGCCGGGGCGGTCATCGGGGGTCTGGTGGTCGCGCACCGCTCGCGTCCCACCCCCAAGATGCTCGCCTTGCTCGTGCTGGGCTTTGGCACCTTCATGACGCTGGTGGCGCTCGCGCCCAGCGTGCTCTGGGCCGAGATCGCCCTCGTGCCCACCGGCGCGTTCTCGATCGCCCTGATCGCCACGGCCAACGCGACGCTGCAACTCAACTCGAGCCAGCAGATGCGCGGACGCGTCATGAGTCTCTACGCCATAGCGTTCCTCGGCACCACGCCCATCGGGGCGCCGCTCGTCGGTCTGATCGTCTCGTGGTCCAATCCGCGCGTCGGCATCGCCGTGGGCTCGGCGTTGGCGCTGGCGACCGGTATCGGCCTCGTGTTCTCGCATCGTCGCGACGAGCGCAACGTCGCCGAACTACGCGCGACTCAGACGGCCTGAGGCTTTGGCTCTTTGGGCAGGCCCAGGGCCCGCTCGCCAATGATGTTGCGCTGGATCTCAGCGGTGCCGCCCCAGATCGTCTCGGAACGCGAGAAGAAGAAGGACGCCTGGAGTTCCGACACGGGGTAGTCGGCCCGACCGCGGCCCATACCGGGCAGTGAACTCTCGGCGTCACCCTGGCCGGTGAGGATCTGACCGTCCATGCCCAAGATGTTGATCGCCAGTTCCATCGAGGCGCGGTGCGCTTCGGACCAGAACATCTTGTTGCACGCGCCCAACAGCGCCGCGTCGTGGGTGTTGTTGAGCGAGTCGGTTAGCGAACGATACCCGTTGATCTCCATGATCTTGACCTTCTGCCAGGCTCGCACCAGATTGTCGCGCACGCGCAGGTCGGCGTTCTTCTCTCGTTGCTTGGCCTCGTCGACGATGATCTGCCACTCCTTGAGGAAGCGGCGATGGCCAGTCGTCGAAGACGAACCGCGCTCGAAGCCCAGGGTGGTCATGGCGACCTTCCAGCCGTTGTTGACGCCGCCGACGACGTTGCCCTTGGGGCAACGCACGTTGGTGAAGAACACCTCGTTGAACTCGGCGGACCCGTCGACCTGGGTGATGGGGCGAACGTCGACACCCGCTTGGCGCATCGGCACCAGCAGGTAGCTGATGCCCGCGTGCTGGGGCGCGTCGGGGTCGGTACGACACATCAAGAAGACGTAGTCGGCGTGTTGGGCCTGGGTCGTCCAGACCTTTTGACCGTTGATGATCCACTCGTCGCCGTCCAACACCGCACTCGTCTTCAGGCTCGCCAGGTCGCTGCCAGAGTTGGGTTCGGAGAAGCCCTGACACCAGGCGATCTTTCCTTGGAGGATGCCCGGGATGAACTCCCTCTTCTGCTCCTCGGTGCCCCACTGGAGGATCGTCGGACCCACCAGCGTGTCGCCGAAGAAGTCCGCGCGCATCGGCGCGCCCGCACTGGCGAACTCCTCGTTGAGCACGACCTGTTCGAGCAGTGAGAGGCCCTTGCCGCCGTATTCGACGGGCCAACCCGCGCAGATCCACCCGCCGGCGAAGAGCTTCGCGGTCCAGGTCTGGTTGAAGTCCTTGCGCTCGTCCTCGCTCTGGAAGAAACCCGGTTCGAACCAGCCCTGGGGCAGGTTCTCTTCGAGCCAGGCTCGGATCGTGAGGCGAAAGGCCTCGGCTTCGGGGGGATAGGTCAGGTCCATAAGTCGCCAGCGTACTTCTACTGGCGAGTAGGTCCCCGGGGCGTTTTGTGCGAACCGTGAAATTAGGGGAGAATAGGGAACTCTGTTGAACCCGAAAGTTGACCCCGTGCCCCGCACCCTCGCCCAGACGATCGCCGAAACCAGGGCCTCGTGGGCTCGCTCCAAGGCCATCGCGATTCCCGAGCACCGGCCCGCACGACCGGCCGAACCAGGCAAATTACGTATCGCCTTCCTGATCTACCGGGGTAACCCGCGCTGCGGGGGCCAAGGGGTCTACACCCGACACCTGACCCGCGAGCTCATGAACCTCGGCCACAGTGTCGAGGTGTTCGCCGGACCGCCCTGGCCCGAGTTGGACGAGGGCGTGGGTTTCACCGCCGTGCGCGGCCTTGACCTGTATCGCGACCCCGACCCGTTTCGAATACCCGCGCGCTCGGAGTTCACCTCGCTCGCTGACGTGGCCGAGTTCGCCGTCATGATGACGGGAGGCTTCGGTGAACCCCTCGCCTATTCAATGCGCATCGAGAAGATCCTCGCCGAACGTCGAGGGGACTTCGACATCATCCACGACAACCAATGCATGGGTCCGGGGATCTTAAAGTTGCACCGCGAGGGTTGGCCACTGCTCGAGACCCTGCACCACCCGATTACCGTGGACCGTTCGATCGCCCTCGATCACGCCGAGACCGCGTGGAAGCGCTACACGACGCGACGTTGGTTCGGGTTCTTGCGCATGCAGGTGCGCGTCGTCAAGCAACTGCCGGCGGTGCTCACGGTCTCGCACAACTCCAAGGTCGACATCAACGCCCAGATGAGGGTCCCGTTGAATCGTCTGACCGTGGTGCCGGTCGGCGTGGACGCGAGCGTCTTTCGACCCTACGACGACGTGGTCAAGAAGAAGGGCCGGCTCATGGTCACGTCAAGTTCGGACGTACCCATGAAGGGACTGGTCCCGCTGCTTGAGGCGACCGCCAAGCTGCGCGTCGAACGCGACATCGACCTGATCGTCATCGGCCAGCCCAATCCCAAGGGGCGCGTCGCCGCGACCATCGAACGACTCGGTCTGGGTGACATCGTCACCACCATCACCGGGGTCAGTGACGACGCACTCGCTCGCCTCTACGGTGAGGCCGAGGTCGCCATCGTGCCGAGTCTCTACGAGGGCTTCTCGCTTCCCGCCATCGAGGCCATGAGCTGTGCGGTGCCCGTCGTGGCGACGACCGGTGGCGCCCTACCCGAAGTCGTGGGCGTAAGCGGCGAGACCGGGTTGCTCGTTGAACCGAACAATCCCGAGGCCCTGGTCGAGGCGATCCGCTCGTTGCTCGACGACGCAACATTGCGCCAGCGCCTGGGCGACAACGGCCGCCAACGCGTCATCGAGCGCTTCACCTGGCAGGTAACCGCGCGCGGCACGGCCGCCTGTTACGAGGCCATCCTGGGTCACCAGCCCCTGCCCGAGGCGATGGTCTTCGACTGATGCTGACCGCGAACTACGACCAGTTGGGCCTGCGCGAAGGGGACACCGTGCTCGACCTGGGTTGCGGCTTCGGGCGACACGCTTTCGAGGCGGCGCGTCGGGGGGCTCACGTGGTGGCCCTGGACGCCGGACGCGACGAGGTCGAAGGCGTCGCGGCGACCTTCGCCGCGATGCTCGAGGCGGGTCAGTTACGAACCTCAGGTCTGCACACCGCGTGCGTCCAGGGTGACGCCCTGGCACTGCCGTTTCCCGACGCGACGTTCGACCGGGTCATCTGCTCCGAGGTGCTCGAACACATCCCCGGTGACCTCGGGGCGATGGGCGAGTTCGCCCGGGTGCTGCGATCGGGCGGCACCATGGCCGTCACCGTGCCGCGCTTCTTACCCGAATTGGTGAACTGGGCGTTGTCCGACGAGTACCACAACGTCCCCGGCGGCCATATCCGTATTTACCGCCGCTCGGTGCTCGAGCAGCGACTGAGCTCGGTGGGACTGCGCGTGACCGGCCACCACTACGCGCACGGACTGCACAGTCCCTACTGGTGGCTCAAGTGCCTCGTGGGCACGACCAACGAGGACCACTGGTGGGTGAAGAACTACCACCGCCTGCTCGTCTGGGACATCATGAAGGCCCCGCGGATAACGCGATGGGCTGAAGCAATGCTGGCGCCGCTCATTGGCAAGTCGATCATTGTCTACGTGGTCAAGCCTTGACGACCACGACGTCGCTACCCGAAGTGCCCGGTCTCTTGAGTGCCGAGGAGTTGCTCGTCAGCGCGAGCCAAATCGCGCGACTCCAACAGCCGAGCGGCGCCATACCGTGGTTCGAGGGCGGTCACTGCGATCCGTGGAACCACGTGGAAGCGGCGATGGCGCTCACCGTGACGGGTTACCACGACGAGGCCCGCGCGGCCTACCGCTGGCTGGCGAAAGCCCAACTGGGCGACGGGAGCTGGTTCAACTACTACCTGGCGGGCGCGGTGAAGGATTCGCGTCTGGACACCAACGTGTGCGCCTACGTCGCGGCCGGTGTCTACCACTACCTGCTCGCGACCGACGACCTGGACTTCGCGCGCGTCATGTGGCCGTGCGTCGAGCGCGCGCTCGACTTCGTGCTGCGCTGGCAACTCGACGACGGCACGATTCGCTGGTCACTCGATTCGTTGGGTCGTCCTGAGTCCTACGCGCTGCTCACGGGCTCGTCGTCGATCTTTCACTCGCTTCGTTGCGGTGTCGCGTTGGGCGAGCGTCTCGACGTCCAAAAGCCGACCTGGGAGTTGTGCGCGGGCCGACTCGGCCACGCGGTCGCGCACCACCCGGGCGCCTTCGCGCCCAAGAACGAGTTCGCGATGGACTGGTACTACCCGATCTTCAGCGGGGCGCTCGAAAGNNTGGGTCACCGCCGCCGAGACCGCCGAGTGCGTGCTCGCCCTGGACGCGCTGGGTCTCACGAGCCAGGCGCTCGACCTGTTCAGCTACACCCGTCGCCACCGCCGCGAGGACGGCGCCTACTGGACGGGGATCGCCTATCCCGACGCGCTCACCTTTCCGCACCGAGAGACGACTTCGTACACCGCGGCGGCGATCATCCTGGCCGCCGACGCCCTCAGCTCGTCGTCCAAGGCGTCGGGGCTCTTTCGCCACGGCGAGCTCGGCGCCTGGATGGACCTACGCGAGCCAGGTTGTCCGCTCGCGATGTCCTAGCGGCGACGAAGGACTCGCAGGGAACCCTCGCGCGAGGTCTCCTCGAAGTGACCACTCGACAGGGCGGCGAGGTAGATCTCGTAAGGGGGTCGACCGCCGTCGTTCGGGTCCTCGAAGACGTCGTGGATCATGAGAAGTCCACCCGCTAACACCTTGGGAGCCCAGGACTCGTAGTCGGCCCACGCGACGTCGCGCCCGTGGCCGCCGTCGATGAAGAGCAGGTCGAGCGGCTGGTCGAAGTGTGAGGCCACGACGCTCGAGGGTCCCACGAGACCGATCACCGTGTCCTCCAAGAGGGCCCGGGCGATCGTGCGTTGCCAGGTGGACAGAGTGTTGAGTCGACCGTCGAACGGGTCGACCAGGTCGGGATCGAAGTGTTCCCAGCCCTCCTGGTTCTCCTCGCTGCCGTGGTGGTGGTCGAGGGAGTAGAGCACTGCGCCGCGCTGCTCGGCGGCCGCGCCCAGGTAGACCGCGGACTTGCCACACCACGCGCCCACCTCGAGCCAGGTCGCGGGCAACACTGCCGCCTGCTCGAGCGCGGCGTTATAGAGCGCGAGGCCCTCGGCGCGGGGCATGAAACCCTTCACCGTCTCGGCGAAGGCGAGCAGGTCGTCGCTTCTCACGAGGTCGCCAACTGCACGAGGGTGTAGACGCCCAGACCGAGAAAGACGAGTCCCCCGAGGACGCGGATCTTGGCGATCGGCACCACGCGCTGGAGCAGTTGGCCCCCGTAGGCACCGACGAACGAGACGCACACCAGCGCCGCCGAAGCCGCGACGAAGACCTCGAGGGGCCGGTGGGTCTTCGCCGAGAAGTTTGCTGCCTGGATCTGGGTGAGGTCGCCGAACTCGCCGACGAAGATGACGCCAAAGGCGGTCAGTATCTCGCGCAGCCGCGTCGCGGCGTGCTCGGGCGTCGCCTCGTGCTCGCCCTGCTCTTCGGCCTTGCGTCCCGAGACGAACAGCAAGTAGCCCGCGCCCCCGAGGAAGAGCGCCGCGACGACGGCGTCTTTCGCGTGTACCGGCAGCAACGAGATGAGTCCGCCCGCGCTGACCGCGATCCCCATCTGGACGATGAAGCCCGCCGACGCCCCGAGCACGATCGACGAGGGCCGCGCGCGCGTACTCATCACGATCGTCGCGACCATGGTCTTGTCCGGGAGCTCGAGCAGGAACATCAGGGCGAAGATGCCCGCGAACTCCCCGACGTTCACGACGAGGTCCTAGAACTGAGCGCGCAGTGCGGAGGCGAAGGTGAGTCCTACGCGCATCCGTTCGATCGCCTGGTCGACGATGCGCTGCTCGCCGCTGATCGGGTGGCTCTCGTGAAAGGCCGCCACCTGGTCGGCGAAGATCGGGTCCTTGATGAACGTGGGGACGCCGAGTACCAAGCGCGTCAAGGTGTTGGCGGGGAATTTATCGATCGCCTCCTGCCAGCGGCTCGTGAAGAAGCGCCACACTGATGGTCCCGTCGTGGCGTTGCGCGAGAGTATGCCGAGCACGATGGCGCCGTCTTGGTTGCGGAACTCGTTGAAGCATCGCTCGGCGGCGTTAAAGGCGAGCGTCTCGTCGGCGAAGTCGGCCAGACCCCAGAGGTAGCGCTGCTCCTCCTGGGGCGTCGCGGCCTCCTTGTAGCGCTTGAGGAACGTGTCGTAGTCGCCGGGTCGATTCTGCTCGGCGACGACGCGAAGGATCGTTCGCGCGAGGTCGCCATCAAGGTCGTTGGCGTCAAAGCGCCGCGCCGCCTCTTCGCGTATTGCTTGGTCGGCGCCCACGGTGCCCAGGGCGCCGAGCACGATGGCGCGCAGTTGGGGCGTCAGGTCACTCTCGCCGGGCCTGGCGTCCCAGCCGAGTCGCGCGAACTGGGGCCCGAAGAGCTCGCGCACGAGTGCGCCGAGCGTCGGTTGCTGCGCGGGGCCGAGGGCGCGCCGGGCGTAGTCCATCGCCACCGCCACCGTGCCCCAGGGATTGGGCTCGTCCTGGTCGCCGAGGCCCCGCGCGCTCGCGACGAATGCGTCGAAGCTGATCTGGCCCGCCAAGAGTGAGGCCCAGCTGTCGGCCAACAGCGTTGCACGCTCGAGTTCTTCGAGTTCGCCCACGTGGCTCGCGAGTGCCTCGAGTTCGCGCTGGCCGTAGCGAGAGCGGAACACGCCCGATCCCCCCGCGTTCAGCACGACCGGTAGTTCGTCGTTGACGCTGAGCGGCGCGTCCGCGAGGAGGTGGCGACTGGTGGGTCCGCCCTGAAGCGATCGCGTGAGCACGGGCACGAGCCACGAGGAGCCAATGGCACTGTCGCCGCGCGCCTTGCCGTAGGCGAAGGGCTGTTGGCTGAGCGTGCCGTTCTCGAGGGTCACCAGCGGGTGGCCGCCCTGGAGGATCCAGGTGTTCATCATCGCGCGCACGGGTTGGCCGGACGTCTCTTCGAGCGCGTCCCACAGGTCGGTCGTCACGGTATTGGCGTAACTGTGCTTGACCAGGTAGTGGCGGATGCCGTCGCGAAAGGTCTCCTCGCCCAGGTACTGCTCGAGCATGCGTAGTACCGAGCCGCCCTTTTCGTAGGTGAGGACATCGAACATGCCGCGCGTGTCGTCGGGCGAGATGACCTCGTACTCAATGGGCCGCGTCGAGTGGAGTCCGTCGATCTGCAGGGCGGCGTCACGGTCCACCCCGAAGCTCACCCACATCTTCCACTGCGGGCGAAAGGCATTGGTGCACAGGACTTGCATGAAGGTGGCGAAAGCCTCGTTAAGCCAGATCCCCTCCCACCACTGCATCGTGACCAGGTCGCCAAACCACATGTGGGCGATCTCGTGGGCGACGACCTCAGCGACGCGCTGCATTTCGGCGAGTGACGCACCGGCCGGGTCGACCAGTAGGGCGGTCTCGCGATACGTGATGCACCCGAGGTTCTCCATGGCGCCAAAGGCGAAGTCCGGGATCGCGACCATGTCGAGCTTGTCCCCGGGGTAGGGAATGTCGAAGTACTCGGCGAAGAATCGCAGCGAGAACGCTCCCGCCTCGAGCGCCAGGTCGGCGAGGTGTCCCTTGCCGATCGGATAAACGATGCGCAGCGGCGTCCCGTCGACGTCCAGTGCCTTGGTCTGCTCGAAGGGTCCGACGATGAAGGCGACCAGGTACGTCGACATCTTCATCGAAGGGGCGTAACTCACCGTGCGCTGGCCGTTGCCCAGGTCGGTGTTGGTGAGCTCGGGTGAGTTCGAGTACGACGCGAGTTCGCTCGGCACGGTGAGGTTTACCTGGAACGTGGCCTTGAAGGATGGTTCGTCCCAGCAGGGAAAGGCTCGGCGCGCGTCGGAGTGCTCGAACTGCGTGGTGGCGATGTTGTGGGTGACCCCTTGGGCGTCGGTGAACGTCGAGCGGTAAAAGCCGTGCAACTGGTCGTTCAAGACGCCCGTGAAGGCGATCTCGATGGTCGCGGACCCGGCGGGCAGGGACTGGTCGAAGTCGAAGGTCGCGGTCTCGTACTGGGCGTCCAGCACCGGTTCGTGCGAGCGAAAGGTCGTCGCCCCACTGCTCAGCGAGGCGGCCCCGAGGGCCAGTTCTATGGCGTGCAGTGTGATTGAGGACGCGCTCGACGCGATCTCGACGTCGATCTCGACGCGTCCGGCGAAGGTGGCTGCCTCCAGGTCGGGCGAGAGGAAGATACGGTACGCGCTCGGTACGACGTTGCGCTCGAGGCGGTAGGGGTTCGGAGAG
This sequence comes from Acidimicrobiaceae bacterium, assembly GCA_003160115.1. Taxonomy (GTDB): domain Bacteria; phylum Actinomycetota; class Acidimicrobiia; order Acidimicrobiales; family RAAP-2; genus RAAP-2. The sequence continues at coordinate 39,578 of PLQL01000013.1, forward strand.
GTGCTCATAGGTCGCAACCTTAGAGCGAATGAAACTACGCTCGCTAAGTGGCATTTCCCCCTACTCCTGTTTCGTTGCGCGTAAAGCCAGGTCCGAATCGACTCGCCGTCACGGGAATCGGCAACGCGATGCTCGACATCATCACCCGCGACTCCAATGAGGTCTTTCGCGACCTGGGACTCGTCAAGGCTTCCATGACGCTTATTGGCGAGGACCAACTGAGTCGTTTCTACGAGGCCATGGGCCCGACCATAGAGATGTCGGGCGGCTCGGTCGCCAACTCCATCGCGGGAATCGCCGCCCTCGGGGGGACCTGCGGGTACATCGGCAAGGTCGCCGCCGACGAGTTCGGCGAACGCTTCACCCACGACCTGGCATCACTGGGCGTCGAACTGGACCTCGCGATCGCGCGAAGCGACGAGGGGGCGACCGGTCGCTGTCACGTCTTTATCACCGACGACGCCCAGCGCACGATGGCCACGTACCTGGGGGCGTCCAATCAACTGCGCGTCGAGGACGTCAAGGAGAAGCTGATCGCGCGCAGCGAGATTACCTACGTCGAGGGCTACCTGTTCGATTTGCCGCCCGCCAAGGAGGCGATTCGCAAGGTCGTCAACTTCGCTCACGAGCACGATTCGATGGTCGCGCTCTCTCTGTCGGACATGTTTTGCGTGGACCGTCACCGGCGCGACTTTCTCGACTTGGTCACGAGTGACGTCGACGTGCTGCTCGCCAACGAGACCGAGATCCTCGCTCTGTTCCAGGTCGCGACCCTCGAGCAGGCCTTCGAGGCGCTCGCGGAACTGGGAGTGTTGGCGGCGATAACGCGCGGAGCCCAGGGGGCCGACGTGGCGACCATGACCGGGGTGGTGCGCGTGCCCGCCCACGAGGTCGAGCACGTCGTGGACCAAAACGGCGCGGGTGACATGTTCGCCAGTGGCTTCCTCTACGGTTTGGCCCTGGGGGCGGACCCCGTCGAGGCGGCCGAACTCGGTTCGCTCTGTGCGGGAGAGATCATCACGCACCTGGGGGCGCGGCCCGAGGGCGACCTCGAGGACCTGGCCCTCGAAGCGGGTTTGCTCTAGCCCGTTCCCTAACTGGTCAGATCCCCTGACTCGTTATATCCCTGAAGTCTTCAGATCCCCTGAGCGTCGAGTTGCGCGTCGAGTTCGCGCGTGCGCACCGTTTCCCACTTCACCCACGCGACCGCGATGGGGATGCAGGCGAGCAGCATCAACGCGTCCCCGCCGATCCACATGATCGCCCCGCCCAGGTGGACGTTGGAAATGATCCAAGACCTCGACGAGCCCACGGGGGCCATCATGGCGTAGCTCGAGAACGGATCGCGCGAGGACATGACGAGCGCGAGGCCCGTGAAGGTGTCGACGGGCACTGCCGCCATCACGTAGACCAGGCGAAGCCCGGGATGGATCGTGACCCCTCGCTCGAGGCCGAAGGCAACGCGAAAGAAGAGATAGCCCACCACGAGGAAGCCGATCTGTTCGAGATGGTGGATCCAGGCGTGCTCCATCATCAGGTTCATGAGGTTGGTCAGATGCGTAACCGGGATGAAGACGAAGTACGCCGCGAAACCGAACAGCGGGTGGGTCACGACCTTCATGACTCGTCCTTCGAGGACGGCGCGCAGGCCTGCCCCGCCGGCGTCGTAGGCGAGGTCGAGCGGCGCGGCGAGGGCGAAGAAGGGGGCGGCGACCATTATGAGCGCGAGGTGCTGGATCATGTGAGCGCTGAAGTACTCCATGTCGTAGACCCCGAGCACCGACTGGGTCGCGAGGAAGGTGACGAGCAGGCCCAGGCAGAACCACACGGACCGGGACCGGGGCCAGGTCGGCACCCGTCGCGCCGCGGTGAAGTAGGCCGTCCCCGCGCCGAGCAACAAGATGATGCCCACGACACCCAGGTGCCACTGGTCTAGGTGGTGCCAGGAGAACTGCTGCATGTTCATCGAGGGCATTGGGTCATTCTAACGAAGATGAAAGTTTTCTCAGTTTCGGTAGGATGGGTTCGTGAAGTCGAAGTATTTCTCTCGCAGAGCGATTGTTCTGCATTTCTGTCTCTTCTTTTGGGTCGCGATGTGCGTCGTGGCGGCGTGGTGGCAGGTCAGTCGCGCGGTCCAGGGAAACTCGCTCAGCTACATGTACGCCATTGAGTGGCCGTGCTTCGCCGTGCTGGGTGTCCTTGGTTGGTACGCGATGCTCAACATGGAAAAGGTGACCGCGAGCCAGGAAGTCGCACGACGCGAGTACGAAGAGCAGATGCGCGCCGAGGCGCGCGCCGCGCGCGCGAAGAGCGAGGAACCCGAGGACCCGACGCTCGCCGCCTACAACGATCACCTCGCCGACCTCGCGGGCGAGCCCAAGAAGAAGCTCTGGGGTCACTAGTGCTCAAGGCGTTTGAGCGTTACCGCATCATGTCGTTCATCACGGGTACGACGTTGCTCATACTCTGTCTGACGTTGCTGTTGCATTCGGTCGATCTCTCGTTCTGGCACAAGATCCATTTGTTCGTGGACGTGGTGGGCATCGGTCACGGGGTCGTGCTCTATCCGATCTATCTGGTGATGTCATTCCAACTGGCCTTGAAGGCTCGTCTGCACCTTGGCTACGTGCTCTTGATGATGGGGGCGGGGTTCGTACCGGGTCTGGCCTTCTACATGGAGCACCGCATGCGCCTGAAGCTGTACCCCCAGGGTCTACCTAGCGCGTGAGCGTCTGGACCTCGCGCCGGGTCATTGCCTACGCCCATCAAGGTGGGGCGTTCGAGGGCCCCTCGTCGACGCTCTTCGCGATCGGCCAAGCACTCGCGCACGGCGCCACCGGAGTCGAACTCGACGTGCACGCCACCAAGGACCGGGTCGTCGTGGTCTGTCACGACGAGACCGTGGACCGCACGACGAACCACCACGGCGAGATCGCCTCGCTCACGCTGGGTGAACTTCGCGACATGGATAACGCCTACTGGTGGATCGCCGGCGAAGCGGTGAGTCCGGGGCGCGATGACAGCGCGTACGTGCACCGGGGCAAGGCCCCCGGAGACCGTGGTTTCGCCGTGGCGACCCTCGAAGAGGTGATCCGCGCCTTTCCCGGGGTCCTGCTCAACCTGGATATCAAGCGCACCGCGCCCGAGGTCGAACCCTACGAACAGCTCCTCTACGACGAGCTACGACGCCTCGAGCGCACGGACTCGGTGATCGTGGCCTCGTTCAGCGACGACGCGATCGGGGCGTTTCGTCGGGTCGCGCCCGACGTGGCGACCTCGGCGGCGACCGAGGAGACCGCGGCGTTCTATTTCTCGATTCACGCGCCGGGCGAGGCCGTGGTACCGCCCGCCGTGGCGTTCCAGGTGCCCGCGACCTACGGGGACGTGACGGTGGTGGACGACACGTTCGTCACCGAGGCGCATCGGTACGGCATCGCGGTGCACGTGTGGACGATCAATGACGTGCCCGAGATGGACCGACTGGTCGATCTCGGGGTGGACGGCATCGTCAGCGACACACCGACTGTGCTCGTCGAGCGACTGAAGGAACGCGGTGTTGCGTGGGACGGCGTGCTGGAGAGGCGTTAGCCGCGACCGCAGTTCGGCTTCTTGCCGTGATTGGCCTTCTTCTTGGAGCGCAGTTTGCGCTTATTGGTCCGCTTCGACATAGGTTTCAATGTTAGTAGGTGAGTGACTGACATAGCGAAACGGGAGACGAAGGTGCCGGAACTGGCTGGTGGCGACGGACCTGGACAGTTGGTCGTCGTGGCGACGCCGCTCGGAAACCTGGGTGACATCTCTCGACGCGCCCTCGAACTGCTCGAGAGTGCCGACGTGATCTACTGCGAGGACACGCGCCATTCGAACAAGCTCTTCAGCGCCCACGGCATCGCGGTGCGTTCGCGACTCGAGTCGCTTCACGAGCACAACGAGGCAGCCCAGTGCGAAGCGGTCGTCGCGCGGGTTTCCGCTGGCCAGACGGTGGTGCTGATCAGCGACGCGGGCACGCCGGGCATCAGCGATCCGGGTAGGCGCGTCGTGGCCGCGGTCGCCGGCGCGGGACTTCTCGTGACCACGGCTCCCGGACCCTCGGCGGTGATCGCCGCGCTCAGCGTGAGTGGCCTGGACACCGAGCGGTTCGTCATGGAGGGCTTCGTCGCGCGTAAGCACGGGGAGCGCGAAGAGCGCTACGCCCTGTGGGCCAGCGAGATTCGCACCGTCGTCTTTTACGAGTCACCCCAACGTCTCGCGAGGACCCTCGAGGAGTTGGCGGAGCATTTCCCCACCCGCCGAGCGGTCGTGGCGCGCGAGATGACCAAGTTGCACGAAGAGATCGTGCGCGGCACCCTCGAGGACCTGGCACGAACGTTCGCCTCGCGTGAGGTCGTGGGCGAGATCGTCGTGGTGCTCGAAGGCGCTGCGCCGGCGCCTGAACTCGACGAGATGACATTGCGCTCCGCGATCGCCGACCAATTGGCCCACGGACTTAGCGTGCGTGACGCGGTGTCGAACGTGACCAACGATCTGGGTACCTCGCGGCGAGAGGTGTACCGCATTGCACTCGAACTGCGAGCCGAACAAGCGTGACGACTTAGTACCCTTGATGGATGGGTCGCTTCTACATCACCACCCCGATCTACTACACGAATGACGCTCCTCACGTCGGAAGCGCGTACTCGACGGTCAACGCCGACGCCCTGGCGCGATGGCACCGACTGCTCGGTGATGAGACCAAGTTCCTCACCGGCACCGACGAGCACGGTCAGAAGGTCTTTGACGCCGCGCACCAGAACGGCCACGAGCCCCAGGAATGGACCGATCAGACGTCGCGACGTTTTCGCGAAGCGTGGGACGCGCTCAACATCAGTTACGACGACTTCATACGCACGACTGAACCGCGTCATCACGAGAGCGTGCAGAAGTTCCTCGGCACGATCTACGAGAACGGCTACATCTACAAGGACGTCTACCGGGGCCTGTACTGCGTGAGTTGTGAGGATTACTACACGCTCGAGGCCAGCGTCGACGGCAAGTGCCCCATCCACGGCCGCGAGCTCACCGATATGCAAGAGGAGAACTGGTTCTTCAAGCTGAGCGCGTTCGAAGACCGTCTCGTGGCCTACTACGCCGATCACCCCGAGTTCGTGACGCCCGAGACGAAACGCAACGAGGCCCTCTCATTCATCAAGGGTGGACTTCGCGACATCTCGATCACGCGCACGTCGATCTCCTGGGGCGTGAAGGTGCCCTGGGACGAGGAGCACGTCTTTTACGTCTGGTACGACGCGTTGATCAACTACCTGACGGCCATCGGTTACGGACGCGACGAGGCCGAAGTGGCCAAGTGGTGGCCGTACTCGAACCATCTCATTGGCAAGGAGATCATTCGCTTCCACTGCGTGTGGTGGCCGGCGATGTGCATGGCCGCCGGCCTCGAACCACCGTCGCACGTGCACGTGCATGGTTGGCTCTTGATCGGGGGAAAGAAGCTCTCCAAGACCATGGCGGCCGAAGGCGGCGTGAAGTTGACCGACATCGCGCCCATCGAGCTCACCAACGAGTACGGCGTCGATCCCGTGCGCTACTACCTGTTGCGCGAGACGTCTCTCGGTAACGACGGCGAGTTCTCGCTCGAGGGCGTGACACACCGCTACAACACCGACCTCGCCAACAACCTCGGCAATCTCGTCGCGCGGGTCTGCACGGTGGTGGCAGCGAAGTGTGGGGGGCGCGGACCGTCGCCCGAGTCCGACAGCAACCTTCGCACGCACGCCGAAGAGGCGCTCGAGGCGAACGTCGTGGGTTGGCAGACGTTCAATCCCCAGAGCGCGCTCGAGGCGACCTGGTCGCTCATCGGAGCGACCAACGCCTACTTGGAACACCATGCCCCCTGGAAGATGGAGCCCGGCGAGGCGCTCGACGCCGTGATGGGTGACGCGCTCGAGGCAATCCGCCTCGTCGCGGTGCTGGCGTCGCCGGCGATGCCCGGGGTCTGTGAGGAGATCTGGCGGCGAATCGGGCTCGCGGGTACACCAACTGACAGGGACTTCGCCTCAGCGCGAGTCTGGGGCCAGTACCGTGGCGAGGGTCTGATCGAGAAGGGTGCGCCGCTCTTTCCTCGGATCAAGAGCGAAGAATGACCAACTGGACCGACGCGCATTGTCACCTGCAGGATCAGTTCCTCAGTGACGGTGATCACGCCGAACTCGCTCGAGCGACGCTAGAGCGCGCCTACGCGGCGGGGGTGGACCGGGTCGTGGTCATCGGCACCGGCGAAGAGACGTCGCGCGAAGCACTCGCGATGACCGCGATGTCGAGCCCCGTGGAGATCTACGCCACGGTGGGATTGCACCCTCACGCCGCCAATGACGGCCTCGATCCAGTAGCGCAACTCGCACGCGCGGGCCACGCGAAGCTGGTGGGCATTGGCGAATGTGGCCTCGACTACTACTACGAGCACTCGGGTCGCTCCGAGCAGCATGCGGTCTTCGCCGCCCAGATCGGCCTCGCGCACGAACTTGACCTCGCCCTGGTGATCCACGCTCGCGACGCGTTTGACGACCTGTTCNNTGCCTCGCGCTCGGCTGTGACATCTCGGTCTCGGGCATCGTGACTTTCAAGAACGCCGAATCGGTCCGCGAAGCCGCGCGAATGGTGCCCCTCGAGCGCCTCCACGTCGAGACGGACAGCCCGTTTCTCGCTCCCGTACCCCACCGGGGCGCGGGGAACGAACCGGCCTACGTGGCGGTGGTGGGCGAGTTCCTCGCCGAACTGCGAGGCGAGGACCCCGCAGTGTTGCGCGAGGCGACGGCGGCGAACACCGCACGCCTCTTCGCACTGCCCGCGCGATAAAAAGACCCTGACGAGGGTTTTCGAATTCCTCGTGTCGGGGGGTCGACGGGTCGCCGCACCTTGTAGCGTTGTTGGACGAGAAGTTGGAATCGACCGGGTGAACTGGTGGAGGGTGGAGATCTGAGGGAAGTACTGCAGCGCGCGCTTGGGCGCCCGCTGTCCCTTTTTGCCGCAGCCTTGCTCGTGATGGGCTCGCTGGTGGCGTTCGCCCCCTCGTCGGAGGCCGCGGGGGCTCACGCCCCGGTTCGGATGCCCGACGTCGTGGGAAAGACGAGGGCCGAGACCTTCGCAATCATGGCGGCCGACCAGCTCTTCTTCGCGACCCACGGCACCGGCAGCAACAACGGCACGTGGGTGCGCGTCATCGCCCAGTACCCCGCGCCGGGCACGCTCGTGGCGTACCGGTCGACCGTGTCGCTCACCGTCACGGCGGGGGTGGTGCACCAACCCCTGCCCGCACCCAACCTGGTTGGCCTCAGTCGGACCCAGGTGTATTCGATCATGAAGGCCTACCAGCTGTATTTCACGACGAGCGGCCCCGGTGCCTCGAACGGCACGTGGAAGTCGGTCGTGGGACAGACCCCCTACGCGGCGACGCTGATCAAGTGGCATTCCTTCATGCACCTGACGGTCTCGCTCGCGGTGCCCCACCCGAAGCGCGCGGTGCCCAAGGTGGCGGGTGACACCCGCGCCGAGGCAGTGGCGGCTCTCGGCGCGGCGGACATCTTTTTTAACGCGCAGGGCCTCGGCGCCGCGAACAACACCTGGAACAAGGTGCTCGGCGTCGCACCCGCAGCAGGAACGCTCGTCGCCTGGCACGCGACGGTGATCTTGAAGGTCACCACTATCACGACGACCACCTCGACGACGACGACCACCTTGACGCCGCCGTCGACCACCACCACCTACCCCGGTGAGACGACGACTACTTCGACGACGCTCGCGCCCACGACCACGACAACCAAGCCACCCACGACCACCACTACGTTGAAGAAGCCGTCGAGGGCCAACGACTACCGCGTCGGCATCGCGACCTGGTACTCGTACATCCCGGGCCAGTGCGCCACGTGGTACTTGCCCATCGGTACCCGGCTCGTGGTGCGCGACCTGGCGACCGGGCGCGCCATTGTCTGTTTGGTGACCGACCATGAGGCGTCGCGGGGCGACCACGTCGTGGACCTCTCCGAGACTCAGTTCGCCCAACTCGAACCTCTGTGGCGCGGCATCATCCATGTCAAAGTTTCTTGGTGACCCACACCCGCACTCAGCTCACCGCCCTGCTCGAAGCCCACGGACTTCGCCCTTCGCGCGCCCTGGGTCAGAACTTCGTCGTCGACCCCAATACGGTGCGTCGCATCGCGCGTCTGGCGGGCGTGGGAAGCGGCGACCTCGTGCTCGAGATCGGCGCGGGACTGGGATCGCTGACCCTCGCCCTCGTCGAGACCGGGGCGCGGGTCAAGGCCATGGAGATCGACCGGTATCTGCTCGAGCCCTTGCGTTCGGTCGTCGAACCCGCGGGCGTCGAGGTCTATCAGGCCAACGCGCTCGAGGCGGACTACGACGCCATCCTCGAAGGACACCCGGCGGTCGTCGTGGCGAACCTGCCCTACAACGTGGCCACGCCGCTGGTGCTGCACCTGCTCGAAGCGCAACCGCTCATCACGCGCATGCTCGTCATGGTCCAAAAAGAGGTCGGCGAGCGTTTCGCCGCGCACGCGCGTGACGAGGCGTACGGTGCCGCGTCGCTTCGCGTCCAGTACTTCGCCGACGCGAAGATCGTCGGCAAGGTGGCACCCAACGTCTTCTTTCCCAAACCCAACGTCGACTCGGCGCTCGTGGAGATCGTGCGTCGAGCACGCGTGCGAGTGGACCCCGACGTCGTGAGCGAGGCCGCCCTCTTCGAAGTGATTCGAACCTCGTTCGCGCAGCGGCGAAAGATGCTCCGTCGTTCCCTGGCGGGCTGGGCGAGCGAGGGCGTGTTCGAGCGCGCGGGCCTCGACTCGACGCGTCGACCCGAAGAGTTGACGCTCGAGGAGTTCGCGCAACTGGCGGCGAGTCGATGATCGAACTGATCGCGCCGGCGAAGCTCACGTGGTATCTCGAGATCACGGGCGTGCGTGGGGACGGACTGCACGAGTTGCGCAGTGAGATGACCACGCTGGACCTGGCCGACCGGCTACTCGTCGATCTCGCCGAGGACTACGTCGCGCTCGCGAACGCCGCGCCGGTACCGCTGGACGAGACCAATCTCGTCGCTCGCGCGCTTCAACTCGTCGACATTCGCGCGGGCGTCGTGATTGAAAAGAACATTCCCGTCGGCGGCGGTCTCGGCGGTGGCAGTGCGGACGCGGCGGCGATATTGCGATTCGTCGGCGGGGTGAGCGACGACCAGGCCGCGAGCCTCGGGGGCGACGTGCCGTTCTGTCAGCACGGGGGTCGCGCCCTCGTCGAAGGAGTAGGCGAGCGGGTGACGCCGCTCGCCTTCGAGGCCCGCGAGGTGACCTTGATGATGCCGGGATTCTCGGTGAGTACGCGCGATTGCTACGCCGCGTTCGACGAACTGGGGCCATCCGCTAGGACGAGACGGGGACCCAATGACCTCGAGGCGGCGGCCTGCGCGGTCGAGCCGAGGCTCGCGAGCACCCTCGCCTGGTTACGCGCGCTCTACGGCGACGGGGTCCAACTCGCGGGCTCGGGTTCGACGATGTTCCTCGCGGGCCACGTCGAGGGGCCGGCGAGTGCCTGGGACGTCACGGGCCCCGAGGGTACGGTACGGTTTCGCCACAGCATCACGACGCCCGCCTAGGCGTCGAAAAGGACTATTTACCGGCGGCGCGACGCTGGAAGCGGGTCCGCTTCAGCATCTTCTTGTGCTTCTTCTTGCGCATGCGCTTGCGGCGCTTCTTGATTAGTGATCCCATGGCTCGTAGAACACTACTCGATAAACGGCGCCGCCCAAAAAGGTTCGCCAATCGACTACTTGTCGCTGATCTTGCGTATGCGCAGGGCCTGTCGAGGACAGCCGCGTTCGGCGTAGCGCGCGGACTCGTGGGCCCCCGTATTAGTGAAGGGAACCGGCTCGGGATTGATGATCGGGTAACCCCACTCGTCCATCTTGACCAGTTCGGGCGCTAGTTCACCGCAGTGGCCAAAGCCGTCGCACAAGATGGGATTGACCTGGAGGATGAACAGTCCCGCGCGGCGTCTCACTCCCATATCAACTCCTCCTCGCGCTCGAGGTGCGGCACGCTCAAATAATGCACGTTGGCCCGCGAGCCCGCGCAGGCCAAACCGTTGGCGTGGCGGCTGAAGTCCTCGGCGAACGTCACCAGGGCCGAACGCACGAAGCGCACGACGCCGTCGGGGTGCCGACACGCGCCGTGACCGTCGATCTGGCCCAGTCGCTCCTCGAGTTGCTTGTGGGCACTGAGCGGATCACGTGACGGATGAGCCAGGTGATTCAGGTCTTCGGCGATGGCGGGCAGACCGAATGCGCAAGGTCCGCACTGTCGCGCGCTCTCGTTGGCCATCCAGCGCACCACGCGAAGCGTCTCGACGATGCCGCACGCGCTTCGCGGCAGCACCACGATGACTCCGGCGCCCGTCGACACGCCCTGAGGGGCCAGCGCCTCGTTGCAATAGCCCAGGTCCAGGTGCGAACCCTCGAGCCAGGAGCCACCGTAGCCACCGAGCAATAGCGCCTGGGGATCGGGATCGGCGCTCGCCGACTTGAGGATGACGCGAAGCGGCGTACCCAACGCGACTTCGAGCACCGTGGGGCGCTCCACCGCGCCGGTGACCGAGACGAGCGCACTGCCAGGACTGTTGGCGGTGCCGACGCCGCGAAACCAGGCCGCGCCGTAGCGACCGATGAGTCCCATATTGGCGCAGGTCTCGGCGTTGTCCACGATCACCGGCGCGTGGCCGATACGTAAGACGTGCGGGCGCGTTGGCCGAAACTGCGGTAGGGACTCGTTATCGTCGAGCCAGTGCACGAGTGCGGATTCTTCGCCGGCGACGTAGCGCCATGGCGGCGTATGCATTTCGAGTTTTGGTCCGCGCAGGCTGCGACGGGTGCGCTCGTGCAGCGCGCGTTCGACGTGATTCACGACCGTCGGGTTGTCGCGAGCCACGCACACTGCGATGTTCTGGGCGCCGACGATCGACGCGAGGTATTCGGCACCGTCGAGTACGAGGTGCGGGTGCGTGCTGAGCAGCGTAAGGTCCTTGTGCGAAGCCGGTTCACCCTCCATGGCGTTGACGACGACGAACTTGTTATGACCACGTTGCTCTCGAATCAGGCGAGCCTTGCGTGCCGTAGGGAAGGCGGCCCCACCTCGGCCCGTGAGACCCGAGGCCTCGAGTTCTTCCAGCAGCGAACCAGCGGAACGGGGGCTGGCGAAGACCTCCTCGTGCTGGGCGAGGGAGAGTGGTCGTGGTCCCGCGGCGTACATGAGTCGCGGCAGGGTGTTCTCTCGCATGCTCAACGCCCGCGCTTGTTCGTGGGACGCGCGCTCGAAGCGAAGGGTCGCGAAACGGGTCGCTTGTTGGTCGGTGCCTTCACGCGAGCGAGCGGGGAGAGCGCGGTCCTACCCGCCGCCCTCGTGGGTCGTCCAATGAATCGCCAGAGAGCGGCGAGCACCACGACGCCCCCACAGGCGCCCACGAGGAGGAGCCCCACACCGGAACGCGCGTCAGTGCCCGACATGTACGCGTGCACCAGCGCGGTGGCGAAGCCGATCCAGCTGAACCAGTGGATGAAGCGCCAGGTCGAGTTGGCGACGCGCAGTTTTAACAGACTTGAGATCCACACCGCCACGATCAGGTCGAAGGCCACCGCGCCGAAGGTGATGGCGACTCTTTTGTACGCCGAAGTCATGGGTATGAAGGCTGAGATGAGGCCCGTTGAGACGTAGTTGTCGAGCACCGTGGTGAGGATGTGGAGCACGAGGAAGATCATCGCGACGATAGAAAGCGAACGATGCAGTTCGTTGATCTCGAAGCGACCGACGATGGTGCCGCCTATTCGATTTGCGACCAGGGTCCCGAGCGAGACCACCAGCGTGAACAAGATCAGCGCCACGATGCCGGTGGCCCTGGTGGTGTACCAAAGATAAGGAGTGGCGAGCGCGATCATGCGCTCAACTTCTCCTCGGGCCAACCGCCCACGAATTCGACTCGACCGTCGAGACGAACGAGACGCGCGGACCAGCCCGCTTGGGCAATGTGGTAGCTCGCTTCTTCTCCCCACAGCAGCGCCGCGGTGGCGAAGGCGTTGGCCACGACGCAGCTCGCGGCGCTCACGGTCACAGTCGCGTAGGGGCCGCTCGCGCAGTATCCGGTGCGCGGATCAATGATGTGATTGAGTGTGGCGCCCCGGCTCTTCCACGTGCGAACCGTCAGCGATGAGGTCGCGATGCCGCCGTCGCCTTGGCTGACGCGTGGTTCGTTGCCGCGTATATCGAGGCGGTCGGCGATGCCCACGACCCAGGGTCCGCCGGGGCCGTTGCCGCGCAGGGCTACGTCGCCGCCAATCTCGACGACGACGCCGCCCAGTTGAGCGAGGTCGTCGGCGACCAAGTCCGCAACGAGCGCCTTGGCACTCGCGCCGAGGTCGAGCGTGCAGTCTGAGCGAAGCGTGAGGCGGCGTTCCTCGCGCTCGAAGGTGATCGCCGCGACGCCTGGTGACGGTCGGTGCGCGCGGACTGGAACAACGACGCGGCTCAGTTCATCGAAGTCACGGTCGTAGCCGAGGGCGAGCAGCGACTCAAGGACCGTCGGGTCACAGAGTCCGTCGGTCAGATCGGCGCTCTCGAGGGCGGCCTCGAGGCATCGAGCGAACGTCTCGCTCACCACCACGGGTCCGTCGTGGACGTCGTTCAATCGAGTCAATTCGCTGTCACTGCGAAAGCGGTTGCACGCGGCGTCGACGGCGTCAAGCCAGTACCAGAGTCGTTCGCGAGCCACCCCCTCGTGTTGTGCGTGCTCGGTGGTGAGTGAGCCACTGAGTCCCCAAACCTCGAAATTCATGAGCGGTCTAGTTGCACGTGGTGTGTCCTGAAGGGGTGCTGTAACACGTCGTCGTCGTGGTGGTCGGCACGCTGGTGGGCGTCGTGTGGCCCGTCGTAGTCGTGTTGTTCGTCGTGCCGCCCGATGTCGTCGTGGTCGGGTTGGTCGTCGTGGTCGAAGGTACCGTGACCGTCACGGCCGGCTTCGCGGTGCTCGCGGCGTAAGCGACGAAGAGTCCCGACACGAGGCCTGAACCAATGAAGATGGTCTGGGTCAGGCGGCGTACTCGGGCGAATCGACGGTCGCGTTGGTGGGGGGTTCGCTGGTGGGGGGCCATTATTTTCCTACGCTCCAAGCCTGCCACAGACGATTAAGGCGGCGGCAATGCTTGGTTAAGAACTTCGCAAGAGTCCGGTCATTCTTCGTCGATTTCGTTGTGACCTGAAGGAATGGTGATGGTGAAGCGCGCGCCACCGAGTTCCGCGTCACGTGCGACGCTGACGGTTCCATGAAATTCGGCGACGACCTGGGCCACGATCGAAAGTCCGAGACCCGAGCCAGGAAGCGCGCGTGATGACGCAGAACGCCAGAAACGGTCAAAGACGAAGGGGATGTCCGCGTTATTGATGCCCGGACCACTGTCACTGACGCTCACCGTGCCCGACGATGACGCGACCTTGATTCGTCCACCGTGCGGCGTGAACTTCACCGCGTTGGTGAGCAGGTTGGAGATGGCGCGCTCGAGACGGTCTCGGCGTCCTTCAATCATCGAAGGTTCGACCTCGGAATCAATCGTGATGTCCTTGATGCGCGCGTAGGTGCGGGCCGTGTCCACACACACGTCGACGCACTCGTCAAGACGCAGTGACACGACAGCGCCCTCGCTGCGCTCGCCCCGCGCGAGTTCGCCGAGGTCGGTGACGAGCGAGGCCAGTTCATCGACTTGGGTCACCATGTCGTTGGTGAGCTGCGTGAGGTCTTCGGGACTCAATTCGTTGGCCCGCGAAAGGACCTGAGCATTGGTCCGCAGTGAGGTGAGCGGCGTGCGCAGCTCGTGACTCGCGTCGAGTACGAGTTGGCGCTGCAAAGTCTGGCTGCTCTCGACGGAACTCAGCAGGCGGTTGAAGACCCGTCGCAGACGTCCGAGCTCGTCGGCGTCTCCCTCTTCGAGGCGATGACGCATGTCATTGGTCTCGGTGATCGTCTCGATCTCGTCGGTGACCTCCTCGAGGGGGCGCAACGCGGCGCGCGCGAGAAGCCAACCCATCGCGAGGGCGAGCAGGAGACCGCTCGCCGCCACGACGAGCAACGTGCGCACAAGGCTGCGCAGTTCGTTCTCTTGACCCGTCACGTTCACGACGAACAGCTGCGCTGAGGTGGAGGGTACTTGGCACAGTCCGGTCGCACTAGTACAACTGACGACCGAACCCGATGGCAATCCGACGATCAATTCGCGGTACGACTGATTGCCGATCTGGATGGTGCGCAGTAGATGTCCGCTCTTGCCTTTGGCGTAGGTCCGGATGACCGAGTCGATGGGTACACCCGTCGTGGGCACGGTCTGGCCGTTGGCGAGGACCAGCTCGGTGTAGGAACCCGTGACGTGGGCCTCGTCGGCGTGCAGGGTGTTGGGCCCCTGCGAAGATTGAAGCAGTGACTGGTCGACGGCGGTGAACAGCGCGTTGCGCGTCGTCAAGAACGAGGCGAAGCACGCCAGGACGACCGCGAGCGCCGCGGCTGCGACGGTGGCGGTGATGACGCGGCTACGAAAGGTCACGACGTGCGAAGCGCGTAGCCAACCCCACGAACGGTCTGGATCAGGCGGGCTTCGTTCTTCTCTTCCAGTTTGCGACGTAGGTAGCCAATGTAGACCGCGAGCGAATTCGTACCGGAGTCGAAGTTGTAACCCCAGACGAGATCGAGGATCTGGTCGCGGGTGAGCACCTGACGGGGGTGTTGGAGGAAGAGCTCCAAGAGGTCGAACTCGATCTTGGTGAGTTCGATGGCTCGTGCGCCGCGCTGGACCTCGCGGGTCTGGGGATTGAGGGTGAGGTCTTCGAAACGCAGCACGGTGTCGTCGCCGTCGGCGACGCTGGTGCGGCGCAAGAGCGCACGCAGTCGCGCGAGCAGTTCGGCCAAGTCGAAGGGCTTGACCAGATAATCGTCCGCTCCCACGTCGAGTCCTTCGACACGGTCGTTCACCGCGTCACGCGCGGTGAGCATGAGGATCGGCGTGGCGTCGCCCGCGCGACGAATCCGCCGACAGATCTCGAGACCGTCGATGTCGGGTAGTTGAAGGTCCAGCACGATGGCGTCAGGCGCGCGCAACTGGATCGACTTCAGGGCACTCGTGCCGTCCTCGAAAAGCTCGACGTCGTAGTTCTCCATGCGAAGGGCTCGACCCAGGGCCGTACGAATGGCCCCATCGTCGTCGACGATGGCGATGTAGGAGGCGGGTGATTGAACGCTAGACACGGTAGGGCTTTCTATGGACGACGGTACAGGCTCTAGTGTTGCTGGTGGTCATTAACCTTCTCCAGTCATTCGCTAAGAATCTGTGAAGATTGTTACCGTACATGCAGTGGCGGGTAGTTCAATTGGCAGAACGCCGGACTTTGAATCCGTAGGTTGGAGGTTCGAGCCCTCCCCCGCCAGCCAGCCAGAATCACTAAATCGCGAAGCGGCTCAGAATCGCCGCGAGTTCGAGGGGCTGGTCGCCTTGGATCGAGTGGCCGGCGTGTTCGACTCGAACCACTCGGGCGTTCGGTAGCCGGCGCCGCAGTTCCGCCTCGTCGTCGTCGTCCACCACCGAGCCAGCCGCCATGGCGCGCACCAGAGTCACGGGCATCGTCACGGCCCCGAGTCGATTCCAGAGGTCGCCCACGTCAGGGGCGACGAGCGCAGCCTTGGGATGCTGTTGGTGGCGCCAGACCCACGTGCCGTCGCTGCGCTGGAGAGCGTTGTGCAAGATGCCTCGACGCAGCGACGAGATTGAACGAGTGGGGTTGTGCTCGACCGTGCGCGCAAGCAACGAATCAAAGTCGTCGAACGAACTTGGACCGTTCACGAAGTCGGTGATGTGCTGCGCCTTTTGTGCGTTTACCCCCGGCGTGATGTCAATGAGCGTGAGCGAACTGACAAGGTCGGGACGATCGCTCGCCACCACTAGCGCGACCAGACCACCCAAGGACATGCCTACGAGCGCGTGGGGACCCGGGGCCAACTGATCCAGAGCGCTCGCGACGTCGCGAGCGTGACCGGCGACCGCGGACGATCCGAAGGGCGAGGCGTCGGAATGCCCGTGACTCGGAAGGTCGAGTGCGAGGATCGGTCGCTGCAAGGCCAACGCGACGGTGTCAAAGGTGTGGGCGTTCTGGGCACCGCCGTGCACGAGGGTCATCTGGGGTTCGCCCTCACCCCAGGCGAGACCGCTCAGTTGGCGAAGACCGTCGACGACCACGTAGAAGCGTCGCACCGGTGGAATGGGGACGTCGAGGTTCCATTCCTGGAGGTTCTCGTGAAAAAGTGAAAACTCGTCGTACGAGAAATCGGCCACGCACGAATCGTAAGGGATGGCGAGATGGTAGAGATGAAGTGTGAACCGACCTACCTGCGCCGTAGTACTTGCTGCCGGCGAAGGGACGAGGATGCGTTCTACGAGACCCAAGCCCCTGCACCACCTGTGCGGTCGACCAATGGTCCTCTACGTTCTCGACGCCCTCGCGCACGACGAGATCGTCGCGACCGTGGTCGTGGTGGGTCACGCGGGACCCTGGGTCGAGTCCTCGTTGAAGCAGCGTGCGCGCGACGACGCGCACCTCACTTTCGTCGAGCAGGAAGAGCAGTTGGGAACCGGTCACGCGGTTTCGGTGGCGATGTCGACGGTCGCCAGCGAAGTGGGCGACACCGATGGTGACGTCTTGATCGTGCCCGGCGACACGCCGCTCTTGCGTCACGCCACCGTAGGCCACCTCCTCGCTCAGCACCGCGCGAGCGGGGCGTCGCTGACCGTGCTGAGCGCCGAACTTGACGATCCCTACGGCTACGGGCGCGTCGTGCGCGCGAAGGACGGTTCGATTGCCGCCATTGTCGAAGAGTGTGACGCCACCGACGATCAGCGCGAGATTCACGAGGTCAACACCTCGATCATGGTCGTGCGCGAGAGCCTGCTGGGTCCCGCCCTTCGCCGCATCGGCCGCCAGAACTCGCAAAACGAGTACTACCTCACCGATCTCGTGGCGGAGTTGCACAACACCGGTCACCTGACGAACGCCCTGGTGTGCGAGGATTCCGCCGAGGCCGCCGGCGTTAATGACCGCGCACAGTTGGCTGACGCCGAAGCGGTGCTGCGGAGACGGATCAACGAGCAATGGATGATGAGCGGGGTCACCATGTGGCACCCGTCGCACACCTACATCGACGCGGACGTCCTGATCGAGCCCGATGTCTCACTCTTGCCCGGGACGGTGCTGAAGGGACGCTGCGTGATCGAACGCGGCGCTCAGATCGGACCGAACGCCTTCTTGACCGATTCATACGTGGGCGAAGGTGCCGTCGTGGGAAGCGTCGAGGCCCTCGGGGCGCACGTCGGCGAAGGTGCCCGGGTGAGTTCTTACGTGGTGCTCACGCCCGGCGCCAAGGTCGGCCCGGGTGAGTTCGTGGCCCCATTTCAACACCTCTAAAGTATCGAGGTCCCTTGACCTTGTACGCTGGCGCCGTGGAGTCCCTCGCAAAGCGCCGTCTCGTGCTCGTGACGGGGACCTGTCATCCCGAACTCGCTCAAGATATCGCCAAGCAATTGGGCATTGAACTCACTGAGGCCAACGTCCGCGAATTCGCGAACGGCGAGATTCACTGCCGCTTCGACGAATCCATTCGTGGCGCGCACGTGTTCATTGTGCAAACACATTCATCACCAGTCAACAGCGCGGTGATGGAGCAACTCATCATGATCGACGCCGCCAAGCGAGCCTCCGCCAAGAGCATTACGGCCGTGATTCCCAATTACGGCTACGCCCGCCAGGATCGAAAGTCGGCGGGCCGCGAGCCGATCACCGCGAAACTCATCGCGGACATGCTCCAGACCGCAGGTGCGAACCGGGTCCTGTCGGTCGATTTCCATTCGGGCCAGATCCAGGGATTCTTCGACATCCCGGTCGACCACCTCGTGGCCGCACCCGTGCTCGAGGAGTACCTCAAGTCGAACGCCGATCCGCGTGAACTCGTCGTCGTCGCGCCCGACGCGGGCCGAGTGAAGGTCGCCGAGCGTTACGCCCAGCATCTGGGTTGTGACCTCGCGCTCGTGCACAAGACTCGACCACGTGGCACGGCCAACGTCGCCGAGGCCCGCCACATCGTCGGTGACGTACGCGGGCGACACTGCGTCCTGATCGACGACATGATCGACACCGCAGGTACCATCGTGGCGGCGTGCGACCTTCTGAAGGCGCACGGAGCCGAGGAGATCTGGGTGATGGCGACCCACGCGGTCTTCTCACCGCCCGCGGTCGATCGGCTCTTCAACGCCCCGGTCAGTCGGGTCATCGTCACCGATACCTTGCCGCTGGGGCCGGAACGTCGATTCGAGAAGCTCGAGATCCTCTCGGTCGCCTCGCTCGTGGCGAACGCAATTTCGGCGATTTTCGAGGATTCTTCGGTCTCGGAGATCTTCGGCGGCGAGAACCTGCTCTAGCCCCGGGGACCTCAAGGCCCGAAGGGCTAGACTGAGAACCCTGTGCGAGGCCCACTTTGGCGCCAGCCATTCGTTGGAGGATTCTTATGTCTACAGTCACGTTGAGCGCGTCGACGAGCCGCGAGCGGGGCTCGCGCAACGCGCGCCGCCTTCGCACTTCTGGTTCGATTCCCGCCGTGGTCTACGGCCACGACGTCAGTTCGCTGGCGATTTCGGTCAACGCGAAGGCTTTTCGCACCGCGATGTCGGGCGAGCAGGGTCTTAACTCACTGATCGACCTTGACGCCGACGGTAAGAAGTTCCTCGTCATGGCGCGCGAGATCCAGCGTCACCCGGTTCGTGGCACCGTCTCGCACATTGACTTCCAGGTCATTGACCCCACCAAGCCCGTCGTCGCCGAAGTGCCGTTGCACCTCGTTGGTGACGCCGTCGAGGTTCGCCATGCCGACTGGGAGGTCGACCAGCAGATGTTCAGCCTGGAGATCAAGACCCGTCCTGACCAGATTCCCACCCACATCGACGTAGACATCTCGGACCTGAAGGTGGGCTCTTCGATTCGAATCCAAGACGTCATCCTGCCCCAGGGCGTCGAGCCGTCCGGCGATCCCTCGCTCACGGTGGTGGCCACTCGCGCCGGTCGTGTTGCCGTCGCCGCCAAGACGGCGGTCGGCACCGAGCCAGTCGCGGAGTAGTTCGCCGTGGCGCTTCGGCGCTCACGCAATCATGGCCGCAGCGGCGCCGAGAGCGCGCTGGTCATCGTCGGTCTCGCCAATCCTGGATCCGAGTACGCCGGATCTCGCCACAACGTGGGTGGCGACGCCGTTCGAATGGTGTGCGAACGACGTTCGGCGACGCTCAAACTCGAAAGTCGTCAACGTTGCCTGAGTGCCACGATCACCACCAGCCAAGGGCTCGTCACCCTCGCGGTACCGACGACGTTCATGAACGAGTCCGGTGCGGCGATCCCGCCGTTACTCAAGCGGACCTCACTGGTGGAACTTTCGCACCTGGTCATTGCGCACGATGAGTTGGACCTCGAGCCAGGTCGTCTTCAGCTTCGCGTCGGCGGTGGCCTCGCGGGCCACAACGGCTTGCGCTCCGTCGCCCAGGTCGTGGGCACCAACGACTTCGCTCGGCTTCGCATCGGCATTGGTCGACCGGCGCGCAAGGAGCAGGTCACTGATTACGTCCTGCACCCGCTCGTGGGCAAGAGCCAGAAGTCGCACCTCGAGCACGTCGCGGCGGCGGCCGACGCCCTCGAGCTGCTGCTCGACGGCGACTTCGCCGAAGCGCAGCGGCAGGTGAACGGTTAGCGTGACTGAGCCGGTCGGACTACGGCGCGTCCTTGAACTGGTCGGTCCCTCGCTGCGCGCCCAGAACGCCGCGGGCGGTTTTAATCCCAGTTCGTACGCCACGCCACTGACGGTCGCCGCCTACGCGCTCGAGGTCCCGTTCCTGCTCGCCCTGACCGCGACGTCCACCGAGGCCGAGCACTTGGCCAACGCGCTCGAATCGCTGTTGGGCACCGGCGATGAAGTGGCGCTGTGGCCGGGTTGGGACACCCACCCGCTCGAACGCGTCAGTCCCGACAGTTCCGTGATGGCCAGTCGCTCGCTGCTGCGCTGGCGCTTGGCTGAAGGAACCGGACCGCGCGTCGTCGTTACGTCGGTGCGTTCGCTTTGTCAGTTGCTTTCGCCCGAGGCCCTCGTGGCCCCGATCGTGGTTCGTCGAGGCGCCGGTTTGGACCGCGATCAATTCGTCCAAGCGCTGGGCTCGATGGGCTACCGGCGCGAGAACCTGGTCGAACACCGCGCCGAGTTCGCGGTTCGTGGCGGCATCGTCGACGTATGGGCTGCACAGGCGCACGAGCCGATCCGTCTCGACTTCTTCGGCGACGACGTCGAGCGACTCACTTCGTTCGACATCGCGAACCAGCGCTCGATTCGCGACCTCGATGAGGCGGTGATCGCGTCCTCGCGCGAGTGGGTGCCCGGCGAGGCGTCGCGGCGCCGAAGCGAGGAACTCGTCGTGCGTGAACCGTGGGGTCGCGAGGTGTTCGACCGAATCGCCACCGGTCAGCTGTTCGACGGCATGGAGGGATGGATGTCGCTCTTCGTCGAGCGACCGCGCACGCTGTTAGATGAGATCAGCGAGGTGCGAGTGCTCGTGGTCGAACCCGATCGCGTGCGCCAGCGCTGGAGCGAGCTGCTCGACGAGGAACGAGAACTCACCGACGCGGTGGCGGCAACCTGGCAGGCGAGTTCGACCGTACCGCTCCTGCACGCGAAATGGCATGACGTGCTCGATGGTCGAGTGGACGTCGCCCTCGAGCCGACGGTCGGTTCGCTGGGCGTGTCGGGCCTCAATCTGGGATCGCCGCCCGTGGTGCAGGCGGATCCCGCGCGCATTGCGGCACACGTTCGCGCCTGGAGCAACGAACGCCGAGGTGTCGTGCTCACCTCGAACGCGGCGGGTGTCGAGCGCATGGCCAATCAACTGCGCGCGGAGGACCTAGAAGTGACGACGGATCCCGCCAAGGTGCTCGAGGTGCGTCTGAGCGTGCTCGAGAGCACGTTGCCGGCGGGCTTCACCATCGACGTGCCCCAACTCGTGGTCTGGAGTGAGAGCGACCTCACCGGACGTCGGGTCGTGCACCGCGTCGCGCGCACCAGGGCGCGCAACGTCGACGGATTCTTCGATGATCTCGCCGTAGGTAGTTACGTGGTGCACCGTCAACACGGGGTCGCGAAGTTCTCGGGCACGACGACGCGGGCCATCAACGGCACGACGCGTGACTACCTGATCCTCGAGTTCAAGGACGGCCGTAGCTACTGGCCGACCGAGCAGATTGAAGCCTTGACCCCTTACTCCGGCGGGGACTCGCCCGCGCTGTCGCGCATGGGGGGCGCGGAATGGCAAAAGACGAGAGCCAAGGCGCGCGCGGCGGCGTTCCTTGTCGCCCAAGAATTGGTCGACCTCTACCGACAGAGAAGCGTCGCCCGGGGCCACGCCTTCAGCCCCGACACGGCCTGGCAACACGAGATGGAAGAACTCTTCGCGTTCACGCTGACCGCGGATCAGGCCCTGGCGATGGAGGACATCAAGGCGGACATGGAACTCGAACGACCTATGGACCGGTTGGTGTGCGCGGACGTGGGATTCGGCAAGACCGAACTTGCGATTCGAGCGGCCTTCAAGGCCGTGCAGGACAACAAGCAGGCGGCCATCCTGGTACCGACCACACTGCTCGCCAGTCAGCACTTCGCCACCTTCACCGACCGCTACGCGGGTTTCCCGGTGCGCGTGGCACTGCTCAGCCGATTCGTCGACGACGCCGAGACCAAGGTGACGCTCCAAGGACTGAAGGAGGGCACCATCGACGTGGTGATTGGCACGCACCGTTTGTTATCCGACACGGTCGTCTTCAAGGACCTCGGTCTGCTGGTGGTGGACGAGGAGCAGCGCTTTGGCGTCGGTCACAAGGAGGCGATCAAGGCCAAGTCGCTCGGAGTCGACGTGCTCACGTTGAGCGCGAGTCCGATCCCGCGCACCTTGGAGATGGCTTTCGCGGGGATCCGCGATCTCTCGATGGTGACGACACCACCCGCGGATCGCCGACCCATCCTGACGCACGTCGGTGAGTACAGCGAACCAGCGGTCGTCGAGGCGATTCGTCGCGAATTGTTGCGAGAGGGCCAGGTCTTTTACGTGCACAATCGAGTCGCGGACATCGACGAAGTCGCTCGACGACTGTCGCACCTGGTGCCGGACGCTCGAATCGCCATCGCGCACGGACAGATGGACGAAGGAACGCTCGAACGCGTGATGGTCGACTTCTGGGAGCGACGCTACGACGTACTCGTCTGCACGACCATCGTTGAATCGGGGATCGACCTTCCGTCGGTCAACACGCTCATTGTCGACCGCGCCGATCGCCTGGGCCTGGGACAGATGCACCAGTTGCGCGGACGCGTGGGTCGCAGTGGCCAGCGCGCGTACGCGTACCTTTTTCATCCGACCGACAAGGTGTTGAGCGAGACCGCCTATGAGCGCCTTCGCACCATTGGCGACAACACCGCGCTCGGCAGCGGCTTCAAGATTGCCATGCGTGACCTAGAGATCCGCGGCGCCGGCAACCTGCTCGGCCACGACCAGTCTGGTCCGGTGGCGGCGGTGGGCTACGACCTCTACGTGCAGTTGGTCGCCGAGGCGGTCGCCGACGCCAAGGGATTCGTCGTACCCGACGTGGTCACGGTCAATCTCGACGTGCCCGGCGAGGCTCATTTGCCCAAGGATTACGTGGAGGCCGACGACGCCCGTCTCGAGGCGTATCGTCACCTGGCCAGCGTGACGACCTTGGAAGAACTCGCGGACCTACGCGACGAATGGGTCGACCGTTATGGCGCATTGCCCCCGGCCGCCAAAGGGTTGCTCGAGCTCGGCGAACTTCGTCTCTGGTGCATCAAATTGGGCGTCACCACGCTGGCGGTCTTGCCCGCGAAAGTGGGCGTACGATCTCGGCCCTTCGTGCGACTGGGACCGCTCGTCTTGTCGCTCAGTCAACAACTACGCGTACGCCGGCGACACGGTTCACGCGCGTACGACGAAGGGTCCAAAGAATTTCGAGTGGAGCTACCAGAGCGCGAAACATCACCGGGTGCGTTGCTGGGGTTGCTGAGCGAGTTGGTCGCTGAGTCGGCGGACGAGTAGTTCGCACTCGGTAGCATGGAGCGGTGCGTCGTCTCATCGTCCTCATCGTGCTCGCTCTGGTCGGGGCCGGTCTCTACGGCTGGACGACTTCCACCTCGGCGGTCTCGGTGTCGGGCAATCGGGTCTCGGACTCGACGTTCCTCGCCGAACTCGGCGCGATCGCCAAGACCCCCACGCTCCAGTGCTATCTGGACGCCCTCAGCCACTCGAGCCTCGGGCCCGGTGCCGGGGGCGACACGATCAGCGCCTCGAGCGCCGCGACGTGGGCGAACCTTCGCATCGAGGGAATCTCGGTCGCCGATTACGTGCGAACGACGTTCCACTACACGCCAAACGCTCAGGCCCTTGCTCAGGGCGAGACTTCGCTGGAGGGAGAACTCACCGAGGCCGCTTCCTCGGCGCAGTACACCTGCCCCGGTACCGCCGCGCAGGCCCTGGCGGCGATGCCCGCCGAGATGCGTAACGCGGAAATCCGCGAACAGGCGATGTCGACGTATCTGGTAGGCAAACTCAACACCACGATTCCGTTGACGACCGCTTCGATCAAGACGTATTACACGAATCACGTGTCCTCGTATGACGCGGTGTGCGTGAGTATTGCCCTGGTCGCCCCGGCGCAGTTGAGCGCCTTTAGCGCGGCACAGGAAAAAGGTGAGTCGGTCGCCGCACTCGCCAAGCAGTTCTCGTCAGACCCTTCCGGTGCGAAGGGTGGCGCGTACGGATGTTACGCACCGTCGAGTTCGTCATTCGCCAGCGTGCGCGCGGACCTGGGCACGACCAAGCTCGATACGTTCTCCACGACGCCCCAGTACGTCTCAAGCAACGGAACCGAGATGGCATTGTTCGTTGCGCCGACCAAAGAGACGGTCACGCCGTTCAACCAGGCTGCCGCCGCGGTGATCTCGGATATCCAGTCGCTGAACTCGACCGCCGCGAGTTCCGAGGAAGAAAGCATCCTCTACGCGAGCGCTGTGGGGGTGAATCCGGCGTTCGGACGATGGGGCATCGCGTCGTCGACCTCGGGTCCGTCGGTCTTCGTGGCGGCGTTGCCGTCCTCGACCGATGCGCTGGATTCCTCGGCGAACCTCACGACGGCGTCCACTTCAAAATATAAGTGACCCGACCTATCGTCCGCGTCGTCGGTCTCGGTCCGGGTGACCAAAGTTTGATCACCCAACGCACCATGAGCCTGATCATCGCGTCGCCGGTCGTTCGTCTGCGTACGCGCGTGCACCCCGCCGCCGCGGCGTTGATCGACGTGCTGAGCTACGACCAGTGGTACGACGAAGCGTCGTCATTCGACGAACTCTACGAGCGCATCGCGAACGACCTCTGTCAACTGGCGACCTCGTCGCCGAACGGCGAAGTGGTGTACGCGGTGCCCGGTTCACCGGTCGTGGCCGAACGTACCGTGGAACTGCTACGAGCCCGCGCTGAATTCGACGTGGTCTGTGAACCTGCGGTGTCGGTGATCGATGTCGCGTGCGCCGCCCTCGGGGTCGATCCGGTCGGGCGCGGACTGCGCATCCTTGACGCGCTCGACTCCACCGAACCTTTTCGTGGGCCCGGCCCATTGCTCGTGCTCCAGACCTACTCACCAGAGGTGTTGAGCGTCGTTGCGGGTCGACTGCCCCCCGAGACGCTCGTCACGGTGTTGTATCACCTGGGGCTCGCGGACCAGCGTCTCGTGGAACTTCGAGCGAGAGAGCTCTCGAACTTTGGTGACGCCGATCACCTCACGTCGATCTGGATCGACGGCTTGCGCAGTGCGGGCGAAGCAATGGAGGACCTCGTGAGTTTCACTCGGCGCTTACGCACTGAGTGCCCGTGGGACCAGGAGCAGACCCACGCGTCATTGACTCGCCATCTGCTCGAGGAGTCCTACGAGGCCCTCGACGCGCTCGAGGCCCTGGCCCACGCCCAAGAGTCCGGCGCGCTCGACGACGAATTGGTCGATCACGTCGAGGAAGAACTCGGGGACCTGCTGTTTCAAATCGTCTTTCACGCGGAACTGGCCGACGAGGAGGAGTTGTTCAACTTCGCCACGATTGCCGACGCGCTGCGCGACAAACTGACCTATCGTCACCCGCACGTCTTTGGCGACGTTCGGGTGAGCGGTTCGAACGAAGTCGCCGCACGATGGGAGGATCTCAAGGCGAGCGAGAAGGGTCGCACCAGCGTCACCGAAGGCGTCGCGACACAATTGCCGTCGCTGGCGCTCTACGCCAAACTGCTCGCGAAGTCCGAACTCGTCGGTCGAGTCACGCGCGGTCCCGAGCAAGCGCGCGCTGCGGCGCTCGAAGCGCTCGAGTCCATTCGCTTCGCCGAATCGAGTGCCAGTGACGTTGCGTCGAGTGTGGACGTGTCGCCAGCGTGGTCGCAGGTTCTCATTGCACTGCTCGAGGCCGCTCGCTTCGCTGGCGTCGACCTCGAAGGGGTTCTTCGTACGAACGCACTCACAATGTTCGACGAGATACGAGTCATCGAGCAAGCGGCCGAGAAGTAGTTTCGCGAGGGCTAGTAGCCTTGTTGCAGAAGACTGAGGAGATACGCCATGAGCGCGATTGAAATTGTCCTGGGACGCCAAATTCTTGATTCCCGTGGTAACCCCACGGTAGAAGCCGAAGTGCACCTTGAGTCGGGCGCATTCGGTCGAGCGATTTCGCCCAGCGGCGCGTCGACGGGCATCCACGAAGCGGTGGAGTTGCGCGACGGGGGACCGGAGTGGGGCGGCAAGGGCGTGCGCACCGCGGTGCACAACGTCAACGGCGAGATCAACGACGCCCTCGAGGGTTACGACGCGAGCGACCAGCGCGCGGTCGATTTCGCAATGATCGACCTCGACGGCACTGAGAACAAGGGTCGGCTCGGAGCCAACGCCATTCTGGCGGTGTCGATCGCGACGGCCAAGGCGGCCGCCATGGAATGCGACCTGCCGCTCTACCAGTATCTCGGGGGTGTCAACGCCCACGTGCTGCCGGTGCCGATGTTCAACGTCATAAACGGTGGCGTGCACGCGAAGAACTCCATTGACTTTCAAGAGTTCATGATCATGCCCATCGGGGCCGCGTCGTTCGCCGAGGCGTTGCAATGGGGCGCTGAGACCTATCACGCGCTGAAGGAAGTGTTCAACAAACGCGGTCTGGCGACGGCCGTCGGTGACGAAGGAGGCTTTGCGCCCGACCTTCCCCATAACGAAACCGCGGTGCAGGTATTGGTCGAAGCCATCGAGTCCACTGGACGCGCGCCGGGTCGCGACGTGGCGATCGCCCTGGACCCCGCGGCGAGCGAGTTCTACCGTGATGGCGCCTACCACCTCGACGGCGAAGGACGGGTGTTGACGAGCGACGAGATGGTCGACTACTGGGCGGACCTCGTGAGTCGCTATCCGATCGTGTCGCTCGAAGACGGCATGGCGGAAGAAGATTGGGACGGTTGGTCGACGTTGACCAAGAAGCTCGGCCAGAAGTTGCAACTCGTGGGTGATGACATCTTCGTCACGAACCCGACTATTTTCCAAAAGGGGATCGAGCTGCAGATCGCGAACTCGATCTTGATCAAGTTGAACCAGATCGGCACCGTCACCGAAACGCTCGACACCGTGCGTTTGGCGAACATCAACAGCTACACCTCGGTGATTTCACACCGCTCGGGTGAGACCGAAGACGTTACGATTGCTGACTTTGCGGTGGCGACGAACGCGGGTCAAATAAAGTCTGGGGCCCCGG
The DNA here is from genome assembly GCA_003160115.1 of Acidimicrobiaceae bacterium. Lineage (GTDB taxonomy): Bacteria > Actinomycetota > Acidimicrobiia > Acidimicrobiales > RAAP-2 > RAAP-2. The sequence continues at coordinate 66,569 of PLQL01000013.1, forward strand.
CGCGCTCGGACCGAGTAGCGAAGTACAATCAGTTACTGAGACTTGAGGAACAACTCGGGGATCAGGCTCGTTTTCTTGGTGCAGCGTCTTTGTCGGGGGCGGCAGGTGTCAGTTACTCATAGCGTTACCACGAGAACCCACAATCGTTGGATGCTCCCACTCTCTTTCGTCACCGCAGCGGTCATGCTGGCGGTGTGGTTCCCACTGACCACCCTCTGGCACCAACAAAGTGAGATCGACACCACTTCGGCGCAGATAGCGTCCATTGCCCGACAGAGTCAGAACTTGAATGATCAAGCGCGTTCGGTCTCGACGAAGGCGGCCGAAGAGATGCTCGCGCGCGCACAGTACCAACTGGTGGCACCGGGTCAAAGCCTCATCCAAGTCCTACCGGGCAATGGATCTGGCTACGTGTCCCAGAGCACCGGCGACCCGGGACTACAACCGGTCGTCGCGCCACTGTCGGCCACCACGGTCGACGCGCTGCCCGTCTCGATCCACCGGGCCGCGCACGGGTCGGTGACGAAGTTCTTGTCGCGCTTCGTGCGCACCCTAGAGTTCTGGCGTTGACCTTTTACGACGCTTCGCCCGAAGAACTTCTCATCCTCGAAGAACTCGTGGGACGTCCGCTGTCGGGTCGATGCGCGGTCGTTGTGCGGCGCGAGGACGGCGCTCCCGTCGTGATCGAGAACGAACCCCACTTGCGTGACGGGACCCCAATGCCGACTCTGTACTGGTTGGTCGACCGCGAGCTCCACGAGGCGGTCAGCCGACTCGAGGGTCAAGGTGGAGTCCACCGTTTTGAAGAAATGGTGGACCCGAACGAACTGCGACGCACTCATGAAGAGTACGCACGTCGACGTCTGGCTGCGACCGTCCAAGCGGATACCGTCCAGCCGACTGGTGGCGTTGGTGGCACGAGAGCGGGGGTCAAATGCCTTCACGCCCACCTGGCCAACTTTCTCGTCGGGTTCGACGATCCCGTGGGCGCGCTGGTCGCGCTCGAAGTCGGCGTGCCTGAACTACGGGTGGTGGACGTGCGTGGGTGACGTCGTCGCCGCGCTGGACTGCGGCAGCAATTCGACCAGGCTTCTCGTGGCCGGCACTGAGGGTGCGCTGGAGCGTCAGATGCGCATCACCCGCCTAAGTGAGGGCGTGGACGCCTCGGCCACCTTGCTCGAAGCCGCGATGCAACGCTCCCTTGACGTCTTGGGCGAGTACCGAAGCACCATGGACCAGCTCAACGTGAGTCGGGGCTTGCTCGTGGCAACGTCGGCGGTGCGCGACGCGCGTAACGGCGAAGAGTTCCTCGCTCGCGCGCAACGCGTGGTCGGGGTGGACGCGCGGATTCTCGACGGCCACGAAGAGGCGAAGCTCTCGTATCAGGGTGCGACCATCGGCCTTGAACCCGATCCACGTTCAACGTTGATTGTCGATATCGGCGGCGGCTCGAGCGAACTAGCCGTGCTATTCGATCATGAACTTGCGAGTTACTCGATGCAATTAGGTTGCGTGCGTGTCACCGAGCGGGCTCTGGGCAGTGGGGTGGTGGACGCAGAGCACGACGCCGCGGCACGGACCATGATTGAGCGCGAACTTGATCGGGCTTTTACATTGGTGCGCGCCTTCGCGCTGGTGGCTCGAAACGTGCGCCTCGTGGGGCTCGCGGGCACGGTAGCGACGTTGGCCCAACTCGACGCCGGCTTGACGGTCTATCAGCGCGAGTTGGTTCACCACCGCGTGCTTGATCGCGCGTGCGTAGAAAGGTGGCGCAGCACACTGGCGGGCGAGGCGCCCCAAGAACGTTTGAGCCACCCGGGCATGGTGAAGGGACGTGAAGATGTTCTCACCGCGGGCCTCTACGTCCTGGAGGCCGTGATGGACCGTTTCGGGGCGACCGAGGTTCTGACGTCGGAAAGCGACATACTCGATGGCATCGCGCAGTCACTCCTGGGCTGATGTGCGCTCGCGAAGCGTACCTGCAACGATGTGAGGATGAGGATTCGGTCATGGTGACGGCGCGATCGGGCATCTACTCGCCAATATCACTGCACGGTCGACGGGTGGTGCTTCGAACCATGACGGAGAGCGATTACGACGGCTGGCTCGAGGTTCGCGAACGATGTCACGATTGGCTTCTCAAGTGGGAACCGCGTTCGGCGCACGCCACTCATCTCGCCGAAGACCAGCGAAGTTTTGTCAGCCGGTGCGCAATTCGTGAACGCGAACGACAAATGGGCACGGGCTACGGCTTCGGTATCTTTTTTGAAGGGCGCTTCGTCGGCGAGATCACGTTGTCGTCGATCCAGCGTGGACCGCTGCAGTCGGCCTATATCGGTTACTGGATTGACGAAGCGGTGGCTGGTCGCGGTCTCATGCCCGAAGCGGTCGTCACGATGCTGCAGTACGCCTTCGAGTCCTTGCGCCTGCATCGAGTCGAGATCAACATCATTCCAAGAAATGCCCCTTCGCGTCGCGTGGTCGAGAAACTCGGATTGCGTTTTGAAGGCATCGCGGAGCGTTATCTCGAGATTGACGGAGCGTGGGAGGATCACGCGCGTTACGCGATCACCGCCGAGGAGTGGAACGATCGTGCGCCCGAACTCGTCGTCAACTGGTTGTTACCGGACGTCAACTAGACCGCTTCGAGTGTTCGTCCTCGGAATTCGTGTAGTTCGCCGGTACGTAGACGCCCCTTCAGTGCGGCCGCTACGCTGAGCCCGCCCAGGGCACCATCGCGCGGCAGGACGAGTAAGTCGAATGCTTGAGCGCGCACGAGGACCAGACCCTGGAGACGGGCCTGGCGCGAGGCTTCACGGACGCTTTGAGCGTCGATACCGGACTCGAGCTCGATCACTGGGTTTTCGTAGCGAGTGCGTGAAAGGTGGCGAAGGTCGCCGAGCATGTTGCGTGAGACCTGGCTCACTTTGATTGACGAACCCGGTATATCGTCCCATTTGACGGTGACCGGGCTGATTGCGAGACCGAGTTGGTCGGCGAGGAAGAAGATCTCGGCGTCGTAGGCGAAGCGATTGACCATGCCCAGTAGTGCCAGCAGTCGCGCGGGTCCGAGGCGAAAGCCCTTGCAGCCACACTGGGTATCGCGAATACGGGTTCCGGCATAGTGGCGCACGAGACCGTGGAAGATGCCCCCCGCCACGGTGCGAAGGGTTGACTCGTAGTTGATGCGTCCCTGGCTCGTGCGCGAACCGGGCGCGAGCGGTGCGTGCGCGAGTGCCTCGAGGATCTGGGGAAAGTATTCGGGTCGAATCGCCATGTCGGCGTCGGCCGCGATCACGTGCTCGCCGCGCGCTAGAGCGATGCCCAAGCGCACCGCCGCCCCCTTGCCGAAGTTGCGGGGTTGCTGGACGATGAGTCGTTCGGGTAGGTGGCCGTACACGTCGTGGGCGGCGTGCAGCGTATCGTCACTCGAACCGTCGTCGACGACGATGACCTCAGTCGAGGCGACGCCGAGCTCTTCGAGAACTGGGCGCAGGCGTTCGTAGCCGTTAGCGAGGCGCAGCGACTCATTGTACGCGGGAATGACGATGGAGGTCGTAACGGTCACGCGACGTTCCTCACGGTCGCGCCGCGCCGATGAGGCCGAAGGTGAAGATCGGCGCCAAGCTCACGTTCGTGCCGGTGTGCGCGGCGGCGATGATGGTGCTCGTGCCCCAGGGCCCGCTACCCGCGTACATCACGACGTGGTCGACCTGGTCGTCGCCATCGAGGTTGTAGTAGAAGAGAAGGTCGCCGGGCTGGAGTTTGGTGAGCGGGATGTGACGAAGCTGCGCCCACTGAGTTTCGGTGGTGCGCGGTATCGCGAAACCCGCCTTGGCCCAGGCCCACTGGACGAGGCCGGAGCAGTCGAAGCCGGCGCCGGGCGTTTCGCCGCCCCACACGTACGGCACGCCCACTTGTGTTTTCGCCGCGGCGAGGGCCGCCAGACCCTGGGCGGAACCGGCTGGCGTGCCGTAGATCAGCGTCGGCAACGCCGCTTGGATCGCGTCGATGACCTCATTGGCCGCGCTCTGGCCACCGACGGCGGACGCCGCGGCGACCGCCGCCTCTTCGCCGGCGGTGTTCTTCGCCTTGGCGGCGGCGACGCCGACCTTGATCTCGTAGGCGATGATCTCGGTCTTGAGTTTGGCCGTGACGACTTGCAGGGTGGCGCGCGTCGCGTTCTCGTTCCTCACGTTCTGGGCGAGCAGTGCCTTGACCACCATTCCCTGGTGTTGGGCCCTGGCGCGTTGCGCGGCGACTTCGGCGATGGTCGAGTCCAGCGACCTCTTTTCCCTGACGTATGTGTCCTTCAGCTGGGTGAGGTTTCCGATGACCTGGTCCTCGTAGACCTTGCGAGCGTCGCTGGAGGTGATGTTCTGGTTGAACAGCGAGAGGATCTGGGCGTCAGCCGCGCCGTCGACGTAGGCACGCACGATCGAGGTCACCATCTTCTGCGAGGTGACGGTGATGGCGGCGTGCTTGGTCACTTCCTTGGCCTGCAGTCTCACGATGCTCACATTCAAGGTGGCGAGTTCGCTTTGGTCGGCGTCGTATTCGTTAGCGGTGATCTCCGAGGTCTTTTCCTGCTGGGACAGCTGGGAGGAGAGTTGGGCGATCTCGGCCTGGGTCTGGGCGATGGTCTGAGCGCCCGCACTAGCGGGGACGATGAGCCCGAGCACGAGAGCGGCGGCAAAAGCCAAGAGGGGAGTTGATTGAGTCGTGCCCCGTCGACGCACGCGAATCATAAAACCAGCCTAGTTAGCGAATCTAAGAATTAGAGGAGAATGGACCTTGTCTATGCGTTACGGTTACATCGCGACATTTTCGCGTGGGGGCGTAGCCCAATTGGCAGAGGCAGGGCGCTTAAACCGCCTCCAGTGAGGGTTCGAGTCCCTTCGCCCCTACGCGATGTTCGCCGGTCCAATTCTTTAGTAGCGTTGCCCCCGTGGCTAAAAGCGCAACAGGCAAATGGGTAAGCAGGGTCGGCTCGTCGGGAGGCGGGAAGGCCTACAAAAAGACTCGCCCCAGTAACTTCTACGGGATTCTCATCGTGATCGTCGTGCTCGGACTCGGCGCCACGGCACTGGCCCGCTACGACTACGAGCACCCGGCGAAGGCCGCCAAAGGCGCCGCACCGGCGATTGGCACGACCTGGTACGGCGCGCTCGCGGTCGAGGCCTGCGGCAAGACGCTGCCTTATCTCACGGCCGATCCGTCCTACACCGGTGGTTTCAAGGTCCAGACCGACAACGTCATCAAACTCGACCCCGCCTCAGATGCTGACTCGGGCAACAACGCGACGCTCGCGCAGTTCGCGAACGAGTACCCCGGATTGATCGCGAGCTCGGTGGAGTTGGCCATTCCCACCAGTAAGGGAACTGCCAACTCGGCGACCACCTACCACAATGGTCAAAATTGTCCGTCGACTTCTAAATACTCGGGTCAGACTGGTCAGGTCGAATATGCCTACTGGACCTCACTCTCACAGACCACGCCGGTCATTACGACCAACCCCGGCTCGATAAAGTTCGCCCAGTACTTGCGAGTGACCTTGGCCTTTGACCCCAAGGGTGTCACGCCCGCTCCGCCGACGCAGACGTCGGTGAACGAGATGTCCGCCTCGATCATCTCGAGCGTGAACACCACGACCACCACGGTGNNACCACGGTGCCTTTGAACACGACAACTACGACGATCGCTCAGACGACCACCACGACCGCAAAGGGCTGAGTTTGAAGTCGATCATCTTGGTCGGCGGTGAGGGAACTCGACTTCGTCCCCTCACGTACGAGACGCCCAAGCAGATGTTGCCGCTCGTAGGCGTACCCATGATCGAATGCGTTTTTACCACGCTCGCTGAACACGGCATCACCGACGCGGTACTGTCGCTCGGTTACTTGCCCGACCGTTTCATCGAGGCGTACCCCAATGGCGTCGTCGCCGGCGTGAACGTGAGTTACGCGGTCGAGCCCGAGCCGCTGGACACCGCCGGAGCGATTCGGTTCGCCGCACACTTCGCGGACCTGGACGACACGTTCCTCGTGCTGAACGGTGACGTTCTGACCGACCTGGACATCACCCGTCTCGTGGCCTTTCACCGCGACCACGGCGCCGAAGCGACGATCGCCCTTCACGAAGTGGATGATCCGAGCCGCTTTGGTGTCGTGCCGACTACCGCCGAGGGCCGAGTGCTCGCTTTCGTCGAGAAGCCGCCGAGGGACCAGGCACCCACGAACCTCATCAACGCCGGGACCTACGTCTTCGAACCTAGCGTGCTTGAGCGTATCGCACCGACCGGGCGCGTCAGTGTGGAGCGCGACACGTTCCCCGCGTTGGCCGCTGACGGAAAGCTCTTCGCCATGGCGGACGACGCCTACTGGCTCGACACGGGCACGCCCCAGGCGTTCCTCCAAGCGAACGTCGACCTCATGATGGGAAAGATCGGCGGTCACGGCGTGAGTGGGGTGGTCGACGGGTCGTGGCGTGAACCGAGCGCGACGATCGACGAGAGCGCAGAACTCACGCATGCGGTCATCGATCGTCAGTGCGTCATCGGCGCCGACGTCATCCTCGAGCAAGCCGTGTTGTTACCCGGTGCGGTCATCGAACACGGCGCCGTCGTGCGTTCGTCGATCATCGGTCCTCGGGCGGTGATCGGCAGCTACTCGAACCTGGACGCCACGTGCGTCGTCGGCGCCAACGTCCGCGTGGCGTCGCGCTCGCACTTATCGGGCGACGTCCGCCTCGGACCCTAGGTCATCGAAACAAGTCGTCGTTCGCCGAGCGAACCATGTCCTTGCTGATAGACCCTTCGCCGAAGTAGGAAGAGTCCAGTCCACGCAGTAGCGCGAAGGGCGTACCCATTGCCTTGCCGAGAACTAGATTGGCCGCTCCCGCGATCTCGTCGACAATGGCGACTTCGGTCGCCTCGAGCGGACGACCATTGGCGTCGGTGGTGCCGCGAAGATCCAAGATGGGTTTGACGCCGGCCGAACCGAGGGCAACGTCGGTCACGCCGTTTCGCCATACCCGGCCAAAGGTATCGGTGATCACCACGGCCACGTTGACGCCGCGCCGACGCTTGATCTCGCTTTGCATTCGCCGCGCGCTGCGATCAGGATCCTTGGGTAAAAGCACCGCCGTGCCATCGGTGGCGTTCGAAAGATCGACGCCGGCGTTGGCGCAGACGAAGCCGTGATGGGACTCGGTGATGCGAAGGGGACCGCGTCGGCGCAGTATCCGCCGGGCTTCGCCTTCAACCAGCGCGACCTTATGTTCTTCGCTGCCGTCAAAGGGGACGACCTGGCCCTCGGATTTAGAGACGACCTTGCTCGTGATGATGACGAGGTCCTGGTCCTCGAGTGTGAGACCTTGCGCGTCGGTCGCCGACAACAGAAGGTCCACGAGGTCGTCGCCCTGCTCGACGATGCCGACGCCAACAATCGGAATGACCCGCAGCTCGTTCATTCGAGAACCGCCTGGGCGAGTCGTGATGCGTTCGACGATTCGGCCATGAGGGTCGTAGTGACCTTCACGCGCACGCCGAGTCGTTCGATCGAAGGCGCTTGGGCGCGGTCGACTTCGTCAATGATCATCGTGCCGATCAGACCTTCGTAGTACTTAGCGACGCCTTCACTCGTGGCGTCGTAGCCCAATTCACGCAGGAGACGATCCGCCGGCCCCTTCACCGCGGCGCCGTTGATGAGGGGTGAGATCGCCACGACATCATCTCGTCGTGCGCGCACCACGTCGCGAATCTCGGGAATTTGCAGAATTGGCTCAATCGAGATCANNTCCTGGGCGCCGCGCACGGTGATGGCTCGTACCGTCACGTCGTGATGACGCTGGACGAAGTACTGCTGGAAACTCAGGGTCCCCTCGTCGGTGTCAAAGACGGTCGCGACTGGATCGTTCGACGCCGGCAAGAGTTCAATCTGGACGCCCCAATGATCACAAAGTTCCTGAGTCACTTCGGTCTTGGTGGCGCCTTCGCTTAGACGTTGACTTCGATAAAGGTGCGTAGCGAGATCGCGGTCGCCGAGTCGAAACCAGGACTCTCCCCCCAGTCGTTCGAGTTCACTCATCACTCGCCACGATTCATCTTGAAGTCCCCAACCGAGCTCATCGTTGTTGAGACCCGCCAAGGTGTAGGTGATGGTGTCGAGGTCTGGGCAAATCGTCAGTCCGTGCATGACAAGGTCGTCCCCGACGTTCACGACGGCGCGCAGGTCGCGCGGGTCCGTTTCGCCGCTCAGGGCTCGCAAGAGTCGTGCGGCGCCCACACCGCCGCTGAGAACAGTTATCACCCCCGAGACCTTAGGGGCGCGTGGGTATCATCAAATGTTGTGAGCACGTCGTCCGTACCCGGTTGGCCGGGCAGTCCCTCGTTCGCAGTGCTTCGTCTGGAGACCGGCTCGGTGGTCACGGTCGAACAAGGCGGTGACCACGACGCCGAGCGAGCCTGGGCCTCGGTCTCGAAGATGGCGGTCGCGCTGGCGATGTGCGTCGAGGTCGACTGGCAATTGCACCAGATCACCGAGAACTTCGGTCCACGCGGTGCGACGCTGTCGAACTTGTTGAGCCATTCAAGTGGTCTCGGACTCGAAGAGGGTGATCCCGTCGTGCCCGTGGCGTCCAAGAGGATCTACTCGAACTATGGCATCGACCACGCTGTCGCGGTGGTGGTGAAGGACAACGACGTCGCGCAGTGGCTCGACGACCGGGTCTTCCAAGGTTTAGGAATGGTCCACACTCGACTTGAGGGCCGTCCTTCGTCGGGCGTGGTCGGCTCGACGACGGACCTGGCGCGTATGGCGGTGGCCTGGCTACGCTCCGACGGCGTCGCCCCGCCGACGCGCGACCGGTTCATCAAACCTTTCCTGCCCGACCTCGACGGCATCGTGCCGGGCTTCGGACGTTTTTCGCCGTGTCCGTGGGGACTCGGGCCCGAGGTCCGAGGTGACAAGCAGCACTGGATGGGCGACTGGCCCCCGTCGAGCTTTGGCCACTTCGGACAGAGCGGAGCGCTGATGCTGCTCAACGTCGACGAAAAGATTGGCGTCGTGGCGACCAGTACCGAGCAGTTCGGGCCATGGGCGGTCGACTTGTGGCCCCGGTGGACGAGCGAGATGCGTAACCTGGCGCTTGGTTCGTGAGTGACCAATCCGCGCTCCGCGTAGCACTGGACCTCGACGGTTCATTGGAGTCACTCGATAACACTATGGACGACCTCGCTGACGCGCTCGGCGCCACCGGCGAACTCACGCTGGTCCGATTTCGCAGCGCCAGTTCGCCTCGATCGTCGAAGGAGGCGAGAGTCCCGCTTCGACGAATCTGGTCCCCCCTTTGGCGCCGGGGCCTTGGACCCCCGATAGATAAGCGACTTCCCGCCGTCGACGTCGTGCACGTGGCGGGACTGGTGACGCCTCCTACTTCGTCGGTGCCTCTCATCATCTCGGTGGACGACCTTCGACCGCTGCGTGGTGAAACCAGGGCGTACCAACGGATACAGCAGTTGCGCCGATGCGTGCAACGCGGTGCGATCCTCGTAGCGTCGAGCCGCGCCGCGAGTCACGAGGTCCAAAGCGTTCTGTCGCTTCACCGAAATCAGATCGTCGTGGTTCCTCCGGCCGTTCCCTACGTGGAGCCCACGGTGGACGGGATCGACCTGGTCGTCAACGTGACGGGTCTTAACAAGCCCTTCCTCGAACTAGCGCCCGAACTCCTGGCGTTCACGCAGCGCGTGGGCGCCCAACTCGTGGCGGTCACGAGCACGTCCGTGGGCCAGCGCATTCGCTCCAGCGGTCTGCCCATACGAGTCGTCGCCCGTCGCGACGCCCGGGCCGCGCTCGCGAAGGCACGGGTGGTCTTGCACATGTCCGACGGCGCCCGTTTCCCCTCGTTCGCGATTGCCTCGCTCTCGGCGGGCGTGCCCACCTTGGCGCGCGCGACCTCGATCAATCGAGAATTACTCTCGGGAGCGGCCACGCTCGTGGCCGACGACGCAGAGGCCCTCGCGGCGTTGGACGAGGTATGGATCAGTGAAGCTCGCCGGTCCATCATGGTCGCCGCGGGTCACGCCCGGGCCGTTGATTACGAGCCGGCGACCGCAGCGCGCGCGTACGTCGATCTCTACCGTGACGTCGTGCGAGGCTGGTCGGCGTGAAAAGAACACTCAGCGTCAGTGTCGACCAGTTGTACCGGCGCCAACCCGGCGGGATAGGCACCTACGTCCGTGGACTTGTCGAGGGCCTGGCTTCACTGGACGGTCAGTTCGACCTGGTGGGTGTGGGACCGCGAGGCCAGGTGTCCGAGGAGGTGCGAGGCCTCCCCCTGCGCCTGGTCAGCGTGCCGGTGCCGCTCAACGTGCTGACCAGAGTCTGGCCCCTGATGCCACTGGGCGTTGACCGCGAGTCGCTCATCGTCCACGCCACGTCCATGACCGGACCCTTCGCGGGTGGCGCACCCGATGCGGTGCATTCGGTCGCAATGCACGACTTGCTCTGGCGCGACGAACCTTCCATGACGACTCGTCGTGGCAGCAAGTTCCACGAGGAACGTCTGGCGCTCATCGTGCGACGCGACGATCTTCGGGTCTTTACGACGTCACCCGATCTCGCCGATCGTCTCGTGAACCTCGGCATCGCCGCGGAGCGAATCCACTTCGCGCGCCTGGGCGTGGACGATACGAGCGAATCTGGCGCGAGTGTCGAGGCCGTGGCCGCATTGCTCGAAGCGCACGGGGTGAGCGGCGCCTACACGATGTACGCGGGTACCCGCGAGCCGCGCAAGAACATCGCTCGGCTCATTGAGGCTCACGCCCAGGCTCGGCGCCGACGCAGCGAACTTGGTCCACTCGTGCTGGTGGGACCCGCCGGATGGGGTGCGGTGGACACCGCCGACGCGGTCGTGCTCGGGAGCGTGGAGCGTTCTATGGTGCTTGGTCTCTACCGCGACGCCAGCGTCGTGGCCTACGTGGCGCTCGCCGAGGGTTGGGGCTTGCCGCCGGTCGAGGCGCTGCACGCCGGCGCGCGCGTCGTGGCGAGTTCGACCGTACCGAGCGTGGCGAGCAATTCCCGCGTGATTCACGTTAATCCCCTTGACGAAACCTCGGTGGCGGCGGGACTGCTCGACGCTCTCGACCTGGGCACGAGTGACGCTGACCGACGGGACCGCCGCGCCTCGGTTGCGGACTTGACGTGGCACCAGGCCGCACTCGATCACGTGGCGGGTTGGCAGTGAAAGTCGCACTCGACGTGTCGGCGGTACCAGCGCGCGTCGCCGGCGCGGGCCGGTACATCGTGGAACTCGCGCGCCGGCTCCCGTCGCACGAGTCAACGACGTTGGTGACACGACGCGACGACGGGGACCGGTGGCGCAGTCTTTCGCCCGACGCCCTCGTGGCCCCGCTCGTCCCCTCGGGTCGGGCCGAACGTCTCGTCTACGAGGCGTGGCGACTCGGGCAATCACGCGTCGCGCGTGAAGCCGACGTGTGGCACTCCCCGCATTACACCATGCCTCGTCGGTGCGCGGCGCCGACCGTGGTCACGATTCACGATCTGACGTTCTTTACCAATCCGGATTGGCACGAGCGTTCAAAGGTGCTCTTCTTTCGTCGCGCGATCTCCTACTCGGCCGCACACGCCCGAGTACTCGTGTGCGTGAGTGAGTTCACCGCTCGACAGCTCGACGAGGTCGTGCCCGTGCACGCCCACGTGGTGGTGGCGCCGCTCGGGGTTGACCTCGAGGCCTTCAGTCTCCAGGGGGCGAACGACGAGACGATTTTTCAAAGGCACGGACTCGCGATCGACGTGCCGTACGTCTTCTTTCTCGGTACCGTCGAGCCTCGCAAGGGGCTCGACGTGCTGGTCGAGGCGTTCACGTACCTCGCCGAGGTTGACGACACGCTCGAATTGTGGATCGCCGGTCAGGCGGGCTGGGCCATGGAGGAGTTTGACGAAGCGCTGCTTCGCCACCCCGGAGCGTCGCGCATCCGTCGTCTGGGTTTCGTAGACGAGGAACTCGTGGCCCCACTCCTTCGTCGCGCGCGCGTCGTGGCGTATCCCTCGCGGGGGGAGGGCTTCGGTCTACCCGTCCTCGAGGCCCTGGCCTGCGGTGCCCTGGTGGTGACGACCGCTGACACGGTGATGGCCGAGGTTGGTTCGCACGCCGTGTCGCTCGCGGTCGCGGGTGACCCCGCGGCGTTGGCGGGCGCGCTCAGTCGCGACCTCGCTCTCAGTGTGGACCAGCGCGCGCAACGCTCTAGAGTTGCTCGAGCCAGGGCTGAGGAGTTCTCGTGGGAGTATTCCCTTGCCCAACACCTCGAGGCCTACGAATTGGCTCGAGAGGGGTGAAGTGCGAGCGCTGATCACCGGTGGCGGCGGTTTTGTCGGGGGTCACCTTGGTGCGCACCTGGCGGGAAAGGGTGACGACGTCACCTCGGTGGACGGTGAGTGCGACGTCACGGACCTCGCCGCGGTTCGTGGCGTCGTCGCGGCGAGTCGACCCGACGTCGTGTACCACCTCGCCGCGCTCACGCACGTGGGCGACTCGTGGACAAACCAGAGCGAATTCACCCGGGTGAACGTCCTCGGGACCAAGAACGTGCTGGACGCGGCCTACCGCGACGCGCCTGACGCGTGCGTCATCCTCGTCAGTTCCTCCGAGGTCTACGGCGTCGTGCAGGAACGAGATCTACCACTTCGCGAGACCTTTCGCACGGCGCCCGCGAATCCGTATTCCTCGAGCAAGCTCGAAGCGGAACGGTTCGCGAAGCAGGCGTATCGAGTAAACGCTCAGCGGGTCGTCATCGCGCGTCCGTTCAACCACGTGGGTCCGGGTCAATCAACGCGATTCGTTGTTCCCGGACTGGTGAGTCGTCTCTTGGCGGCGACCCAAGAGGGTCGACACGAGGTCGGTGTAGGCGACTTGAGCACCCGACGAGACTTCAGTGACGTCCGTGACGTCGTGCGGGCCTATCGCCTGCTCGGACTCCACGGGCAAAGTGGCGAGATCTATAACGTGGCGTCGGGACACGACGTCGCGGTGCTCGACATCGCCAATCAACTGCGCGACGCTATCGCTCCCGGTGTCGAGCTCGTGGTCGATCCGGCGCTGCTTCGCCCAGTCGAGATCCCGGTGACCCGCGGCAGTTTTGACAAGATCCACGAGACCACGGGTTGGGAGCCCGAAATCTCGTTGTCGACGTCACTCCACGACGTGGTCGACGATATCCGTCGACGTCGCGCGGAGAATTGAGAACCTCGCGAGGAGCCGGTTTCCGCCCGTTTTTACTGGTCGAATGGCGGTCCGCGGGCCAACTAGCCTTGAAGGACTGATGGAATCTCGCGCTCCGGCCGTTGTTGCCGTCGTCGTTACCACCGGTCCAGGCCCAGGTCTCGAAGCCACGCTGGCTTCGTTGGTGGCACAGGACTACGAGGAACTTAGCCTGCTCGTCATTGCGAACGGGGATTCTGAGCACGTCCCCGAACGAGTGGCCGCGGTGGCGCCCCACGCTTTCGTTCGGATCCTCGAGGAAAACCGGGGTTTCGCCGCCGCCTGTAACGAGGCCTCATTGATGGTCGAAGGATCGGCGTTCTACCTCTTCTGCCACGATGACGTGCGCCTCGAGCCCGACGCGCTGCAATTGATGGTCGAAGCCGCCTTTCGCACGAACGCGGGCGTCATCTCGCCCAAGGTCGTGGCCTACGAAGATCCGCTCGTGCTGCTGCACGTGGGACAGACGTGTGACCGCTTCGGCGTCGTGCACGAGCGCGTCGAATTAGGCGAAATCGATCACGGCCAGCAGGACCTGGAACGTGACGTCTTCGTGGCGCCGGGCGGTGTCACGCTGGTTCGAAGCGACCTCTTCGCCACGTTGCGAGGGTTCGATCCACTCATTCCCGTTTTGGGCGAGGACCTCGACCTCTGCTGGCGAGCGCAAGTGGCTGGTGCACGAATCGTGGTGGCACCACTGGCCAAGGTCGCTCACCGTGAGACCATCGCGACGGGCGAGCGTCAGGTTGGCGCGGTGGGAACCCGTCGCGCGAGTCGCCAAGACCTCCAGCGCCGCCATCAGCTCTTGGTGGTGGCGACCGGATGGGGTGCACGCACGTCGTTCAGCACGCTCGCGATGCTCATAGTCCTGGACTTCATGGAGTTCACGCTGGCGCTCGTGGGGCGAGACACCGATCGGGCGGGCGCCATCGTGGGTTCGTGGCGATGGTTGTTCAACAACCGCAAGAGGATCCGAGAACGGCGCCGCCAGCGCCGCGCGACGCGGATCCTCTCAGATCCAGAACTGCGCCGATTGCAAGTCGGTGGTGCGTCACGCCTGAAGCGGTTCTTCTTCACGCTACTGCGACATGGCTTGGACCGGGCCAGGGGGATCCTGCCCGAACCGGACGCCGAGCAGGAAGAGGACGTTGACGACCTCGCGGGCGTGGGCTTCGGCGCCGTCTTCTCCGAGGAGGAGGAGTTCGACGAGATTCCCGAGAGCGGCGTGCTTGAAAAGCGCAATCGACCGTCACGTATCTTGACGTCCTTTCGCGCCCAGGCCAGCGTCGTGCTGGTCGTCATCGTCCTGTGGCTGATCGGTTCGCGCAACCTGTTCGCCATGCACCTGCCCTTGATCGGGCGCCTGGCGCCGCTCGATTCGTGGTGGTCGACCTGGCGTCACTTCTTCGCTTCGTGGTCGGCCGGCGGCGTCGGCGGCGCGACACCGGCCATGCCAGGTTACGGCGTGCTCGGCTTCGCGGGTACCTTCGTGTTCGGTCGCATGGGCGTGTTGCCGCGTCTCGCCCTGGTGGGTTCGGTCCCCGTGGGCGCGTGGGGAGTCGCCCGATTGTTGCGCGGACGGGTCTCGAATCGGGCTCGCGTCGTCGCGTCAATCGCCTACCTCGCGTTTCCGTTGGGGGTGAACATGATCGGCGCGGGTCGCATCGACGTCCTGTTCGTCATCGCCGGTCTGCCGCTCGTCGTGCGTCGACTCTTCGAGTTGCTCTGCGTACCGGGCTTTCGTGAGGCACCCTACCCCGAACCTGTTCCCTTCGGACACCGGGGATGGCGCTCGACGGAGGCGGGCCAGCGCATGGCCACCATCATGCTCATCGCTCTCATCACCGCTATGGCGCCCGCGACGTTGGTGTTGGTGGCGCTGATCGTGGGCGGCGTTTCCCTGGCGCGATTCTTCGAAGGCGACGAGTTTCAGCGAAGGGTTCACCCGTGGCGTCTGCTCGGATCCCTCGGATTCAACGTCGCGATCTTCCTCCTGCCCTTGACGATTGATTTCTTCGTCGCGGGACGCCGAGCGTTGGAGGTCTTCGGTCTCGCACGTGGTCCGTGGTCGTCGCCGTCGTTCGTGAACCTCCTTCGAGGCGCCGACGGTACGTTCGGCGCGAACTGGTCGGGTTGGCTCCTGCCCGGCGCTGCGGCGCTCGCCCTCGTCCTTTGTCGAGATCAGCGACGCGCCATCGCGACCAAGGCCGCCACCATCGCCACACTGACGCTCGTACTCGCCACGCTCGTGACGCACCACTGGCTGGGCTCGTTCGCGCCGGACCTGGACGTGCTGTTGTCGCTCTACGCGGTGATGATCGCGTTACTGATCGGTCTGGGCGTGAGTGCCCTCGAACACGACCTACGTCAGTCGGGCTTTGGCTGGCGACAGGTCTTGGCGTCGGTGAGCGTCGCCACCATCGTCGTGTCGGTCATTCCCCTCCTGGTCAGTTTCTCCAGCGGACGTTTCGATCTGCCCACCACGAGCGTCGCCGAGTCGCTCAGTGCTCTGGCGCCGCCGAATGCGGGCGGGTATCGAGTGCTGTGGCTCGGCGACCCCTCGGTCCTCCCGTTACCGGGATGGTCGGTCGCCCCAGGTCTTGAAGCCGCCACCTCGGCCAACGGTCTGCCCGGTGGTGGCACGTTGTTCAGTTCACCGGACTCGGGCACTACCGACAAGATCCTGTCCGCGCTGCAGAGTGCCATCGCGGGTCACACGGTGCGACTGGGCGAATTGCTGGCGCCAGCGGGTATCTCGACGATCGTCGTGATGAACGCCTCGGCGCCCGAACTCGCCGGCGTCCAGTCGGTTCCCCTGCACCCAGTGCCCGCGGGTCTGGCGACCGCCCTCGGACTCCAGACGGACCTGTCCCTGGAACTCCAGACGAGTTCAGTGGTGGTGTTCGCCAACTCGATGTACCACGGTCTGGTCTCTCAGAGTGTCGCCGGGAAGACGACGTCGACCCATCTTCTGGCGAGCGATACGTCGTCGAGCACGGTCGCGTCGGGCTCGACGATCCGCGCGGGCGTCGCTCCGGCGAGTGCTTTTGACCTGGTGGTTAACGGCTCGTTGGTTCCGCGTTCGGTGAGCGATGGTTGGGTGCCGACCTACCGCGTCGGGACCCAGAGCTCGACGGCCACCGCCCAGCTCGTGTTGCACCGGTTTCCCTGGAACGGCATACTCGCCGGGGTGACCCTGGGTCTCTGGACCATCGTGTGGCTTGGTTTCGGACTGATCCAGCGCCTGGAATGGCTGTTCACCGGTCGCCGGCGGCGAGGCGTCGTCGCGCGTCACGCCAGAAAGGTTGACCGTGGCTAGTCGACCCCGCCCCCCGTTGCTCGGCGTCCTGCTGGTGCTGCTGGTACTCGCCGGTCTCACGACCCTGGCGAAATCCTCGAACGTCGCGCCCGACGCCAGTTCACTCTCGTCGTCGTCGGGCTCGAACTCGACCGCGCTCTACTGCACCGGACTCTCGGGGACGTCGGGGAACCAACTGGGTCACTTCACGTTCCTTAACACGACGGACTTCACTCGTCGGCTGAACGTACACGTTGTCTCGGACAAGGATGGGACTTCGCTAACGTCACTCACGCTGGGGCCACACAGTGCCCAGGTGGTCGTGCCCCAGAAAGAAGTGAAGGGGAACAGCTTCGCCGTCGCGGTGCAGGTGAACGGTGGCGGCGTCGTGGGCGAAGAGGTCGCCAACTCGAGTGCCGAGGCGCCCTGCGTCGGCGCGGGCGTCACCAGCTGGTACGCGAGCGGTTTTGACACGACCGTTGGTTCCACGGCGGACTTGAGCATCTACAATCCCACCGCCACGCCGGCGGTCTTTAACATCTCGGCGTTCTCGCCGAGCGGGTACTCGGCGCCCGCCCCCTTCCAGGGGTTGGCGGTCGGGGCCCACGATCAGACCGAGATCAACCTCGGTAGTCAGATCGTCAACACCTCGGACATCGGCGTGCGCGTGCGAGTGCTTCGCGGCTCGGTCGTCATTGACGGCGTCCAGGAATCCGGGTCCGTTGCTTCCTTCGCTCAAGGTCAGAGCACCCTCACGAAGACCGCGTGGTATCCGGCCGTGACCACGGTCAATAGCGCACTGGCCCAGATCCGAGTCACCAATCCGAGCGGTGCGTCGGTCGACGTCGTTGCCAACGTGCGGGTGGCCAATTACACCGTGGCTCCCCAGGCCCTGACCGTCGCCCCCTACGCGAGCGCTGACATCGTGGTCACGCCCAATTCGGCGATTCCCGCCGCGGGCTACGCGAGCGTGAGCGTGAAGGCGAGTGCGCCCGTGGCGACGTCGCTCGTGACCGGCACCGCCGCGGGCACGGCACTCTCGTCGATGGTGACGCCCTCGGACGATTTCATCATCGCGGACTTCGCGGGCAAGGGATTCGACGTCGCCGACGTGACGAACACCTCGAAGGATTCAATGAAGGTGAACTTCACGGTGATTCCCACGCCGGGCGGACAAAAGGCGAGCGGGCAAGTCCAACTGGCGCCGGGCACGACTGAAGGCATCCTGGGCGTCTTCAATGGACTGAGCACCCTCAAGGGTCAGACGCTGTTGGTCACCGGTTCGCGCTCATCATTACTCGTCACGCTCACCCTGCCCACCACGCCGACGGGCGTGGTAGTGGTCTCGCCCCTAGACGGCCGGTAGTGTCGGCGGCTGCCACGTGGGCGCCGCCGGTACCGGTGCCACGGGAGCCGCAGCTGGTGCGGGACCCTCGGGGGTCGCGCTCGGTTTGGCCACCCCGTTGAGCGCGCTCACGGTCTTGGTGCCTTGCGCGTGGACCGGCTCGCCGTGCGCCTCGTCGATCAAGTGCGCCGCGGTCTCACCGTCGATGGTCTCGCTTTCGAGTAGGGCTCGGGTCAGGGACTCGAGACCTCGGCGGTGCAGCGTGATGACCTCGATCGCGCGGGCCTCTTGTTCGCGCAAGATCCGTTCGACCTCGTCGTCGATGATCTGGGACGTGTGGTCGGAGTAGTCGCGCGTGTGCATGAGGTCTTCACCGAGGAACACCTGATTGTTCGATCCCCAGGCCATGGGGCCGATTTCCTTGGACATTCCCCACTCGCGAACCATGCGGCGCGCGAGTTCGGTGTTGCGCTGCAGGTCGTCGGCGGCGCCCGTCGACAGGTCGCCGTAGACCAGGAGTTCGGCCACGCGCCCGCCCATGCGCATGCACAAGGAGTCCTCCAGGTGCTGGCGCGACATGATGTGTCGGTCCTCTTCGGGCAGGGTCATCGTCACCCCGAGGGCCATGCCCCGAGGGATGATGGTGATCTTGTGCAGCGGGTCGGTCTTGTCGAGCACGTAGGCGAGTAGCGCGTGACCACTTTCGTGAAAGGCGATTCGTTCGCGCTCGTCGTCCATCAGGACCATCGTGTCGCGCTGTTGACCCATGAGCACGCGGTCACGAGCGTTCTCGAAGTCCTCCATGCCAATCGTGACCGAGTGGCGGCGAACGGCGTGCAGGGCCGATTCGTTGACGAGGTTCGCCAGGTCCGCCCCGCTCATCCCCGGCGTACCTCGCGCGACCATCGCCAGGTCGACCGAGGGATCGAGAGGTTTGTCCTTGGAGTGCACTTGCAAGATGGGTAGCCGCTCGTCGAGGTCGGGCAGTGGCACCACGATTTGGCGGTCGAAGCGTCCGGGTCGCAGCAGTGCCGGATCCAAGACGTCGGGGCGGTTGGTGGCGGCGATGACCACGACGCCCTCGGTGGGGTCGAAGCCGTCCATCTCGTTCAACATCTGGTTCAGCGTCTGTTCGCGTTCGTCGTGGCCACCGCCCACGCCGGCCCCACGCTTTCGACCAATGGAGTCGATCTCGTCGATGAACACGATGGCGGGCGACTGCTTGCGGGCCGTCGCGAACAGGTCGCGGACCCGGCTGGCACCCACGCCGACGAACATCTCCATGAAGTCAGAGCCCGACACCGAGAAGAACGGCACGCCCGCCTCGCCGGCGACGGCGCGCGCGAGCATGGTCTT
>PLQL01000013.1:85854-114228 GCA_003160115.1 Acidimicrobiaceae bacterium
ACCGACATCATCCCGTTCATCTGGCCGCGGGCCTGGCGGCTGGCGAAGACGAAGAAGCCCACAAAGATGAGGATCCAGATCAGGTAGGGCAGGAATGGGGACAGGAAGCTTGACGAGTTGGCGAAGGTGACGTTGACGCTGTTGGTGCGCAGCGTGTTCACCTCGTCGGTGAGAGCCGGGATCGGTCCGTTCGAGGTGTAGTTCGTCCCGTTGGTCAACTGGCCAGTGATCACGCCGTTGTTGTTGTTGATGGCCGCCGAGATGACGCCGCCGTGGCGCGCGTCGTGGATCAGCGTCGAGTACGAGACGGTCTTGACGGTCTTGTTGGAAAAGAGCGACGGGATGATGAGGATACCCAGGATGAAGGCCACCAGCGCGATCGTGATGATGCGTCGACGGGCCTCGGGCGCCATGGGCTGGTCACCACTGGGCACGTACTTCTTGTAGCCCTGTCGCTCGTTGGGTGCTGTACTCACGGTCTCTAATCTAGGGGCCAATGACAACAAGCAGACTGGGGCCCTGTGGATAACTCCCGACTTGTTAGCGTAAAGGCTTGTGAGTTCAATGTCCGAGGCGATTCCTAAGAATCGTCCAAAAGTTGTGGCGATCGTCATCGGATGCTTCGCGGGCTTCTTGTTGGGCGAGGTCGTCGCTTCGGTGCTGGTGGACGTGGCCGCGCAGGCGGATCACTTCCCGGGTGGTTTCTCCGCGCTCGCCAAGTTGACGTCGCCCCCGTGGTGGTCGAACGCGCTCGGGCTGATCGGGCTCTGGATCGGTTTTGGCGCGGCGATCGGTTGGGCCAGGACGCGTGGTGAGCTCGACGACATGCCACGCCAGTGGACGTTTCGAACCAGTGACGTATTTTTCGTCGCGCTGGGTGTGGGCGCGCAGTTGCTCGTCGACCTGCTCTATCTTCCGTTCCACGCGAAGGACCTGAACAAGCCGGTCAACCACCTCTTCGGTGGCGCCACCGGCTCGACGTTCGTCCTGCTGGCGATCATGACCACGATCGGAGCACCCATTGTCGAGGAGTGGCTCTTTCGCGGGGTCCTGTTCCGAGCGCTCGACTCTGGTCTCTCCCATGCCATGAAGCGTGGCGGGACCGTCGTCGCGGCGCTCGTGAGCGCGTGCCTCTTCGGACTCGCGCACGGCGAGCCCCTCCAGTTCGCGGGCCTCGCCCTCTTGGGCGTCATCCTCGCCGTTGTCGTCAAACGCACGCAGCGACTCGTGCCGAGCATCATCACGCACGCGTCCTTTAACGCCGTCGCCCTGGCGTCGCTCATCGCACAGCGTTCGGGCCACTGATGCTTCGCCGATTCGGACGCTTTTGGACGCCCCTTCGTGTGATGGACCTGTCGATCCTGCTCGGCATCGTCTTCGTCGTCGTCTGGGAGTTGCACCCCAACCTGATCTTCTCGTCGACGCTCATCACCGGCGGCGACACCGGCTCGCACCTCGCGTTGCCGGCGTATCTGCGAACCCAGGGCAACCTGTTCGACTTCACGCCCTGGTACCCGGGCTGGTTCGCGGGCATGCCCGCCTACTCGTACTACTTCGTGCTGCCGGACATATTGGCGACCTGGGCGAGCTACCTCATCGGCTTCGCCGTGGCGATGAAACTGGCGACCATCCTCGGTTCGGTACTCATGCCTTTCTGCGCGTACGCCATGGGCCGACTCTTTCGCGCGCCGCGACCCATTCCCATCGCACTCGCCCTGGCGACCTTGCCGTTCCTCTTTGACGCGTCGTTCACGATCGACGGAGGGAATCTTTTCTCGACCATGGCGGGCGAGTACGCGTTCTCACTTTCGCTCGCGCTGAGCCTGCTCGCCATCGGGTTGTTCGCACGCGGGGTGCGCACCGGAAAGGGCTACTGGTTCTGTGCCATCTGTCTCAGTCTGGTCCTGGCCGCGCACATCCTGCCGTGGTTCTTCACGATCGCGGCGGTGGCGGTGCTCGTCGTCTTCGAGCTTCTCGCGCGTCGGGGCATCGCCGACCCCGACCAGCAGATCGCGGTTCGTGGCGACTACGCGCGACCACTGCGCTTCGCCGCCGGCGCCGGTCTGCTCTCACTCGCGTTGTCGGCGTGGTGGCTCGCGCCGTTCTTAACGACCCAGGACTACACCAATTCGCTGGGCTACTCGAACGATCCGGTCAATACGCTGCACCAGATCTTCACCACGCTGGGCTGGTTCAGTTCCGCCGGTGGTCACGGTGGCGACCGCTGGGTCATCAGCCTCGCCGCCGTGGCCGTCGTCGTGGCCTTCGTCGTGCGCGACCGTCTCGGCATGGTGCTCGCGACCCTGGTCGTGCTGTCGCTGCTCGCGTTCGTCTACGAGCCCCAGAGCGTCATCTGGAACGAACGATTGGTCCCCTTCTGGTTCATCTCCATCCACCTCATCGTCGGCTGGCTCTTCGCCTACCCCTTGTCGCGTTGGGCGAAACGTCGTCGCAAAGAGCCACGGTCGGCGAACGCCGACGAAGCACCGACGAGCGAAGTACTGGTCCTCGACGACCTCGAAGACCACGAGGATCGAAAGTTCCGTCGCACCGTCAACGTCACCGTGGCGGTGGCGGTGCTGGGATTCGCGTCGACGGTGCCCGGTCTCATCCCTCCGGTCGCGTCGGCGCTCTCCATGAACACGACGGGCAATCAGGTCGCGGTGTGGGCGCACACCAACTACTCGGGTTACCAGGACCAACCGAGCTGGCCCGAGTATCACGACCTGATCACCACCGTCGAACGCGTCGCCCAGCGCTACGGGTGCGGACGGGCGATGTGGGAGTACAACTCGAATGAGCAGCGCTTCGGCACGCCCGAGGCCCTGATGCTCTTGCCGTACTGGACGAACAATTGCGTGGACTCCATGGAGGGACTGCTCTTCGAGTCATCGGCCACGACGCCGTATCACTTTTTGGATCAGGCTGAACTCAGTACTTCTCCGAGTGACGCGCAGGCCAACTTGCCCTACGGCGGACTGAACGTGTTCGAAGGTGTGCAACATCTCCAGATGCTCGGGGTCAAGTACTACATCGCCTACTCGCCGGGCGTGATCGCCCAGGCGTCGAGCGACTCCGCACTGAAGCTGGTGGCGACCACCAAGGCGTGGCCGAGTCCCGGCGTCAAGTGGTACATCTACAAGATCAGCGACAGTCCCCTCGTCGAGCCCCTGACGTCGCTGCCCAACGTGGTGACGAACGTGACGAGCCGGGTTGGTTGGCTCAAGGCCAACGTCACCTGGTGGCTCAATCCGAAGGATTGGAAGGTGTTGCTCGCGAGTAGTGGACCCTCCAACTGGCCCACGGCCTCGAGTATCGCGACCGTCAGCGCGAGTGCGCCTCTGGCGCGCGTGAAGGTGACCCACGTCAAGATGGGCACCCAATCGATCACGTTTCACGTGAGTCGTGTGGGCGTGCCCGTCGAGGTGAAGATCTCTTACTTCCCACGCTGGCACGCGTCGGGCGCGACCGGGCCCTACCGGGTCAGTCCCAACATGATGGCCGTGGTGCCCACGCAAAAGGACGTCACGCTCGTCTACGGCGCGACACCCGCACTCACGATCGGCAACGTCATCACCGACCTGGCGGTGTTCAGTGGCTTTGCCACGCTCTGGTTCGCTCTTCGGAGACGTCGCAAATTACGCCAGTAGAGTGGTTACTCGTGGACACCAGCGAGATCTTCAAGGCGTACGACGTACGTGGCACCTACCCGGACCAACTCAACGAGGACGTCGCTCGGGCGGTGGGTTCGGCGTACGCGACCTTCACCAGTGCTCCGGTGATCCTCATGGCCCGCGACATGCGCCCTTCGGGATTTGCGCTGAGCCAGGCCTTCGCCGAGGGGGCGCGCGCTGTCGGCACGGCGGTGACGGACCTCGGACTCGCGTCAACTGACTTCATCTACTTCGCGACCGGTTACCTCGACGCGCCGGGAGCGATGTTCACCGCGTCGCACAATCCCGCCCAGTACAACGGCATCAAGCTCTGTCTCGCGGGCGCCAAGCCAGTGGGCGTGGAGACCGGTCTGACCCAGATCGAGGAGTTGACGAACAAGTTCCTCGAAGTGCCGGCCACGGGCGCCCTCGCGCCACTGACCACGCGCGACCTCATGGACGAGTGGGTCTCGCACGTGCATTCCTTCATCGACCTGTCGACGCTGCGTCCGCTCAAGGTCGTTGCCGACACCGCCAACGGCATGGGTGGTTTCGTGGTGCCCAAGGTCTTTAAGGGATTGCCGTTCTCGGTTGAGATCCTCTTCGAAGAACTCGACGGAACCTTCCCGAATCACCCGGCCGACCCACTCAACCCGGCCAACCTCGTCGACCTCCAGCGTCGGATGCGCGAGACGGGCGCCGACGTCGGTCTGGCCTTTGACGGTGACGCGGACCGGGTGTTCCTGATCGACGAGAAGGGTCAGTCCATCAGTGGATCGACGACGACCGCTCTTGTCGCCAAGGCTATGCTCGCGAAGAATCCCGGCGCGACGATTCTCTACAATCTGATCTGTTCGAAGTCGGTGCCCGAGGTTATCCTCGAAAACGGCGGAGTACCGGTGCGAACACGCGTGGGTCACAGCTTCATCAAGCAGGTCATGTCCGAAACCAACGCCGTCTTCGGTGGCGAGCACTCCGGGCACTATTACTACCGTGACAACTACCGCGCGGATTCGGGCATCATCACCGCGATGATCGTGCTCGAACTCATGAGCACGACCGGACAGGCCCTCTCGGAGCTGGTGGCGCCGCTCATTCGCTACGCCGATTCCGGAGAGATCAACTCCAAGGTCACCGATCCGCACGCGACCGTGGCGACGTTGACGGCGTCGTTCGCCACGTCCGGCGCGAAGACCGACGAGCTCGACGGTCTTACCGTGGACTACGGCGACTGGTGGTTCAATCTTCGACCCTCGAACACCGAACCGCTACTGCGCCTGAACGTCGAAGCGGCGAACGCCGAACTCTGCGACCAGCACGTGCACGAGGTTCTCGACCTGTTCAGAGGAGCGTGACGTGGCGCTAGAGGACTTTCTCTTGGACTTGATCGAGGACCCGGTTGATCACGGACCACTTCTGTACCTGAGCGACGCGGACATCCTCTACAACCCGCGGCGACGAGTCGCCTACGAGGTGCGCGATTCGATTCCGGTGTTGTTGCCCGACGAGGCGAAGGCCGTGAGCGACGAGGAACACGAGCGGTACGAAAAGGATCCGCTCGCGCGCCCGACGGGCACGAAAGCCTGAACTTTCTTTACTCGAGGCGCTCGACGATCATGGCCATGCCCTGACCGCCGCCCACGCACATCGACTCCATGCCAAATCGTTTGCCCGCGTCCTCGAGTGAGTTCAGCAACGTCGTCATGATGCGCGCGCCGGTCATGCCGAAGGGGTGACCCAGGGCGATCGCGCCACCGCGGATGTTCAACTTCTCGAGCGGGATCTCGAGGTGCTTGGCGCTGGGGATGACCTGGGCGGCGAAGGCCTCGTTGATCTCGACCAGGTCGATGTCCTTGATGGTCATGCCGGCGCGCGCAAGCGCCTGGCGACACGCTTCGATGGGGCCGAGTCCCATGATCTCGGGATTGAGGCCGCTGACGCCGCTCGACACGATACGCGCGAGGGGCTTGAGCCCTAGGGCCTTGGCCCGGGTGTCGCTCATCACCACGACCGCCGCGGCGCCGTCGTTAAGGGGACAGGCGTTACCCGCCGTGACGGTACCGCCTTCACGGAAGACCGGCTGGAGTGCCGCGAGCTTCTCTAAGGTGGTGCCGGCGCGAGGACCGTCGTCCTTGGTCACGAAGGTGCCGTCGGGTGTCGTGACCGGGATGATCTCACGTTCGAAGAAACCGTTGTTCTGGTGGGCGACGGCGAGTTCTTGACTGCGCACGGCGAACTCGTCCATCTCTTCGCGCGTGACCTTCTCGTACTCGGCGACGTTCTCGGCGGTCTGACCCATCGCGATGTAGATGTCGGGTAGACCGGGTTGGGCGGTCCAAGGCTCGGTGACCTTCTCCGAGCGACCCTGCGTTCGCGCGAGTGCGTCGTGGAAGACCGGGTTTATGGCCTTGCCGTTGTCCGACGCGCCCGCCGCGAAGCGCGACACCGTTTCGACACCGGCGGCGATGAAGACGTCACCCTCGCCAGCGCGGATCGCGTGGGCCGCCATGCGAATGGTCTGCAGCGAGGACGAGCAGTAGCGGTTGACGGTGACACCGGGCACGTTGTCGAGTCCAGCCAGGATGGCGGTGACGCGAGCGACATTAAACCCGGCCTCGCCCGCTGGTTGCCCGCAGCCGAGGATGAGGTCCTCGACACTGTGGGGGTCGAGTTGGGGGATCGTGGCCAGCACCTCTCGCACGATGTGCGCCGCGAGGTCGTCGGGCCGCACGTCGACGAGCGAGCCCTTGAAGGCGCGACCAATGGGACTGCGTCCGGTGGCGACGATGACGGCTTCGGGCATGGATTCCTCCTCGTGGTTACTGCAAGGTAACTCTGGCGAGCATAGTGAATGGCGCCAGGGCGTTTCTCAGTCGTCGCCGAGTGGTCCCGCGTCGCCGAAGCCTTGACGGATGCCCCGTCCCGCTCGCTGGGACAGCTGCTCGGGTTCGAACAGCATCCAATAGGCGTTTCGCGCGTGCTGGCGTGAACGGTTCTCGAAGAGACGGCGCAGCACGATGGGCTCGTCCGCCTCGTCCTCGTGGACGAAGACCTCGAGGATCGGCGTGGCCGTGAGCAGTTGCGCTTGCATGATGCCCATCGAGGCCTCGTGGGCGCACTGCTTGTCGATAGGGGCCGAGCCGGGCATGCCGAGCGCGACCACGATGGAGCAGCCTTGTTGTTCGATCAGGTTCATCGCGGCGACCGCGAGGTCCTTGAAGCCGGGCACCGTCGTCGAGACGACCTTGAACTTGGTGCCGTAGCCGGGGCACTCCTCGAGTTCGGCGCGCGCCGCGGCTCCCATGTCAAAGCGGGCGAACATCGTGTCCACGACACCGATCTTCAACTTCTTCGCTGATCGTCGTTTCTTCGTCATGATCGCCTTTCGTCGTGTCACCAGTGTATTGAAATGGGACCTTGGACCGTTCGTGAGCAAGTTTTGGCGAGGCCTAGAGTAAGGCAGAGAAAGTGGGTGGCCTATGGCATGGGATTTTGAGACCGAACCTGAGTTCGAGGAGAAACTCGCGTGGATGCGAGGTTTCGTGCGCGAGGAGATCTTTCCCATCGAGACCCTCGACCTCTCCTATGACCAGGTCGTCGCCTTCATCAAGCCCTTCCAAGAAGAAGTACGTAAGCGCGGGCTCTGGGCCGCGCACCTGCCCGCCGAACTGGGCGGCATGGGCTTCGGTCAGGTGAAGTTGGGCCTGATGCACGAGATCCTCGGCCAGACACCCTACGGCCCCTTGATCTTCGGCAACAACGCGCCCGATAGCGGCAACGCCGAACTGCTGGCGGCGGGCATGGAGATGACCGATCGCGAGGACATTCGCGAACGCTGGCTCGAACCGCTGTTGAACGGCACGATGCGATCGGGTTTCTCGATGACCGAACCGCACACCGCCGGCAGTGACCCGCGACTCCTGCAGAGCACGGCGGTGCGCGACGGCGAGGAGTGGGTGCTCAACGGTCGAAAGTGGTACACGACCAACGGCTCGGTCGCGGACATCTTGATCGTGATGGCGGTCACCAATCCCGACGTGCACCCCTACCAGGGATCGTCGATGTTCGTCGTGCCCGTGCACGCCAAGGGCGTGACGATCCTTCGCGACGTGGGTTCGATGGATGACCCCGAGGTCACCTACGGCCGCTTCGGCAATCACGCCGAGATCCTCTACGAGGACGTACACATCCCCGCGGACCACCTGATTGGTCCCGAAGGCTCGGGCTTCCTGCTCGCTCAGGCCCGACTCGGTCCCGGTCGCATCCACCACTGCATGCGTTGGCTCGGCCAGTCCCAGCGCGCCTTTGACATGATGTGCGAGCGCGCACTCAGTCGCTTCACGCACGGATCGCTTCTGGCGGACAAGCAGACCGTCCAGAACTGGATCGCCGACTCGGCCGCCGAGATGCACGCCGCGCGGCTCATGACGCTGCACGCCGCCTGGAAGATGGACAAGGTCGGCGCCTCGGCGTCGCGCGACGAGATCGCCATGATCAAGTACTACGGCGCTTCGGTGCTGCACAACGTGGTCGACCGCGCCCTTCAGACCTACGGCTCACTCGGCTATTCCTCGGACATGCCTTTAGAAGCGATGTACCGCGCGGCCAGAGCGGCGCGCATCTACGACGGTCCCGACGAGGTGCATCGTCAAACGGTGGCGCGTCACGCGCTCAAGCGCTACGAACCCAGTGAGATACCGAGCGACCACATCCCCACTCGGGCCAAGGCGGCTCGCGAGAAGTTCGCCGGCATGCTCGAGTTCCTCGAAGCCGAGAAGGTCTAGCGGGGCGCGAGGCCCTCGATCGCCTCGTTGAGGTCGATCCCGAAGGGGACGATGGCGAGCGTCGGGACGTGTACGCCCGCGTCCAAGTAACGCGCCACGTGGTCGCGGCACGCGTCGTAGGAACCGTGGATTATCAGTTCATCCACCACCGAATCGGGGATCAACTCGTTGGCGAGTTTGCGGTTCCCGTCCTTCCAGGCGTCCCACATCGGTTGGAGGATCTCACCTCGACCGAGCCAACGATGGAACTCGGCGTAGGTGGCGACCGTCAGGTACGAGGAGATCATTCGTCGGGCGATGAAACGAGCGGTGTCCGCGTCCTCGGTCGGTATGACGAAGAGCCGCGCGGCGATGACTTTTCCGCCTCCGACTTCGTGGGCGCACTGGGAGACGTCGCTCGCCGCGAGCCAGTTGAGTATCGCGCCGTCGGCTTCCTTACCCGCGAGGCGCAGCATCCCCGGTCGCAGGGCGCCCAGCAAGATCGGCGGGCGCTCGAGAACGGGACGGGACAACTTGAAGCCGTGCACTTCGAAGGTGTCAAAGACGTCGTCGATCTTCTCGCCGTCCAGGGCTCGTTTTACGAAGCGCAGCACGTCGCGGGTCTTGGCGAAGGGTTCTTCGTAGCTGATGCCGTTCCATAGTTCGACCACTGGCTGGCTCGAAGCACCGAGACCCATAGTGAATCGACCTTGCGCGACCTCGGCGAGGGCGGCGATGCTCATGGCGAGCAGTCCTGGTCCGCGAGTGAAGACGGGGGTCACCGCGACGCCCACGTGCAAGCGCGCTTCCCACGCGGCACACAGCGCCAGGGGCGTGAAGCCGTCGGCTCCGTCCACCTCGGCGGACCAGACGTCGGTGTAACCGAGGTCGGCCAGTCGGTGGAAGAGTGCCTGATGGTCGGGTAGCGAGACGCCGTCGAAGGGGATCGTGATGCCGTAGCGAGAAGTCATGGTTTCAGTGTTCCAGATAGCGCGACGTGGTGTTGGCTAGCGAAGGTAGTCGTCTTCGCGGGTCGCCGGGACAACCAGGCCGCGTCGTTCGAGATCCTTGACCCACCGGTCGACGAGCGTCTCGAGCACCGCGACGCGCGCGAAGTGTTTGTCCTCGGCGGCGATGAGGTCCCAGTGGGCATGCGCGTGGTCCGTCCAGTCGAGCACGTCGTTGAGGGCCTTCAGGTACGCTGGTCGCTTCTCACGATTTCGCCAGTCCTCGGGCGTGAGTTTCCATTGTTTCAAAGGGTTGGTCGCGCGGTCGTTGAAACGCTTCAGTTGCTCGCCGTCAGAGATGTGCAGCCAGAACTTCACGATCGTGACCCCGTCGAAGACGAGCATGTCTTCGAAGTCGACGATCTCCTTGGCGGACTGTCGGGCCGTGTGCTTGTCGATCAGCTCGTCGACGCGCTCGACGAGCAGTCGTCCGTACCACGAACGGTCGTAGATGGTCATGTCGCCGCGGCCCGGCAGTGACTCCTGGAATCGCCAGAGGAAATGGTGGCGCAGGTCCTCCTCGTTCGGTGGCCCCACGGGCACCACGCGAACGTGGCGGGGGTCTAGACCACTGGTCAGACGACGAATCGCGCCGCCCTTGCCCGCAGCGTCGAATCCCTCGAAGAGCACGATCAGGCCCGGTCCCTTGGTCGTCGAGCCCAGGAGTCCACCACAGAACAGCCGAAGTTGCGTCAGTCGGCGCTGGGCCATCAGTATTCGCTTCTCAGATTCGTCGTGCGTGAGCGACTTACTGAGGTCGAGGTCATCGAGACGATTGGTCACCGAGGTCACCGTACCGCACGAGCAATGGGCCGATTAATGAGGCTAGTGCGTGGCGGCGTGTTTGCCCGTGCGCCGCTTGGGCCGCAGCGACGCGGGCAGTCGGCCGAGGATCCACGAACCCGCGAGGAAGAGTGCCGCGAGCAGAGCCACGAGCAGTGCGTCCTTCTCGTGCGGTGGCGTGAAGGAGAAGGTCACGCTTGACGAGCCGGCGGGTACCGAGATCGACTGGTAGACGCCACTCGAGGTGGAAATCGCGACTTCGTGGCCGTTCACGTACGCGTGCCAGCCCTTCATCTGCAACTCGGCGCGCACGAGCGTGCTCGGACCGTTCGGACACGTCACGGTCGCCGCGGCCGGATTGGCGCTGGTGATGGTGCACGAGTCCGAGGAGGTCGAGAAGAACGGTCGAGGATGGGGCATCTCGTAGATGGTGGCGATGCCCTGGACGTCCTCGAAGACGGCCTTCACGCCGAGTTTGGTGAGCGACGGCAGAATCGGCACGGAGGTGGGCAGCAGAAGGTACTTCACCGAGGCGTTCTCGTACGCCTGGAAATGATGTGCGACTTCGGACTCCTGGAGCGTGATACCCGTGATGCCGTCGTGGATGACGAACTGCTCGGGTGGGGTGAGTCCGGGGAAGAGTTGGGTCTCGAGGTACTTCGAGAACTTCTTCGGAAAAGGCAGGTCAATCGCGCTGAGCGAGTTGAGTCCGTACTCGGACGCCCAGTTCGCGTTGAGGATGCCGAAGTCGAGGAAGCGGTACTCCCCTTGGTTCGCCCGGAGAAACGAGATCGGTGCCGCATCGACGTTGATCTGCTTGGCCGCCTCGGTCGTGGGGACAATGAACCAAGTCAGCGCCTCGGCCACGAGGACGACCGCGACCAACACCGGCGCCCACTGCTTCGTGGCGAAAAATCCGATGATCAGGAGCGCCGCGAGGGCCAGGAAGGGCAGGGAGTGCAGCACCATGAGCAAGAGACGCGCCTTGTGACTCTGGACGACGCCATTGTTGAGCGGACTCGATTCCAGGGCCGCCCAGACGAGCAACAGCAACGCCAACAGGTTCGTCAGGTTGAAGACCCGCTTGGCGCGCGCACTGGTGGCGAAATCCCAGGCGCCGAGTACGGCGAGCACGATCACGGCGAGTTCGCAACTGGGCATCAGATAGCGCGAGAGTGCGGCGTTCTTCACCTCGGGTATCAGATTCAAGATCTGATGGATATAGAGGAGATTGAACATGCTGAGCGTGCCCAAGAACGCCCAGACGCCGAGGAATATCCGTAGCGAGCGGTGGCGGGCGCCGAAAAGTCCCAGTAACGCGAGGGCAATGATGCTCGCCCCGAAATAGCCACCAATCCCGCCCCAGTCGCTGTAGGTGTTGGGATTAGAGAAGATGCCGCCGTATATATACGGGTCGATGAACATTGAGGTCGCGTGGATGGGCAGATGGATCAGGCTCTCGGCCCCGCCCGAGTGGGGTCCCACGTAGGCGACCTTCACATAGTCGTAGAAGGGAACCAGGACTGGCAGGGCGAGGATGGCGCCGATGATCCCCGCGAGACCGACCCGACGCGCGGCCACGAGACGCACCGAGCGATCAAGGGTGAAGAACCGCACGATCGCCCATCCGAGACAGAAGAGGCCGTCGAAGTACGCGACCTCGGGAAAGCCCGCGTAGAGCGAGAGGGCGAGCGCGAGCGCGGCGACGTACCAGCCCTTGCGCACCGCGCCCTTTGACGCCGCGTCGTAGATCATCTCGATGCCGAGTACGAGCATTGGCAGAAAGGCGACCGGGTTGAGCACGGCGTTGCCCAACCAGGCGTACGTTCCATTGAGCGCGAAGAGAAGACCGGCGACCGTAGCGAAGAACGTGGGGACCGACAGGCGACGGGCCAGGAAATATGTCGAAACACCCGCGATGAGCTCGAGGGACATGTGAAACCACAGGAGTCCGCTCGGCAAGGCGAAGAGCAACGTGAGGGGCAAGAATGCCGCGGACTGCATCTCGCCCAGCAACGGCGAGCCAAGCCCTTCGAAGTAGTTCCAGAACGGGAAGTGACCGTGCAACAGGTCTTGGGCGGCGAGGTGACCGAGGGGCTGGGTGATGTAGCCGGTATTAGGGTCGATTGCCGGTCGGCCACACGAGACGTGACAGAGAATATGCGAGACGCCGGCCGTCCACGAAATCGGGTTGATGAGCGAGAAGCCAGTGAGGTAAAGGACATTGGCGAAACAGATCCCGAGGAAGATGACGAGCAGCGGTGTGGTCGAGGCGGGCAGTCTTCGATAGTTGGCGACGAATCTCGCCCAGGCCATTGGCACGGTTTCAGGTTACAAGAGACTTAACGCGCGACTCGGTGCACTTCGTGTTCAACGGTGGCGGTAGTACATCGTTTCGCCAAGTAGAAGAAGCGACTCAGGAAAGTAGGGGTCGCGAAACGAGCCAAAGATGTCCCAGCGACGGATGAAGCGATTCCGGTCCTCTAACGGATCGAGTGATCCGCGCGATGAGCTGACGTGGTGGAAGAGCTGAACATTGGGCGTGTAAACGACATTCCTTCCATCCTCTTGGCTCCTCAGACAGATGTCCACGTCGTTCATCGTCACTTTGAGGAGTTCATCCATGCCACCGAGTGATTCCCACAGCTCACGGCGCACCATTTGCACCGCACCGGTCACAGCGGCTACGTCGCGAATTGCGACGGTGTATTGGTCGTGGTGTGGGTAGTTGGAATCAATTCGAAGGTGTTGGGGATAGGGGGAGATCACGATGCTGTCGTGTTCGTGCCGTCCGTCCTGGTCCAACAGGCATCCACCCACGATGCTCACATCAGGCAGCGAGGCGAGCCCCACCATCTGCTCAAGCCAGTCCGGCGTCACCAGGATCGTGTCGTTGTTGAGAGTGACGACGAAGTCCGCGCTCGAATGCTGTATGCCTCGATTGACGATGGCGGCATAGTTGAAGGGACCGGGGCAGCGAACTACTCGGTACGTGGTCGCGTCGAAGTAGTCGAGCGACTCGGTCTCGATCGAGTCATTGTCGAGAAAGATGATGTCGTAGTTCTGGTACGTGGTTTTCTGCTCGATGGCCTCAACGCAACGACGTACGAGGTCAATGCGGTCGCGAGTGGGAATGATGATGTCGATGGACGGCGCAGGCGAAGGCGGCTCGAGGCGCCAGTCAACAGAAGAACCGAACGGGCCAGACGTCACGGTCCCTTTCCAGTCTCGCCGCACTAACGCGGCCCTAACCACGGACTGAGAATCATTGCTTACGTGTGCGGCTTCGAAGCTGATCGAGGGCCTTCCCGCGACGAGGACCTTCGCTACGTGGTGAAAGTGCGCGCCGTGTTCGACGAACCGCAAGTAGGCATCGTGTTCGAAAGCCCATCCGGCGTCGGCGTTGAACGGCCCGACTGATCGCAGCGTCGAGATACGCAAGAGCGCTGGGCGCCCGATGCAGTTATAGCTGAGCAACGTGTGCGGACCGGCCGCGGGGGTCTTGAGCAACGGCGCGTGCGGATCGGGACCGGCCTCGTCGGCGAAGACGACGTCGTCGCCTTGGTCGGCAGCACTGCGAAGCACGATGGCGGCGTCCACCCGGTCGAGTTCAGGGATGGAATCGTCGACGACGAAGAGCCACGTGGCGCTCGAATTGACGATGACATCGTTGAGAGCGTCGATCGTGTCGGTGGCGGGTGCTGTTGATTCACTGACGACGTGGATCTCGACATCATCGGGTACGGACACGGCGTTCACATCGCCCTCTTTCGCGCCGGTGGGCGGACGGTAATTGTGCGGGAAGTAAACCGGCCTCTCCGTCGGGCGTTCGATTGAGGCGACGGGCGCCTGCCTTCGCAGCTTGCGCACTAGTTGTAGTAGCGGCCTTCCAGTGAGACGAGCGACTTTGTAGCGGTAAGTGTCTTCGCCCAACATGCGGCCCACGACCTGTTGAAAGCGGTTTCCCTGTACCAGTCGAATGCTCGCGTGAAACTGGTTCCACCTACGCTTGATGTCGCGATCGGAAAGTATGTCGGTGGCGTCAGAGTCGAAGCGTGTATAGGCGGGCACGTTAGGTAACTTTCGTTGATGCGGTCAGGGAGCATACGAAGAATGCTCAGCCAAATTTAGTTGAGAGTTCGGGATCGGTTCGCGCGCGACGACGACGTCTCTTCACAGGCTTTTCGCAGATACATCAGCCGAGTGACGACCGAGAAGGCATTCCGTTTGACAATTCGATGACGTTTGGCTCTCAGCCGCTTGTTTTTTTGAATCAGGTGACACTATGGAATAGTGACTTTTCCCCGCTTCTTTCGCGTCCTGTCCGGTCTGGCACTCGTCGTCACATTCTTCTGGCCGGCCTTGGCAGCGACGCCGGCGTCAGCCAGTGCGGTACCGACCTGCAATGCCCGGAACTTTGCGGGCACGTCAAACATCAGTACTCGAGCTGGCGGCGCGACGGTTCGTCTCGTCCTCACGAACTCGTATTTCCCAAGATGTCAGTGGTCGAGCGCGACGGATTACCAGTTCGCGAGTTCCTCTGGGGTCGCGATCGGCCCCAAGGTCTCGCTCGCGACGACCAAGGGTCTGGCCGTGCCTGAGCAGCCCTGGTTGATGAACGACACATTTCAGCTGATTCAACACCTCGTGACCGAAGAGGGTGTCCAATGTACGCAGAAGCAGGCGTCGTACGTCCGCGTCTCGAGTCCGCGTGGTGGACCGTTACTCGTCAAACTCGCCACTTCGCTTGGCGTCTGCGTGAACGGGACCACCAAATGGACCTCGCTTTCCTCACTCTCGTTTCCCAAGCCTTCGGCGTGCACGTCCTTACAGCTGAAGTTGAACGTCGGCCAGTCCAACGGAACAGCCGGCACGATCTTCTATCCGCTCATCGTCACGAACGCAGGTGGTCACGCGTGCTTGCTCTCGGGCACACCCAGCGTGCAGCCGACGACCGGAGCACTTCCTGGCGTGGCCCACATCTTGGTAGGACCCCGAGCGACACTTCGCGGTACCGGGTCGACTGGTTACGGTGACAGCATCCGCCTCGGCCCGAGCGCGAAAGCGAGCGCCGCGTACGGCGTCGTCGAAACTGGAAATTTCACGCCATCACAGTGCGTGGCGAAGAACTTCGAAAGTTTGTCGGTGGGAATCGCAAATGTCAGCGGCGGTTCGAGTTGGTTTGTCCCGTTGTCCGGCTCGACGTGCACGAAACTTGCCAGTACCAATATCTCTGGATTTGTGCCAGGCATAACGGGCATCGCCCCCTGACATATTTGCCCGCGGTTCCTTGTAATCATTGACTATTCATCCAGCGTTAACAGTCTCGTAGAGCGTCGCGCGTTTTCTTGTCGGCACCATGTTACATTTCGGTACTTAACAAACCATTACTGAGGTGATAACCACAAGAAAGAGGTAGTCGTGACAGACGCCCTGGATGTACAACAAGGAGAAGAACCCGAGCACGCGTTGCGTGCGGGGGTCCTCGGTCTCTTTGATTCGGTAGTCATGGGTATCGCGGGCGTCGCACCGGGTTATTCGATTGCTGCTTCCACCGCCGTACTCTTCGGAGCAGTTGCGTTAGGTGGCGCCGCGGCGCTGCTCTATTGCGGGATTGCGATGTTCGGGATTGTCTTCGCCTTCAGCTACCTCGGTCGCGTCGAGCCGAAGGCCGGGGCAAGCTATTCGTGGGTTCGCCGAGCCCTGCACCCTTTCTTTGGCTATATGTCCGGCTGGGCACTTATCGTCTCGGCGTTGATCTTCATGGTCGCGGCGACCTTGCCCGTCGGGGCGAATCTGCTCGGACTCTTCTCGACGTCCGCGGCTAACAACAAGGGAGCCGTGACCATCGTGGGAGCGGTGTTCTTCTTGCTCATGGTCGCGGCCGTGGCCGTCGGTGTCACCGTGACCGTGATCGTGCAGATCGTAATGTCGTCGATCGAAATCGCCCTGCTTATTCTCTTCGCTCTCCTCGCTATATTTCACGGTCAACACGTCCACACCTTCTCGTGGCACTGGTTCGCACCTTCGGTCTTCCACGGCGCGAACGGTTTCTTCGCGGGGGCGCTCGTAGCGGCGTTCTACTATTGGGGCTGGGACGTCACCGCGAACCTCAACGAGGAGACGAAGGGTGCCACCAAGACGCCTGGGATGGGCGGCATCATCGGGATGGTCTTCGTCTTTATTCTCTTCGAGGTGTTCACGGTCGCGACCAACCTGGTGTTGACGTCGGGCCAGATCCAAAAGAACGACGCCGACGTCCTCAGCGTTTTGGGCCAAGCAGTGTGGCACGGCACGTGGGGCAAGTTGATCGTGGTCGCCGTGGTTCTCTCGACGGTCGCGACCCTGGAGACGACGCTCATCCAAGTGACACGAACGATGTTCGCCATGGGTCGCGACAACACGCTGCCCAAGGCACTTGGACGCATTCACAAGAAGTTCAAGACGCCCATCGTCGCGACCGCGTGCGTGACGGTATTCTCGTTGGCTCTTTTCATCGGATCGCAGTTCGTCGGGTCGATCGACTCAATTCTTACCGACGGCATCAACGCCATCGGACTTCAGATCTGCATCTACTACAGCCTGGCGGGGCTGGCGGTGGTCATGTTGTATCGCAAGCAGTTGTTCCTCTCGGTCACCAACTTCGTCTTCATGGGACTGTGGCCGCTAATCGGCGCGATCTTCATGATCGTGATGTTCTTCAAAGCGATCCCAGGTCTCAACTCCACGACGCTTTGGGTGGGACTGGGCGCCATGGCCCTCGGACTGATTCCGATGGCCATCTATTGGATCAAGGGGAATCCCTACTTCAATATGCCCTCGAAGGAGGACCGGGTCGCGGTGCTGATGGAGTTCGAGCAGAACCTCTAATCCAGCCCTCTGGACTTCTGACCGGCCCCGACGCACGCGCGTCGGGGCCGGTTCGCTGCGCTGCCACGTCTAGTTCGCCAGGCGGTATGTTCGTGGAGTAGGCAAATGGAGGTCGACGTGCAAAACGGTGTTCAAATCGCGGGGGTTGGCCAGGGCTCTTCGGGTGCTTTAATACTCGGTCCTCGACGCTTTATCCCCTTCATCCTGGTGATCGTGCTCACGGTCGCGGCCGTCGTGACCGCGGTCCTTTCGACGGGATCACCCGCGGGTGGTGCCACGACCGTACGGGCGGCGTTGGCCTCGATGATGGACGCGAAGTCGGTGACCTTCGCGCTCAACGTGAACTTGTCGGGCGCGGCATCCGCCCAAGCGACGGTGGACGGCAGTTGTGCGACCGGTCCCGAGTGTCAAGTGAACTTCAGTGCTTCGAGCGGTTCGACCAACGTGGGCCAATCCGAAGTGGTCATCGACCACGGTGTGTTGTACGTGGAACTCGCGGGATCACTGGCGAGCAAACTCCCGACCCCCTGGGTGTCGGCGCCGCTGAATTCCTCGAGCGCGCAACAATCGACGGGGATTTCCGGGGTGGGCAGCCTTTCGTCGGTGTTCGCCGGTCTCGCCAAGGTTGGTGACGCGGTAACTGATGACGGCCCGGTCACCTTGAACGGGGTGGCCACCCACGAATACAGCATCTCGGCGAGTCAGGCCACCGAACAGCAGCAACTAGAGACGGTGCTAAAGGCGCTGCCGAGTACGGACGCCAGTCTGCTCGGGGCGGTGACGTTGGGGGGCTACAACGTGAACATCTACATCGGCCCTGACGGCAACATTGCCGAAGTGGACCTCACCACGTCAATGACGACGGCGCAGGGTTCGGAGAGTCTGGCGCTTCGTCTGGGTCTCTCGGGTTACGGACAACCGGTGAGTGTCACGGTTCCGCCCGCCAACGAAGTGACCCCACTTTCGTCGCTGATGACCAAGTCGCTCACGGGGCTCTAGGTCTCGTTCTTCGGTAACCAGTGGAAAGTGAAGCGGCAGATCAAGGCCGCCGCCAGCGTCCACGCGCCAAGGATCACGGCGGCCTTGGGAAGTTCAAAACTATGTCCGACCTCTTGGCTCGCGAAGAGTTTGGGCAAGAACACGCCGCGCATCGCCTGGGCCATCCACTTCAATGGAAAGATCGCGGCGACGTCTTGCATCCACTTGGGTAGATTGGCGTAGACGAAGAACACCCCGGACGTGAACTGAAAGAAGAGCACGACCGGGGAGGCGAGTGCTGACGCCGACTGGCCGTTCTTGGCGAAGTTCGAGAACGCGATGCCCAAGAGCGCACTGGCGGCGAGCCCGAGTGCGCTGATCCATGCGAAGTCCAGCCACAGCGACACCGAACTTGGCAAGTGGATGCCGTAACTGAAGTGTCCGATCGCGAGCAACGCAATCGCTTGGAAGATGTACGTGAACGTCGCCGCGGCCAGTTTGCCCACGAAGTACACGCTCGGGGGCATCGGCGAGCCGACCAGGCGCTTCAGGGTGCCGTTACTGCGTTCTTCAGGGATCGCGATCGCCAGTTGCTGGAAGGCACTGTAGAGCAGACCCGACGCCAGAAGTCCGGCCACGAAGTACTGGTCGAAGCTGACGCCGGTGTTGCCCAGTTTGGTCTTGTTGAATACCGAGCCGAAGATGAAGAGGAGGAAAACGGGCAGCAGCATCGAAAAGACCACGGCGTTTCGATTTCGTAGCAGCAGGCGAATCTCGAGTCGCGACCGGTGATAGTAGAGCGAAGGAAGGTTCGTCACTGCTCGCTCGCGTTGACGAGTTCGAGGTACGCCTCCTCGAGGGTGGTTCGAACGACTTCGAGACCCGGTATCTCACCGGTGAACCGGGCGGCGAGTTCACGGACGAACTTCGTTGGTTCAGCCGTTCGCTGCTCCTTCAGTTCATCGTGCTCGTACCATCGAACACTCACGAGATTCTGCGAACGACTGCCGAGCCCCGCCGGGGTGGTGTCGGCCACCTTTCGTCCCCTCGTGACCACCACGACGTGGTCGGCGAGAGCGTCCGCCTCTTCGAGGTAGTGAGTCGTGAGCACGATGGTCACGCCTTCGTGTTTTAAACGCTCGATCAGCCCCCAGAAGATGTGACGCGCCTCGGGGTCAAAGCCAGTCGTCGGCTCGTCGAGGAACAAGAGCTCGGGGGTGCCGACGACGCCGAGTGCGACGTCCAAACGTCGACGTTGCCCCCCCGAGAGATTCGTGGTCCGGGTCGTGGCCTTGTCGGTGAGCCCGACCAGTTCGATGGTCGAGTCCACGTCGCGCGGCTTGGGGTAGTAGCGGGCAAAGTGTTCGACCGCTTCACGCACGGTCAGTTCGTTGAGATCGCTCGCGCTCTGCAGGACGATCCCCAACTTCTGACGCCACGACCTGGTGGGGTGGGCGGGGTCGAGGCCGAGGACGCTGACGTCACCACCGTCGCGATGGCGGTAACCCTCGAGGATCTCGACGACGGTCGTCTTACCGGCGCCGTTGGGTCCCAGGATGCCGACGCACTCGCCGGCGGCGACGGTCAAATCGAAGTTGGAGACCGCGACGAAGTCACCGTAGCGTCGGGTCAGTCCCTTGATCTCAATCGCGGCCACGACCGTAACCCTAGATAATTTCTTCGCTCTACACAGTGAACACTTCGTGACTTGGCCCGCTACGATTATTTCCCGATACCGGCGCTCGCCGCCGTCAGGGGATTGACGGCGAGATGGTAAGAAATGATGATGCGTCGACTTGGGTCCGGCGAGCGAACCACTCTGCTCGACTTGTTGTTCTTGATAATTTTTGGCATCGGCTTCGGTTACGTCGAGGCCGCGGTCGTCTCGTACCTGCGAGCGCTCATCAAGTTCCATCAGAATTACTCGATTTCGCATTACCAGGTATGGCTGAACCTGGGATTCATCACCTTTGTGCGACCCGAGCATTCGATCTTGTTGTCCAGGCGCATTGCCGACATCGAGGTCGGCCGCGAGGCCATGACCATCGTCATGTTGGTCGCGGTGGCCTATCTTGCGAGCAAGGTCTGGTCGCAACGTTGCGGTGCGTTTCTGATTCTCTTCGCCTGCTGGGACATTTCGTACTACGGATGGCTAAGAGTGCTGGACAGTTGGCCCCAGAGCTTCTTCACCCGTGACGTCTTCTTCCTCATCCCGGTGACGTGGATCGGCCCGGTCCTCACGCCCCTAGTCATCTGCAGCGTCATGCTCGTTGCGGGAATCTGGTTGTACCGCGATCAGACCTCGGGGCGACGCGCTCGTCCTTTCACGCGGTTCTAAGCAGCCAACGCCACCAGGAAAGCGCCGACTGGTTGTACCTAGTATCAGTGCATGGACCTGGAACTTCGCGATAAGGCGTTTCTCATCACCGGCGGCACCGACGGGCTCGGTCTCGCGCTGGCCAAGACTCTCGTGCGAGAGGGGGCCCAGGTCGCGGTCTGTGGGCGCGACCAGGCGCGCCTAGAGCAAGCGGCGTCGGCCTTGGGTCCCGAGGCCCTGTGCCTGCGCGCGGACGTCAGTCACGAGGCAGAACTCGATGCCTTCATCGACGCCTCACTGGAGAACTTTGGACGTCTGGATGGTGCGGTTAACAACGCGGGACGCAGTTCGGGCACCGCGATCGCGAATTCCGTGGATCAGGAGTGGCGAGACGATTACGAACTGAAAGTCATCGCCGCCATCCACTTGGCGCGCCGCGTACTGCCCGCGCTGGAGGCGACACGCGGTGCTCTGGTGAACGTGCTGGCGATCATGGCCAGGTCACCGTCGGCGAATTCCACCCCCACGACCGCGTCACGCGCGGCCGGTCTCGCCTTCACCAAGGCCATGGCCAACGAGGTCGGACCCCGAGGGGTGCGCGTCAACGCGATTCTGATCGGCTTCATTGAGTCAGGTCAATGGCGTCGTCGGGCCGAGGCCGCGCAGACCAAGCTTGAGGATCTCTACGCGGGCATGGCGAAGGGTTCGAACATCCCGCTGGGCAGGGTGGGTCGAGCCGAAGAGTTCGCGGATCTGGCGGCATTCCTGCTCTCGCCAAGGGCCAGCTACATCACCGGCGTGGGCATCAGCATCGACGGAGGACTCTCCCCGGTCATTTGAAATTAAGTAATCTTCGTCGTTGAAACTCCGCACTCGCGTCGCGGTGGCGTTCGTGCTGCGACGGTGCCGCCTCGAGGACTCTTCGCCGATCGTCACTCTCGGGCTTGAAGTGGACCTGAGTAATGTACGTGAAAGCGCAACGAACGTAAAAAGTGTGTCCACTGTCGAAGCGCCTTACCGCAGCAACGTCCGAAACGGTGGCGGGGTAGAGGAATTGACGTGAGCGAAGACGGCCAGGTTGCATCGACGCGAGGCTCACCAGCAGCGAGCCTTTTCGAAGTCGGCGTGGGTTTCTACGCGATCATCTTTACCGACATCGTCTTGTCGACGGGGCTGCGAACTCAGCTCGGTGACGAACTCGCCGACGTGTATCACGCCGAAGTCGACGCACTGACTCGAGAAATCATCGAGATGCATCGCGGACGAGTGGTCAAGGGCCTGGGCGACGGCCTGATGGCGATCTTTCGCGGCCCGACTGAGGCGGTGCTCGCGAGCGTCGAGGTGCAACAGCGCCTAATCCGGCGGAATCGAAACGCGGAGGTATCGCTGCACGTGCGCGTCGGGGTCACCGTTGGCGAGATCGAGGTCACCGAAGAGGACGTCTTTGGCTACGCGGTCAATGAGGCGGCTCGCCTCTGTAGCGCGGCCGAGCCTGATGGCGTTCTGGTGAGCGATATCGCGGCGAATCTGGCCCGGCGAGCCGAGGTCGAATTC
The DNA here is from genome assembly GCA_003160115.1 of Acidimicrobiaceae bacterium. Lineage (GTDB taxonomy): Bacteria > Actinomycetota > Acidimicrobiia > Acidimicrobiales > RAAP-2 > RAAP-2. The sequence continues at coordinate 107,780 of PLQL01000013.1, forward strand.
GGACCGAGCCAAGAAGTCGAAGTGACGGCGTCCGCTCCCCCTACCTCGGCGCGCCCCGTCCTCATAAGTTCGGTCGACGAACCTCTCATTCCCTTGGCGAGTCCCCTCGAGTTCCACCAGCACGGCGGTCGCTTCGTCGGTCGTTCGCGCGAGATAGAAATTCTTTTGGGGCAGTGGACGCGCGCGTGCCAAGGTTCCGTCGAGGTGAGCGTGCTCACGGGCGAGCCGGGATTGGGCAAGACCACGTTGACGGGCGAGTTCGCGCGTCACGTCGAGACGACGGGGGCCATTGTTCTCTACGGTCAGTGCGAGGAGCGCACGCCCGCCCCCTACCAGCCGTTCGTGCAGGCACTGAGCCATTTCGTCGAACACTGTCCTCCCCGAGAACTCGAGCAGCTCCTTGGACCACACGCGTCGGATTTCAGCCAATTGGTGCCCGCGCTCGGTGAGCGTCTCGCCCTCGAACCGTTGCCCCGCCTGTCTAATCCCGACGCCGAACTCCTTCGCAGGTACGAGGCCTTCGGTCTCACGCTTCGATCGCTAGCGGACTACGCGCCGGTCCTCTTGATCATTGACGATCTGCACTGGGCCGGCACGACGACGATCGACCTGCTCGATCGAGTCCTGCACGACGCGCACCAACGGAGGATCATGGTGTTGCTCGCGCTTCGGGGATGGGATCCGATGACCGATCCCTACGTTGACCACTTCCTCGCTGACCGGCACCGACTTGCTCACCACGTCCAGGACATCGTGCTCGAAGGGTTGGGGCCCGATGAGGTGGGCGAACTGGCCTCCGAGTGGAAACACCGCACCGACCTTGCCGCCAGCGAGACCGAGGAACTGTGGCAGATCACCGCCGGGAACCCGTTGTTCGTATCCCAGGTGTTGCGCTCGACCGGTGCCGACGAGGTACTGCCCGAGCACATTCCTCAAGGTGTCGCCGACGTCATCAAGCGTCAGCTCGAACGACTGAACGTTGAGACGAGAGAGCTACTGGCGGTCGGGTCTCTGGTGGGGCCACGATTCGAGTTAGGCGTCGTGGTCGGGGCGACGGGTCTCGCGCGCGAGCGCGCACTCGCCTGCCTCGACGACGCGGTGCATGCCGGCGTCGTTCGGTCGCTGGAAGGTTCGCCCCTGCGCTACGAGTTCAGCCACGCCTTGGTCCAGCGGACCATTGAGATTCAGTTCAACGCGGCGCGACGTTGCGAGGTCCACGCGCGCATCGCCGAGACGCTCGAAGTGACGCCTTCGCTGTCGCCCGATGACCGGTTACGGCGTCTGGCGATGCACCTCTACGAGGCGGGCGAACTCGGCGACCCCGTCAAGGGCGTCATCCTCGGGTGCGACGCGGCGGAACTCTCTATCCGACAACTCGCCATCGCTGACGCGTTCGAGCAACTCCGCCGCGTCGAAGTGCTGCGCGTCTTCGCGCCCGACCAGCGACGCGACACCAAAATAGCGGTCCTCTGGGCGGAGGCGAAGAGTCTTGGCTCAGAACCTGACGTCCGCGAGATTCAACTGAAGGCAGTGGCGATGGCCGAACGACTCGGCGACCCGGCGCTGCTCGCGCGTGCCGCGCTGGCGAACTCGCGGGGCTACTTCAGTAACTTTGGCACCACGGACGAGGAGCGGATCCACGCCTTGGAGTCGGCGTTGGCGTTGTGCGAGCCCGACGACCGTGCGACGAGGGCGAAGTTGCTTTCGCAACTCCAGATTGAGTTTACCTTTGACGTAACGGGTCGCCGCAATGTCGGCATGGTCGATGAGGCGTTAGGAATCGCGCGCGCACTCGACGACCCGCCCATTCTCGCCAGCGTGCTGCGCGATCGCCAGTACGTCCTTGGCGCCCCGCAGTACTGTGACATTCGAGTCACCGAAGTCCAAGAGATGATCGAGATCGCACGCGCCATGGGCGACCGGGAGTTGGAGATCCACAGTTGTCGACTCATGTGTGCCGCGGCAACCGAAATTGCCGACGTTGAGCAAGTCGACCGCTCCCTGATTCGATTGAGTGAGTTGAACGAGGAGGTCGACCTCGTCGTGACGCGCTGGGAACTCGCCTCGGTGCGCGCGAGTAGGGCACTGCTCGGGGGGCAGTTGAAGGAGGCGGCTTCATTCATAAAGGAAGCGTTCGCCCTCGGCGGCGAAGCGGGTCAGGCTGACGCCTACGTCTTTACCGGCGCGCAGTTGATGCAGCTCAACTATCTGCGCGGGCGACTACCGCTCGTCATGGACACCTTCCTCGAGCTGACGCCCTCGCAGATCACCGGGCCCCTAAGCGCGTGGGTGGCGCGGATGCTCTACGAAGCCGGTCGCCACGACGAGGCCGCGCAGTGGTGGGAGCGATCACTCACGATGGGTCTGAACACACAATTCGAGATCGGCGTCCAAGCGGGGCTCCTGCTCAATTCGTGGGCGTACATGGCTTCGGTGATCGATCCGGGACTCAGCGTACGCGATGACGTTCGCGAGCGTCTGACCCCGTTCGCGGACCGGCTCTTCAATCAGTTAGCACCCGACCAGCCAGGTCATCACTTCCTCGCACTGATGGCCGACGCCACCGGCGACTATCACGAAGCCGACCGGCACTTCGGATCATCTATTGCGCTGCTCGATGGAATTGGGGCCCCGTTGATGACGGCCATCTCGCAGGTCGCGTGGGCCCGGTCGCTCGCCCGTCGCGACGACGTCGCTCGGGCCAAGGAGTTGGCCCAGCTGGCCCTGGAAGTCGCCGTCGAAGCGGGAGCGACCAAGATACACCTTGACGCGCAAGAGTTAGTGGGGGCCTTGTCATGAACCGGGGTGTGACCAAAGCACACATCGACGAAGTGCTCGCCATCGACGATCGGGTGCTGCGTAACTACTGGGTGACCCAGTCCTACGCCGACTTCTCTGCGGCGTTGACCGAACTCCTCGAACCCAACACCGCGAACTGGTGCACCTTTGGCACCTGGGCCTCGCGCACCGTGGGCGCCAATATGCGCGGTGAAGCGCTTCCCGAATGGCTTCACGATCGGGTCCTCATGCCCGACGGACTGATGGGACTCGCCAGTGCCTTACAGGAGTCGCCACGGTGGCACCACGTTCGTCACGTGCTGAACGACGTGACCCCTGAGCACTTGATGGACGTGACGCGCAGTCTGCTCGGCGAGATGGCCATCAACCTTTCGGACGGCAACACCGAAGTCTTCGCCGAGATCACGCCTCCGGCCGCTGTGTTCATCGAGGTCTTCGCCGGCGGTGCGATGTCACCGGGCGATCGAGACCGTGTGCTCGCGTCGTGCGAGGGCGCGGCGCAGTTCGACGGCGTCAATCGACTGCACGCTGGCTACTGCCTCTATTGTGAGGCGCTCGACGAGGCCGATCCGGTGTTGAAGAGCCAGAAGATCCTGGCCGGATCGCTGCAGTTGGCCATCCACGAACAGAATCACCTCCAGCCGGTGATCGTCTCGAGCATGGACATGGGTGTAAACCAGGCCGCGGCCCGACTGAAGCAGAAGGTGATCAGAGGCGCCGCGCAGATCGAGAGGATCGAAGAGGACGTCGACAAAGCGCTCAGCCCCGCCGCGCGTTGGATCGCGGACACGTGGGATGACCTCATGACCATGACGCTGGGCACCCTGCAGAGTCCCGAGGGGACGATGCGCCTCGACCACGACGTCCCTCTGCCGGCCGATAAGCATTTCGTGCCTCAAGACCTGGCCGACGTGCGAGTGAGTGAACTCCAAGTATTACTGGCGCGCTTTAATCGAGCCGAGCAAGACGGTAAGAGGAGTCTCGCTCGCAACTGGGCTAACTTTGACGATCGGATGAATTTCATTACGAACCTCTTCGTCTCACGCCACCACGTGCCCGACATGTTCGCCCAGCCGTTCGATCAGGCGATCGTCGATTCGCTGCTGGCGGACACGAAGCCACCGCCGCCCGTTCGAGGTTCGGACCAGTGAAACAGTCGCCGTTTCACGCTCCGAGCATCGGTGCGGGGCACTTTACCGACGGGTACCTCGAGGACTTGCGAATGGTGGGTGACGCTCCGGCAGACGCCGCGGTGGCGTCGTTCTTTGAACAGGTCGACCCTACCGACGGCCCGTTGTTCCCATTACTCCTTCGCACGACGCACACCAACTTGAGCGACGAGGAGGCACCGGGTGTCGGTCCCTACGCGAAGCAAGTCGAGCCCTGGCCCTCGTGGGTGGACGGGGCGCTCGTCAAGCGAGGACAGTCGGTCTTCGGGGACTGGGGACTGCAGCTGTCGTCGGGCATGTTCATGGCGTCGCTACCCATGAGTTACGCCTGCGCGAAGGGTGCCGAGCCTCTGGTTCGTACGGCTCGTCTCACGTCCAATCCCAAGCGGCGATACTTGGAGACAGGTCAGATGATCATCGACGCAATGACGCCCAAGGCGATTGTTCCAGGAGCCGTGGGCTATCGTGCGGTGCGACACGTGCGGCTTATTCATGCCGCCGTTCGCTACACCCTGTTGCACCCCGAGATCGTTCCCGGGCACGTCGGCGTGGCGCCGGGACCCTGGGACATGTCATTGGGCATCCCACTCAACCAGGAGGACCTGCTCGGATGTCTCTTCGCCTTTAACGTGATCGGACTTCGATCGTTGAATCGCGCGGGCGTTACGTTGAGCAGTCACGAGACCGAGGCGTACGTACACGTCTGGAACGTGGTCGGACACCAACTCGGCATACGCGATGACCTACTTCCACTCGACTTCGCGGACGCGTCGGTGGTTGCCGATCGGATTTTGGCTCGCCAGTCGGCGCCGAGCGAAGCTGGAAGTGAACTGACTGCGACCGCGGTTGATGCAATGCAGGACCTCTTGAAGCTTAAATTCTTCAAGGGCTTGCCGGCGTCAGGAATTCGCTATTACATCGGTGACCATACGGCTGACATGTTGCAAGTCCCCGACGCCAACTGGACGCGTTGGCTCTTTCCCGTCATGCGACGTTTCGACGTCATCACTGATCGACTGTTCTCGTGGATGCCGGGCAATCACTCGATCTCTGCGGCCATGGGACGGCGAATCGTGTCCGGTTTTGAAGACGCCGAACGAGGCAGCGGGCGACCGAGCTTTCAGATCACCGACGAACTTCGCGACGCGTGGGGCATGGGTATTCGGCCGTCGTGAATTTCTGCACGGGCGTCGACCTCGCCTGACATATCGCCCGTGCGCCCCTTAATTGAATGAATACTTAAGTATTTCTCGTTTATTCTCTACTAAAACTAGGGTTCGCCAGTTTGAGTTAGACGGAGCGTTTAAGGACGCGGGACGGAAAGGATTCTCTCGATGGGGTCCAACGGAGCGACTCGTCTGCAAGAGAAGCTCGGCATTAACAACTTGCCGTTGCCGTGTCGCTATGTTCACCCTTGGTTGAGGGATTGCGGTCCTCGCGCCGCGTCAGTTTCAGCTTTGAGGAAGGCGTGAGGTGAGGTGAACCGGCCGACCAAATTGCTGCTCGCGGTCAGCCTCTTCGCGGCCGTGCTGTCTATTAGCGCTTCGACATCATCATCAGGCGCTCACCACCTTCTTCCCGTCGGTGTTACCAGTACCGGTCCGGTCGCGCATAGCACCTCAGTGTGCCCGATCTCCACCAACGCGGCGTACGACACGAATTGGAATGAATCCTCATACTCGCCGCCATCGCTGTCGCCGCCCCTTCAAATAAGCTTGATCGATGGTTATCCATTGACAGACATCACCTATGGCGCTACATCCGGCGATGATTCCAATTACGGTGCCTGGTCACATCTCACTCCAGCGGACTACTTCTACACGCCGGAAAACTACAGTCCCGCAGTTCCGAATTACTACAGTCTGGAGCCTCTTGGGAGCACCGGGTCCTATCAACTTGTGCTATTCAACTCGGGCACCACTTCGCCCCAAGTGATCGATGACACCGGGACCGTTCCTGCTCTGGGTGACGGTTATATCTTCTTCGCGGGTCCGTGGCCAGGCGGCGGTAACGGCACGATCCTCGGAACATCACCGTTATCGAACCTGTCGGTTGGCGAACGAGGTCTGACACTCACGGTGGACCAATTGAATCCAACGTACTCCCAGGTTGAAGAGGCACTCGCGTGTCCATCGGTCACTTCAGTGACGGGCGCCGATAGTCAGGCGTCAGTGTCATGGACCATATCTCCGGACCCATCGATTCAGGGTTACACAGTATACGTGGATGACGTGACTGATCTCAGCAGTCCGGTTGTCACGTCTCAGTATTTTCCGTTGGCAGGTGACTCAAACCTGACGACATCAAATGGGACGGAGACAGTCTCAAATCTCACCAACGGCGATACCTACCAGTTCTACGTAGCTGCTAATTACGACTGGTCAGCGGGCAACGGTACGGGAGCAGCTTCGGCTCCTTCTCCGACGGTGGTCCCTAGCGTGCCCACTACCACCACCACATCGACGACCACCACTACGTCAA
>PLQL01000013.1:114288-139041 GCA_003160115.1 Acidimicrobiaceae bacterium
CCACCCCCCACGACCACCACCACGGCGTATGAGCGTCCAGTAGTGACCACAACCACGTCGACGACCACCACTTCCACCGTGCCCACTACAACCACCACGTTGGCACCGGCGACGACGACCACGACGTCGCCGTCCGCAACTACAACTACAACTTCCGTGGTTCCTCCGGGATACGTTGGTCCGACGACGACCACTACTTCGCCGACGACCACTGACTCAATAAATACTTCGCCGCCATTTGTTAGTGCTCCGACGTCAACGACGACTTCGACGACGGCCGCAACGTCTCCGCCTGCGACGAATGCCAATATCGCATTTTGCGGATCGCCGGGTGTGTCGATTGCGAACTGTCAACTCACTATTCAGGGTCAGGGCCTCGAACCCAATACGGACGTCACCGTTGTCGTGCACTCGACACCTACGCAGGTCGGTTCGACCACCGTGCAGCCCGACGGAAGTTTCGACGTCTCGGCCTCACTTCCGAAGAACTTGGCCATTGGCGTACACCACGTGATTGTGAGCGGCACCAACGCTAACGGCGGACCCTTCAGCGAAGCGGAAGTCTTCACGGTCGTACCGGGCGAAAGGCTCGGATCCATTGGTTGGGTGCCGCCCGCACCGCTCGCGGGTGACATCCAGTTCGTCCCGAGTTCGCACCGCTCGATCGTCCTCGCCGCTACCGCCGGCGTCACCGCCGCCGCGGCTGCCGTGGCGTCAGGACTAGGGGGCGGCATCGCTTTTGGCGGTGGTGGCTCGGTGCCGGTAGGAGGCGGTTCGTCAGGAGGCGGGTCGTCTGGCGGCGCGCGAGGTCCTGGCGGTGCCACCCTCGAAGACGTCGAGTTAGAGCGACTCGAAGGTGACACTCGCGAGATCGGACTGGGTGACCGATCTCGACTCTGGCGCTGGCGTGCCACGAGACTGCTTGATCGCTGGTCCAAGACCTTCCCCCGAAAGGTCGCGGTGGTGTCGCCAGTCGCGGGAAGGGTGATCGTCGACGGGGACTATCTGCGCGCCATGATGGGCAGTATTTGGATCGGCCTCTGTCTCGCCAGCGTTGGCTTGGGTGCCTACGCCTCAGCGAGTTCTGGATGGTACGCCGTGCCGCCGAGCCTGGGGCTGTTCTTGGTCATCCTCGCCCTGGGCGTCTTTGACTCCATGCTCGGCTTTCTGGCGGGCGCCTCGTTTATTTTCAGTTCACTCTTAGCGGGACACATATCCTCTGCTCCCGAGCTGCGACTCAGTATGGGTCTCGTGCTGGTCTGGTTCGCGGTGCCCCTCGCCGCCGCAGCCTTGCGTCCCCTGCGACGCACGGTCTCGCTCAGGATCGACGCGCTTTGGGAACGGGTGGCGGACCTCGTGGTCTGTGGCCTCTTCGCCGCTTGGGTGGCTGACAAGATGACCAGTGCGCTGTCGGGGCTCTCGGGTGTCGAGTTGCCGATTAACCACGACGTCGGCACGATTGTTCTCGCCGTCCTCGCGCTTGTCGCAGTTCGCATCGTCGCAGAAACGATTGTGGCCCATCACTTCCCAGGGCGCCTAGCTTCGGTTCGACACGAAGGGAAATTGGAATCGGGGAAGATACAAAAAGCCCTGTCACTCGTGGCCCAAGTCGTGGTCTTTGACTTCGTGGCTTCGGCCATCCTCGGAGTGAGTTGGATACTGATCCTCGGCACCGTCGTCTTTTTCACGCCTCACGTCCTCGAGTTGTTCGAGCATCGGATTCCCAAGAGCCATGCCATTGCGAAATGGAAGCCCAACGGCATCATCACCTGGACCCTGATAATTAGCGCCGGTGTGTTGTTGGGTGAACTGCTCAAGCACACGGTGCACAACGGTCATCTGGTCGAGGAAATCGGCTTCATCATCCTGCCGATTCCTGTTCTCACCTTTTGGACACTCGAGCTCTTCGAAGTGAAGGAACAAGAAGAACAAGAGCACGAGTTCGAAAAAGAAGCGGCCCTCGAGAGGGCCGAAGCGTCAGGGCGCACACAAAAGAAGGAGGCGCACGGTGGGACCAGTGAAGACTTCGCGAATTGCCAGGGGCGCCGATCCTCGCGCCAACTCGTGGGGGCGTCATCGGTGGCGGTGCTCGATGATCCTCCGCCGACCTCAAAAGGTGCCCGAACCAGGAAGGATCGGGTAGCGGTCGACACCTCTTCAACGTCGGACGTGGCGATGGCGATGCGCCAAGGCAGATCAAAGGCGAGCGTGGTCCTGGAGGCACCCGAGTCGGCGTTGAATGGATCGCCCCCAAAGGCGAATAGTCGTAAGGGAAAGCAACCAGACGAGAACGGTGCCACCGACGTTGCCCGGTCACTGGCCGTGAAAAAGTGGATGACGCGGATGGCGGGTGTCCTGCTCGTGGTTGTGTCGGTCCTGCTCGTGCATCTTCAAGGTGGTGGGTGAGACGCTTCGCAGTACTCGAAGGGTTCGACATCCTTTGAAGGACGCATCGTGGAACATGGGACCTTGGTTCTGGTCGCCGAGGGCAGGGGACGGTCCCCGTAACCAAGGGACGGTGAGGTGCGCGATGGGTACGCCCGTGATCGGGATCAAGATCTAGGGCGCGCCAATCGGTTCGGTCGCTTCGAAGTCAAAACTCGTTGACTTGGCGCCTTTTCGCGGTACTGGGACGTAGACGGCCACGAGTATCGGCGACGGTGCGCAGACGCTGCCTCGATTCGGAAGCGACGTACGAGGCTATCGGGTGGGATGCGAGATCCAGGCTCGTGCACGAGATAGCGTTAGAGTTCGGAGATTCAAGACCACTACACCCGAGGCCAATCCAGGCTTCGCGTGTCGAAGTCTGGTTAAATTGTCCAAGTGTTTTGATTGCAATGTCAGAGAGGACTGAAGATGGCACCAGCGAAAAAGGCCGCCAAGAAGAAGGCACCTGCGAAGAAGGCCGCGACGAAGAAGGCCGTGAAGAGGGCGCCCGCGAAGAAGGCAGCAAAGAAAAAGGCGCCAGCAAAGAAGGCCGCTGCCAAGAAAGTAGCCAAGAAGAAGGCGCCAGCAAAGAAGGCCGCTGCCAAGAAAGTAGCCAAGAAGAAGGCTCCCGCAGAGAAGGCCGCTGCCAAGAAAGTAGCCAAGAAGGCTCCCGCGAAGAAGGCTGCGACGAAGAAGGCCGTGAAGAAGGCTCCCGCGAAGAAGGCGTCCGCAAAGAAGGCCGCGACGCATGCGGCTCCCGCCAAGGCCGCAGCCAAGAGTGATTCGGAGAAGTTCGACCTTTTCTCGATCTTCCGAACTAGGGCCGCCGAAGAGAACGCCCACGGCGGACCGTCTGGGGCGATGTAGCGCCTGAGTCGTTCCACGAAGCGCAAGATTTGGAACCACGGGAACGTGAGGTCGAGAAGTATCATCAACTTCTACTTGAATCGGTTCGGCTAGGCCTCTTGATTACACGAGGGACATAACTCGGAGCCTTCGGGTATCGACTTTCCGCAATATCGACAGAATTTTGCTGGTTGGCCCGCGTTTGGACAGTTGTGCGCTAGCGCGCGGTTGCCCGGTACTGAGTCGCCACATCGAGCGCAGAAGGTGGCGAGCTGATTCCCCCTGGGTTTGGTGGCGACGTTCGACTCCACTTCGTGCGTTGCTGCGCCGGGACCCGCAACGAAGCCCAGTGTTCCGAATCCTGGACCTTTGGGCAGCGGGTAACGCGAAGATTGACGTTGCACCGCGCTCGCAGCAGTGCCTGCACCACCTCGCACTGGACCTCGCACGCGTGTCTTCGTCGCGGCCTGCTCGCTAGGCGCCGCCACGCTCCTCGTGGGCCAGTGCGAGAACGCGAAGAGGAGAAGGAAGATCCACGACGCGAAGATAGCAATCTTGTCGACGTCGAGCAAGAGGCCAATCGTGTGGGGATAGAAGGGCGCCAACTCCCAAACGATCACGAAGGAGTGCAGTTGGATCTTCGCTACGACCAGAGTGACGATCCAAGTGAGCAGTGGCGTGAGTGGAATGAGGGCCCAGCCGCGTGAGAAACCGGCCTTGGTAATGATCACCGAGATTGCGACGAAGGTGATGACCACGATGCAGAGAGTGATGATCGATGTCACGTTCCCTCCGCTTCCCCTCGACGTCTTCGGACACGAGGTTAGGACTTGGCATGAATCGTACTAGTGAAGTATCCAAGGTTTCGGACTTTCCGATAAAACGGACAAACGGGTTCTCCCGTGTCGCGCAAAGTGGTGCACGAGGTCACCGACTCGGCGCGTCATGCCAAGGAATCGACATACGCTACGGCGCCCTGAGCTCAACGAAGGTTTTCACGAGTACGCGGTCTTCTGTCAATATTCCGCGGAGCGGTAAGAGATGATCGAGTCCGCCGCGAGGGGCTTCTAGTGCTGGGCGTAACTCTCGAGGGTCGTCGCGAGCTCGTCCAGACGGTCGTGGTCGACCAGGACTAGGCAGTTCGCGTACGTCACCGGAGCAAGGGTGCCGCCCTCGTAGGCGTCAGAGGCGACCAGGCACGTCGAGCGTCGATACAAGAGCCATTCGCGTGTGCCGATCGCGAAACGACCTCGCGCAGCGCGCGAACGCAAGAGTGAGAAAATGTTGCGCTGCGAAGCGACGATGCGTGCGTCGAGCATGAGCAATTGATGCTCGGAGCAGCCTTCGAGACCGATGGTCGTCCCCGGCGAACAGGAGAGAAGCGTGAAGTACTCGTGAATCACGCCAGGTGCCTGGAGAGTGGTCGCGGTGCTCGTGGAGGGGACGTCAGTCGTTGAGCGAATGACGTAGTGCTCCACTAGGACATGGTCGTCGTGACGACGACCAGAACTATCGCTAGGCGGAGCCAAAGTTGACGCACGAGGTGAGTTTGACACCGCGCGATGCTCTGATAATCTACAACCATATGGTTGTAGATTCGCGACACCGGAACCGGACCGACGAGGTGTTCCACGCCCTCGCCGACGCGACACGACGGAGCATCGTCGAGAAGACGTTTCAGCGCGACTATTCCGTCTCTGAGTTGGCACGCCTCTACCCAATGAGTTTCGCCGCCGTCCAAAAGCACGTGGCCGTCCTGGAGAGGGCCGAACTCGTTACCAAGCGCCGACATGGGCGAGAGCAGTACGTGCGTAGCAACCTGGCGGCGATCCGACGGGCGGAGAAGTTCTTGCAACGCTACGAGGAATTGTGGCGAGACCGATTTGACGCAATGAATGAGATCCTCGGCGAGGAATAGTGGAAGGGGCACCGAGATGCCAGTAATGAGTGTTACCAAGGACCCAACAGCATTCACAATGAAGTTCGTGGCTGAATTCGACGCGACGTTGGAACGAGTCTGGCAGCTGTGGGAGGACCCCCGTCAACTCGAACGCTGGTGGGGGCCGCCCACGTATCCCGCCACCGTGACCAGATACGACTTCACGCCGGGTGGTGACGTGTCGTATTACATGTCCGGCCCCTCCGGTGACCTTTCTCGAGGCTGGTGGCGTTTCGTCACCATCGAGCCGCTTCACGGCATCGAATTCGAGAACGGGATCGCTGACGAGACGGGTGCACCACACCCGTCTATGCCCGCAATGATCGTGCGAGTCGTACTCAGCGAGCAGATGTCAAGGCGAACTCGTATGTCAGTCGAGTCGGTCTTTCCCTCTGCCGAGGTGATGGAGAGATTCTTGACCATGGGGATGGAAGAAGGAATGTCCTTGGCCATCGGACAGATCGACGAATTGCTGTAAGGACGCGACGATCAGTCGCCGACGTGACCCACGTTCTCGTTTCGACGTGGCAAGACCCAGTTAGGCCTCGGGAAGTGACACGTATAACCGTTGGGGTAGCGCTTGAGGTAGTCCTGATGCTCGGGCTCGGCCTCCCAGAANNTCGGCGATGGTGTCCTCGGCCACCCTTCGTTGAGCCTCGTCGACGTAGAAGATCGCTGATCGGTAGCTCGCGCCCCGGTCGTTGCCTTGGCGGTTGCTCGTGGTCGGGTCGTGAATTTGGAAGAAGAATTCCAGGATCTCGCGGTACGACGTGATCGAGGGGTCAAAGATGATCTCGATCGATTCGGCGTGGGTTCCGTGATGCCGGTAGGTCGCGTTCTTGACGTCGCCCCCGCTGTAACCCACGCGGGTCGCGACCACGCCCGGGCGTCGGCGGATGAGGTCTTGCATACCCCAAAAACAACCACCGGCGAGAATGGCTTTCTCCGTTGCTTCGCTCATTGCGCACTTCCCTTCGTGGTCGAAGATTCGTCAAACAGTTTGCGGTACTCGCCGTAACCCGCTTGCTCGAGTTCTTCGTACGGGATGAAGCGTAGGGCGGCCGAGTTGATGCAGTAGCGCAGGCCCCCCTCACTTGTTGGTCCGTCGGTAAAGACGTGGCCCAAGTGGCTGTCGGCGTGGTTCGATCGCACTTCGGTCCGGATCATGCCAAAGGTCCGGTCGCGGTGCTCGAGCACGTTCGTAGGCTCGAGCGGGGCGGTGAAGCTCGGCCAGCCGCAGCCACTGTCGTACTTCTTGGTCGAGGCGAAAAGCGGCTCGCCTGACACGACGTCGACGTAGATCCCGGCGTCCTTCTTGTCCCAGAATTCATTGTCGAACGCCGGCTCGGTGGCGCTCTTCTGGGTCACCTCAAACTGCCTGGCGGTGAGGCGAGCAAGCGCCTCGGGGTCTCTTTCGTAGTGGTCATTCACCGCATTCTCCTTTATCGTGCTTGGTCGTCCTTGGTCGTCCTTTGTCAGCGACGCGACAGCCTTTGACCCAAGCCGTCCTCGGGGACGGTTCCTTGACGGACCGGCTGATCCACCAAGGACATTCGTCGTCAATTTAGTCACCGACCTGGACAGCGAAACAGTTCCCTGAGACCCAATGAGCGTTACAGGGGTTTCGTCGCTCCATCTCGACAACGGCGCGGCAATCAAGCCGAGATACGGTCCAACTCCGCGAGGTCGAGCTCGCCCAGCGAGAGCGAGGCGCTGCTCACGTTCTCGTGTAGATGCGCGATTGACGAGGTACCTGGAATGAGCAAGATATTCGGTGAACGCTGTAACAACCAGGCCAACGCCACCGCCATCGGTGTCGTGCCGAGACGCACGGCGACCGAATCCAGTTCGCTTGACTGCAGCGGCGTGAAGCCGCCAAGTGGGAAGTACGGCACGTAGGCGATGCCTTGTCCCTCGAGGAGTTCAATGAGCTCGTCGTCGCCTCGGTGGGCGACATTGTAGAAATTCTGAACGCAAACCACTGGTGCAATGGATTGGGCTTCGGCGATTTGCTCAGACGTCACCGTGCTGATGCCCAGGTGGCGGATGAGGCCTTCTTCTTGTAGTTGGGCCAGGGTGGTGAAGGGTTCAGCGAGAGAACCGGATCCGGCCGAATGCCCGTCGTCTCCGCCGTGAATGCGCAAATTGACCACGTCGAGCACCTCGAGACCGAGATTGATGAGGTTGTCGTGCACGGCGCGACGAAGCTCTGCGGGGGATTGCGAATGGATCCAACCGCCCTTCGCGTCGCGGTAGACCCCCACTTTGGTCACGATATGCAGTGACTTCGGATAAGGGTGCAGAGCCTCTCGAATGAGTTGATTGGTCACGAAAGGGCCATAGAAATCGCTGGTGTCGATGTGCGTGATGCCGAGGTCGACCGCTTCACGAAGCACGTCGAGAGCTGCAGTGCGGTCTCGGGGCGGACCGAAGACACCGGGACCAGCCAACTGCATGGCGCCGTAACCCACGCGGGTCACCGTAAGGTCCTGGGCCATCATGAAGGTGCCCCCTGGGAGCGTTGTCGCGGCCATCACTTCTCCTTTGGGTACTTGCGACAGCCTAAGCGTCTCGCACCCTGACGGTGAACTGTCTTACGGCTCTGAAGCTCAAGTCGGGTAACACGTTAGCTTCGCGACGAAATTCCTAATCAGAAATGCAAGGCAGGGTCGTCTGGTGTCGTACCGTTACGTTCGATCTGGTGTTGTCACTCAAGTGACCACAATTGTTCACCCGTTGCTGCGAAACTGTTGCTAATGGTCTCAATGAGTTCGATCGACGCCCTCGGGGAAAGCCCCTACGAGTTGGTGGTTTTTTGATGGAAAAAACGACGCTCGGACAAGCACTCGTCGAACGGCGAATTGAACTCGGGATTGACAAGGCAAACGCCGCCGCAATGGTTGGCGTGACGCGCGCCACTTACGCGGCCTACGAATCAGATTCACGTCGCCTTTCGGTCGATGGCTTACCCGCCCTACGCTCGTTTCTCGACGTTGCGGTCGAAGATTTCTTAGAGATGTACGGTGCCACGTGTGTCGCGCAGGCTCGAGTTATTATATTGCGCGACCTTTTCGTGAGCGACGCCTTAACGTCAGAGCGACCAATGCCCACCACGATGATGGTCAAGAACGTTCGTGACAACGAGATGTCGGTTGTCGAGCGCGTGTTCTTTGATGTGGTCACGGCTAAAGGTCATGGCGTTGCTTCGCCCTACGTCACTCAGCCTTCGACGGAACCGACAGCGGTCCGGGCCTCAACGTCGAGCGTGCTAGGTCGCTTCGACGATGACACTGTATTCAGGTCCAGTAGCGGAACGATAGTTAAGAAGAATGAAGGTAAGGGAAAAGGCAAGATGAAAGGCAGTAAATCAGCCAAGAAGAAAAACAGAGTGAAGGAGAAGAAGAGGAAGGGCGATAAGCCCAAAGGAAAGAAAGAGCACGAAGTCAAGAAGAAACACAAGGTCAAGAAGAAGAAGCGTAAGTAGCACGCTCGAAAACGGACCGACGTCAGTGGACTAGCGAGCGGAACCTTGATTGACATCGTCCCAGTACGCTTCTGTTGTGAAGCCGAACAAGATACTCGTAACCGGAGCATCCGGCTACGTCGGCGGTCGAGTTGTTCCGGCTCTCCTCGAACGGGGGCTTCAGGTGCGATGCCTCGCGAGAACACCAGCGAAGCTTCGCGCTGCTCGGTGGTTCGATGAGGTGCAGATCATTAAAGGTTCAGTCGACGATGACCTCACCGAGGCGATGGAGGGAATCGGCGTCGCGGTCTACCTGGTCCACGCCATTGGCGAGGGGAAGGATTGGGTTGAGCGTGAGCTCCACCAAGCTCAGAATTTCGCGGCCGCGGCCGCTCGCGCTGGGGTGCAGCGCATTGTCTACCTCGGTGGACTCGGTGATGAACTCGAAGCGCTGAGCAAACATCTGACGAGCCGACAGGACGTCGGAGCGGCGCTCGCAGCTTCTGGAGTGCCGGTCATCGAACTTCGCGCTGGAGTGATTATTGGTTCAGGGTCAGCGAGCTTCGAGATGCTGCGCTACCTCGTCGATTTGCTCCCGGTGATGGTAACGCCAAAATGGGTGAGTACGAAGTGTCAGCCGGTCTCGATCGCCGACATAGTCACGTTGCTGGTTGAGGCGGTCACCACAGAGCAACCGATTTCTGGCGTACTCGAGGTTGGCGGTGCCGACGTCGTTACCTACGCACAGATGATGGAGACCTACTCTCGCTGCGCTGGGTTGCCTAAGCGATTCCTGATTCCGGTGCCGTTGCTCTCACCACGGCTCTCGTCGCACTGGATTGGTCTGGTCACGCCGGTTCCGGTTCCCCTGGCGAAGGAGCTCGTGCAGTCGCTTGTTAACGAAGTCATCGTCAAAGAGCGGTCTGCGTGCAAGGAGCTTGGTGTGATGCCGCTCTCCTTAGAGGAGTCGATCACCCGCGCCCTCGAGGTGACCCGCGACTCTGGCGCGCCGACAAAGTTCTCTGACGCGGATCTCATCCATTTCCAAACGAATGAGCTCGATCCTGGTTGGGCGGGCGGAACTGTCTTCACTGATCGAAGAGTCGCGACCTCACGAGCATCTTCGGCTCAACTCTTTTCAGAGTTGAGTACGATCGGCGGCGCGAAGGGTTGGTACGGAGGCCAATTCCTCTGGCGCGTACGTGGAGTGATCGACCAGCTTATTGGTGGTCCAGGTCTTCGGCGAGGTCGTCGACCGGCGCTTCGAGTCGGCGATGCCCTCGATTTTTGGAGAATTGAGCGCGTCGAACCTCCGAAGTGTCTTCGACTGCGCGCGGAGATGCGCCTGCCCGGCGCAGCATGGCTTACCTGGACAGTTGAGACCACCAAGGAAGGATCGAAAATTACTCAGACTGCGACTTTTCGCCCCAGGGGGTTCTTAGGGCGGCTCTATTGGTTCGCTGTCTTGCCCTTCCATCACTTCATCTTCCCGACCATGTTGCGACGCCTCGTCGCGAACTCCGAAGTGGCCAACTGACCACTTTTTGTCTCGCCCCGGCAAGTGGACTAGGTCGACGCCGTTCAATGAGAAGATGGCATTGCTGACGTGAGCGTCATGAATCGAAGTTGACGCCTTTACGATAAACAGTGATTTTCCATCGACGCCGTCAGGTTCCGTGGCGTCTCCGTCAACGAGGAACGAGAACGCCATGGCCGCGCTTGATCGCAAGTGGTGGACGCTCATTGCTGTCTGCACCGCCACGTTCATGCTTTTGCTTGATATCACGGTCGTGAACGTGGCCCTTCCCAATATCCAAAGTGCGCTGCACTCTTCGTTCAGCGACATTCAATGGGTGGTGGACGCCTACTCGCTGACTCTCGCTGCTTTCTTGCTGACGGCTGGCGTCTTCGGCGACATGTTCGGGAGACGCGAGGTCTTCGCCGTTGGATTGGGCGTGTTCAGCGTGGCCTCGCTGGTATGCGGATTGTCGAATTCTTCGCTCATGCTAAATCTGTCGAGGGCAGCTCAAGGGGTGGGCGGCGCCATCATGTTCGCTACATCGTTGGCGCTCATAGCTGGCGCCTTCAGTGGGAAAGAACGCGGTACCGCCTTTGGCATCTATGGCGCGGTACTCGGGGGCGCCGTCGCAGTTGGCCCCTTAGTGGGTGGCGCGATCACCACCGGTATTGGATGGCGATGGATCTTCTTCATCAACGTTCCCATCGGGTTCGTGGCCATCATCATCACGTTGACCCAGATCCAAGAGTCTCGAGACGCCAACAAACGCCGAATCGACTGGATTGGCTTCGTGACCTTCTCTGCTTCTGGTTTCCTGTTCGTTTTCGCGATGATTCGAGGCAATGATGACGGCTGGTCCAGTTCGCTCATCGTGGGTCTACTCGTCGTGGCATCTGCGCTGATCGTGATCTTCGTCGTTGCCGAACTGAAACAGAAGGAACCAATGCTCGACCTGAATTTGTTCAAACGACCCGCTATGACTGGCGTGTCGCTCGCCGCTTTCGCCATCTCGGCTTCGATTTTTGCGATGTTCTTGTATCTGACCCTCTTCATCCAAGATGATCTGGGCTATGGCGCGCTCGCCTCGGGCGTGCGCTTCCTGCCTCTTACGGCACTTGCGTTCATTGTCGCGCCGGTCGCGGGCAAGTTGACCGTACGGGTGCACGCACGATACATGCTCGGTTCAGGTCTCTTACTCATTGCCGCCGGTTTGTTTACCATGGGTTTCACCCATGCAAATTCGACCTGGACGGTGTTGTTGCCCGGTTTCATCCTCGCGGGCGTTGGTATAGGTGCCGTCAACCCGGTACTCGCGTCGTCGGCGATCTCGGTCGTTCCCCCCGAAAGAAGCGGCATGGCCTCGGGGGCCAACAGCACCTTTCGCCAAGTAGGCATCGCGACGGGCATCGCCGGCTTGGGTTCGGTGTTCCAGTCCCAACTTGAAAAGAAGACGGTCCAAGCTCTTCGGGTTTCGCATACGGGGACTGCAATTTCATTTCACGGTGGTGCTCAACTTCGCGCCGCGGTTCTCGGAGGCGACGTTCGCCATTTGGCGGCATCGCTGCCCGGACCAGACCGAATCATCTTGCTGAATGCGTATCGTTCCGGCTTTTCATCCTCTCTCAATACCATTGTGTTCATCGCGTCGATCATCGCCTTGGCAGGATCGATCGGCTCGTTCGCCCTCGTTCGCCAGCGCGATTTTGTGCCGAGTGTGGCTCCGAAGTCCCACTGACGAGCCGCAGGGCAGGAACCGGGCGTTCTCGCATGGTTCAGTCGCCGACCGATTCACGAAGCACAAACTGGCTTTCGAATTCGGCTCTCAACGCACGACGGTTATCGCACGGCTCAAAATTGTTGGAAACGAAAGGTGTTTCGAGTTTCAAGCCTCGCCTTGCGCAGCTCTGCTCCAAGAGAGAATTTCCCGAAAAGCAACAACTGCATCGATAGAGTCAATTCTTGTTCGACACGGCAATTCGCTGAAAGGCAATCTTCAGCTGCTGGATGCAATGCTGAAATTCTGCCGCCTCGTTCTCTGACATTTCGGGCACGAACGAGTGCGACACTCCGGCCCGCCCTAGGACGCTCGGGAGTGAGAGAGTGAGGCCATAGTCGTCGTGGGAGTCGGCGACCGGGAGCACGACTTGCTCGTCACCTAACACTTCCTGGGCGAGACGAGCGCCGACATTACCAATTCCGTATTGGCTCGCATTGTTCCCTTCGATGATCGTGATGTTGGCGTTGCGCGAGTCGTCTTCGATCCCATGGCGCACGAGATCGGCGGATTCCCCGGCCTGTGCGCAAGCTTCATCGAAGGAGAGCTTGCCCACGCGCACCGACGACCAAAGAAGAACCTCGGAGGTACCGTGCTCACCAATCACAATCGCGTACACGGAGTCAGTGTTCACGCCGAGACGCTTGGCGATGTGTGTGCGAAAGCGGAAGGCGTCAATCACCGTGCCCGCACTGAACACTCGATCGTGACCAGCAAGTTGGCGCGTTAGGTCTGCGAGCGGGTCAGGCGGATCCGTGACGACCATGATCACGGAATCGGGGGCGGTTCGAACAATCTCGGGCACAATCTCCCGGTATACCGAGGCGTTTGCGTCTAGGAGCCGGAGCCGTCCTTCTGGGTCATTCTTGTCCGTCGCACCACCACCTTTTTCGTTGACCCCTGCCGTTATCATGACGAGGTCGGCGCCGGCTAGATCGGTATACGAACCTTCGTGGATGTCAAGGGTTGAAAGTGCTGCCACCCCGTATCGCATGTCCGTTGCGACGGCCATTGCGCGACGCTTATCGCGATTTACCAATACGATCTCTCGTGCGGTTCCGCGCTTCAGTAGAGCCATGGCACATGCAGTGCCCACTGCGCCGACGCCGATGATGCCAACTTTCGTTTCAACTCCCCAAATTAATGCCATGGAGTCGCCCGGGGGAAGGTCAGCCTCACCGCGTCCGTTAGCGAGCACGATACATCGTGGGTGACGTTGAATCTCTAGTCGGGGGAGGTAAGGGACTTCGAGCCCCTGACCCCCTGCATGCCATCGCCTCGTGACGCGTTCAGGAGTGTTCACCGCGACCAAAAGCTTTGCAATCGCTGAGGTTTCAATTCATCTCCGTTCGTCGATGTACGAGAGAATTCAGATCAACTGCTGAAGTTATCGCTGAAGTGAACCCATTGCTCATCGTGCAAAGGGTCATCCCGGCAGTAATGGGGCAACGCCCTCGTCACTCCACGCGCCGGATCGACCGTCCCATTGAATGGGAGATACTGGAGATACGTCGCGCTAGGCCTCCTCAGGCATAGTGGTGCGGCTCTTGTTGCTTTTCCGCGCCACTTAGATGGGTGTGCTGGAAGTTATCGGGATACTTGAGTCCGAAAGTGAGCATCCGGTCCATCCCGATATGTCCGAGCCAGATCGTGCCTAAGGCAAGCACGAGCGGGTGGCCCTGCCACCAACCTACGCCGACCAAGAGCGCGGGTAATGGTGTCGCGTGCGCCATGTTGTACAGGTGCGCGCCGAATCTCGTCCCAAGCATGTAGCCCGCCGCGAAGATATCCGGCGCCAATAGGAGGGAGAGCGCCAACCACCACGATTGGTGGGTGGTCGAGAACGCCACAATGGACCCGACAAGAAGCGTCATCCCTTCCAGCAGGAGCCATCTTCGAGGCGCGCCCACCACCGTTCCTGGGAGCGCAACCTCGTCGGATGCTGCCTGACCATCTACCTTCATACTCAGCTCCCGAAGGTGAAAGTAACCGAGACGTTCTCGAACAATCGCCTACGCATCGCGGGAAAGCTCTTTGAGGAAGCTCAGCACCGCACTCGTTGTGATTTTCGGTTGCTGTGACTGGGGGTAGTGGCCAGAATCTGGAACCATGACAACCTTCGCGTTCAGAGTCTGCGAGATCCACTCGGCTTCGCCACGGGGATCTGGGAAATCTGGATCCTTCTCACCCATGACGACCAGGGTCGGCACCTTTATCTCCGACAAGCGATGCTCCGTAGGAGTGTGGTCGGTTCGAGTGGTGAGGGAGAAGGATTTGGCGTAGCCCGGGCGACGCAGACTTTTCACGACGTCCTTTCGGTAGTCGCTGAAGTCAACGGGAAGCGTTCCCTTGTAGAGCTTTGGCAAATAGCCGTTCCACGACAGTGCCGCCCAGGGTTGCGCCATCGCGATACGCAGCAGCAATTTCTGTATCGAGGTCGTCTCGCCGTTGCGAACAAAGGGCCCAACGAGGACAAGTGCGCTGATGAGCTCGGGTCGCTCCGCCGCTGCGAACGCGGCTGCTCCGGCACCCATGGAATTACCCACGACGATGGCCGGACCGCCGAGTTCCTCAATGAGGGCAACGATGTCGCTCGCAGTTTCGACGTCTCCGTACGAGGCGAAGTTAGTGTCACTGTCGCCGTGACCGCGCAGGTCAGTGCTGGCGACGCGGTAGCCGGCGGCGCGCAGTTCGGGAGCCAAGAATCGATAGGCGGCTCGCAGGTCCCCCATGCCTGGAACAAGAACGATGAGCGGGCCGACACCGCCGACGTCGTAGCCAATTCGACCCTCTGGTCGAAGGAGATATGACGTGCCCTGTGCTTGTGATTCGGTTTTCATGGTGGTACCTGCCTTTTTGGTTGATGTTGGGATCTCTAGCGACATTCGAGTTATTGGTCGCTGAGTTGGTGTGTTGCTCATGGGACTAAGTCAACTTCGACCGGACGGCCGTGTCACCAGTGAAGGACCCCAGTTTTCACCCTAGGTTTCGAGAATTATTGACGACGAGCCGGCCTTACTGCGTCTGGGCGACGGATTCTTTCAAGCGGGCGCGAGTGAAGCGTCTATAACTATCAAGGCGTGCAGCCGAAGTTGGTAGTCGGCCGGTAGTGCCGAAACGAACGGCGGGCCAGTGACGTTCCTATTCGGCCAAAGCAAAGTCCACTGCCGCGACGGCGTGGAGATGTGCGGTGGGGAACATTGGCACTCGAAGGTCCTCCGGGTGAATGAGCAGTTCGATTTCTGTACACCCAGAAATGATGCCTAAGGCTCCTTTGGCGAGAAGTCGGTCGATGATCGCCAGATACTCACTCTTTGACTGCGGATTGATGATGCCACGAACGAGTTCCTCGTAAATGACTCGGTGAATCGTCATGCGATCAGGCTCGTCAGGGACAATGACGGTCAGTCCGTGCATGGTTCGAAGTCGACCCACGTAGTAATCCAATTCCATGGTGTATCGAGTTCCTAGCAGCGCGATGACGTCTATTCCCGCCGCCTTGACTGCCGCCGCGGTGGTATCCGCAATGTGAAGCAAGGGGATACTGACCGCGGACTGGATGACGTCGGCAAGGCGATGCATTGTGTTTGTGCAGACAATGATGGCGTCCGCACCCGAGTGAGCCAAACATATTGCGGCATCTGCGAGGACCTGACCCGCCTCGTCCCACTTTCCATCCACCTGGAGTGCTTCAATGTCGGCAAAATTGAAGGATCGGATGATGAGATCTGCCGAGGCGATTCCGCCAACGCGTTCGCGCACAAGTTCATTGATCGTTCGTTCGTATTCGATAGAAGATTCCCACGACATGCCACCGAGTAAACCCAAGCGCTTCATCGCCTCATTCTAGTGTTCGACTTTCCCGAGACTGTAAGCCGAATCAGTGTTGGCTAAAAAGTTGGACTTCGAGGTCGCACGTTGGTTTCAAGTGGGTTGTGGCCGGCGAGACCGACGAGGGCGAAAGCGAGCGACACGATTGCGAGAAAGTACCAACCCGTGTTGAAACTTGTATGAGACACGAGGTGCCCAAAAATGATGGGGATGAAGAAGCCACCAATCGCGGCGAGCGCGAGCATGAGGCCCGCGGCCGTGCCAATAAATTGGTGCTCAATGTGTGAGACCCGTGCGGGGACTGCCAGCCACGCTGCGAATCCAAAAATTAGGAAGAAGCCGATTGCAATCCCCAAGGCCCAGAGTGCCTGATTCGGCACAACCGGAATCAGGACCAGCAGTAGCGAGACGGCGATGAGAGGAACGAAAACGTACATCCTCAGATTTTTACTGCGATCGGCAAAGAATCCTCCAAGCAAGCTTCCGGGAATGCCCGCGAGCAAAATCATTGCCGACAGCAGACCTCCAGTTGACGGCGCGAAGTGACGAACATTGGTGACGTACTCACTGAACAGTTGCGAAGTGGTGAAGTACGCGCCGTACCCGCCAAGGAGGGCAATGCCGTAAATCCAAAGATCACGACTCGAGAGCGAGGCTCGAATCGCCGCTCGATCGAACTTTGCGCCACCGAGTAGCGGAAAGCCGTCTGGAACATGGAAGGTCACCGCTGTGAGGACCATGACGAGCAGCTCGAATACTCCGGCCAGGAGGAGCGACGTGTGCCAACTCGTCGCGGCTTGCACGTACACCCACACGTACAGCGCGAAGCCAGCGCCCGCGCTGAATGCGGCTCCTCCGGTAATGCCCAGGGCAAGTGTGAGGTCCTTCTCGTCAAACCACACGAACATCGCGGCCGTGCCCATGGCAACGAACACCGATCCTCCGACGCCACTGACGACTCGGAAAAGTGCAAGCTCGGTGTAGTTGTAGGACAGCCCGGACATGACGCCTGCGAGTCCCTGGATCAACAAGCCGAGCACGAGCACTCGCTTCATGCCGATTCTGGTTGCCAGCATGCCACCTGGAACGTGTGAAAGTCCGTAGCCCACGATGTAGAGAGAGATCAGAAAGCTCAGCGACCCCAGTCCTACGTGAAACTCTTTGCCAACGAGCGGGAATGCCGTGGCGACATCAAACCAGTTAAGGGTGAGCGCCACGATTCCCAAACTGACGACGGCGAGCATGCCCCACCGACGAAGCCCTTCGTCGGGACCACCTATGGAGCCGTTCATCGTCCCCCTGCCCGACGCGCTCTGTGAGTTACGCAGTCAGAACAGATGGATTTCATACTGACCGCTCGTCCTCAGGACGGTTCTGCGATAAAGTGACAAAGTAGCATGATGTCGTGTGGCGACCACCGAAGAATCAGTAGGTTTCTACTGAAAACGTGACCTATTCGGACCCCTTCGTGATGTGTATCGAATGCGTGGAGCGGGGATTGATCACGGCTGGTGTTCAACTGCTTAGCGGTTTGCACTGTGACTGATCTCGACGGCTTTGTTGGACGTCAAGAAGAGTTGCGGATCCTTGATGAGCGGCTGAGCGAAGCTGAGTCGGGCCGGCCGCAGGTCGTCTTTGTTGATGCGGAGGCAGGCGCGGGTAAGTCAACGCTCCTTTCTTGGTTTCTCGCGTTGCATTCCAATGTGGTTGCCGTAAGTACGAGCGGCGACGAAGCTGAGACTTTGCTTTCCTATGGCGTGATGGATCAGTTGCTTCCTGGCGCATTAACCGAGCCAGGCGCGGATCCGATGGCGATCGGAGCACAATTGGTTGACTTTCTCGACCGGTTGCAAAACGACGACAAGGTGGTTGTACTCACCATCGATGACGTTCAGTGGGCCGATCGACTGTCGATGCGTGCGATTCTGTTCGCGCTGCGTCGACTCCGTGCCGACCGCGTACTGACGATCGTCTGCGCGCGACTGGGAGAGATGAGTGATCCGAGCTGGGTGCGATTTGTTGGCGGCGACGCACGTGTCACGCGTATGCGGCTTGGGGGTCTTGGGCCGGACGACATCTCGCTTTTGGCCAGCGCGATGGGTCTCGGACCGCTGCCACGCAGGGGGGCGAATCGGCTAGCCGAGCACACGGGCGGCAACGCTCTCTATTGCCGAGCGCTGCTCGATGAAATAGGTGTTGCTGGTCTGAGCGGCGAGCACGGTGGGCTGCCGGCACCTCGCCAATTGTCGGGCGTCGTCCTCTCTCGCGTTGCTTCGCTCGCAACGTCAACTCAAAATTTTCTCGCCGCAGCTGCTGTGCTCGGGCAACACTCACCCGCGGCCACCATTGGCTTGGTGGCCCAACTGCCCGACCCGCGCCAACAGATAGAGGAATCCGTCGCGTCAGGACTGTTGACCGACGATGTGGCGGCTTTCGAACTCTCCTTCGCTCATCCGCTCTATCGCGCGGCAATCTACGGAGACTTGAGCCCCGCTACTCGAAGGACGCTCCACGAACTCGCCGCCGCCGTTACGGCCGGCCGGATGCGACTATCGCATCGCATTTTGGCGTCACTCGGTCCAGATGAATCGCTGGCGCACGAGCTCGACGAGCTGGCGTTGGCAAGTGTCGAGTCTGGTGAGCTCAGCGTTGCCGCGTGGGCGTTTGAACAGGCCGCTGCCTTGTCACCGGTTGGTGAGGTGCGCGAACGACGTCTCCTCGACGCGGGCGTTGCTCTGTTGAACGCTGCTGACACCACAGCGGCTGCTCAGGTCCTTGAATCGTGTCAAACATCCGGTGCGCGTCGTGACGCTTTGATGGGACTTCTTGCCGTGTTCACTGGATCGCCAAACGCCGAGAACCGCTTGCTCGCGGCGTGGACAACTCATGATCGTGATACTGAACGCCTCATTGGGGCACGAGCGGCGACGTCGATGGCCAACTGGATGGTCATCACTGGTCGTCCCGATCAAGCGTTGCTGTGGGCGGAACGCGCGATAGACGCAACATCTACAGATTCGGCACTGCGTTCAATGGCGCGCACGGCGCAGGCGTACGCGCTGGCGTCGGCCGGACGTAGCCTCGAGGGATTGAGTGTGCTCGATTTTCTGCCGATGGCGGGAAGTGAGGTTGGCGAGACTGACGCGCTCATCATGCGCGGCATGTTGAAGGTGTACGTCGATGATTTGCCGGGAGCGATTGCTGACCTCGGGCTGGCGGCCGCACGTCTTCGTTCCGGTCTTCCCGCGACCTATCCCGGACCGTGCATGTCGAATTTGAGCGATGCGTACTTTCGCCGCGGTGACTGGGATGCCGCGGTCACCTACGCGCAATTGGCAACTGCGATGGCGCAAGACGCGGACCGACCACTTGATCTCGCCCGCGCGCACGCTCGCGGTGCCCAGGTTTTTTCTTCGCGTGGCGAATGGTCGTCCGCTCTCTTCCACGTCAACGCGGCTCGTGATGCTGCTGAACGATTTCCCTCGGTGATGCCGGTGGCAAATGCGGCTATCGCGGCTATTTCGTATAGTTCTGCGCGCGCCGATCACTCTGGCGTTCTCACCGCTATCGAAAGGCTACGGGCCACCGAACTTCTGGGTGTCGGCGGATTACCGGGCATGTTCAACTGGAGGGGGATAGAGGTTGACGCTCTGTTGGCCCTACAACGATTCGCCGAAGCAGAGACCGCGATTAATGAATTCGAGGGCGCTATCCCTAGGTCGGGATTGGCCTCAGCAACAATGGCGATAGCTCGTTGTCGCGGTAATCTCGCTGCCGCAACTGGTGATGTTTCGAGGGCTGAAAGTGAGTTTGACAAGGCTCACTCCCTGGAGGCGCAGGTGCTTATGCCATTTGAGGTCGCGATGGTTTGTTTCAATGACGGCCAACGCCTGCGAGGAGTCGAGAATCTTTCTGACGCTGTCACGCAACTTGAACAAGCGCATCAATTGTTCTCCGACCTTGGCGCAGATCCGTTCGTTACTATGTGCGCTTCAGAGTTGGCAGTCTTGCACATAGTGGCGGCGCAAAGTAGTCCCGGCGTCAGTTTGGGTCTAAGTCGAGCGGAACTAGCCGTTGCACGGCTCGTCGCGACTGGACTGACAAACCGGGAAGTTGCCAACGAACTGTACGTGTCGGTCAAGACAGTGGAATACCACCTTCGCAATAGCTACATGAAGCTGAACATTACGTCGCGTCGCTCTCTCGCCGGACTGCTGAACTAATGCGTCCCCTCGGATCTGGCATCATCTCGTTGCGCTAAACCCCTCAAAACCTAGGGTCAAAACTGGGGTCCTTCACTGGGGACAAAAGCACCCCATCACAGTTGACTTGGTGTCATGCATAACTCACCAGATCCACGGCCACCCGTGCGTCTCACTCTCGACGTCAACCGTACCCAGGATGGTCGCTTAGAAGGACGAGTCGTCCTTGATGGGACCAACACCAGGCGGCCATTTTCGGGTGTCCTGGAGCTACTGAAAGTGATCGAGGAATTGGTCAATCAAATTGAGGCCGCGGGTTCGGGCTCCCTATCTCCCGTGGAGGAATCGGAATGACAAGTCACACTCAAAATAGCGTCGGCGTTAGCGCGAAGCGCCCACTGCGTCGTCGCGAAGACACGCGGATGTTGGGCGGCGTCGCTGGCGGTACAGCCCAATTCTTCGACGTCGATGTTCTTTACGTGCGCATTGGCCTGGTCGCGCTTACGGTTTTCGGAGGAGGCGGCGCAGTGCTCTATATCGCCGCGTTGGCGCTCATTCCCGAAGAGGGCTCCGACGTTTCACTCGCTCAAAAGATCCTTCGGCGTGCTCGTGGGTACGCCTGGCGTTCATGAATGCTCAATCGATTTGCCGCTCCGAAGTCCCGTTCTGTTGTTCAAGTGATGTGAGAAAGGTAAGCCATGAATAAGAAGATCTCAAACGTAAATGATCCGTCGCCGCAAAGTCGCCGGCGAGCCCGTCACTTTCTTTGGGTCGCCGGCGTAGTCGCACTGTTGGGGCTCGTGGGTGGGGGAATCGGATCTGCCCATCTCACTTCATCGTTGAGCGATTACGACGCACCCGGTTCGGCCGTCGTACTCGCGCAGCACGCCATCCAAAGCGTCACGGGAGCCAATCCAGAAGAGGGCTACGAAGTAGTTGTTCGCACGGGTTCAACGATTGGAGCAGCCTCGCCCTTACCGTCACGGGTCAAGGACATTGTGGCCATACTTCAAGCGCGACCGGAGGTGAAGCAGGTTTTTGATTACGCCAATAGTGGCGACGCCTCCATGATTTCGAAGGACGGAAATATGACGGTCGTGGTGGCGACAGTCGGCGCCGTGCAAGAGAAGCAAGCGGTGAGTGCTCTTCAACTGGCAATCGCCGCCCAGCCGTCATTGAAGAGCAATGTATGGCTCGGAGGGCCGACGGTGGCCGATGTGCAGATTGCGGCGGTGTCTTCCCAAGACCTTGGTCGTGCGGAGCTGTATGCGTTGCCATTTCTGGTGTTATTGCTCCTTTTGATTTTCCGCCGATTCAGGGCCGCGATGTTGCCACTTCTTGGAGCGCTCTTCGCCATTGCCATCACCTTGGGCGCCATGGGACTAATCATCGTGTTTTTGCCACTCTCGGTTTTTGCCCTCAATCTGGTGATTGCTCTGGGGCTTGGTCTGTCCGTGGACTTCAGCCTTCTTATGTTCTCTCGTTTCCGCGAGGAATACGCCAGGCAGGGCTCCATCGAAGCGGCGATTGGCACAGCGCGAAGGACTGCCGGTCACACGGTGCTCTTTAGCGCGCTCACGGTTGCCTCGGCAATGGCCACGCTCGCCATCTTTCCGGAGCGCTTCGTCTATTCGATGGGGATTGCGGGCGCGATTGTGGTCTTGTCCGCCGGCGCCTTCGCTCTATTCGTGCTGCCCTCACTACTGATGGCGTTTGGCGATCGACTTGTGCCACTACCGCTCTCTCGTCGTCGAAGCTCTGCCGCTATTAGCACTGGTCAATCGACGGGGCGTTGGTACCGCATTGCGACAACGGTGATGCGGCGGCGTATCATTATGGCTCTGTCAGCGGTCCTCTTGCTGGTTGTCTTCGCGGCGCCCTTTCTGCATGTCTCTTTCACGGGAGCCGATGCCAGCGCTCTCCCCGCGAGCAGCTCTGCCGGCACCGCGTATGCATTAGTGCAGAACAAGTTTCCCTCGTTCTCGGAAGCACCCGCCACGCTGGTTGTCGATGCGGCTCACGCGGCTCCAGGTGCACTTGCATCTTTGGAGGCCAACGCTGGCGCAGTGCCGGGCGTAAAGGCCGTGTCGAAGTTCGAGCACATTGGCGGTTCGCTGTGGGAGTCCGACGTCGCACTTGCCTCGTCGCCCCTCTCGCCGGCGGCCCAGCAGACAGTGAAGAGTTTGCGGGCGCTCGCCAGTCCGGGACACCTCACGGTGATTGGACAGACGGCCTCATTCCTGACGTTGCAAAAGAGTTTGGAGTCGCGCATCCCCCTCGTGCTCGGTCTCATTGTTCTCATTGCCCTCATCATGCTCTTCGCCATGACCCGGTCGATCCTTCTGCCTCTCATGGCGGTCGTGATGAACATTCTGACGATCGGCGCCACGTTTGGCATGTTGGTGTGGGCATTCCAGTGGGGTCACCTCCAACACCTGTTGGGATTCAATGCTCCGGGTGCCCTGCAGTCAACGTCACTCATCATCATCCTCGCCGTGGTGTTCGGCCTATCGACGGACTACGGCGTTTTCTTGCTCGGACGAATGAAGGAGGAGCACGATGCAGGTGCGTCACCAGACGAGTCAGTGGCTCGTGGTCTTGATCACACGGGTGGGATTGTGAGTTCGGCGGCGCTCTGTCTCGCGCTGGCGATGGGTGCGCTCGTCTTGTCCCGGCTCGTCTTCGTGAAAGAACTCGGCCTCGGTGTTGCGTTTGCGGTGCTCATTGACGCGACGGTGGTAAGGGCGATCTTGGTGCCGGCCTTAATGAAGTTCCTCGGCTCGGCTGCATGGTGGTCGCCTTCAAGGGGTGTGAGCTCGCAGCGTGTGACGGATGCGGCCCCGACGCTGACGCCGCATAGTCACGGGACAGTAGATGTCGCCGATCTCGTCGATTCCTCGTCGACAAAGTAGGTAGAAGTGTCAATCAACGAGAAAGAAATGCACGTGGTATTTGGATCCGGCCAGGTGGGGCGTGAGCTCGCCGGACATCTGGCCGGACTGGGACTGCCAGCGCGTGTTGTGTCGCGGCGTCGACCCGGTCAGTTGCCTGAGGGCGTTGAGTGGCGTGGGGCTGACGCGACTGACGTTCAGGCGACTACCGACGCCGCCGAAGGGGCAACGGTGATCTATCAGTGTCTCAACGCGCCGTACGCAAGGTGGCCAGAAATGTTTCCGCCGCTCCAGCGTGGCGTGCTCTCGGCCGCCGAACGGCTCGGCGCACTACTCGTGAGCCTTGAGAACCTGTACGGCTACGGTCCAACATCCGGTGCACCAATGACCGAGGATCTCCCACTCGCGGCGACGACAGCAAAGGGTCGAACGCGCGCCGTCATGACCGCCGAGTTGCTGGCTGCCAGAGACGCCGGACGAGTGCACATCGCGATTGGGCGGGCCTCAGACTTCTTTGGAGCAGGGGTTACTGAGTCTTCGTTAGGCGAGCATGTCTTTGGGAATGCATTGGCCGGGCGTCGCGCTGACTTCATTGGCAATCCTGATCTTCCCCACACCTACAGTTACGTGCCCGATGTCGCGGCTGGCCTCGCAATCCTCGGTACTCGCAAGGGCGCGGTCGATGAAATATGGCATCTGGCCGGGCCAGAAACCGTCACGACGAGTGAGATCCTTGACCTGGTTTCGAAACACGTCGGGCATCGCGTCGCCATTCGGTCAGTGCCAAAGCCACTCTTACGCGCTTTAGGCGTCTTCAATCCGACCCTTCGCGGGCTGGTGGAGATGGCCTACGAATTCGAAGAGCCTTTTGTGCTGGACACCACGAAGTTTCAGTCCGCATTCGGGGTCGTAAGTACGTCACTCGATCTCGCCGTCGCGACAACGGTGAATGGCTTTAGGGGGGAAATCAATCATGCACCGAAGCATCCAACTCTTTCAAATAGACGCTGAAGTGATTGCTGAAGTTGGAAAGATTGAGGCGTCGGAAAGGAGTCGTGCAGCGGTGTCAAACAAGACATTTCCCGGAGTCGCGCGTCGGCTTGATTTCTTACTGAACCCTTGCGTTGCGAGCGAATACGTGGAATTTCGGGAAATAGCGGACTTGAAGCCTGCAAGTGGGAACCGAATGATCAGGGATTTCTGTAAGTGGAGGTAAGGGGATTCGAACCCCTGACCCCTTGCATGCCATCTCCCCATGACTCGTTCGTGCGAGTCCATTTGTATTCAGTTCCTGTTCAATATCAAGCCTCCGAGTCCGCGGTTGTTCACGTATATTCACCTCCAATTGATTGAAACGCTGACGGAAACGCTGACACTTTTTGACCATACTTGGCACGCGGGCAGTTGGCGAGAGGGACATGTGGTTGTGTCACGCTTCGAGAAACCTTAGAATGAATGACAAGGAGAAATCATGAAAGCGACGTCGAGCAAAGCCAAGAAGAAGTCCGATGCCGCATTCTCTGACGCCCGTAAAGCGGTAGTGGACGGAATGGTCGCAACGACGAAGGTCGTAAAGGTACCCTCTCGCCTTCGGTTCCAAAAGTAATTGGACTGGTCATCACTCGGTAGCGTTGCCGAGCTTCGCCCATATCGAGAGGGTGACCGCGATGCAGTCCTGAGTTTCTCGTGCACTACTCCGGGACTCAATTTCACTCGTGACGCACAGCGTGTTATTCGTTCAGCCCCTGACTTGGTGGGTGAGGTGGCGGATGATGAAGTGTGGATAGGTTTGGCAACGATTCCCCGGGTCGGGATAGTAGGTGTCGTGGTGTACCACGGCCAAGTTTTTGGTGTGACGGGC
>PLQL01000011.1 GCA_003160115.1 Acidimicrobiaceae bacterium
ACTATGACGCGACACATCGCGTCCACTATCCAATGAACTCACACACCGCCTTCCCGACCGCCCTGGCGTCCATCGACGAGTGCATCGTCTCGATTCGCGACCACCTGAGCAGTCGAGATGGTCACTGGGTGGCCAGATCGACGCGTGAATTCAAAAGCAGGTCGCGAACCGGGTTTTTCCCCGTGCCTTCGACGATGACTCGGCCCAGCAACTCGGGAGCGAATTCTGCTCGGCCGTGAAGGCGACCGTCAACAGGTCCCGCTGGCTGAAAGCCCACGGCGAAACCCGGGGTGCCGTAGGTGAGAGGCGTCGTTCGCGCGATTGATCCTCGACCAACGGGGACGTCGCCGTACGATAATTCGACGTCGCCTCCTGGACCCGTTCGAGTGAACGAGACCTTGACGACGACAGGTTCATCGGGCAAACGAACTTCGGCGACGACCGTCGTAATTTCAGTGGCCACGTAGTTATAGGTGAAGTGCAACCGATCGTCATCGATGAAGACGGCGTACCCACCCGCGTGACCACCGTGAGCCACGATCACGCTGTTCGTGATCGTCTTGGTCCCGGGGAAGATTTCTGCGGTAATGACGAAAGAACGATTCTTGAGATTGGGTGCGAGCGCCTCGGGAATCGGACCCACGTGACCGAGGAACTCCTGGCAATCGCGTACGTAGCGCGGATCACCGAAGAAGCCTGGTTGATTATTGAGCGGGAGAACTTGGAACTTCTCCGCCTCGCTCCACCAGAGTGTCTTCAGCTCCTCGAGTTTCTCCGGCCTCTCTGTTGCGAGGTCGTGGACTTCCGAGAAATCCTCGGCGACGTGGTACAGCTCCCAGACGTCCTCGTCGAACGGCTTGGTGGTGTCGGAGCCGTCGTAGGCAATGAACCGTGGAGTGTGGAATACCACCGCCTTCCAGCCATCGTGATAAAGGGCGCGCGAACCGAGCATCTCGTAATACTGCGTCGGGTGCGTTTCGCCGGCGTGAGGATCCTCGAGGGTCGACGCAAAGCTCGTGCCTTCTATGGGCGACTGTTCGACGCCATTGATGCTCTGGAGCGGTTCGATGCCGATCACGTCGAGCAGCGTGGGCAGGATATCGATGGCGTGCACGTACTGATGGCGGGTGGCTCCCTGCGTGCCGATGCGATTGGGCCAGTGAATGATCAGAGGGTCGGCGACCCCACCTTCGTGCGTGTCACGCTTGAAGCGCTTGAGCGGCGTGTTGCCTGCCCACGCCCACCCCCACGGGTAGTGGTTGTTGGCCCGTGGCGTGCCCAGGTCATCGATTCTGGCCAGGTTCTCCTCGAGACTTTCGGGTATGAAATTGAAGAAGTACTGTTCGTTGAACGAACCCTTCACGCCTCCTTCGGCCGACGCGCCGTTGTCGCTCATAACCACGACGATCGTGTTGTCGGTCTCGTCCAGCTGTTCGATGAAGTCAAGGACGCGGGCAACTTGGGCGTCGGTGTGAGTAAGGAATCCCGCGAATACCTCCATCAAACGCGCCGCGAGTCGTTGCTCATCCGCGCTCAGCGTTGACCACTCAGGTACCCACGACGGACGTTCGGAAAGCTCGGTTCCGGGCTTCAGGAGGCCCGAGGCAAGTTGGCGATCGAAGACGTCGGCGCGCCATTGGTCCCAACCCTGATCGAACCGGCCCCGGTACTGTTCGATGAACGAGTCAGGTGCTTGATGCGGGGCGTGGCACGCCCCTGGGGCGAACCACAACAAGAACGGCGTCGAAGGTGACGTCCCCCGAAGATCTGAGATGAAACGAATCGCGTTTTCGGCGAGATCCTCGGTCAGGTGGTAGCCCTCTTCGGGTGATCGAGGGGGGTCTATCGGAGAATTGTCTCGCACAAGTTCGGGATGGTACTGATCGGTCTCGCCGCCCATGAAACCGTAATAACGGTCGAATCCTCGACCGAGTGGCCACTTATCACGCGGACTACCCGCTGACATCTCGGTCGCGGGCGTCACGTGCCACTTGCCCACGGCGAACGTGGCGTAACCAGCCTCACGCAGGATCTCGGAAAGGAATCCGTTCTCTTTGGGAATCGTCGCGTTGTAGCCAGGAAAGCCAGACGCGAGTTCCACGACACGAGCCATACCGTTCGAGTGATGATTGCGACCGGTGAGCAGGCACGCCCGGGTCGGCGAGCACAGTGCCGTCGTGTGATAGTTCGCGTAGCGCAGGCCACGCGAGGCCAATCGATCAAAGGTCGGCGTGGCGATGTCCGAACCGTACGCACCGAATTGGGCGTAGCCCACGTCGTCCAGGAGGACCACGACAACGTTGGGTGCGTTGTCGGGAGCGCTCTTCAGGGGTGGCCACCAACTCTGTGACTCCGCAAAGGTCCTGCCTATTCTTCCCTGAAATTTGTCAGCCATAGTCGACCAACTTAGGTTGCGAGAACGATTCCTAACAAATCCACTCGGGTTACTTGATTTTATCTCGATCCATCGGTTTCGGCTGAATAATGCTTCAAGCGACCCGGCCTGAGACTCAAACAGCAGATTGGCGAGGCGATCGGGCGGGCGTCTCGATTTCCTTCTGCAACACAGCCTTGACAACCCATCTGCCAGCGTGGACGGCCTCTCAGTTACAAGTCGCGTTGCCACCTCGACTTAAGGGGGCTGAGAGTAGCTTCGATTCTTCGGTCGACACCTTAAGAGGCTTAAGGTGTCGACGACGAAGGACACCCGATGGAGCCAACTCATCACGAACACCCTCTTCTGTAGGCTTCGCGAGTGCAGACACCGGTAACGATGATCGACGTGAAGGACCTTCGCGTCATCCGCCAGGGCAACGAGATCCTTCACGAGCTTTCATTTCGCGCAGGCGCCGGTGAGCTGATCGGATTGCTGGGACCAAGTGGCAGTGGAAAGAGCACGCTCATGCGCTCCTTGCTCGGCGTCCAAATGTTGAGCGGCGGCACACTGCAGATACTGGAGCGACCGGCGGGCTCAGCATCATTGCGTGGCGCACTCGGCTACGTGGCGCAGAGCTCTTCGGTGTACCTCGATCTCACCGTAGAAGAAAACCTGCGTTACTTCGCCGGCATCCTCCACGAACCCCGCTCTGAAGTGGGACGGGTTCTCGCAGTGGTTTCACTAACGACCCTGGCCGGTCGCGTGGTCTCGTCGCTGTCGGGTGGCGAGCGTACGCGCGTTTCACTCGCCACCGCTCTGCTCGGATCTCCACCGATACTCGTGCTCGACGAACCCACGGTCGGACTCGACCCGATCCTACGACGCGACCTCTGGCGAACGTTCGACGAATTGGCCAAGTCGGGCACGACGGTGGTGGTATCAAGTCACGTCATGGATGAAG
The DNA here is from genome assembly GCA_003160115.1 of Acidimicrobiaceae bacterium. Classification (GTDB taxonomy): domain Bacteria; phylum Actinomycetota; class Acidimicrobiia; order Acidimicrobiales; family RAAP-2; genus RAAP-2. The sequence goes on from PLQL01000011.1 coordinate 3,339, forward strand.
CGGCGCACTGCGCGCGCCTGCTCTTGCTGCGCGACGGTCGGCTCCTCTTTGACGACTCACCCGCGAAACTTCTCGCCGCTGCGAAGTCGTCCTCGTACGACGAGGCCTTCGAGCGCCTCATTGAGAGCCAATCGTGAATCCCCGACGGATCTTGTTCACGACGCAACGAATCCTCCAGCAATTGCGCCACGACCCGCGCACGATTGGCCTGCTCTTGCTGGTGCCCTCGGCCCTTACGGGCCTCTTGGCGTGGACGCTGTCCGGGCGCCCGGGCACCTTTCAAACCATTGGGCCCCAATTATTGGGCGTGTTTCCCCTCATCGTGATGTTCCTGGTCACTTCGGTAATCACGTTACGCGAACGCACGGTTGGCACGCTCGAACGCCTCTTCACACTGCCTCTCACCAAAGGGGAATTCATCACTGGCTACGCCCTCGCATTCGCCCTGCTCGCCATTCTCCAGAGCATTCTCGTCGCCACGCTTTCGTACACTTGGTACGGCCTCGCCCACCAGGGTGTGCCGTGGCGAATCAGTCTCGTGGCCCTGTGCGCAGGATTGCTCGGTACTGCCTTCGGACTCGCGCTCAGCGCTGTCGCGCACACGGAGTTTCAAGCCGTTCAGTTCATGCCCGCGTTCATCCTGCCCCAATTGTTGCTGTGCGGTCTCTTCGTGCCCGTAGGCCAACTGCCCGTTGCCCTGCGGCTCGTCGCCGACGTCCTACCGATGACCGCGGCGATCCACGCAATCTCGAATTTCCAATCAACGTCGTATTACGCGGGCCAGTTCGCAATTCTGGTCGGCTTCATTTTCGGCGGACTCGGCGTGGGCGCGGCCACCCTTCGTCGACGGACGAAATAAGGTCACGCCGAACGAGCGGCGAAGCCATCTGCGACGTGAGTGAAACGCGATCGACGAACCCTCAGTGCTCTTCGCGCACCACCAGCACGGGACAGTGCGAGTAGTGGACACACTGGGTTGAGGTCGAACCCATCAAGAGTCCCATGAATCCTCCAACACCCCTTGAGCCAACGACCAACAACGTGGCCTCGCGACTTGCTTCGATGAGCACTTCGGATGGGTTGCCCGGGACAGCCAACCATTCGATGTTAAGACCCTCGGTCGAAGGTGCTTTCGCGACGACCTCCTGCAAGAACGTCTTTGCCGACTCTTCCACCTGTTGGTAGTAGTCGTTGCCGGTAGACCCCGTCAGTCCGGACGCTAGGACCGGGTAGGCATACGTCACGTGCAGGTGAGCCTTGCGAAGACGCGCCTCTTCGATGGCGTACTCGAGAGCGGTCTCGGCCAGTGACGAGCCGTCGACGCCGACGACGATGAGTGGAGCAGAGCGAACGTCGGTCATTGAGTACCAACTCCTTGGTCGGAAATGCTTACAGGAACGCGAAGCCCTCTCAAACTAGTTCGCTTAGACATGAGTACCACCGTGAGACTCGGTCACCAGGGTTGGCGTGTTGCGATTTAGTACTTCACCACGGAAGAAGGCCGGCATGAAAGCCTGCGTGGTGAACATCAGGATGATGCCTAGTATCAATCCTCCGACGTCGAGGGTGAACGTGCCACCGATCTGGCGTCCAAAAACGTCTAAGTGCGTGGTGCTGTTGTCAGGATTCCAGTAGTACCAGAACGACCAGCCAAGGATGAAGTACAAGATGAGGCCGCCCACCAGGGGCATGACGCCCTGGACGAAGAAGTTCTTCACACTCGAGGTCAAGTTGTGACGGTAGTACCAGAAGCACGCGAACCCAGTGAGCCCGTAGTAGAAGGCGATCATCACACCCAGCGCGTCGACCGAATCGGAAATCACGTGACCGGCCGACAGGAAGTTCATGATGATGTAGAGCACTATCGACACGAATCCAAATGCAACCGTGGCCACCGTCGGCGTGAGAAACCGCTTGTGCATCTTCGCGAACACCGAGGGAATCGCCTTGTGCACCGCCATCGAGAGTACGGTGCGAGCAGTCGGAAGAATCGTCGTCTGGGTCGACGCGGCGGCCGACGACAGCACCATCAGCAACAACAAGTGCGTAAGGACAGACGCGAACGTCGAAGTCCCAAAGATCGCCGGACCAAGGATCGAGAGGACGTCATTGGTGTGAGCGGAGTTTCCGAGGCCTATACCCGAGGTACCAATCCCAGCGAAGGACTGCACCGCGAGGATTACGAGCGCGTAGATACCGAGCAGCACGAACGTCGAGATGACACCAGCCTTGCCCGGCACAGTTTCGGCGTCCTCGGTCTCCTCGTTGAGGTTGAGCGCGGTGTCCCATCCCCAATAGATGAAGAGCATGTCCGCCAGACCAACCACGAAGTCATTGAAGTGCTTTACCTTAAATGGATTGAACCAGCTGAGTGCGGGCGTGATATGTCCAACCGGAGCAGTACCATTGCCGACCCTGACCAGAGCCCAGACCGACAGCACCGTCAACATAGTGAGTTCGATACCCAGTAGCGCCTTTTGGAAGTTGGCGGAGACTTCAATACCGACGTAACAAATCCACGTCATAAAGACGATCCAAGCGATCCCGACGAGCAACACCCATGGACTGGAAGCGTCGCCACCGATGCCCTTCGCGTTAAACAAGTCAAAGACGTACTGACCGGCGATCTGCGCGAGGCTCGCCATGACGATGATGTCCGCCATGAGCACACCCCAGCCACCCATCCAGCCAACGCGGGGCGTGAACGCACGCGTACCCCAGGTGAAGGACGCGCCGCAATCCGGATCCGCCTTGTTCATCTGCTGGAACGCGAGCGAGACGAAGAACATCGGCACGAACGCCAGGATCGTCACGATAGGTGCTTGCACACCAATCGCCACGACCACGAAGCCGAGTGTCGCCGCCAGGCTGTACGCCGGCGCGGTGGACGCGATTCCGATGACGGTGCTTGATATCAAACCGAGCGCGCCGGTCTTGAGACCCTTCTCCTGCGCTCGGTTGGCAGGTTCAACGATCAGTGCCACGGTTCCCCATCCCCTTAAACTTTGAATGGAAACCTAGCCCTTCGGGTGGAACAATTCCAACGGCAAACGATGATTTTGAGATGAAAAAGCACAGGTTCGATGTTGAAAATTAAGCCGTGCACGAGCACCACCACGTTCGGCCTATGGCGCCCCCGGCAGGAGTCGAACCCGCAGCCTGACGGGTAGAAACCGTCTGCTCTATCCAATTGAGCTACAGGGGCTCGCAACAATGGTACTAACCGCGCGGTCGGCGACGAGACCACCACCAAGCCTTGTGCAATACTTAGAAGTCTTGGTGGGCGTAGCTCAGTTGGTTAGAGCGCCAGGTTGTGGTCCTGGAGGTCGCGGGTTCGACCCCCGTCGCTCACCCCAACGTCGTCGAGTAACGCACCCAAATGCCACACTGGGCCTCGCGACGTGACTTTGGTTTTGGCGAGTAGATTTCGCTCAGGTAACTCCACGGGAGTTCGAAGGGGGAAACAATGGCAATAGTTCGCGACTCTTTTTACATCAATGGCGAGTGGGTCAAGGCCACGTCTAGCGAGACCCTCGACGTGACGTCATCGGGTACCGGCGAGCACTACGCGACCATTCCCGCGGGAACGGTCGAGGAGGCGAATTCGGCGATCGAGGCCGCCGCCGCAGCGTTTACCGCGTGGTCCAACACGAGTCCCAAGGAGCGCGGCGAGTTTCTCGTTCGAATCTCAGAGAAGTTGGCGGAACGATCTGACGAGATCGCCCTCGACATCGCCCACGAGGTTGGCATGCCGCTCATGCTCGCCAAGGGCATCCAAGCTGGCATCCCTACCATGACCTTCGCCGATAATGCCAAGCGAGCAGCGGAGTTCACCTGGGAAGAAGAAGTCGGCAACTCGACGCTCGTGCGCGAGCCAGTCGGCGTAGTGGCCGCGATCACGCCCTGGAACTACCCGCTACATCAGATCGCCAACAAGGTCGCGGCATCCCTGGCGGCCGGCTGCACCATCGTCGTCAAGCCCAGCGAAGTCGCGCCCATCAACGCCTACATCCTGGCCGACATCATTCACGAAGTGGGCTTGCCCAAGGGCGTCTTCAATATGGTGACTGGTTTGGGACCGGTGGTCGGCGAAGCCATCGTGGCCCACCCCAAGACCGACATGGTCTCCTTCACCGGTTCGACTCGTGCCGGCAAGCGCGTCATGCAAATCGCCGCCGAGATGGTAAAGCGCGTCTCACTCGAGCTCGGCGGCAAGTCCGCGAACATCATCCTCGAGGGCGCCGACATTCCCAAGGCGGTCGCCGACGGCGTGTTCAAGTGCTATCTCAATTCGGGACAAACGTGCTCAGCACTCACTCGCATGGTGGTGCCGCGATCAAAACTCGCCGAGATCGAGGACATCGCAGTGGCCACCGCTTCGTCGTTCGCACCCGCGGACCCGATCACCGGATCAAGCCTGCTCGGCCCCCTCGTCAGCGCCACCCAGCAGCAGCGCGTGCGCGACTACATCAACAAGGGAATCGACGAAGGAGCGCGCATCATCTGTGGCGGCGTGAACCCCCCCGAGGGACTCGAAATGGGTTACTACATCGAACCGACGATCTTCTCTGACGTCACCAACGACATGACCATCGCCCAAGAAGAGATCTTTGGTCCGGTGCTTTCGATCATTCCCTACGACACCGAAGAAGAGGCGATCGCCATTGCGAATGACTCCAACTACGGACTCGCGGGAGGCGTCTGGGCCGCGACCGATGAGAAGGCTTTCGAAGTGGCACGAAAGATTCGTACGGGTCAAGTGGAGATCAACGGAGGAAGTTTCAACGTCATCGCCCCATTCGGTGGATACAAGCAGTCGGGTATCGGACGTGAACTCGGACAGCATGGCTTCGAAGAGTTCCTCGAAGTAAAGGCCATACAGCACAACTAACCAGTCAAGTCGCCGGTGCGCGTCGGTATAGACTCGTCTCGCGCCGGTAGCTCAATTGGCAGAGCATTTGACTCTTAATCAACAGGTTCCGGNNGCGCACCAAAGTAGTCAGGCTCTACGGACTCATGCATCCCAACTGTCGCGCCCTCCGGGTAACGACACGAAGATTCAAACACTTTCAGGAACATCAGTAACGCGAAATCCATCGTCATTCACGTTGCAACGTGTGGATTCGAAACGGCGGTGCGACGCAACAGGTCTGCATTCAGGCACTGGTGACTGGCGGAGAATCTTCCATCCGCGAATTTTACCGCTGACTGCACACGGACCCTAAGCTTTTTTTGCAATTGGACCACGTTGAATGGAAGTGATGTCGAACTTAAAGCCCGCGTAGCAGAAGTTGATGTTGACGGTTGTTGTGTATGGCTGTTCGAATGGATGCGGTCGCGTCGGCAAGAAGACCATCATTTGTTTTGTCAGGCAGGGACCGGCATTGGGATCCTGCTGATTGTAGGCGTCACCGTAGTCGAGTCCAAAAGAGGCGGTGGCCCCTGGACCGATTGTCACGACCTTGGGTCGCACTGCTACGAAAATCATTCCACCTCCGTCGACCACCTTGACTCTGTTGTTCTCAAAAGCACCGGGATAAGTAGTGAGCCTTGGGTATCCCTCTAAAGCGCAGGTAACTTTGCTGATGTTGACTATGACAAAAGGGATACCCACACTACCGGCAGCGAAATAGGCACCACTCGAAGACACGACTGCCACAGCCAACTGACTAGCGGCGCAGAACGACACTTCGCTAGACGCGGAGGCGTCCGACGAGCTTGACGTCACGGAGAGTCCAAAGACACTCAACATCAGCATTGTCGAAGCTAAACCTCGACCCGGGAATCGAATTCTCTTTTGTAATTCGGTCATGGGTTAGACCTCAGGTTCTACGGGCTTACGGGCAAAGTACCAGGAGAACAGAAACTGGAAATCTCAGCAGGAGGATTTATGGCGTTTCTCGGAGGCCCGACTCGATAGGCGCGCTACTCCACACTGACACCGCAAGTTTCGCACCGAGAATGTGTGATTCACTGTACGGAGCGTATAAGCCCGCATTATCTTGAGGAGTTCCGAATCGTCACGACCGACCGTGCGTGAACGACTGATCCCGGCCCGGGTGACATCGAGATGACGGTGCCCTTGGGCGCACTGCTCGACGAATTGTTGATGACGTGCACGTATATGCCCAGGCTCGAAATTTCACCAGCAGCCGTTGGCGTGCTTACGCCAACGAGATTGGGTAATGTCACCAAAACCGAGGGGCACGGAAAACTCTGGGTTTTCGATCCGTTGTACACGTACTTAGGTATGCACACCAATGAAGAAGGCGACTTTCCCAGCGGAACGTAGCCAACGCCGTTGGGATACAGGTGACCAACCAGTGTGGTGAGGTTGCTCGCGTACACGGGCTTTGGCCACGAACCAAAGTTGTTCGGTATCGGTTCTCCGACCAGCGAAGGCGGAAGGAGCACGTCCGAGCGCGGCGTGTAACCAACTACCTTTCCATTCGGTCCAGTCACAGAGATGTAATCGGGGACCAGGTTCCACGGAAGCGTTCCATTGACAGCGACAGGAAGCGGCCCTTTGGTTTGGAGCAGCACACCAGCCGTCGCACTACCGGCAACGACAAGACCAATTCCTATTGCCACCGTGGTGGTCCGACTCAGACGCCACCACGGTCGCAGGTAACCGTTGACGACTGTCTCGAGCTGTCGTCGAGCGGCTTGGCTTCGGACGGCAGGCATGGGACGTGAGGGCGGAAGTTGGTCAAGCAGGGTCATGGTTCTCCTTTGGGAACGTCAAGTCTGCGACGTGATTCGTCGGTTCGTGCGCGAAGCCTTCCTGATCCAGAAGTACTCGAAGATGATCTCGTGCACGCGACAATCGAGATCGCACGGTACCAATCGGAATATCTAAGGCAACCGCGGCTTCGGCGTAACTCAAATTTGACCAGTCGCAAAGTGCGATGATCTCTCGATCCTGCAAGTTCAGCGAGTTCAACTTGTCGAGGATCACCCCCATCGCGCGCTCATCATCGATTCTCTTATTCACGTCATCATCCAAACTTGACGTCAACTCTGACTTCGGTAGCTTGGATAGGAGCCGGTTATAGCGACGAATCGACCGATCGGAGTTTCGGGCCGCGTTGTTCGCCACTGCCAGTAACCAAGGAAGTATCGAGTCGCCATGAAGTCTGACATCCCTTCTTCGGCGCCACGCTTGGAGGAAGACGACGCTGGTGAGATCTTGGGCCACTGACCACGAGCCAGTTCGCCGAAAGCAGTGGTTATACACATCAGCGGAGTGGCGCTCGAATAGCTCTCCAAATGCAGCGCCGTCATGACGACTAGCGAGCAGCCAAAGTTGCTCATCGGGGACACCGTCGAAATCACGCCTCACGAATACATCATGTCCAGGACTCGCCCTTGAGTTCCAAGTATCCCTGGCTGAATGGTGCTCGAGATCTCTTGTTGTCCAGACATTCCTAATGTCACGCTTTGTCCCAAAGTGAATCGTGCCGGGTCTGTTGGTCACAAGATCGTCTGGGAAATTGTCTACTCTTCCCGCAGCCGCAGCTCAAACCACTCAACATCGGTCCTTCGAAATTGAATAGTGACTTGACCTTGAAACGAACTTTGGTCTAGCCAATTGTCTAGCCACGAGGTCAAACGTGAGAGGACTTCAGTGGACGTTGGTGGACATNNCTCAAGGTGCCGGGATCGATGTGGAAAGTTGTTGATCATGCTGGAGAGAACAAGTTAGGACACGTTCTAGCCGGGCTCCAAGGATGAAGCGGGATTCAAAATCAGAACCGAGTTGGCCGGGTGGCCCCCGCTAACGAGGGAGCATTGCCGCGTCCAGCCTTCGCCAGAGTGACTCCACGGCATCGGGTGTCAGGGGTCCGGTCGCGTTGATGAGTCCGATGAAGCTGTGCCCACCAGAGATGAGGACGCCCTCGTGCTCATAGGGCCCCTTACCCCTCTTGAAGTGCAGGCCTTCCTTGACACCCCACGTGGCCTCAACGAACGCCAGCACCGGGTGCACCAGAACTTTGGTATCCCCGATGACCTGGGCCACGGGGATCACGAGCCGGTAGATCTTGGCGATATCCGAGGTCCTGTCCATCCCGTCCACCGTGAGGCACTTGCGCGGGTCGGTGCTCGGAAACCCGGGGCTGCGGTACCTGATCTCCCCGGTCCATTTCTTCGAGTCGATTATCCACACCCCAGTGGAGGCGACGACGACGTGATCAATGTTCGCCTCAGAGTCGCCGGGCACCTTTCGGTCGGTGAGGACGTGGGCTCCCGCTGCGAGGTCCGCGGCCAGGTACGTGCCCATTAGGTACTCCCCCTGGGCACCCTTTAAGTTGTTGTCACCGCGGTAGCGCTTGTCTTGGCGTAACGCCGAAGAGCCCGCTACCGGATCCGCTGGTGGCGTAGGCATGACCGTCTCTGCGGGCCCGCACCCCAAACAGTGCACACGCTGTCCCTTGGGCTGGGATGCGTCCGTCCAGCCCTCGGCACCCTTCTGCACCATTCCCCCGCAACTACTGCACGGGGCACCGTTACGCGCGAACGTCGTCTTGGACCAGGCCATCGTGGCACCTCCTGCGCTCGACGTGTGAAGTGAACTTCACCTTCTTCGCCCAGAATAAACGAAACGCGTGGCGTTATTACCATCCGACGGGACGACACTGATGATATGACGACCCCTAGTAACCAGCCAGTGCCGCCCACGTGTGATCAGTGCCGTTGAGCGCAATGGACTTGTATTTTGTGACTTGCGGCCAAGGCTTGGGTGATTGCGTTCCTTGATGCTCGGTCGATTATCTTTCAAGTCGGTGGGCCGACGTCCACAATCTCCGACTGGCGAATTGATTTGTGGGCTCTTCAATAGTCGTGATCGTTAGCGTCCTTTACGCTTCATTCCCCAGCGAAATCGTGCCCACAATGAAATCAATGTCGCCCCGGCGAGCCCGCCAACGGCCAAGGTCAGCACGGCGTACCGCACTGGTGTTCCAAAGATGAATTGCATGCCGCCAGCAGCCAAAAGTGCGAATGAAATCGCCGTGCCGTACCAGAGTGCCATGCCGAGATCGCGCAAGTCAGTTTCGACTGGGTGTTTAACTTCGAGTGCAATATGCGCGGGAGTCCAATCTGGACGGGCTTCAAGCAAATCCGCTTCAGAGTCGTAGTGCTCCATCGCAAAGTCGATGCCAGCCAGATCACAAATACGCTGGATGCTGTCGACACGCAGTTCCCAGGTATCCGAGTCGTCGATACGTGCAAGCTGCGCCCCTGCACCGTTCAGAACTTCGATAAAACGGTCGGGTTCACTGATGTGGCCGGTTGCTCGCCGTTGCACGTATATCAAAACCATCCGACGCGCAACATTCTCGGTTAGCTGTGCTCCGTGTCTCTTCGGTACGCTCAAATGATGACGGCCACCGTCGCCGTCGATGACCAACTCAATGCTCGTGCCTCCGATGAAGATGGAAGGTTGGGAGCTGTGATGCCGTGGGAGTTCCGGCACCTCGTCCATGGACTCTCCAGGTCGTAAGCGCCAATAGCTCCCGGGCGTGAGATGGTCAGGCTCGGTCGGTTCTGGGCCCGTGAAGTCAGCCATCAGTGGATCGACTATCTCATCCTTCACACTGGCGAACTTACCGGGTGCGTTCCCTGTATCACAGCACCCGCAAACTGCATTTGGCGAATTTGAACATCAATCCGAAAATGCGTAAGCGACTCCAATCAACGACGCAACCATCCCCGGAGCGACGGCACGCGCGTTCCAACGACGACTGCGCCAACGACGACGAGAACGCACATGATAACAACGAGCCACGTCGCGGGACCTCCGAGTACCCACGCTGGGATCACTATGGCCAGGACTAAGGCGCCAACAATTAGTCGGTACAGATTCATCCTCCACGTGAACAGGCGACGCAACATCTGGCCAGGTTACGTCCCAACCGATTGAAGTGGACTTAAGGTACCGGAGATCGCTGGTGTCGGAGGCCCGACACGACAGTTCCGCAACCTTGCACTGGCGATTCGTATCGAAGGTCGCAAGCCTGCCGTCAACGTAGGTGTTCTTCTAGCTGTGACTTAGGCAGCAACGTCGGACGCGCTCACGGCTGCCACTCCCGCCTGATCAACCCGTACACCCACGAATCTGATACCTCGCCATTCACGACGCAGTCTTCGCGCAACTTCCCTTCACGCACGAATCCGAGTTTCTCTAGGACTCGAGCAGATGCAGTGTTGCGCGTGTCGGTCTCAGCTTGGACCCGATTCACATCCAGCGTGTTGAACGCCCACTGCAGCAGAGACCGAGCGGCCTCAGTCGCGTAGCCATGTCCCCACACACCATCATCGAAGCAGTAGCCCATCGATGCGCTGCGATAGTCCGGGTTCCATCGGTTCAGACTGCACCAGCCAATGAAGACCCCGTCTGAAACACGCTCCACAGCCAGCCGTGTCCCGGTGCCTGCCTCCTCGATCTCGCGGCAAGCGGCTATGAACCTCTCGGCGCGCTTGCGTTCGCTCCAGGGCGGTGCGTCCCAGTAGCGCAGGACATGGGCATTGCTGTGCAGCGCGAAGAGGGCGTCCGCATCCGATTCGTTGAAGGGCCGTAGGCGCAGGCGATCGGTGTGCAGCGTGGGTGCTGACAAGGACATGCCAGTCACGATACTTCGCAACGCCTACCAGTCAATTCTCACTCGGAATCTCCCAGGGGACCAACGACATGACGCTTTGGCTCTTCCGTGGATCCTGCAATGCCTGACCGGCAAGCGCCTGACTTTAGCGACACGGCCAGTAACTGACTCTCGCCGTCATCGTGCATTGGCTCGTGTCGGAGGCCCGACTCGAACCCGTACAGGAACCAACTGAGTCGATGCCATTGTCTCGCGTCAAATACGACTTCAATCGAACGTCCAATGAAACCTAATTGAGAAGGTACTCACAAAC
>PLQL01000012.1 GCA_003160115.1 Acidimicrobiaceae bacterium
AGTCCAATCGCGGCATCTTCGCGATGAACGAGCTGCCCGACCTGTCCGAGCGCATCCAGGTGGGATTGCTCAACGTCCTCGAGGAGCGTGACGTGCAGATTCGCGGTCACCTCGTACGCCTCGACCTGGACGTGCTGGTCGTGGCGACGGCGAACCCCGAGGACTACACCAACCGCGGCCGACTCATCACGCCACTGAAGGACCGTTTCGGGTCCCAGATCCGTACGCACTATCCCTTCGAGATCTCCACCGAGATCGAGATCATCCGACAAGAGGCGAAGCCTCCCACCTCGCCCAAGCCGATCGTCGTGCCCTGGTTCATCGAGGACATCGTCGCTCGCGTCAGCCACGTTGCTCGAAAGAGTCACGTGATCTCCCAGAGTTCGGGGGTATCGGTGCGACTGTCGATCGCCAATTACGAGACGGTCATCGCCAGCGCCCTGCGTCGCGCGTTGCGCACCGGCGACGACCACGTGGTCCCTCGCATCAGCGACCTGTCGGCCATGGTCCAGTCCACCCAGGGCAAGATCGAGTTCGACACGATGGACGACAGCGACTCGGACCAGGTCATCGCCGCACTCGTCTCGCTCGCGGTTCGCCAGTGCTTCAACGAGTACGTCCTCTTAGAGGAGGCGCCCGAGATCGTCGAGGCCTTTCACACCGAGGCGCTCGTGCACACCGGTGACGACCTGCCCGATCGCGACTACCTCGCGGTGCTCGAGGCGATGCCGTCACTCGACGTGCCGGTGCGCCGGGTTGCGGGACCCAACGTCAGCGACGGTGAACTCGCCGCCGCCACCGAATTCGTGCTCGAGGGCCTGTACCTGACCAAGCGACTCGCCAAGGACGCGTCGGGAGCGAGGGCGCTGTATCGATCGAGGAATCGATAGTGGCCGTTCGCTACGGCTTTCGTCGGTTCGGCGACGACGATGACTTCGCCGACCTCGACGTCGACGAATTGCTGCGTCTGCTCGGCGACGACTTCATGGAGAGCGGTGACCTGGACGACGCGATGGACCGGTTGTTGCGCGATGGCTTTGATGACGCCGAGGGCAATCGCATCGAGGGTCTGCGCGACCTCTTAGAGCGCGCTCGCGCGAAGCGGCGCGAACTCGAACAGCAAGCCGATCCCGACGGTGAGATGCAGCGTTATCGCGATTGGCTCGAATTGATCGAGCAAACCGAGGGCGAGGAACTCGACCAACTGCTGGCCCAGGCCGAGGCGTCAGACGACGAACGGCGCAAAGAGGTCACTCGTGACCTGGTCGAACAGCGACACCTGCAGCGAGAACTCATGAGTGACCGACTGAGCGAGCGGCTCGCAAGTTACCAGAACTACGACTTCGTCTCCTCGGAGGCCCGCGAGGAGTTCGAGCAGTTGATGTCCGAACTCCAAGCCGACGTCCTCAACACCTACTTCGAACAGAGCAAGCAGTTCCTCGAGAGTCCCGACCCCGAGCAACTGCAACGGATGCGCGACATGATGGACGCGCTTTCGACGATGATCGAGCAGGATCGTCGCGGCGAACCGCTCGATCCCAGCTTCGAGGACTTCATGGACAAGTTCGGCGACTTCTTTCCCGGTGCCGAGAACCTCGAGGACGTGATGCGCGCCATGGCCGAGCGTGCCGCCGCCGCCGAGGCGATGTTCAACTCGCTCTCGGGCGAACAACAAAGCGAGTTGCGCTCGCTGTTCTCCCAGATGATGGAGAACATGGAACTGAATTTCGCGCTCAACCGGCTGGTCTCGAACCTGCGCCAGGCGACCCCCGACATCGACTGGAGTCGGGCGCACCGCATGCGCGGCCAGGACGGCTCCACGTTCGCCGAGGCCGCTTCGGTCGCCGAGCAGCTGGGCGACCTGCGCAACCTCGAAGAGTTCCTCGGACGCGCCGGCGCCGCCCAGGGCTTGCCCGAGGTCGACATCGATTCGGTGCGGCGCAACCTCGGTGACGACGCCGCGCGCCACGTCCAGCGTCTCCAAAAGGCCCTCCAAGGACTGAAGGACAAGGGTTTCGTCGATCGCGAGGGCGGCCAGCTCACCCTGTCGCCCAAGGGCATCCGCCAGATCGGCCAACAGGCCCTGAAGGACCTCTTCGCCCAACTGCACGACTCGCCGACGCTTGGGGCCCATCGTGAAGCCACGGTCTCGCGCGGCGGGGATCGCGAGGAGACCTCCAAGGCCTGGGAGCCTGGCGAGCCCTTCGCCCTGCACCTAGCCAAAACGCTGCGCAACGCCGTGCTGCGCCAGGGCCCGGGCACGCCCGTGCGACTGCACCCCGACGACTTCGAGGTCGAGGAGTACGAATCGACGCGGCGGTCCTCGACGGTCTTCGCCATCGACCTCTCGCTGTCGATGGCGATGCGCTCGAACCTGGTGCCCGCGAAGAAGATGGTGCTCGCGCTCACCCAGTTGATTCGCTCGAAGTTCCCGCGCGACTTCGTCGCGGTGGTGGGCTTTGGCGAGATGGCCCAAGAATTGCGTATCGAGGACATCCCGGCACTCACCATCGACTACGCCTACGGCACCAACCTCCAGCACGCCCTCGCGCTCAGTCGCCACCTCATGCGCGCCGAGCGGGGCGAGCGCCAGATCGTCGTGGTGACCGACGGCGAACCCACCGCCCACCTCATGGACAACGGCGAGCCGTTCTTCTCCTGGCCCCCGGTGCACGAGACGCTCGAGCGCACCATGGCCGAGGTGTTGCGCTGCACCAAGGCGGGCATCACCATCAACACCTTCGCCCTGGATATCGAGCGCAGCCAGTTCCCGTTCGTCGAACAGATCGCCAAAGTAAACGGGGGCCGGACTTTCTACACCTCGGTCGACGACCTGGGGGTCTACGCACTCGACGACTTCGTGCGCAGCCACAAGGCGGGCTAGCCGTTTCCCCATAGTGTTCTTGACCAGGACTTTTATAATTTCCACTTGCAATTCTGTCCAAACCCAGTAACAATGACACCGTTGTAATTACATCGGTGGCGCTTTGCCGCTACGGGAAGGACTACAACGTGGAAATCGTCGAACTATTGAGTGGCCTAGAGGATCGGGGCTGGCAGGCGCGTGCGAACTGCATGGGCGTGGACCCGGACCTCTTCTTTCCCGAGCGTGGCGCCTCGACTCGCGAGGCCAAGGAAGTCTGTCGGGGCTGCGTGGTGCGTGGGGACTGCCTCGAGTACGCCCTCGATAACGGCGAGAAGTTCGGCATCTGGGGCGGCATGAGCGAGCGTGAACGTCGGCGCCTTCGTCGGGCCCGCGCCATCGAGCGTCGCTCAAAAGCTGGCTGAGCCCTTTTCGAGCGCGGCCTCGATGGTGCGCTCGGGCGACAGGTCGAGTTGGGCCCAGCGCCGGGGGTCCTCGACCTCGAGCAGGCTTCGCGGCGCGAGACCCACGAGTTCAGCGTGCGCGATGCGCTCGTCGCCCACGAGGCCGGCGAGCACTTGGTCGTAGACGAACGACGGAGGGTACTCGGCCACGTCGAGCAGGTTGCAGCTGACCTGGACCTGTTCGCCCACCGCCAAGCCCAGCGCACGGACTTGCGGTTCACGCAGGGCGCGCGCCAGTTCTCTCGCGCGCGCAAGGGACGTGTGGTCGAGCCAGAGGTTCCAGGCGACCAGTACCGGGCGTTCGCCCACGGCGACCGCTCCGAGCACGGGTGAGGACTCGTCGGGTCCGAAGTCCGGGGCCAGACCGCGAAAGGCCAGTCGGCGCACCTCGGGCAGGGTCCGGGTCGAACCGTTAGCCAGGGTGCCGTAGAGGAACGTCGCGACGTCAAAGGTGTGCGCGATCCAGCCCGCGGTCCGGTCACGTAGAAGTCGGGCGAGCTCGTGGTCTGCTGGATCGAGGGCCACGAAGGGCACGACGTCCACGACTCCGAAGCGAGGGTGCACCCCCTCGTGGCCGCCCAGGGTGAGCAGGTTGAAGGCGCACTGGATCAAGTTGCGCACGTCCAGTTCGAGCGGCTCGGGTCCGTTGAGCAGCGTGAAGACCGAACGGTGGTGAGCGGGGTCGTGGTGGCGGTCGCGCAACGAGGCGCCGGCGCTATGCGACAGTTGGTCTAAGACCGCGAGGTCCCGGCCCTCGGAGATGTTGATCACGCACTCGAGCACTGAGTCGAGGATAGAGGCGCTTTCGGTCCTGCTTTGGTTCAAGACCCGGGTCCCGGGCCCACCGGTAGAATGGTTCCTGCGTCATCAAGTCCCTAAGGAGTGTCGTGAGCCAGGTCCCGAGCATTGAAAGCACCGAGGTCGTCGACCCGGTCGGCCACGTCCAGGTGATCTACCTCGGTCCGGTCGCCCCGCACTGGGAGTGCCGCATGGTCTTTGGCGACGAGGAGCAGATCCAGGCCTTCGTCGACCGCGTCGACGCCCGTCTACGATTCCTGCCTCCCCACGACCCGCAGTTCCGACGCAATCGCGAACGAGTGAACCGTGACGCGGAGCGTGAGAACCTGCTCGTGGAGTGGAACCTCGGCTACGAGGAAGAGAGTTAGACGAACTAGGCGAGCGGTGAGTTGCTCACGCGCTCGTACCACTCGTCGGGGGCGTCCAGTTCGTGCGCACTCGGTAGCCCGTCGACTCGTAGCAACGCGTCGAACACCCCGAGACCGTGCGTCTCGCTCAGATGCGCGACGAATCGCTTGGCGGCGTCGTGATGGGGGCCCTGGGTCGCGATGCCGAACAACGCCGCCGCGGCGTCTTCGCCTCGCGCGTCGCTGCGACGGTGGCGCGCGTAAGCCTCGCTGAGCGCGGGTCGCGGACCGAGTATCGATTCGGTGATGTCGCTCGCCGCACGCTCGAAGAACGCGAGCAGCACGCTGGTCGCCGCGTTGATCGCGCGCGTGGCGTCGGACTCCTCGGGGACTTCGATGCCGTCGAGCAGCGCGGCGGGATTGCTCATCAGCTCGCTCAGGTCGTCGGGATTGATCATCGACTGCAGTCGTTCGATCAAGTTGCTCTGAGCGGCGCTCGCCTCGCGCACCGCGTCGATCAGCAGAGCGCGAAGCGCGTCGCTCGTGCCGGGCTGGGAGAGTACCAGGGCGGCGACGAACTCCTGGGCGAGGGCAAAAACGTAGACCTCGTCGCGTTCGAGCGACCAGGCCTCGGCGAAACTGGTGAGGTTGTTCACCACGAGCAGTCGCGTCGGGTCGAGGCGGGGCAGCGGTAGTACCGCGAGCGACCAGGCCCGCTCTGAGAAGTGGCCCGCGACCGAACCCATCTGAAAGCCCGTGAACAGCGGTCCAATGGTGGCGGCGAGTTGGGCCATCATCGCCGCTTCGTTCTCTGCGTCCACGTCACCTGGTTCAGCGTCGAACGCGAGTCGTTCGAGCATTGGCGCGATAAGGGGCTTCCATTGGTTGAGCGCCGCGATCGTAAGCGCGGAGCGGTTGACGCCGGTGATCTGCGCGTCGCTCGAGACGCCCAACAGCGAATCGACGTGACGACTCACCAAGACGGCGAGCTCCTCGAGGCGTTGGCGTTCCGTGGGCTGGGGGTTGGGGTCGCCGTCCTCGCCGCGCGCGATGTTCAGTCCTAGTTGGGTAGCGGTCTGGAACCAGGCGTCGGGTCCCTGTTGGCCGAGCATGTTGAAGATGTCGCCAAACATTCCGCTGAACGGGTCAGTGCTCATGGCTCCAACTTAGAGGTTTCGCCGGAATAATTCGCCGGGCCCGTCGCCAGACCGAGGCGACCTAGCATGGCTTGCCATGGCCCTGGACGTTGCACTCGATATCGGGACTTCGTCGACGCGTCTGGCGACCAATCAGCGCGGCGTCATCTTCAACGAGCCCACCCTCGTGGGCATCGACACCAGCACCGGTGAGGTCGTGGACATCGGCTACGGCGCCACCGACCTCGTGGGACGCACCTCACGCCACGTGGTGGTTTTTCGGCCCCTAGAAAAGGGCGCCACGGTCGATTTCGACGTCACGGCCCGGCTCATCACCACCCTCTTCGAGCGCGCGGGCGTCTCCAAGCTCAGTCGGGCGCGGGTCGTGATGAGCGTGCCGTCGCTCGCCACGGCCATCGAACGGCGCGCCCTGCGCCAGGCGGCCGTTCAGGCTGGTGCGCGCGAGGTCAGTCTGATCGAAGCACCGATCGCGGCGGCGATCGGCCTGGGACTTCCGATCCAGGACCCCATCGGCTCGGCGGTGGCGGTACTGGGCGCGGGTGCCTCCGAGGCCGCGCTCATCTCGCTCGGGGGCATCGTCACGAGTGGCGCCCGACGGCTCGGCGGCAACGACCTCGATAACGCGATCGCGACGCTGTTGCGCATGCGCCAGGGCGTCGTCGTGGCACCCGCGACACTCGAGATGTTGAAGATGACGCTGGGTTCGGCGCTGGGTTCGACCAACGGCGGCGTGGAGAAGGTGCCCGCGCGAACCGTCGAACGCGGCGAGCCGGTCGAAGTCGAGGTGAGCGCTGAGCTGGTGAACCAGGCGATGAGCGAGGTCGTCGCCCAGACCGTGCGACTCATCCAAGAGTGTCTCGCCGACGCTCCGCCCGACCTCTCCCAGGACGTCTCCGCGCGAGGGCTCACCCTCGTGGGTGGCCACGCACTGGTGAACGACTTCGCCGAACTGATCGCCGCGAGCACCGGGGTCCAAGTCGTTCTGGCGCCCCATCCTGATGTCGTGGTCATCCAGGGTCTGCTCGCGTGCCTCGAAGAGATGTCCGCGCTGCACGCGCTCTTTCGCGGACTTGACGACTAGTCCACTTCCTTGTTGAGTTGGTCGACCGCGGCTCGCACCTGCCAGTCGCGGTCGTTGGCGGCCCGTTCGAGGGCGGCGTCGACGTCGGGTCCTTCGAAGTTCGAGAGCGCGACGATGGCGCGTCGTCGAACGGGGGGCTTGTCCTCGAGCGCGGCCAGCACGGCCGCGCGTCCCCGGTCGTCGCCGATCGCGCCCAACGAGGCGACCGCGGACTCGCGACAACGGGCGTCGTCGTGTTCGAGGGCGATCGTCGCGAGTCTTTCGACGGCGTCGCGGTCCAGGTGCTCACCGAGCGCGAAGATCGCCGCGTCCACCACGAGGGCGTCGTCGTCCTCGAGCGATCCGCGCACGAGGGCCAAGAGGCCGCCGTCGAGGTCGTTCACGTAGGCGAGCAACGCCAACGCTTCACGGCGCACCTCGACCTGCGGGTCGACGAGCGCGCGCATCCAGTGCTCGCGTGCGAGCAGCGCCCGGCGACTTCCCGCGCGAAGAGCTAGTACGCGTTGGCGCGGGCGTCGTGATTCGAGGGATTCGAGGAGAAAGGCGTCGTCGCGACCGTCGCTGTGGAAGCCGGCCTTGAGTAATCGTTCTTCGAGGTCGGGCGGTAACGTGGACTCATCCGTTGGCACCCTGACATCTCAGCACCCAACCAGTACGCGCGTCGAATCGCGATCGTCCTGATCGCCCTGTTCGTGGTTCTCGCCGTCGCGGTCGAGGTTTCGCGGCACTGGACTCTCAACGAGTACGCCATCACGCCGGGTAACGCGACACCGGTGGAACCTCTGGTGCACGTCAGTGGGCTCGCCACCAAGTCCCATCACGACGCGATCATGTTGACCGACGTGTACCTCGAGCAACTCACGGCCTGGCAGTACTTCACGCTCCAGTTCCAACGTCACGTCCAATTCGTCACCGCGAGCCAACTGCTCGACCCGGGCGTTCCCAGCAGTGAGCTCGCGGCGCAGGGTTATCTGGAGATGAGCGATTCCAAGCAGGACGCCGAGGTCTCGGCGTTCACCACGCTCGGTTGGCAACTGAAGGGCACGCCCATCGGTGCGCTGGTCACGTCGGTCGAGACGGGTACGCCGGCCTGGCACGACAAGATAAAGGTCGCCGACCGTATCGTCAGCTTCGACGGCTCACCCGTGCGCTCGACGTGTGACGTCGTGAGCGACCTGAATCCGTTGTCGGCGAACTCGACGGTCAATCTGGGCATCGACAAGGCCCACATCAGCGCGAAGGGTGTGATCACGTGGGCGAACGAATCGATCGTCACGTTGCGTACCGCCGTGCCACCGCTTTCTTTGGCGCCCTCAGGTTGTCCGGGCGTCAGCGGGTCGAACGCCACCTGGCTGGGATTCTCCCTCGAGGACGCGACGAGCTACGCGTTCCCCGCGAAGGTGTCGATCGACACCAATGACATCGGCGGACCGTCGGCGGGACTCGCGATGACCTTGTGCATCATCGATCAATTGTCACGTAACTCGTTGACCGGTGGCGTGAAGATCGCCGCGACGGGCACGATGGATCAAGACGGCAACGTCGGCGACGTGGGCGGCGTCGCCGAGAAGACGGTCGCGGTCCAGCGCGCGGGCGCGAAGTACTTCATCGTTCCTCAAGTCGAAGTCGCCACCGCGAGGGCCAACGCGGCACCGGGACTCACGGTGATCGGCGTGACCACGCTTCGTCAAGCACTGCAAGCACTTCATCGCATCGGCGGGTCGAAACCCGTGCCCCTCACCGCTCCGCGAAGCCGTTCTTGAAGGACCCGAAGTCGTAGTCTTAAAGCAATGGAAGATCGCCGAAACCCATCCTCCGCTCGTAATTCGACCTCGGAGATAGTTCGAACCAATTTCACGCCGATTCGAAAGGGTGGTATCGATCCTTACGAGGTACACCAGCACCTCGAGGCCGTCGCGCGCGAGGTCGGTCATCTCGAGCAGCGACTGCGCGAGTTGCGCGAACAACTCGCCGAGGCCGAGCACCGAGCCGCCAACCCCGTGCTCGACGAGGCGACCTTGGCCAGTGCGCTGGGTGCTCAGAGCGCCGCTATCTTGCGATCGGCCCATGAGGAGGCGGCTCGCGTGACCGCCGAGGCCCAGGAACGCAGCGCTCAGATCTTCACCGAGACCCAACAACGCAGTGCGGAGCACTTGATCGAGGCCCAAGAACGCGCCACCGCGCTCATCGCCGAGGCCGAGAACACGGCGACCCAGGTCGATCATGATTCGCGCCTCGCGGCCGAACGTTTGATCGATTCGGCCAAGGTCAACGGTGACGCGCTGGTTGAACGCGGTCGCGAGCAGGGGCGCGCCATCGTCGAACAGGCCCACGAGGCCCGCAGGACCGTGCTCAACGACCTCGCCGTGAAGCGCAAGGCCTTGCACATACAAATTGACCAACTGCGTGCGGCGCGTGACACCCTGGCCACGTTTGTCCAGTCGGTGCGCGAATCCATCGACTCGGTCATCAACGGCGTGAACAGCTCCGATGACGCGGCGCGTCACGCCGCCCTCGAGGCGCTGCGGCTGCGTCCGCCCTCGCGTGAACCAACCGAGGAGGAATTGCTCGAGGGCACGCCACTGCGCGAGGTTCCCCCACCGGCGCCCGAGGCCCTGGTCATCGAACCATCCGAAACGGTCGACGTGCCCAAGTCCAAGACGCGCCGCTCGGCGAAGTCCAACGGCATCGAGACCCACGTGGGTGAGACCCTGCTCGAGGACGATCCGACGGGCACCGACGTCGTGAACGAGATCTTCGCGCGACTACGCAAGGCGACCCTAGAAGAGCGCGGCGCGCCCGTGACGCCCCCGCGCAAGGCGGCACCGTCGCCCGCCAAGGTCATGACTGTGGACGGGGAGTTGTTCCACCGTCGCGACGTCGCGATCGATGAGTCGCTGGCGGTCTTGACCCGCAAGGTCAAGCGCGCGCTCCAGGACGATCAGAACGTCATGCTCGAACGGGTTCGCCACGTGAAGGGGATGATCACCATCGAACTCGAGGACGAGCACGCCGAACGCGCGCGCTACGCCGACGCGGCCTTTGACGCACTCGCTGACGCCGCCGCCGCGGGTTCGCAGTTCGCCTTTGATGAGGCGGGCTGTTCGGGAGAACCGGCGAGCAAGGTCGCCCTCGACGACTGCGCCGCGGACCTCGCGGTCACCATCGTGCTCGCGTTGCGCAAGCGCGTGCTCGCCGACGGCTCTGGCGACGCCACCGAACGGGTGAACGCGGCCTACAAGGAATGGCGCGGAGCGCGGGTCGAACGACTCTGCACCGACGCGGCGCGACGCGCGTTCCACGTGGGCGTGCTCAGCGCGTCGCGGGGGCGTTCGATCCGCTTCTTCGCCACACCGAACGACGCGCCGTGTGACGCGTGCGCGCTCGACGCGGCGTCGGGCGAGCGCCTGGCCGGGCAGCGCTTTCCCAGTGGGTCGCAGTATCCGCCGTTGCACGCCGGTTGCGCCTGCGCGGTCGTACCGGTCTGAAAAACGGCCTAGGCTCGATGCGTGCGTAGCCCAGCCGATGTCTCTCCGCGTCCTCGACGCATAGGGAGGCTCTCGCGTCGGTTCTGGATCGGACTCATTATCGTCGTCCTGTTCATAGGGTTCTTGTCGCTTCGCAGCCTGGCGGGCTTGTGGACCGACCAGATGTGGTTCTCCCAGACCGGTTACGGCTCGGTCTGGACGACGTTGCTCGTCACCAAAGTCGGCCTCGCGGTGGTATTCGGGCTGATCTTCTTCATCCTCATGTGGGTGAACCTGCTGCTCACCGACCGATTCGGCGCTCGCGACCTTTCCTTCGAGCCCGAGGACGAGATTGTGCGTCGGTTCCAGAACGTCGTTCGTCCCTACGCGGGTCGCATCTACGCGGTGATCGGGGTCTTTACCGGACTTATCGCGGGACTCAACGCCACCGGTCAGTGGCAGGCCTACTTGCTCTTCATCCATTCCAAGTCCTTCAACTTGAAGGACGCGCTGTTCCACAAGGACCTGAGCTTCTACGTCTTCACCTTGCCGTTCTTGTCGTTCATCGTCACCTGGACTCTGGTGTCGTTGTTCGTGATCCTGCTCATCACGGCCGCGTTCCACTACCTGAACGGCGGTATCCGCGCGACGCGCGTCAGCCCGCGCGTCGCCCCACGGGTCAAGGCCCACCTCTCGGTGATCGGGGCGGGCATCGCCCTGATGAAGGCGGCAGGCTACATCATCGCCAAATGGGAGTTGGTGAACTCCACGAACGGTTACGTCCAGGGCGCCGGGTACACCGACGTGCACGCGCGCATGCCCGCGATGACGATCCTCTTCTTCCTGTCGCTCGCCGCGGCGATCATCCTGCTCGTCAACGTGCGCTCGCGAGGTTGGTCACTGCCCGCAGTGGCGGTCGGGCTGTGGGTGTTCGTCGCGCTGGTGATTGGTGTGCTCTATCCGGCGTTCCTCCAGGCCCTGAAGGTGAGCCCCGCCCAAGCCACGCTCGAGGCACCGTACATCCAGCGCGACATCAACGCGACGCGCGCCGCCTACGGGCTCGACGGCGTGGCCTATCACACGTTCCAGGGAGCGACCACGATCTCGACCAAGCAAGTCGTCACGGACGCCGCGACCCTCGCCAACATTCGACTTTGGGACCCCTCGTCGAACATCGCCCTTCAGACGGTCACCAAGCGTCAATCGATTCGTTCGTATTACACCTTCACGACCCTCGCGGTCGACCGCTATAACGTCAACGGCAAGGTGACGCCGGTCCTGATCGGCGCGCGTCAACTCAACTCGTCGAGTCTGCCCTCGCCGAGCTGGGTGAACACCCACTTGCAGTACACCCACGGCGAGGGCGCCGCCGTCATCGCGGCCAACGCCGTCGACTATACGACCGGCAACCCGAACTTCGTTGTTTCGAACGTCCCGCCCCAGTCGACCAACGGCATGCCCCGACTCACGCAGCCCGATATCTACTTCGGTATCGGCTACTCGGGTTGGGTCGTGGCGAACACTAAGCAGGCGGAACTCGACTACCAGATCGACAGCGGCCCGAACGCGGGCCAGCCAGTCGAGACGCATTACGCCGCCAAGGGCGGCGTGGCGGTCGGGGGAATCCTCAGCCGCGTCGCCCTGGCGCTTCGTCTCGGCGACTTCAACTTCCTGATCTCGAACCAGATTACGCCCAAAAGTCGGGTGCTCTTCGTGCGCGACGTGACCCAGATGGCCAAGAAGGCCGCGCCCTTTCTCACCTTCGATCAAAGTCCTTACGCCGTCATCGCCAACGGCGAGGTGAACTTCGTTCTCGACGGCTACACGACGACGAGCCAGTACCCGTACTCGCAGAACGATGAGAGCCTCAACGTGAACACGGGCAACATCCCTTACGGCACGAACTACATCCGTAACTCGGTCAAGGTCGTCATCAACGCCTACACCGGTTCGATGAAGTACTACGTGAACGACCCCAAGGACCCGATCATCCAGGCGTGGGAATCGGCGTTCCCCAAGATGTTCCTGCCGATGAGCAAGATGCCCGCGTCAATCAGAACTCACCTGCGCTACCCGTCCGACTTGTTCTCAGTTCAGGCCGCCACGCTCGGTCACTACCACATCACCAACGCGAGCGCCTTCTACACCGCCTCGGACAAGTGGGAGATCTCACCCACGACCGGCGCCGGCACGCCGAGTGCGACGCTCTCGCGCACCGAGGTCACCAACGCGGCCGGGAACGTCGTCTCCACCTCGCTCTCGCCCATGAGCCCGGTGTACCAGGTCGGTTCACTACCCGGTCAAAACCACCAGCAACTCCTCGAGTCCGTGGCCTACGTGCCCGCGGGCAACTCGGGCACCGTTCAGGGCCTCACCGCTTTCATGGTGGCCACGAGCGACACGAACGACTACGGGCACCTGAATGTCTACGTCACGCCGCGCGGTACGTCGGTGACCGGACCGGTCCAGGCGGACTCGGAGATTCAACAGACGTCGGCCGTGAGTTCGATTATCACGCTCCAGGACCAGCACGGCTCTGAGGTCTTGCTCGGCAACAACCTCATGGTTCCCCTCGACCAGAGCGTCCTCTACATCCGACCGCTCTACGTCACGAGCACGTCCAATCCGCTGCCTCAGTTGCGTTACGTCATCGCCGTCTTCAATCAGGACGTGGCCATCTCGCCCACGCTCTCGGGCGCGTTGTCCCAAGTCTTAGGCGCTAGCTTCTCTTCGGGTTCGTCGCCCGGCTCGTCCTCGACGACACCAACTGGAGGCACCACCACTTCGGGCGGCTCGGCGGCGTCGTACTTAAAGCAAGCGTCGGCCGATTACACCTCCGCCCAGGCCGCACTGCAGGCGGGCAACCTCGGTCAGTACCAGGCCGACGTGAACGCAATGAACGCTCAATTGAAGCTGGCCCAGGCGGCGCTCGCCAAGTAGGACGTTCGCGGCGCAAGGGGCGCCGGTCCTCCCACTGGCTTGTGAAGTGCCTCGAATCGTACGCTTGACCACGGCGAACGGTTCGGGCCAGTCAGTTCTCCAGTACCGCAAGGACCTGTAGCGGGCGTGACCACAAATGAACACGCGCGTGCGCGAAGTGGTTATGGTGGTAGTTAGGACGTCAAGACCTCGCTTCCCTCATCCCTGACAATTCATCAGGGAGTTGAGTAGAAAGCCGGTCAGCCCGTGAAAAAGTTCTCCTCTCGGAAGGTAGTCAGGGCACACCTCAAGGTCGCCACGCGCACGGCCGTCGCGGGCGGCGTCGCCTCGGCCATGATGTTCTTAGGTCTCAGCGCGTTCGTCGCTTCCCCCGCGTTCGCGGTGGGTACGGCCTCCAACACGATTGTGGTCTATGGACCCCCGGACGGCGCGAGCATCGGCGGCTACTACGTGCCCAACGCCAAGGCGACCTCGGGCGACGTCGTGGTCCTCGCGCTCGATCCGACCTCCACTGGTTGTTCGGTAGCAGGCGGTAAGGTTTCGTTCACGTCGGCGGGCGAGTGCGTCATCAACTTCAGCGACCCCGGTAACGCGACCTACGCGGCCGCCGCGGGTGTTACCCAGAGCATCCGCATTGACGCCGAGAACATCATTGCCATTCCCAATACCACCACGGCGGGCAGCGTGGAGGGTACCTATACCCCCGACGCGTCGGTGACGTCGGGTGACGTCGTGCGCGTGAGCTTGGCGGCCACGTCGACCGGCTGCACGTTGAGGACGGCCAACGGTACGGTCACGTTCATCAAGCAAGGCACCTGTCGTATCTTGTTGAACGACCCCGGCAACGGCGCGTACGCCGCCGCCCCTCAAGTCACCCGCAACGTCACCATCTACGTGGCGAACATCCTGAAGACCAGTGTCGCGCCGGTGACGGCCGTGATCAACAGTTCGTATCAGGCAAGTGCTACCGCGTCGTCCAAGGACCCGGTCGTCATCACCATCGACCCCCTGTCCGAGGGCTGTGGCATCGTGGTCCAGCGAGTCACGTTCTCGAGTGACGGTCTGTGCCGTATTGACTTCAACGACCCCGGCAATGGTGCCTTCACCGCAGCCAAGCAGGTGCAACAGATCGTCAAGATAGGTTCGGGGGCACCAAATATCCAGGCACCGCTCTATATCACCAGTCTCAACGCGGTCGCTGGCAGGACGCTGGCGCTCAAGACGAGCGGGGGAACAGGCATCGGTGCCGTGACCTTCACTGCGTCACCGGGAAGTGCGAATTGTTCAATTCGTAACGGCGTGCTCAGTTACTCCCATGTTGGCCTCTGCACCGTGACCGCCAAAAAGGCGTCTGACGCGACGTATCTGGCCAGTATCACCGCGTCGGCGACGATTCGGGTGAACTTGGCGTCGAGTCCTTTCGCCATCCGCGTCAGCTCGCCGGTGACGGCGGGTCACACCCAAGAGACGACCATCCTCGGTGCGGGCTTTTACGGCGTGCCACGAATCGTGAGTAGCGTCGCGACGACCAAAGTCACGGTGGTCAGCGCCAGCGGTACCCGCCTCGTCGTTCGTGTTTTCGTGGCGAATTCAACACCTCGCGGGCTTTACACTCTCACCCTCACCTTTGCCCACGGTCAGCGGACTTCGGTCACCTACACCCAACATTGAGGTGAACGTCGTGCGCTCGGCGACAGATGTCGAGCGCACGACGCGAGCACACGACCCGCCGAGGCGGGTGCATCGAGGGGCCGCGAACTTCCGCGGCCAATCGCTACTGGCGACCGGGTCACCGCAGGCTGGACACAAGTGTTTCTTTGCGATCAGGTAACGAGACCACATCGATGAGGTAGAATTAGTTCAAGGACGTCTAGATCTCGCATCCTCCGGCTGACAATTCATCAGCGCGTTGAGACGAAAGCAGGTCGATTTATGAAGAACATTTCTCTTGGACTTCCGCGTGTCACTCGAGTGACGGGCGCTACTCGCAAAATCCTGGCCGTCGGGTCGACCGTGGCGATGGTGGTCTTGGGCCTCAGCGCGTTCGTCGCCTCACCCTCGTACGCTGCTGGCACCTCGGCGAACACGATTACTGCGACTTCACCTCCCTCGGCGGGAAGTGACCACGGGACCTACGTCCCCCAAGCTCAGGCAACCTCCAAGGACGTCGTGCTGATCGCACTGGATAAGTCCTCGAGCGGTTGCTCGCTGGCCTCTGGCAAGGTCACCTTCACCGGAGCCGGTGAATGCGAGATCACCTTCAATGACCCCGGTAACACGACCTACGCGGCAGCGGCCCAGGTGCTGCAGTACATCAAGGTCTATTCGGCCAACACGATCACGGTGAGCAGCGCTCCCTCGGCGGGAAGCGTGCGCGGCTCGTATTCACCCGGGGCTTCAGCCACCTCTGGTGACACGGTGGTGCGCAGTCTGGCGAGCGACTCGACAGCGTGTGCGCTTTCCAACGACACCGTGACATTCACCAGTGCGGGTAAGTGTCACGTGGAGTTCAACGATCCTGGCAACGGCGCGTTCGCTGCGGCGACCCACGTGGGCCAGACGATCACCGTGTACGCGACCAACGCGATCACCACTAGCACGGCTCCTTCGGCGGGTACGATCAACGGCACCTACAACGCCGGTGCGTCGGCGACCTCCAAGGACGTCGTCACCATCAATCTCGACGCTACGTCCACGGGTTGTTCCATCAGCAAGAACGTCGTCACCTTCACGGCGAACGGGTACTGTCGCGTGGATTTCAATGACGCCGGTAACGGCGCCTTTGCCGGCGCCTCCCAAGTCCAACAAACGATCATCGTGGGTAACGGTGGACCTCGCGTCCAGTCGCCGCTCTACCTGACCAGCCTGGACGGCATGAAGTACAGCTCGTTGACCTTGACGTCGAGCGGTGGATCAGGTAGTGGTGCGGTCACCTACGTGGCTACGCCGGGCACGGCGAACTGTTCCCTCAAGGGCGACGTACTTAGTTACACCCAAGTGGGTACGTGCACGGTCACGGTGACCAAGGCCGCCGACGCTACGTACTTCGCTGCGTCGTCCGCGCCCACCAACGTCACGATCAACCTGCCCAAGAGTCCTCACGCGATTCGCGTCACCAGTGCGGTGTGGACAGGGCGCATGGTCCAGACCACGATAATCGGCACCGGTTTCTACGGCCAACCCAAGGTCTTGAGCAACATCGGCACGACCAGGATCGGCGTGAGCAGTGACAACGGAAGGGTCCTGGTCATTCGGGTGACCGTCGCGAAGACCGCACCACGAGGGATTCACACGTTGACCCTCATCTTCGCCCACGGTGATCGGACGTCGGTTCTCTATAACCAACGATGACCTCTTGATGTCTCGTNNGAAACCGGTGGTCGAGCGCACGGGGCTTTGACCTACTTTCTCGGATGGTTAAGTCAGCCATGAATTCGCAGTCACTTTTGGGCGCAGTGGCGCTTTCTAGTAGTATTGAGGACGCATCGCGGGGTGGAGCAGTCT
>PLQL01000024.1:0-170509 GCA_003160115.1 Acidimicrobiaceae bacterium
CCGTGGTGGGCTCGTCCAGAAAGAGGACTGGGGACATGCCCATCAGGCTTGCTGCGAGGTCTAGGCGACGTCTCATTCCACCGGAATAGGTCTTCACCTGCTTGTCACCAGCGCCAGTAAGAGACATTCGTTCGAGCACCTCTTGTGCTCTTTGTCGATAGACCTTCTTGTCGAGGTGAAAGAGAAGTCCGACGAGTTCGAGGTTCTCCCTCCCGGTTAACAGCTCATCGACGGTGGCGTATTGGCCGGCAAGTCCAATCAAAGTCCTGACCGTCTTGGCGTCTTTTTGCACGTCGAAACCGCCAATGCTGGCGTGTCCACTGTCCGGGCGCAAAAGTGTGGTGAGCACTCGCAACAAGGTCGTCTTTCCAGACCCGTTCGGTCCCAGCAATGCCAGTACCTTTCCAGTTTCGACGCTGAGCGACACCTCGTCGAGAGCCACGGTTGCGCCAAACCGCTTGCTTATCTTCTCTACATCGATGGTTGCGCTCATGACAGATGGCTCTTTTCCGGTGCGGATCACCAGTTCTCAAATATTAGATACGCTATGTATCTAATCACAGAATATGTTAAGATGCAAGTTGTACCCTAAGGAGCAGTACATGGTAAAAATCCAAAGCTCGGAGACCGCGTCTAATGCGCGCGGGAAAGACGAAGGTCGTGCATCTCGTCGACGTGGCGCAGAACTTGAAAGCGCGCTGTTGGAAGCCGCCTGGGAGGAACTCAAGGCAGTGGGTTATGAATCGCTGACCATGGAGGGCGTGGCCGAACGAGCTGGGACGAGTCGGACGGTGCTGTATAGACGCTGGCCCAGTCGACTGGAGCTTGTTCTTGCTGCCCTACGCCATCGCGGTCTTGTGCGAACTGGCACCGTACCGAACACAGGTAGTCTGCGCGAAGACGTTCTCGCCTTATTGCGTCTCGTGTCCGACCGCGTGTCAGAAGTTGGTCCCCAGAACCTGAGCGCATTACTCAGCGGTGTCTTTGCGGACACTGGCGCGACTGCCGCCGTTGAGGATCACTTTATGAATCACAACGCGGACGTCATGGAAATCATCCTCAAACGGGCCGCGGATCGGGGTGAAATTCGCGGAGACATCAGTACGAGGATCGCCACACTTCCCGTCGATTTAGTCCGCCATGAGCTGCTCCTCGCGAGGACGCCATCCTCTAAGTTGGACATAATCGAAATCGTTGACGCCGTATTCCTCCCCTTAGTCCTGACGCAGAAACAAGCTTGAGCGATCAGGGAACGGCTCCGGCGACGGTGGCTCGGTTTGTGCCACATGTTTCAAAGAGGTCTGTACACCCGAGCTCGCGCTGACGGCGCTTGTTGTTATGGCCACGCCCGATTGAATTGTTTTTGTAGCGATTATGAGGAGAACCTTCGGGGACGGTACTAAAACTTGGTGGGCGCTGAGGGACTCGAACCCCCGACCTGCTGAGTGTAAATCAGCTGCTCTAACCAACTGAGCTAAGCGCCCGCAAGACCGCAGTCTAGTTGGCCTTGTTTCTGACCTCGATTCGATGGCGGTGCGTGAAGACGGACGTCTGCTCACGCACTTCACGAAGCGTCGAAAAACTAACCGTTGGGTAATCAACGTATCGCGAATTCGAATAGCCAAAGAAACCAGACAAAGTTTGGCGCGGTGTTTCCCCTCGCCAAAGGCCCCACGGACGAACGTGCGTAAGGTGACGATTGTGGCTAACCAGACACCGCCTGACGAGAGTGTTCCAGTGTTGAGTTCCGACGACCTTGTTCGCCAGATTATGGGCATCGAAGTTGGAAACCTTCTTCGCTTCGATCCGATCGCGCGAGAAGCCAAGGACCCCGAGGGCGTGCACCAGCTGCGCGTGTCGGCGCGTCGTCTGCGGGCCGAACTCACGGTCATGTATTCGGTCTTTCACCAAGAGGCCCTTGACCGTCTACTCGTCGAACTCCGTTGGTTGGGAAAGAGGCTCGGACGACGACGAGACTTTGACGTCCGTGTCGCGCTGTTCGAGCACGTCCGTGGTGAGATGCCGAAATGGCTCGCCGAGACGCTGCTCAAGAGTCTTCAACAACAAAAGCGCGACGAGGACAAACGAGTCCGACAACTGCTCGACTCCGATCGATACCGCCACTTACTGGCCAACCTGACCGAAGCTGTCGTTCGACCTCCCCTCAACGCGCATGCCACCGCTCCCGCCACTGACGTGCTCGGCGTAGGATTATGCGACGCTCTCTCAGCGATGGTCACGAAAGTCGAAGCCTGTGGGCAGCGACCAACGTTCGAGCAACTGCACGAGATTCGAATCCTCGCCAAGCGAGGTCGTTACAGTGCCGCTCTGTCTGCACCCTTGCTTGGCTTTCACGCCCAGAACATCGCGAGTTCACTCGAAGAAGTACAGACCTATCTGGGGGAGCTTCACGACCGCGTTCTCGTTCTCAGCTACTTGAATCAAGAGTTCGATGACGTCCTCGTCGCGCAACCTTCGGTCGATCTAGGAAGTGTCCGCGCCGGCATCGAACGACGGCTCGCCCGCGAAATCAGTCGATTGGATTCGCAGTGGCGTCAACCATTCGCCGAGGCCTGCCGCCACGGCGCGAACCTGTGTCCACCCTGAGTGCTTCGCGCGCTGCACGGAGACCGACTAGACCTGTCCCGCCCCGATCATGAACGCCAACAATTCGCGCGTTGAACAAAAGAGCGGGTGGCGAACCACCGACGCGGACGTCTCAAGTTCTTCGCCGAGGTAGTCGCCTGCGACGCCCCCTGCCTCGCGCAGGATCAATAGCCCGGCCAAATAGTCCCAGGGATTGAGCGACGACCGGTTCGCTACGCAGTACACGTCAAACGAACCGTCGGCGACGAGGCAGATCTCGAGACTGGCCGCACCCATCGAGCGGCTCTGGGCCCATCCGAGGTGCCGAGATGGGAGACCCGAGAAACTCATGATTGATTCTTCGACGATGGTCTGAGCACTCACTCCGATCGGCACG
This sequence comes from Acidimicrobiaceae bacterium, assembly GCA_003160115.1. Classification (GTDB taxonomy): domain Bacteria; phylum Actinomycetota; class Acidimicrobiia; order Acidimicrobiales; family RAAP-2; genus RAAP-2. The sequence goes on from PLQL01000024.1 coordinate 2,984, forward strand.
CCGTCGCGGGTAGCGCCACTCGTCTTTTGCGCCTCAAAGACCGTCCCGTCCGCCTGGTTCATCACTAGGCCCGCGACGAGTTCCTCCCCGCGCAGTACCGCAAGACTGGTGGCGTAGAACGGCACGCCGCGGTCGCAGTTGGTTGACCCGTCGATCGGGTCTACGACCACCGTGAACTCGCCGCTTCCCGTGACGCCCGATTCTTCACTGACTATTCGAAATCCCGCTCCACCCAACACGCGTAGCGCGACCTCGTCGGCCACGAGGTCCAAGTGATACTGCGTCGCGCGCACACCAGAAAATCCACGTCGGCGATGGTTTTTGACTGCTTCACCAATTTCGAGCGCGCACGCACGAAGGGGCGTCAAAATGTCGTCACTCACGTAATCACGCTAGTGGGCGCACCCACTATCCTGAGTAGCAATGGCCGCCATTGATGTCGCAGGATTCGTTGCTGACCTCAAGGATCACGCGGTTACGCACGGCTTTCACGTGCATGACGAACGTCACTTCGTCGAGACCTACTCACTTCGCCAGGCCTGGGAAGTCGATCTGCACCCCGAAGATGGCTGTGGCGGCCCAATCGATCTGCACATCGAACTCGACGTCGACCCCCGCACCCTCCTCGCATTCGAAGACGCCGTCCTGGGACTGCCCGACGACGTCGATCCGCCCGACGAGTTTCATTTTCCCCTGGTCCTCACGTGGAGCCTTCCACCCATGCCCCACGGACCGGACCTGCTGCGATTGGCGATCGATTTGGCTCCGATCGGTGGTTTGGAGATGCCGCTCGAGGTCACGGCGACCGACACCTTCGCGTCGCCCACCGAGGCCAGCGAGCGACGAATCTCGATTGTGGCCCGCCGGGCGATCTCGCTCAGCCAAGTCGCCAAGGGTGAAGACCCGCTGTGTGACATTTTCGAGCGCGGGCATAGCGTCAGCGACTTCTTGTTGCAGGCCGCCGACTCGTGGCTCGGCTGAGACGTCCACTTTCGATCCTCGCACCATTCTTGATTGCGGGCGTCTTGCTCAGTTCATGTGGTGTGGGGGGCGCCGTGACCGAGGCACGCGAATCATGTCGTTACGTCGCCAAGGCGCTGCTGATCCAAAAACAAAGCACCTCGCCCGGCCTCAGCGCCGAGCAGAAGACGACCCTGCAGGCCAACGCGCTCGCCGAACTCTTGAAGGGTACCCAATCAGCCGCGAACGCCACGTCGATGGACGGAAGTTGGAACGCCTTGCAAACTACCATCAACGAGGCCGAACGCGTGCCGCTCAGTGACGTGGTCGCGTCGCTCACCCGTATTTGCCTAGTGGCCGACTCAACGTCGCCCTATTTGAACTAACTGTCGCGAGGAAAGCGCTCGTAGAGCCAGGCGAGCGAGTTTTCCTCGAGCATCGCGTCTTCCCAACCGAGGAGTTGATCCTCTAGGCCTGCGAGTGACGGCACTTTACCGATCACGACGACCGTCAGGTCATTGACTGCTTCATCGGAGACCAAGAAGTCACCGAACATGTCCTCGTTCACGTCCGCCTCGGGTTCGACCATCAGGTAGAGCTCGCCGGTTGCTTCCACCCACGACAACTCATACTCGTTGTCCGACGCGTCAGTCCACTCCGAGCCGAATTCGAATTCGGCACTCTCACGACGCGCTTCGTTTTGCTCGTAGAAGGCTTCAATGTCCATGGCCACAGCCTACGTCGCCACTATGTGCGCGCGAAAGTGCGCCCGCCAAGTCACACTGCCGGTCATGAAGAATGGAACCAGACACTGCGCCATGCTCGTCGTCCTTTGGTGCGCGACGCGCCCTGTACTGGGCGCCATGACAACTAAAGCAGACGTATTAGGACAGCTACGGCGAGAATGGGCGCGCGTAGGACGCACGAGCGAGGCACGAAAGGCCCTCGAAATACTCAGTACACGCCACCCGAGCCTGGGCCTCGGATCGATGAACGACCTCTGTGACGTGGTGAAACTCCTCGAGCGCGGTGGAGGGCGCTGCGTACTCGAACGAGCGCAGATCGTGCGAGCCCTCCTCGAAGAGTCCGGTGACGCCGCGATCCACCGAGCGCTGCTACAGACGTTGCTACCGGGCATCGTCTCGGTGTGTCGACAGCTGCGCTTTGGCGAGGGGATCGTCGACGACCCGAGCGAGACGCTGGCGATGGCCCTCGGGCTCGCGAGTGAACTCCTCGTGGATTGGTCGGGCGAGTCGCGTCAATACGCCGCACCGGACATCCTTTCGGCCCTGCGCGGACGACTGCGCCGCTGGCTACTCAAAGAGAAGGCCGCCCGACGAGCGGTGTCGTACTTCGAGCAAGGCGATGAGCCCGCTCGCGAGGACTCGCCCCTGCTGGCGCGACTGGTCAGTTTCCGGGGCAGTCAATACGAGCGAATCGCCCATATCACCTACGCGCGCGTCTTCGAGGGTCGATCACTGCGCGAACTCGCGAGCGAGGACCGCAGTGCTCCGGGATCACTCCAGGCCGAACTGCAGCACTTCGCAGTTCGACACCTGCTCTAAGAGTACGGGGCCTACCGATGAAATCCTTGAATAGCAATTATCCACCAATACCCCTATCCTTCGAGGACCATGACCAAACCACGATTCACGCTTCGAGGGGCTCATCTGCTGATGTGGTCGAGTCCCCTGCTTCTTCTCGTGCTGGTCTTCACCCTCACGAGTTCGAACACGACGCCCGCGGCGCACCACCACGCGAACGTCGCGCGCGCCTCGGGGACCTCGACGCAGGCCAGTACGACGACGACCTCGCCGGCCGCTTCGACGACGTTGCCCCAAAGCACGATCACGTCGCCACCGAGTACGACGACCCACACGACGAACAGGCCATCCGACATCGCGACAAGCTTGACCGTCAAGCCGATCGAGCCCACGCCCAACGCGAACGTCGCGAGCGGCGAACTCGAAGGTCTGGTCAGCTCCGCGCTTCCCGTGGTCGACATCCCACTGCAGGGTCCAGGCGTCTGGGCACTCTCGACGACATCACCCAGTCTCGATCAACTCAACTGCGCGACCTCGACGAGCGCAGTAGTCGGCTCGATCGTGCTGCTCACCAGCCAGCAATGCCAGCTTCAGATCGCCTCAGCCACGACAGGGGCGTCGCTCACGTGGCTACTAACTCCAGCGCACTAAAACGCTTCAGTTCCGGTCCGCTGCACGGTATCGCGCTGATCATCTACTTCTTCCTTCTGCCCTACGTGGTGGTCAGTAGATGGGACCTCACCCGACACCAATCCCACGGTGCGCTCGTGCGGACACTCCTCGTGGCCCTCGGCGTCTTCTGGCTAGCCTTCCTCATCCAGCTCGTCACGAACATCGTGCGCCTTCGCCGCGGCGTTCGCCTCAACGCGAATGGGAGCGCCTGGCTCGCGGGTCTCATGGTGGCAGCTCTGCCCTTCCTCATTTCCCCGGCCGCGTCGAGTGCCACGCCTCGAACGACGCCCACGGTTAGCGCCAACGTGGCCACGTCACGTTGGCTAAAGGACACGCCCACGCGCCGAGTCGACCACCCTCGCCCGGCCAAGGGTGAGTCGGCCGCACTCGCGGGGGGTCTTCCCCTGGCGCTCGTCGCCAAACGACGGTTCGACCAGCTACACCAACAGGCGAACGAACCTGACGAGGAGGACATCGACGATGACGTCGACCTGCTGCGAGGTCACGATCCCGACCTACTCGCCCAGGTGCGCTCGCTGATCGGCGACCAGAACAGTGGGGTCATACTCGTGCCGCCCGACGTGGAGTCGCTGGCACCGTCATCGAGTACGGACGCCATCGTCGTGCGTGTACTGAGTCACGACGACCAGGGAACCGTTATCACGTTCGCTCGCGAAGGCGGTCACCTCGCCGTCGACGCTGGCGCGCGCTTCGATGAGATCGAGGCGTCGTGCGTGGCCTTACACCGAGGACGCTTGGTCTTCGAATCAACCGTGAGCGAACTCTTGCGGTCGCTCGCCACTCGGAATCTTCGCAACGCCACCGTCGTCTACCTGGGACCGGCCCACGAGATTGACGACGAGCTGCGAGCATGTTGCGTGACCCTCGAACGAGCGGGAGACCCACTCGCGGACACTCCCTATCGATTCGTGCCAACACCCGCGGATCCTCCAGCGGCGCCGATCACCACCCACGGAGACGTGCTCGTGCAACTTCTACGCGTCGATCCCCAGATCACCGGTCTCGCCGAAGCCTTCACGCCAACCCTGCGCCGACGGTGCATCGAGATGGTCGCGTACCTGGCGCTGCACCGCGGCGAGCCAGTCACCGGCGAGCGCCTTCGCACGCGGGTGCTCAGTCACGCCAGCGTAGACGCCTCATCGAGGACGCTCGCCAACACCGCCAGCGCGGTTCGACGGAGCTTGGGAGCCGACGAGGCCGGTAGTCGGCTGCACCCCGTCACCTCGTTGGGTCTCTACACGACGCACGGGCTCACGAGTGACGTCGAGCACTTCCACGCGCTCGTCAAGGCTGCCCGAGGCGCCACCTCGAGCGAAGCGGCGCCGCTCGCGCGCGAAGCCCTGCAGTTGGTCCACGGCGAGCCCCTCGCCAGTGCCCTTCGAGGATTTGAGTGGTTCCTCGTCGAAGGTTCGTTCGCGCAACTGCAACGAGACGGGGAATGGGCGGCGCTCTTGGTGCATCACGAGGCCATGCTCGACGAACAGTACGAGTTGGCCTTCTGGGCCCTTCGCCAGGGGCTACTTGTGGACCCTTACAGCGACGCTCTCACCGATGCGCTCAGCCGAGTACCTCGGTTACGCCAGTTTGGCGGCGATCGAACCGGCCGAGCGAAGGACCAGGCCGTCGGCGCCGGCGACGCTGTAGCGGTGGGCTGGTCGTTCAATCGCCTCGGCAATGAGGTCAGTCAATAACGTCGCGAAAGACACCGGCGGATCGACGAACAGGTACTTCGAGAGCGATCCCGGAATCGTGTTGATCTCGTTCACGTACAGTTCGCTCGCACTCCAGAGGAAGTCCAGACGAGCGACGCCCCGGACCGCGGCGACCTCGGCGATCGTTCGTGCACTGCGCTCGACCAACTCACGCTGACCAGGCGCCAGCTGTGCAGGAAGTTCTCGGGGCGCCGAGACCATGCCTTCGCCGCCCACGTACTTGTCGCGGTAGTCGAGGATCTCCGCCGATTCTGATCGTCGCAGGGGTTTTTCAATGGAGGACACGTTGAGCCCTGGGTAGGTGCGCAACGCCACCTGCACGTCGGTGAGGTCGGCCCGAAACGGCTCGACGACGCAACCCGTCGCTAGGTGCGAGTTCGTCGTCAGCCTCGCGCGCGCGGTGGCGAAGTCGCGTACCACGTCGATGCCGATGGACGAACCGCCAAAGCGCGGCTTCAAGATATAGGGTCCCTCAAAAGGCAATGACGTCGTCGAGGGCTCCAGCAGGGCGCGCGGCAGCGTCGGCAGGCCAGCCGCTGCGGCCACAGCACCAAAGGCCCACTTGTCCATCCCCAAAGCCGCGCCCGCCACGCTGGGCCCGCTGTAATTGACGCCCGCGAGATCGAGGACGGCCTGCAAGGTCCCGTCCTCGCCCGGTCCGCCGTGCGTGCAGAGAACGACGGCGTCCAAGTCGAGTCGCCGATCCTTGCCGAGTTTCGAGCCCGGGGCAAAGAAACCGCCGTCGTTACCGACGCGAAGCGTCAAGTCACTCGAACCCCGAGGAATTCCGTCGACGAACGACGAGGCCTCGACGTCGCTCGCGACCGCGTGAAAAGAGCCGGTCTTGGTCCAGTAGATGCCCTGGACGTCGAGCCCGAGTTGGGCCAATTCCCGCAGCGCCTGAAGTCCAGTGAGGATCGAGATGTCGTGCTCAGGCGTGGGGCCCCCAAAAAGTACTCCGCTAGTCACCGTCACCTCGCTGGACCATCATCAAGCACTCAAGGGTAGTGGTCGGGCAGGTCGTTCAAATACAACACCCCGTCCCCGCGAACCAGGGTCGTACGAACCCACGCCACCGCTTGCTCTCGAGTGTCGAAGCGCTCAACGATACTGGCATAACCACGCGTCAGCGCCTTCGCGTTGGTGCGGCCCACCACCGCCAAGTCGGCGCCCGCGGCTCGGATCTCGCGAGCGAGCGAGTCGTTCTCGTCGAACTGGGTGACCCCGAGTTCGATCAGTCCCGGGGTCACGACGACGCGCCGTCCGGGTACTCGAAGGTCGCTCAACAATGAGATCGCGGCTCGAGCGCTGGCCGGATTCGCGTTGAACGTGTCGTCGATGACCGTCACGCCCGAGGGCGCCGTCGCCACGTTCGACCGATTGGCGACCGGAACGACGCGAGCCAATCCGGCGACGATGTTTTCGAAGCTCGCCCCGACTTCGAGCGCCGCGGCGATCGCGCAGGCCAGATTCGTTGGTTGAAGACCGCCCACTTGTTCGAGCGAACCCACGTCCTGGTCCTCGACGCTGACCTGCCATCGACCGTCGCGGTCGAACACGCGCACCGACGCCGTCGGCGTCGAGGAGCCCGCCGTGCGTACCTTCTTACCTTGCTCCTCGAGTCGAATCACCCAACCGGCCAGTCGCTCGTCGTCGACGTTAAGAACCACGCACCTCGCCGATTCGGTGATCTCGTACTTGGCCTGCTCGACAACGTCCAGATTCTTCATGCGCTCCAGGTGCACCGGACCGATTGCGGTCACCACCGCGATCGTTGGAGGACACCAAGAGCACAGTTCGGCAATCTCGCCCGGACCGTACGTCCCCATCTCGGCGATGAAGACCCTGGTGTCGTCGGCGAGCGTCTCATTGATGGCGCGGCTAAGCCCCGCTCGATTGTTGAAGCTACGCGGTGAGGACACCACGCCGTCTAGAGCACTGAGCAAGGCGGCCAGGTGATGTTTGGTCGAGGTCTTGCCATAGGATCCCGTGATCCCCACGATGAGTGGTCGGACCCTATTGAGCCGCGCGACCGCCAGATCGACGTATTTTTGGGCGAGCCGACGTTCGTAGGGAGCGAGCAGTAGCGCGGTCGCACTGAGCAGTGCGGGCACGAGCCACACCACGAGGGCGCCGAGGATCCACGGACGCGCGCTCGCCAGGCCCGCTCCTACGATGAGTACCGCGAGCACGGTCGAGATCACGGCGACGGTCTTCAGTCGCCGCGTCCAGACGAGGGCGCCCGTTCGGCCCTTTAACGAGAGCCCCCGGGGCGCGAAGAGCCCGAAGGCAATCGTGACGCCGGCGGCCCAACGATCAAGGTCGAGCGCCAACGTGACGACGAGCGCCACGAGCAGGACGTGCGTCAGCGTGATCGGGCGAAAGCGCCAGTACCTCGCCCACCTGGTTGAAGCGACCGCGGGGTTCGACCACCGAAAGCGAAACCGGAACATCGACGAAGCGTCGTAGTGCTCGCGCTGGAGTACGCGCAGCCAACGCAGCCCCTGACAGACGTACGCCGCCGCCAACCCCAGGCCGAGCAGCGCGTCCAGCGCGACAGTGTCGCCGCTCACGCCAGGGCCTCGAGCACCGTTTGAACGAGGTCGCTCGGCGCCTCCAGCGGCACCAAGTGACCAACCTCGTCAAGGACTCGAAGTGAATGAGGGCTCTTGATGAAGACACCAGCCTTCTTGGCGACCTCGACGGGGACCTCATGGTCGTCTTGGCCCCACACCATATATATAGGGGCTTGCACTCGCGCGAGTTCCGACTCGTAGCTCTCGTTGACCATCATGACGAAGACGTCGCGCATGATGCCCGAGGCGTTGCGATAGTCCGAGGAGCCGTGGCGGCGTCGAGCCGATTCCATCTTTTGGGGGCTGACGAGGCCCTTGGAGTGCATGGACCTGGTTAAGCGGTATCGAAGCGGCGACTTGCTGGACACCTCGCGGCGCACGAGCGGCGAACCCGTTATCACGAGGGATTTCACCAGTTCGGGATTCGTGGCGGCGATGACGGTCGCGATGCAACCGCCGCGCGAGTGTCCCACCAGGACCAAAGGCTCATCGGCGATCTCTCGAAGGACCGGCACGATCATCTGTGCGTAACTCCTCGCTCCCCCGGCGACCGTTGGAGCGGGTGAGGAACCGAATCCCGGCAGATCCAGGGCGACCGAACTGGTGCCCAGCGCAGCGAGGCCAATGGCGCTGGAGGCGAAATCGTGGCCCTGGCGGGCCCAGCCGTGCAGCCACACCACGCGGTAGGGGCTCTGCCCGTAAGGTTCACCGAAGACTCTCCCGTCCCCGTAAGCACTCAACATGCCTTTCAGGTTACTGACATGACCACCTCAACCAGGGCCACGTCACGCCGTACCGGTAGCGTCTGGATATCTATGAGTGACCAGACGGACTTCACTGACGCCCTGCTCGTCGGCCTCACGCCCGAACAGCGTGAGGCAGTCATGTCGCCCGCCCGAAGACTGTTGGTGCGCGCCACTGCGGGTTCGGGAAAGACTCACGTGCTCACCCTGCGAATCCAACGCAGGATCAGTGAAAAGCAGGTGGAACCCGATCAGGTGCTCGCTATGACCTTCACGAGAAAAGCGGGCGACGAACTGCGACGTCGTCTCTTGCGCGCCGATATCCGTGACATTCGCGCCGGAACCTTTCACCGCGCCGCCCTGACCCTCGTGAACCAGTACCGCGAGGACCACCACCTCAAGGCGCTCGTCATCGAACCCAACCGTCGCAAACTCGTCGCCGCGCTGGCGCTTCAGTTGCGAGAAACCGGGGACGTGCGACTAGAGGACTGGCAGTTACCGCGACTCGAGCAGGAGATTGGCTGGGCCTTGAGTCAAGGCTTCAATGGCGCTCTGTACTCGAAGAACGCGCGCAAGTCGCGACGCGACGCCCCCCTGCCACCCTCGCAGTTCGCCGATGTTCTGGATCGTTACGTCGGCCTCTGTCATAGCCGTGGTGTTCTGGACTTCGACCTCCTGCTGAGCGAGGCCATCGCCCTCTTACGCGACGAACCCAACGTCCTCGCGTCTTTTCGTCATCGGAACCGCTCGATCTACGTCGACGAAGCCCAGGACATGAATCCACTCCAGTTCATGATGCTGCGCGCGATGGCGGGCGACGATCCTGACTTGTTCTGCGTCGGGGACCCGAATCAGTCCATCTACGGTTTCAACGGCGCGAACCCCCAGCTCATGGTCGAGATCGTTCGCACTTGGCCCGACACGGTCATACTCGACCTCACCCGCAACCATCGCTCGACCGCCAACATCATCGCCGTCGCCAATACGCTGCTAGAACAAGGTGCGCAGGGCATCACGCCCGCCAAGGAAGACGGCGACGTGCCGATGGTGCGCGACTACAGCACCGACGAGCAGGAGGCCGAGCACGTGACCGCCTGGCTCGGGGCCAAGCACCAGCCCGGTTGCCCGTGGCGCTCGATGGCGGTTCTTGCGCGTACCAACGCCCAACTCGAACTCGTGGCGGGCTACCTTGACGCGCACGACATTCCCTACGAGCGACGTGGTCTCGAACACTCGCCGGCCTCCGACCTGCTCGCGACACCCGAGACCTGGACCAGGCGCCTCGACGACGACCAACGTGACGCGGTCGCACTCTCGACGATTCACCGAGCGAAGGGGCTCGAATTCCAGTGCGTCGCCGCAATTGGCTGGGCCGAAGGCCAACTACCCAATTACAACGCGACCGCGCCCCACGAGATCGCCGAGGAGCAACGCCTGGCTTACGTCGCGCTCAGCCGGGCCGAAGACGCCCTGTTAATCACGTGGAGCCGTGGCCGCAACGACCCTCGCTTTCCGGACCGTGCCCCGTCGCGTTTTCTCGCACCGATCGAGACGGTCATTCGTGAGATCGAACAACGTAACGCCCCGCTCACCGGCGAGGCCCGCAAGGCCCGGTTGGCGGCGATTCGACGCGAACTAGAGCAAGCGCAGCCGGAACTAACGTTGCCCTCGAATGGAAAATCCAAAGCTCCGTAGCGAGATCCTCGCCATCCTCGACGCTAACGCCGTCACCTTCGCCGGTCACCATCATCCTGACGATCTGCATGACGAGAGTCTTCACGCGGACCACGTGGAGCCGTTTGCGGTCGTGCGCCCTTCGAACACCCGCCAAGTCAGCGAACTCGCCGCACTCGCCAGTCGCCACGGCGTACCCATCACTCCCCGTGGATCGGGTACCGGACTCTCCGGAGCGGCGACGCCTGTTCGCGGCGGTATTGTGCTCAGTTTTTCGAGGATGAATCAATTACTCGACCTCGACGTCAACGACCACGTCGCGGTGGTCCAACCCGGCCTGACGCTTCGCGAACTGAATGAGGAGCTGGCGCCAAGCGGCCTTCGCTATCCGGTGTACCCGGGCGAAATCTCCGGATCGATCGGGGGCAACGTCAACACCAACGCCGGCGGGATGAGGGCGGTGCGACACGGTGTGACCCGCCAGCACGTGCTGGGTCTCGAACTGGTGTTGATCGACGGCACCATCGTGCGCACGGGGGCCAAGGTCATGAAGTCCTCGTCGGGCTACGACCTCACCCAATTGGTGGTCGGCAGCGAGGGCACCCTGGCGCTCGTGACCGAGGTCACCCTGCGCCTTTCCCCGCAGTTGGCCCACGCGGCCACGATCCTCGTCCCCTTTCGCGACCTCGAGAACGTCACGCGAGTCGTGCCGAGCATCGTGGCCTCGGGTCTGGAACCCTCGATACTCGAATACCTCAACGTGCTCACGATGTCGGCCATCACCAACGCGGCGTCCCTCGAGCTCGGTGTCGCGAAAGAAGTCGCCGAGCAGACGGCCGCCTACCTGATCATCATGCTCGAAACCCGATCGAGCGAACAGCTCGATCACGACATCGCGGCACTCGCCGAACTCGTCGAGAAGGCCGAGGCGCTCGACGTGTACATCTTGTCGCCAAGCGCCGGTCTTCAATTGATCGAAGCTCGCGAACGCGTCTTTTGGGTCGCCAAGGCCTCTGGCGCCAATGAGATCATCGACGTCGTCGTACCTCGGTCGAGCGTTTCGTCCTTCCTCAATGGGGCCGACGTGATCGCCGAACGTCATGGTGCTTTCATTTCTGGCTGTGGTCACGTGGGCGACGGTAATGTCCACCTGTCCGTCTTCTTGCCCGACGACGAGAAACGAAAGGTGTTCCTGCACGAGCTCTTCTCGTTCGGCATCGACCTGGGTGGACTCATCTCGGGCGAACACGGCATCGGACGCGATAAGCAGGCACCATTTCTCGCGCTGACCGATCCCACCTTGCTCTCACTCCAACGCCAGATCAAGGAAGTCTTCGATCCCCGACAACTCCTGAACCCGCACCGACTGCTCGACGATCGGCCGCTGCCGTGAACGGCGCCCACGCCTTGCTCGCGACACTCGACGCCAACAACGTCACCACGTGCTTCGCGAACCCCGGGACGTCCGAGTTGCACTTCGTCGCGGGCCTCGACGACGCCCCCACGATGAAGGCCATCCTCTGTCTCTTCGAAGGTGTCGCGACCGGTGCGGCCGACGGCTACGCCCGCGTCACGGGGCGACCGGCCTGCACGTTGCTGCACCTAGGACCTGGTCTCGCCAACGGATGGGCCAATCTGCACAACGCCCGACGTGCGCACGTGCCATTGCTCAACATCGTGGGCGATCACGCCACGTATCACTCACAGTTCGACGCGCCGTTGCAAAGTGACATCGGGGCCATCGCCTCGGCGCTCGAGGGTTGGCAACGGCGCACACTTTCGCCCGACGACGTCGCGCGCGACACCGCTGACGCCATCACCGCCGCCTATGGTCCCCCCGGCCAGGTCGCCACCCTCATCGTGCCCGCCGACGTGACCTGGGGCGAGGCTGACACGCCCGCCACCTGGCCGAAGGCGGCGCGGGCGAAGCTACACGAGATTCGAGACGCGGACCTCGCCGCGGCCACGCGCGCACTTCGCACGAAACGCAGCGCGATCTTGCTTGGGGGCTCGGCCCTGGACGCCGAACAACTCGCGCTCGCCGATCGCGTCACCCAGTCGACGGGAGCGCGTCTGTTGATGGAGACGTTTCCCGCAATCGTCGAGCGAGGTGAGGGCCTCGCAGATCCTGAGCGTCTCATCTACTTGAGCGAGTTCGCCATTGCACAACTGAAGGACGTCGAAGCAATCGTGCTGATCGGCGCGATAGAACCGGTCGGTTTCTTCGCCTACCCCGACGTGTCGAGCCGTCTGCTGAATCCTGGGACCAGTGTGATCAGCCTGGCGACGCCAGGTGCCGACACCAAAACCGCGCTACTCGAACTGGCGAAGGAGTTGAACGCCTCGATGACCGAGGTGGTGAAGGGTGAGCAAGTGGGCACCCCCACCGGTGCGCTCACGACGCAGAGCTTCGCCGCCGCGGTGGGTGCGACAATGTTCGAGGGGCTCATCGTCGCCGAGGAGGCGATCACGAGTGGCGTCCATCTCTTTGGCGCCACCCAACACGGACCTCGCCACCGTTGGATGACCCTCACGGGGGGTTCCATTGGTTACGGACTTCCCGTGGCACTGGGCGCCGCGGTCGCGAGCGGTAGTCGTGTTCTGTGCTTGGAAGCCGACGGCTCGATGATGTACACACCCCAAGCGCTTTGGACGATGGCCCGCGAATCACTCGACGTCACTGTGGTCGCCCTGAGCAACCGTAGTTACGCCATCCTCAACCTCGAGCGCCAGCGCGTCGGGGCTTCGGAGCAAGGCTCCGCGAGCCAGCGACTGCTCGAACTCGACGATCCGACGTTGGACCTCTGCGCGATCGCGACCGGACTCGGCGTCCCGTCGGTGCGGGTCACGAACGCCGATGAACTCGTCCAGGCCCTTCGTCGTTCGTACTTCACGCCGGGACCGATGTTCATCGAGGCCGTCTTGCCCAAGGGTCTCAGCTAGGCGCCGAACTCCGCGACCACGGGCGCGTGGTCCGACGGCTTCTCACCCTTGCGCGCCTCGCGGTCCACGTAGCTCGCGGTCGCTTTGCGGCACAGGCCCTCATCCACGTAGAGCATGTCGATACGAAGGCCCCAACCGCGATGGAACGAACCACTGCGATAGTCCCACCAGGTGAAGCACGGATCGTCGGGATTGAGATGGCGCGTGAGATCGACGAGTCCCGTTGCTTCGATCGCGCGAAGCGCGGCGCGTTCAGGTTCGCTGGTGTGCGTCGTTCCCACGAAGAGGCTCGGGTCGTAACAGTCGAAGTCCGTCGGCGCGACGTTGAAGTCGCCGCCGACGACCACCGGCTGAGCCCTGTCGCGTTCGACGAGGACCTGGGCCAGTTTGGCGAGCCACTCGAGCTTGTACGCGTAATGGGGATCATCGAGCGCCCGTCCGTTGGGCACGTAGCACGAATACACGCGGATGTCACCACACGTCGCACCAATGAATCGCGCCTCGGGGTCGTCGTCGCCGAAGCCGCGTCGTACATCCTCGATCCCGACCTTCGAGAAGATCGCGACGCCGTTCCACTGACCTTGTCCATAGTGGACGGACTCGTAACCAAGCGCGGCCAGCGGCGCGAACGGAAACTTCTCGTCGGACTGCTTGGTCTCTTGAATGAGCACGACGTCGGGAGCATGTTCGAGGAGCCACGACTCCACCCGTGCCCACCGGGCCGTCAAGGAGTTGACGTTCCAGGTGGCGATTTTCATGTCGCGTCGGCGATTACGAACAATAGGTCTGCCTCGACCGCCAACTGTCCTTGGACGCTCGCGCGGCCGTGACCCTTTCCACCACGCGCAGACAGCCGCGTCATCTCGCACTCGAGCAGCACGGTATCGCCGGGAACGACCTGACGGCGAAAACGTGCGGACTCGACACCACCGAAAAGCGGCAGTCGACCGGTATACCTCGGATCGGCCAACACCGCGACGGCCCCGCACTGGGCGATCGCTTCGAGAAGCAACACGCCTGGGGTTATGGGCCGACCAGGAAAGTGGCCGGGAAAGAACCACTCGTCACCCTTGAGGGTCCATTCACCGCTCGCGCGCAGTCCCGGCTCGATACTCACCATGGCGTCGACGAGGAGGAACGGAGGGCGGTGCGGCAGCCAGTATGCCGGATCCAATGAAAGTTCGCTCACGTCAGGGCCAACTCCGCGATTCGTCGTTCGCTGTCCACGGCAACCAGTCGAAATGTCCGGTGGTCGCCACGTTTTAGAACGTCGCGTGCCCTCGCGGGCGCGGGCGTACCCAGCAACGTCGTGGGTGCGTAGCACTCCACGTACTTGGCACCACGGAGTTTCACTCGGATGACTGCGCCGTGACTAGTGAACGCCGTGACCTCGCCCTCGATCTTTGCGCCAATCTTGTGCGAGTTCTTGAACGACGTGAAGTCGGCTTCGGGGTTGACGGGATGACGGCCACGACGAAGCGCCACCGTCGGTTCGGCTGGTTTCTTCTGAGGCGGACTGCTCGGGGTCTTGGCGACCTTCTTGGCCGGAGCGGACGCCTTGAGCGCCGCCTTCTTGGGCGCGACGATCTTCTTCGCAGCCTTCTTCGGCGGTTCCACGTGCTTGAGCGCAGCGTCGGCGACCTTGGGCGACTTCTTGGCCGCTTTGGTCGGGACCTTGACGGCCTTGACGACTTTCTTGGGAGCCTTGACGGCCTTGATGGGCTTGACCGGTGTCAACGTCGTGCCGATGGTCGGCGCGGCGCCCCCCGGCAAGGTCAGTGAGAGCTTCTTCACCGCGCGCGCGGACTTGGCCCCCCGCACCGGTATGCGAGGCGTGAAGACCCAGCCCACACCCTTCACGGGCTTACCGCCGATGAGTCGATTCGCGTCGAACAACCACGGATACTCCTCGTGGAACTCTTGGAACGAGTCGTTACTCAACACCACCGCGCTTATGCGCTGGGCGATCTTGAGGATGAACGCGTCGCCTCGACCTATGGCCCCCGCTGGTGGCGTCACGATCTCGCCGGCGAGTTCAGCCTCCTTGAAACGCGCCCGCTCGCTCGTGGCGACGCGGTGCTCGAAACTCGCGTCCACGACGACGATGATCTCGGTGTGGGGGTTCTCCTCCATGAACGAGCGGACCGCCTCGTCGAGTTGCACCAGGCTCGGCACCGTGCGACCCTCGGTCGCCAAATTCGAACCATCGACAACGACGTGAAGTCGACTGCTCTTGGCCGGACTCACCCGATGGACCGTTGCAGCAGGTCGGCCTGCTCGGCGGCGTGGACGAGACCGCTGCCCGTGGCGGGACTCGCCGACTCGGCGCGGGCCACGTGGCTCACCTTCTTCTCTCGCAGCTGATGATGCATCTGCAGGTGCACGAAAGGCCACGCGCCCATGTTTTCGGGCTCTTCTTGCAGCCACACGACCTCGTCGGCGTTGGGATACGACGCCAAGACCTCTTCGATGCGTTCAGTCGGCCAAGGGTAGAGCTGCTCCACGCGCACGACGGCCACCGACGCGTCGATCTCGTTGCGCTTCCCAATCGCCTCGTGGGCGATCTTGCCTGTCGCGAGCACGACGCGACGTACGGCCGCTCGGTCCTCGATCGAATCGTCGAGCACAGTCTGGAACGAGCCGGACTCGAACTCTTCGAGTTTGGAGCGAGTCTGGACTGCGCGCAGCATCGACTTGGGCGTGAAGACGATGAGAGGCGTGATGTGCTCGCGCAGCACCTGACTTCGCAGCAAATGGAAGTACTGCGCTGCCGTCGTGGGCTGGGCTACGCGAATGTTGTTGCGCGCGCACAGCGACAAGAAGCGCTCGATTCGCCCACTTGAATGCTCGGGTCCCTGGCCCTCGAAGCCGTGCGGCAGCAGCATCACGAGACTGGCGTGCTGGCCCCACTTGTCTTCGGCGGCCACGAGGAAGTTGTCGATGATGATTTCGGCACCGTTGACGAAGTCGCCGAACTGCGCTTCCCACGCGACCAAGGTGTTGGTCGCCTCCACCGAGTACCCGTAGTCGAAGCCCAGGGCGGCGTATTCACTGAGAAAGGAGTCACGCACCGTGAAGAACGCCGCCGAGTCGAGGTTCGCCAGGGGTACGTACTGGGTACCGTCCTCGTAATCGATGAGCGCGGCGTGGCGATGTGAGAAGGTCCCGCGACGCGAGTCCTGACCCATGAGCCGGACGTTGGAACCACCTTTGACGAGCGTCCCGAAGGCGAGCGCCTCTCCCAACGCCCAGTCGACCTCACCCGCGTCGAGCATTGCTTGGCGCTGAGTGAATTGACGCTCCAACTTGGGGTGGATCGTGAACCCCTCGGGTGCGGTGATGGTGACGCGCGCGATCTCGAGCAAAGTTACCCGGTCGACGCCCGTCGGCGGCGCCGCCAAGTCCTCTGGGAAGTCCGCGATCGGCACGCCCTCGAGACTGGGTATGGGAACGGTGCGCACCTCGTCGAGGACCGACTGGAGTCGAGCGTTGAACTGGTCGAGCTCGGCTTCGGCTTGTTCGATCGAGATGTCGCCGCGTCGTACCAGAGTCTCGGTGTAGATCTTTCGCACGGACCGCATTTGGTCGATGATCTTGTACATCTGAGGTTGGGTGTAACTCGGATCATCACCCTCGTTGTGACCGTGACGCCGGTAACAGACGATGTCCAAAACCACGTCGCGGTGGAACGTTTCACGGTAGTCGTAGGCGAGGCGCGCGGCGCGCGCACACGCTTCAGGGTCATCGCCGTTCACGTGGAAGATCGGTGCCTGGATCATCTTGGCCACGTCGGTCGGGTAATAACTCGTCCGCGCCGACTCCGGGGCAGTGGTGAAGCCGACCTGGTTGTTGATCACGATGTGAATCGATCCCCCGACGCGGTAGCCCGAGAGTTGGGACATGTTGAGGGTCTCGGCGACCACACCCTGACCCGCGAAAGCGGCGTCACCGTGGATGAGAATCGCCAAGTAGGGAAAGACCGAGGCCATCTTATCCCATTGCGTGCCGTCACTGGGTCGGATGACGAGGTCTTGCTTGGCGCGCACGATGCCCTCGACGACGGGGCTCACCGCTTCGAGGTGCGAAGGATTCGAAGCCATCGAGACCTCGATCGCTGCACCGCGAGGATTCTTGAACGTGCCACGCGAACCCTTGTGGTATTTCACGTCGCCGCTGCCCTGGACGCTCTCGGGATCGAGATTGCCCTCGAACTCCGAGAAAATGTCGCTGTAGGACTTGCCCACGATGTTCGCGAGCACGTTGAGTCGTCCACGGTGCGCCATGCCGATCACGGCCTCGCGCAGTCCCTCGTCGGCCGCCACGTCCAAGATGGTCTGCAGCGCGACAATGGTCGACTCACCGCCTTCGAGACCGAATCGCTTCTGACCGACGTAGCGCGAATGCAGGAACTTCTCGAAGACCTCCGCCTCGTTGAGCGCCTCGAGCACCCGGTGCTGCTGCTCGACGGTCATGGTCTGCTTGACGCCCTCGACCCGTTCTTGGATCCAACGCTTCTGCTCGGGGTCCATGATGTGGCCGTACTCGATGCCGATCGTGCGACAGTAGGCGTCGCGCAAAATAGCCAAGATCTCTTCGAGGGTCGCTTCTTTCTTTCCCGCGAGTCCAGCCACCACGAAGGTTCGCTGAAGGTCCCAGATCGTGAGTCCGTAGGTCGCCAGGTCCAGTTCCGAATGCAGCGCCGGAGGTTCGCTCGACAGCGGGTCGAGGTGGGCGTTCAGGTGGCCGCGCACCCGGTACATGTTGATGAGTTCCTGGACCCGGATCTGCTTGAGGATCCTCTCGGCATCACCATCTCCGACGGCAGGATTGCGGTCCGTCGACCACTGAGCGGGTTCGTAGGGAATGCCGAGCGAGGTGAAGATCTCTTCGTAAAAGCTGTGACCACCGGTCAGACACTCGGCGACATACTTCAAGAACAGTCCGGACTCGGCGCCCTGAATGATCCGATGGTCGTACGTCGAGGTGAGGGTCAGCACCTTACCGACGCCCAATTCGGCGAGCGCGCGCGGGTCAGCGGCTTCGAATCCGGCGGGCCAATTCAGCGCTCCGACACCGAAGATCGCACCTTGACCGGGCATGAGTCGCGGTACCGACTGCACCGTGCCGAGGGTTCCCGGATTGGTGAGCGAGACCGTCGCGCCCACGAAGTCGTCAGCGCCGAACGAAGCGCTGTGGATCTTTCGCACGAGACTCTCGTAGGCGAGGAGGAACTCACGGAAGTCCAAGGTGTCCGCGTCGCGGATGACCGGCACCAACAGGTTTCGAGTGCCGTCGGGACGCTCAACGTCGACGGCGAGTCCGAGGCCCACGTGCTCATGGCGCCGAACACCTGGCGTGCCCTTCTCGTCAACCGCCTCGACGAACGTCGCGTTAAGCGCGGAGACCTCGCCGAGACCCTTCACGATGGCAAAGGCGATGAAGTGGGTGAAGGACACCTTGGCGCCACTCGCTCGTGCGAGCGACTCGTTGAGAGCTATTCGATTGATCTCCAACAACCTGGCGGACACCGTACGAACACTGGTCGCGGTGGGTACCGCGAGACTCGCGTTCATATTGGTCACAATTCGCGCTGCGGCGCCCCGAAGCGGTGTGGCCTCTTCGTCGATATCGACAATGGCCCTGGGCGGCGGCGCGTGCACCACGCTCGTGGCGACCGTCGGCACCGTCGAACGCTGATAATCGGCGAAGAACTCGCGCCAACTCGGCGACACCGAGTCCGGATCGGCGAGGAAACGGTCGTACATGTCATCGACGAGCCACGCGTTGGGCCCGAAGGAACCCTTTATCGCACGAGGTGAGACTGGGTCAGGTGGCGTAGTCACCCCTCCAGCCTAGGGGCGACGAACACGCCAACGAGGGGACGCCACCACGAGCAAAGCCGGTAGGTTTCGCTTATGAGCTCTGAGCGCGCGATTCCCCGAGGCCTGCACTTCGTGGCCGATTCGCCCGTCGAGGACCTGGCCGTCGCCGAACGCCGGGTCAAAGCGCCCCTCGCCAGCGTGATCTGCGTGCACGGCGGGCTCGACCGCGGCGGTTCTTTTGCCCGGCTGGCCCGACGGATGGAGTCTTTTGACCTCATTGCCTACGACCGACGTGGGTACCAGGGTTCACG
The DNA here is from genome assembly GCA_003160115.1 of Acidimicrobiaceae bacterium. Taxonomy (GTDB): domain Bacteria; phylum Actinomycetota; class Acidimicrobiia; order Acidimicrobiales; family RAAP-2; genus RAAP-2. Next base: position 21,962 of record PLQL01000024.1, read on the forward strand.
GGGGCTCGTCCCACTCGGACTCGAGTTTCACGTCGACGATCTGCTCGCCCTCGCTCGGCGTGAGGCGGAGAAAGGCCCGGTGCTCTACTTCGGTCACAGTTTCGGTGGCGTCGTGGCCCTCGGAGCCGCGCTACGCGACCCGGCACTCTCCCAGCAGGTCATTGCCTACGAGGCACCCCTACCCTGGGTGCGCCACCGCGAAAATTCACGATCGATCCTTTCGGATGATCCCGAGTACGAGGCCGAAATGTTCTTTCGACGCATGGTCTCGAATAGTGCCTGGGAGCGGCTGAGCGAACTCGAACGGCGATCACGGCGCCTCGACGGGCCCGCCCTCTATAGCGATCTCTCGCTCCTGAGCACCGGCGCGATACCCTTTGACCTTTCCCAGCTCGAAGTGCCCACCCTCTACGCGCACGGTGACGCGTACCACGTTGAGTACTACCGGTCCCTGTGCCAGGACTTGCGCGAACTCAGTCCCTGTTTCGAGACGCGCGAACTCGAAAAGGCGGGGCACGGCGCCCATCTTTCACACCCGGATCTTCTGGCCTCACTGATCCTAAGTACGTGGAGGGAACGATGCGTGTTGGAATAACTGGCTCATCGGGTTTCATAGGTACCGCGCTGGTCCAGGCGCTCCTCGAGCGCGGCGATGAAGTCGTGCGTTTCATCCGACCCGGGGCGGATCAAACGGCCTCTACCGTGCGCTGGGACCCTTCGCGTCAACTCGTGGACGACGGTGACCTCCAGCGAGCGGGGCGATTGGAAGCAGTGGTACATCTCGCGGGAACCGGTATCGCCGACAAGCGATGGAACGACACGCGCAAACGAGAGATCGTCACCTCACGCACGCAATCAACAGCGCTACTCGTGAGCACGCTCGCGGCACTGCCCGAAGGGACACCACGACTGGCGAGCGGATCTGCCATTGGTTTCTACGGTTCGAGAGGTGACGAAGTCCTGGACGAGTCCTCTTCGGCAGGTCACGGGTTTCTCGCTGACACTTGTAAGCAGTGGGAAGAGTCGGCTCTCGCGCTTCGTGCTCGAGGTACCACCGTCGCACTCCTTCGAACAGGAATCGTCCTAGACCGACGCGGCGGATCGCTGAAGCGCCAATTGCCACTGTTCCAGTGGGGACTTGGTGGGACTCTCGCGAACGGTCTCCAGTGGACGAGCCCAATTTCACTACGCGACGAAATCCGAGCCATTCTCTGGATTATCGATCACGACATTGATGGACCCGTCAATCTGACTTGTCCGACGCCGCTGACGAACCGCGACTTCACCACAGTGCTGGCGCACGAGATGCACCGCCCGCACCTCGCTCGCGTGCCCCGGGTCGGTCTAAGGATTGTGCTCGGCGCTCAATTGACCAGCGAGGCCGTTCTGGCATCGCAACGGGTCGTGCCTCACGTCCTGCTCGAAGGCGGGTTCTCCTTCGAGCATCCCGACGCCACGTCAATCGTGCGAGCGGCCCTGGAGAAGTGACGATTGTCATTTCGCCGCAGATCTCGAATGTACTTTTTCGTGCAAACGAATCGACGTGATCGCAGACTCACTTCAACGTGCTAGCAAACTAAATCACGCGGGACGTCCTTCAAAGTGAACATTAAAATACATAACTTCACATTTTGTTCGCACTTTGTTGACTTCGCGATCTCTCGAGTGTGACCGGTCATCAAAGACGACGGACACCTCTCATCATCCATGACAATTCAGTGACAGTTCGGTCAGTGGATGCCGCTCGGAAAACCTAGAAACGCATGACTTGTGGTAATTCATGGCATCGCGAGGTGCGTCACGGCTCAACTTCGAACGTTTCGAGAATGTTATTTCAACCTTATTGGCGCTTGTAAGGGTACTTACCCTCGGGTACAGTGATTGCCAGACCGCCGACGAAAGCCGGTGAAACAATATGTGACCACTTAGGTGGCGCTGGGAGGCAATATGTTTCGAAAAGTTAAGAATCGTGCAGCACTAACCATCGGGGTGGCCATCGCGTCCGCAGCCGTCGGACTCATTGTGCCGACGATCAGCGGTGCGGCGGCGACTCCTAACGTGATCACAATCGCGGAACCCGCGAACGCGACGCCAAACTATATTTTGCCGTTCTACCCACCGGCGAACTGTACGGTCACGAACACCTCGAACTTCCAGATCTTCATGTATCGACCGCTCTACTTCTTCGGTCTCGGCAACAATGCCGGTTTGAATACGGGAATATCGACTGGAAACCTTCCGAAGTATTCAAACGGCAACAAAACCGTGACCATCAACATGAAGGGCTGGAAGTTCGCCGACGGCCAGACGGTTGACGCCGAGTCGGTCTTGTTCTTCCTTAACATGTACGACGCCGTGCCCTCGGGCTTCTGCACCTACACCAAGGGTTTGGGTATTCCCGACCAAGTGGCGAGTGCCTCAGCTTCGGGTAACACTGTCACGATCCACTTGAAGAGCCCCGTGAGTCCCCTGTGGTTCACGGACAACGAGTTGGCAACCATCACGCCAATGGCCAATAGCTGGGATGTGACGAGCGCGACCAAGAAGAGCGACTGTGCGTCTGGTAAGTACGGTGCCGCTTCGACGATCGCCGCGTGCAAGGCAGTTCAGGCCTACTTGACCAAGCAGGCCGCCAACACCTCGACCTTCACCGGCAAGCTGTGGCAGAGCGGCGTCGACGGTCCTTACAAGTTGATCAAGATGGACAATTTGGGCAACGCAGAGTTCCAGGCGAACCCTTCGTACTCTGGGCCTCAGAAGGCTCAGGTGGAATTCGTCAAGCAGGTTGCTTTCACTTCGACCACCGCTGAGCAGAACCAGTTGGAAGCTGGCAACATTACCTATGGTTACGTAGACCCTTCGGTCTTGACGTCGCCGGCTCCATCACCTGGTACCGCTGGACCCAACTGGGCCCCAGTAGCGAGCAAGTTCAACCTCGTCGTGACGGTTCCCTTCTCCAACAACTACATGAACCTCAACTTCGGCAAGAACCCCGGAGCGGTGTTCTTGAACCAGTTGTACGTGCGTCAAGCGCTGGAGTCCTCGATTGACCAAGCCGCCATCATCAAGTCGGCGGACAAGGGTTACGCCGCCGCGACGTATTCGGCCGTACCGCTGAGTACTCCATCGAGCGAAGTCGGCAAGATCACCCAGCCCTACCCGTACGACTTGACGACCGCTGAAGCGGACTTCACGAAGAACGGCTGGACCGACCAGAGTGGGCAACTCGTTTGCACGAGCCCCGGAACTGGCGCTGGTCAGTGTGGCACGGGCATTACCCAGGGCCAAAAGTTGACCCTGAGCCTTGAGTACTACAGCGGCGTCCCGTCGTTGGCGACCGAGATGAATGCTGTGATCGCGGACTGGACGAGCCTTGGTATCGGGATCACCCAGACCACGGGTACCTTCAACGACACGGCTGGTTCATGCCCTTCGGCCTACAACGCAGCGACCACGTTTGACATCTGCAACTGGGGTGGTGGCTGGCTGTACGCGCCGGACTACTACCCATCGGGCGAGCCGCTCTACTTGACCGGCGCCGGATCGAACAGTGGTCAGTACTCGAACCCGACGATGGACTCACTCATCAAGGCAACCTTGTCCACGAACGTGAAGTTGACGACTTTCGCACAGTTCACCGCGGACAACCTGCCCGTGCTGTGGGACCCCGTCCAGACGACACTCACTGAAGTTTCCAAGTCGTTGAAGAGCAGCATCGGCTTCAAGGACGTTTTGGAGACTTGGACACCCGAGTACTGGCACTACTAGGAGTACTCGTTATTGAATAAGTGAAGTCGAGAATTACAACGAGAAGAGGGGTCCGATTGGACCCCTCTTCTCGTTGCCAACTGAACTGGATGGTAGCCTAAGCCCGTGTTTTCGTACATTTTGAGACGACTTGTGCAGTCGGTAATCGTCCTGCTGATCGTAATTGTCATCACCTTTTCGCTCCCCTATTTTCAGCCGCACGGTATTCTCGCTCCGGCGTATTCAGTCCTAGGGGCTCGAAGTACGCCCTACAACGTGCACATCTGGGCGTACCAGCACGGCCTCCTCGGTTCGTACTGGACGCGTTTCTACCAATACATCTTTCAACTGGTCGTCCACTTCAATCTCGGTTACTCCTACAAGCAGGAGCTTTCCGTTCGCACGATCATCGCACTCTACGTACCGCGTACCGTCTGGCTGGCGCTGAGTGCGCTCATCTTCACCTTCATCATCGCAGTACCGTTAGGGATCTTCCAGGCTTCGCGCCGCAACACGACCATCGATTACGTCGCCACCGGCGGCGCCTTCCTGCTTTACGCCATTCCGACCTTCCTGCTCTGTCTCTTAGCCATCGAGATATTCGGCTTTAATACCTTGCATCTACCTATCTCACCGCCCGAAGGCGTCGCTCCGTGGGCCATCTTCACGGATCCCAAATCATTCATCTTGCCGGTGGGTTGCCTCACCCTTCTTGGGGTCGCGGGCATCAGCCGCTTCATGCGCGGCAGCGTCCTAGAAGTACTGGTTCAGGACTACGTACGCACCGCCCGGGCCAAAGGATGCAGTGCACGGCGAGTGCTCTGGCGCCACTGCTTTCGCAACGCCCTCGGGCCGATTGTCACCATCCTTGGTCTCTCGATACCGGCGCTGTTCGGTGGGGCTCTCATTGTCGAATACGTCTTCAACTACTCCGGCCTCGGCCTTCAGACATTGAACGCCGCCCTTCAGTTCGATGTTCCCGTCGTGCTCGGTATCACAATTCTTGTGTCGATCTTCACCTTGCTCGGGAACCTCGCGGCGGACGTCACGCTGGGCATCATCGACCCCCGTCTTCGTATCCAGGGAACCGACAAGTGACCACGTCCGCCACTGACGTCGCCGCCTTCAGTGATCAGGACGTGCCAATTCCGCTGTGGCGTCAACGCCTCAAGGTGTTCATGGGGAACAAACTGGCGATCGCCTCGTGTATCTATCTCGTCGTCGTGGCCGCGGCGTGCTTTCTCGTGCCCCACCTACACCCCACGAACCAGACGAATCAAGCGATCGCCTTTGGGACTCCCCAGAACGAGCCGCCATCGAGTGCGCACTGGCTCGGTACCGACAGCAACGGTTTTGACGAACTTGGTCGAATCTTCTTTGGTGGCGAGTACTCGCTCACTCTAGGAATCCTGGCGGGATTCATCACCATCGTCGTCGGCACCCTGTACGGGATGATTGCGGGCTTCGTTGGTGGCGTCGTGGACACGGTGATGATGCGACTGATTGACGCGTTCCTCTCAATCCCCTATATCTTTTTCCTGATTACGCTAATCACGATATTTGGGCGCTCCACGGTCTTTCTGATCTGCATTATTGGCTTCACCGGTTGGTGGGGCAATTCTCGAATAATCCGGGGTGACGCCCTTCTTATACGAAACCTCGACTACGCCAAGGCGTCGACCTCGATGGGCGCGAGCAAGCTTCACGTCATTCGACGGCACGTCTTTCCGAATTCAATCAGCAACATCGTCACTGTCGCCACGTTCTCGGTCGCTGACGCCATCCTCTTCCTTTCGGCTTTGGGTTTTCTCGGACTCGGCATCGAGCCGCCTCAAACCGACTGGGGAACGATGTTGCAGTCCGGGGCCGACCAGATCCAAAATGGATTCTGGTGGGAGATCTGGCCGCTCGCGGCGATTTTCATTCTCGTGGTCATCTCGATCAACTACATCGGCGACGCGCTGCGCGACGCCTTTGAAGTCCGGCTCCTCGAACGCTAGGCATCGGGCTCCAGGGAACCTCAAGTTCCCTGCGGATCTCTACTTTGAGATCGAGACAGGTGTGCGAAGCGGGAAGTGGCACGCCGCTTGATGACGTTCGCCAAAGCTCGTCATGGCGGGTTCCGCCTCCGCGCACAACGCTTCCGCACGAGGGCATCGCGTGCGGAAGCGGCAGCCAGATGGCGGATTGATCGGCGAAGGAAGCTCTCCTCGTACTTGCAGCCCCCGCTTCTTTCGTGCTTCGGCCGGATCGGGCACCGGCACCGCGTCCAAGAGACCCTGGGTGTAGTGATGCGCGGGCCGACGGAACACTGATTCTGCGTCACCAATCTCCACGATCTTCCCCAAGTACATCACGGCGATGGAATTAGCCATGTAGTACACCACAGCGAGGTCGTGGCTCACAAAGACGTACGAGAGATTCTGCTCGCGCTGCAGGTTTTTCATCAGGTTGAGGATCTGAGCCTGCACCGACACGTCGAGCGCCGACACCGGCTCATCGGCCACGATAAGACGAGGATTGAGCGCCAGAGCTCGGGCCAGACCGATTCGCTGGCGCTGGCCTCCGGAAAACTCGTGCGGGTAGCGATTAGCCGCCTGATGATTGAGGCCGACGATATCGAGCAGTTCGTAGATTCGACGCTGTCGCTCGACCTTGGTACCCTCTCGCTGGACGAGCAACGGTTCACCGATGATGTCATTGACACTCATGCGCGGATCCAACGAGGAATACGGGTCCTGGAACATCATCTGGCGTTGGCGATAGTCCTCTTTGGACATCTTGAGCTTTTCGTCGGTGACCAAGCGGTCGTCAAAGTAGATCTGACCCGCGGTGAGAGTCTCGATGCCGACCAACATTCGCCCGATGGTGGTCTTGCCACAACCAGACTCGCCAACCAGCCCGAAGGTCTCCCCTTCAGCGATCGAGAAATCCACGTTCGAAACGGCTTGAATCGCGCCTACCTTGTGACGTACCAAGCCACCTTTGATCGGGAATTCCTTCACCAGGCCTTCGACCCGGATGATCTCCTTCAGCGACCTGCTCGAGGAATCGAAAAATTCCGCTTTCACCTCGACCGGCGCGGGACCATTCACCGGGAAGAAGCACGCGTAGGAATGATCGCCGTCGAAGGTGAGGGGCGGGTCTTCGACGTGACACCGGTCCTGGGCCCGTGAGCAGCGCGGCGCGAACGGACAGCCGACGATCTCCTTGGTGAGGTCGGGCGGCATACCCGCGATGGACGCGAGCTCGTGCTTGGTGGTGTTCTCCAGATTCGGCATCGAGGCGAGCAATGCCTGAGAGTACGGGTGTCGCATCGAGTGAAAAAGGTCGCCCGTCGAGGCGCCCTCAGCGCGCTCACCCGCGTACATGACCACGACCCGGTCAGTTCGGCCGGCAATGACTCCCATGTCGTGGGTGATCAAGAGCAGACCCATGTTGAGCTCGGAGCGCAGACGATCGATGATGTCGAGGATCTGCGCCTGGATCGTGACGTCCAGCGCCGTGGTTGGTTCGTCGGCAATGAGCAATTTCGGCTTACAGACGAGTGCCATGGCGATTATCACGCGCTGACGCAGTCCGCCAGACAACTCGAAGGGATACTGGTCGAGCCGCTCAGCCGGACGAGGCATCTCGACCATTTCCAATACTTCGAGAGCGCGCTCACGAGCCTGTTCCTCACTGGCGCCCTCGTGAATTCGAAGACCCTCGCCGATCTGGGTACCGATCTTCATCGTCGGGTTAAGCGAGCTCATGGGGTCTTGAGGAATGAGCGCGACGGTTTTACCTCGATGCCGGCGCATCTCCTTTTCTGGCAGGGACGTGAGTTCCAAACCATCCAGAGTGATTGTGCCCTGGGCGATCTTTGCGTTCGTCGGCAGAAGTCGCATAATGGAAAGACCCGTCGTGGTCTTGCCGCAACCGGATTCGCCGACCAAGCCAACACTCTCGCCGGCGTTAATGGCCAGGGAAAAATTGTCGACCGCCGTGGCGAGCATGCTCCGACCCGCGAACTGGACCTTCAAATCGTCGACGACGAGCAGCGGAGCCATAACTAGGAAATCTTAGTCTCCGCGCCCGCTGGGGCCATTTCGGGAAGGTTCCACGAACAACGGTGATGGGTGACGGGACCGTAGCGTCTCAGGGCCGCCAGATGCTCTGGCGCCCCGTAGCCCTTATTGGTCGACCACCCGTAGTGCGTCCATTCTTCGTGGAGCGCCACCATGACACCGTCACGCGCTACCTTGGCCAAGACCGACGCTGCCGCGATGGTCGCGCTGCGACGGTCGCCCTTGACGATCGCCGAACACGCCAAATCGGCGAAGCAGAGCGCGGGCGGGGCATCCGCGAGTTCCAGTCGTAGCGAACCTACGGCGAGGAAGTTGATGGGGCCGTCAACCAGGGCGTAGGTCGGTGCGACGCGAAGCCCCTGGAGCGCGCGCGTCGACGCCACCGCCTGGGCCACTCGAATGCCCCACTCATCGATCTCGCGCGCACTCACTGAGCCGAGCGACCAATCATCGCACCATTCACGCAGGGGAATCTGCAAATCTTCACGTCGCCGTCGCGAGAGCAACTTCGAATCATTGAGTCCCTCGGGAGGTTCGCGCAGGGACGACAAGACGACCGCGCCCACGGTGAGAGGACCAGCGAGTGCGCCTCGACCCACCTCGTCCAGGCCGACCACGATTTCGCCACGCTCGAGTAATGGGCGCTCAAATTGAAGAAAATCGTCCTTGACGGCGCCCACGTTCTAAGGGTACCCAAGCCACACTCACCTAGCATGCAAACCTGTGGACGAGTTAGTAATTCTGATCCCCGTGAAGGATTTCACCGTTGCCAAAGAGCGACTTCGAGTCGCTGGCGTTCTCAATGTCACCGAACTGGCACGAAATCTCGCCGAAAGCGTCATTAGGGCGAGCGCGCCACGACACGTCATAGTGCTCTCGGAGTCCTACGAGGTCAGCGACTTCGCGCGCCGCCTCGGTGTGGAGGTGTTCGAGTCGCACTCGACGAACCTCTCGGGTGCTGCGACGCTCGCCTATCGAGTTCTTGGGGGTCGTTTTGAGACCTTGATGTTCGTCCACGGTGATCTGGCCCAACCGGACGGCCTCGGTCGATATGAGCCCGAACCAGGCGTCACCATCGTCACCGACCATCACCAGCGCGGCACCAACGTCTTGGCCTTGCCGTCGGGCCTCGATTTTCACTTCGCTTATGGTCCCCACTCCAGAGAACTCCACGAGCGCGAGGCCCAGCGGCTGGGCATCACCTGGCGGGTCATTCTCGACAGCCCCTGGGCCTTGGACATCGACGAGGCGCACGACCTCGAAGTGGGCCAGGAAAGCACTCGAGGGGGCCCTCGGGCCCCCTCGAACACACGTCCGCGAACGGACTGAAACTACATCTTCTTTGCAGCAGCCTTCTTGGCGGGACGGCGCTTAGCCGCCTTCTTCGCCGGAGCGCGCTTCTTGGCCGCCTTCTTGGCCGGAGCCTTCTTCGCTACGGCCTTCTTCTTCGCCGCCTTCTTGGCTGGGGCGCGCTTCTTGGCCGCCTTCTTGGCCGGAGCCTTCTTCGCTACGGCCTTCTTCTTTGCAGCCTTCTTGGCTGGGGCGCGCTTCTTAGCCGCCTTCTTGGCTGGCGCCTTCTTGGCTACCGCCTTTTTCTTCGCAGCTGGTGCCACTTTCCCTCCTTGGGACTCATCAATGAATCAATTTGGGACCTCGAAGACACCACCGTGGTGAATTCAAACTTGGTACCGCCTTGACAGACGTGTACTCGACCATGTCCACCCAGCTTCGCAGCTGTGCAGTGACTGTCCGCAGTGCACGGTCCTTTGCGAAAGAGCGTTGAACAGTCGCATTGCAAGCAACACATCAGTACAACGATGACCTCCTCCGCAAGAGGACATCTAAAAGTCCACTCGCTTTACACACCAATGTCAAGCATTTCGAAATTTTTTGAAAAAATTTGCAACCGTTGCGTGCGTGATCGACGATGGCATCTACTTAGGTCAAACACGACACGGTGACGCGACGAGTGGATCGCAGCGCTCCACGTTGGTGCTCGGACCAAGTCGAAGTGGAAAGACGACATCACTCATCATTCCAAATCTCCTGATCACAAAGCGATCTTGCGTCATCACGTCAACGAAGAACGACGTCGTGAATGCAATGGCAAACGCACGACGCGACGCAGCGATCCTTCTGTTCGATCCGTCGGGAACGGTCTATACACCAAATGGAGTGCAACGTGTTGGATACTCACCAATTCGTCAATCAAAAAGTTGGGACGGAGCAGTTTTGGCGTCGCGCACGCTCATCGACGTCTCACGACGAGGTCGCGGCGATCGCAGCGACGACCACTGGACCGAGCGCGCTGGTGCACTCGTGGCACCGTTGCTGCACGCCGCGGCACTCGGCGACGAGTCGCTCGGTACTCTCGCGTCACGCGTCGACCACCGACACGCCGACGACGCACTTCACGCGTTGCACGAACGCTACGGCGATCATCACCCTTCGGTCTCGCTGCTGAGCGGCGTTCTCGCCACCGAAGAACGCGAACGATCGGGCATCTGGTCCACGACCTCGGGGTTATTCGCCGGCGTGCGCACCGAGGCGGCACGCGCGTCTGCGCGCGAGGCACCCCTCGACGTCGACGAGTTCCTCGCCGGACCCCATCAACTGCACATCGTGGCGCCCAGTCGATACCAGGCGGTGACGACCCCGCTCGTGGTGGGCCTGATTGACGAGTTGGTGCACGCCACGTACGACCGCCACGAAAAGGGTGCCCGGCTCCTACTCGCCCTGGACGAACTCGCCAACGTGGCGCCGCTACCGCGACTCGCGAGCATCGTCTCTGAAGGCGGGGGTCAGGGCGTACTCACCCTCGCCTGTCTCCAAGATCTCAGTCAGGCGCGCAGCCGTTGGGGAGCATCGGGCGAGGGCTTTCTCTCGCTCTTTCCCACGACCGTCGTCCTACCGGGTATCGGGGACCGGCCCACGCTGGAACTACTTCAGCATCTAGCGGGCCGCTCGCTCGTGGCGAGCCCGAGCGTCCAGCTGAGTGCCCGGGGAAGGCGAACGGGCCAGAGTACGGCCTGGGTCGAACGCGACCGCGCGACCCTCGCGAGCATCGCCCAGGGACGCCCCGGCTACGCCCTCGGCCTCGACGCCACCAAACGAATGAGCTGGATCGGCCTCACCCCGTCCTACCTCGACGAGCGATTCACTCGCTACCTCGAGCGCTCGTACCCGACCGATCGCTCCCTCGAACGCTGAGCCCACCGCTCGAGATCCTCGCTCGCGAGGGGCCGCGGACCGCGTTCACGCACGAGCCGGATCATCCGGGCCTCGCTGAGCCCGATCGAAGCCTCGCGAACGCCCCGCGAGTCGCGAAGCGCCGGGTACAACGTGTCGATCGAACGAGTGATCTCCTGGGCCCCCTCGCCATAGGTCGCCGCTTCGGCCCAGGCGCCCACCAGTTGGCGTCGGGTGATCTCGCGCGAACCCTCGAGAGCCGACCCGAAGACGTGTTCGTCAACACTCGCCCTATCCCTCGTCGGGGGTGGCACCTCGCCGGTGACCTCGAAGCGGTCCACGTCGTCACGCCAGCGCGCGACGATCTCCTCGCGTCGCCAATGCCGCTTTTCGCCTCGATCGTCGAAGTGACCTCCCCACAGGGCTCGATAGCCCTCATCCACACCAATGACGTGTTCGACGCCGTGAAACGAACGCCAGGTCACCCAGGGTGTCTCCTGCGCGACGAGCTGGCGCAGGGATGACCGATAGAGGGCGTCCGCGGCGCGCGCGTGGACGTAGAGCGATCGCGCGTCGAGCACGGTGGTCGCGTGTTCCGGGCGAGCTCCTACGAGCACGTGATCGTGCACGTGGGGCTCACCGTGTCGATTGACTCCGTGGGTGAAACTCACCACGCTCTCCCAACGACCTGGTTCGTCGCGGTCCGCCCCCGCCCTTCGGTCGCGCACCACCAGGGCTCGTTGTTCGAGGTAGTCCATCGAAGAGGCGACCGAGGAGCGATGCGCCTCCAAGAGCGCGCCCGCACTCGGTGGATCGAGCGCGACCAGGATCGAGACGGCGCGCGGCGCCGCAAAGATGAGGTCATAACCAAGTACGGAAGCGCGGTTGGTGTGTACCAGTACTTCGGCCACGTCACGCTCACGACGGGTGTCACCGTCACCGCGTAACCACCAACCGGGACCGTCGACCATGCCTTCGAGTTCAAGGGCGTGATCGTCGGTGAAGTAGCTCACGTCACTGGACCGTCGAGAGAATATTCGCAGCACGCCCACCCCTTTGGGGGGCCCAACGGTCGCTACAGTGTCGCGGCGATGTGACGGGCGAGCTCGTGGCCAGCCGTAGCGAACTTCTCGGTCGCCACGACCGCCCCCGGTCCCGCGAGGACCATGAGGTGGTCGAGGAACGATTCGTCGCTCACCCGGAATTTCACGGCGTGACGACCATCGGCGAGCGCCAGCCACTGCGAACTGGGCAGGGGCTCAAAGAGGTAGCGCGCGTAGGGTTCGACGATGACCACCACCTCTTCACCCTCGTCGCCGACCTGCGTGAGCCAATTGACGACGTCGTCGCCAGGTCGCTCCTCGCTGGCGGGCGACCTGGCGACGATGTCGGTGATGCGGTCGATTCGAAACGTGCGCCAGGAGCCGCGGTTGGTGGAGAACGCCCGCATATAAGTATGGCCATTCAAGACCTTGATCTCGCGGGGTTCGACCGTGCGCTCGCTGGCACCTTCGGCCGAAGCCGGTGCGTAAAGGATCTTTAACTGCTCGTGCTGGTCAATGGCCTGCTGGACCAGGCTCAGCATCGCCTCGTTGGCGAGTTCGACTTGCACGAAGTCCCGGGCGACGTCCTCGATCTTGTCGATCGCCGAGTAAATGGCCGGGTCGGTGTAAACGCGCGACGCCTCACGCAGCGCGATATTGAGTTCGAAAAGGTCACGCCACATCAGAGCCGACGGTTCGTCATACTCGTCAATGAAATCCGCACGGTAGGTCGAATCGTCAGTCTCCTCGTGATCCCAGTCGTCGCAGTCCTTGATGACGTGGGCGGGAAAGAGCCCGGAACCGTCGTTGGACTCGGCCATGGGCTCGAGGGAGGAGAGCCGGTCCATTATGAGTCGCACGTGCTCGCGGCTCAGGTTGAACCGGGTTGCGAGTTCACTGATGCGAAGACCATCCTCGGAAAGGTAGACCGCGTGCAACAGCTGCAGGGTCTCGCCCAGCACGTCACTCGAGGTGGGCGTGGAGAACTTGAGCGAACCCAGTGACGGTACTTCGCCCCGATTCACCCGCTTCAGCCACTGCGCAAGTTCGAGGCGCAGTGACTTGGGACTCAGGAGCCTCACTCGTTCGGCCGCCTCGAGCACGAAACGAAGGGCTGCCCGAGGACTCTGGAACGAGACCCCGACTTCGACCCTGCCCTCCTTCTTGGTCGCGGCGAGCGCGCCCGGAAACTGGCGCACCAGGAGATCGGCGTAGTTGGCGTTCGTGGTCACGACCACGTCGATGGGCGTGGGTTCCTTCTGGAATTCGGCCCGCCAGGCCCGCGCGACCTCGAGCACCACGTCGTCGACCTCAAAGGAATCACCCAGCACCTCGGGCATCGACGTCATGCGCGAGAACCGATACCCCTTGATCTCGCCCGTGCCCCTCACCCTTGCCACCAGATACGAAATCCCGTTCAGGACGTCGATTACTAGTGGCTCGACCTCGCGTTCCTTGTTGGTCGAGGACTGGTAGTAAAAACGCAACACGCGACGCGTTTTAAGGGCACGCACTACGGGCGTATAGTACGCGGAGAACTCGAGGCCGCCTTCGCTCGCCGGTGTCTCGTTGAACACGCTAAAAGCGCCCGAAGACCCGAAGCCGCAAAACCGCAGACTCAATTGCACCACCCGCTGCTCGTCTTCGTCGAAGTGGATCACTGGCGCGTAACCGCTCGCCGGGTCTATCCGGTAGCCAATGCTGTCATCGGGCAAGGTGACAGTCTCGATGTCAAAGCCGAGGTCGCGGATACGCGCTTTGTCGCGCTCGAACTTCTGTCGAACCGCACCCTCGTTGCCCTCGTAGGCCCGGACCTTCTTGGGACCCTTGGACGACGCCGGGTACTCGTCTACTTTCAGCTCGCGGATGATCTCTTCTTGCGTAAGGGGCCGTCCGTCGCTCCAGGCTCGTTGCAACAGCAGTATCAGGGCCACCAGGCGTTCTCGACTCTGCTCGATTCCCCCGCGGATGGTGCTCATCGACGTCTCTTCACCTCAACGAGGGTAGTGGCGCGAAGGCGCGCCAACCACGACTCAGCGGTCCGCGTTCTTGCGGGCTTCGAGCAGCGCCTCCTCGCGCCGCCAGGTGCCCGAGCGGCCCCCGGACTTCTCCCACAAAGCCACGTCCTCAATGGTCATGGTACGGTCGGTCGACTTGCACATGTCGTAGATGGTCAACGCCGCGACGGTCACGGCCATCAAGGCCTCCATCTCGACGCCGGTCCGGTCCACGGTGTCAACACTCGCCTCCACGTCGATGTGGGTGTCAGCGATCACGAAGTTCACGTACACGTTGCCCACGAGCACCGGGTGGGACATTGGCAACAGGGCGGCCGCTTGCTTGGCGGCCTGCATGCCCGCCACGCGCGCGGTGGCAAGGACGTCACCCTTGTTCATGGCGTTAGCGGCGACACTCGCGGTGGTGGCAGCCTGCATATTCACCCGGCAACGGGCCAGCGCTCGCCGCGCACTGACTTCCGAAGGCCCCAGATCGCGCGGGAAGGCCCCGTTGAGCGAGGTTCTACGGAGTTGGTGGAAGTCGTCCACGCGCCAATCCTACTTACCGCGCGACCGGGCTTCACACGTGGCCCGGTACACTGCACAGGTCGTCGTGCCCCAGGAGTGCCATGCCCACCTACGAATACGAGTGCCAGTCGTGCCACCAGCGCGTCGAAGCGGTCCAGAAGTTCTCGGACCCCGACCTCACCGTGTGCGCAAACTGCGGAGGCGAGTTACGAAAGGTTTTCTCCGCGGTCGGCATCGTCTTCAAGGGCAGCGGTTTCTACAAGAACGACAGCCGCGACTCAAAGGCCAGCGCCAAAGCGCCGACGCCCGCGAGCACGTCGACTTCCACGCCAATTCCCACACCCGCGCCAGCGACAACCACCGAAAAGGCCGCCCCCGCCAAGAGCACCACGAAGTCAGATTAAGAGCCCGAGACCGCGATACCCTCGATTGCGAGCGATTGCCCGGCCGCGCTAGCGGGCAGCCATTCCACGTCGTTGCCCACGAGCACGATGTCGAGCAACATCCGCTGGAGCGTGGAGGCGACCGTGATCTCGCGCACGGGTTCAGCCAACTCGCCGGCGCGGATCATGAGGCCCGTTACCCCCACCGAGAAGTCGCCCGAGATGGGATTAACCCCCGAGTGAACACCCGTGAGCGACTCCACGAAAATGCCCTCTCCAACCCGTCGAAAGATCTCGGCCTGGTCGACGTCGCCCGGCTTGAGTTGTAACGCACGACAACCCGCCGACGGTGATCCAGCGATACCGCCGCGTACCGCGCTGCCCGTCGAATTCGTACCAGCGCGGCGAGCCGAAACAGTGTCGTAGACGAACGCCCTTAATTGACCGTTCTCGATCAGCACGTTGCGTCGACACGACAGTCCCTCGCCGTCGTACACGCTCGCGGAGAAATGGCGCGGATCCGTCGGATCATCAAGCAACGTGAACATTGACGACGCCACTTCCTCACCGATCCGATTCGCGAAGAATGACCGACCGTAGTTCACGGCTTCGCCACTCAATGCACCACCGACGATCGCGAGCAAGGTCGCCGTGCTTCGTGGATCGAAGACCGCCATACATTTCATGGACGAGGGTTTGACGGCACCCAGCATCCGCGTCGCCCGTGACACGGCGTCGCTGGCTGCGACGGTGATGTCGAGTTCGCGCGGTGACCTTCCCGCGCTGAGACCCCATCCGGTCTGGTCGTGCGTGCCGTCGGTCGCGATCGCCTCGACCGACACGTACGCGCCCGATCGCTCGTAGGCCGCCTTGATGCCAGTGGTCGAAACGATGACCGCTTCGGCGACGTAGTCCGAGTAGTTCGCCGAATCCACTTGGCGAATGCGGTCGTCGCCGGCGCGCACCATGCATTCGAGCTCGATGGCCATGGCGATCTTCTCGTCCAGCGGCGTCGAAAGCACGGACTGGTCAGCCAGCACGAGAGTCGCGGGCGCGACCCCGTCGGGTCGCGCGAAGGCAATGAACTCGTCCTCGGTGGCAAAGCGCGCGTTGTCGCGGGCCTCGCGTAAGGCGTCGTGGATCGCTTCGGGCTCGAGCGAGCCCGCCCACGCCGTGCCCACCTGGGCACCTCCCGCACCATCGCGCAGGATACGTATACCCACGCCTGACGAACTCGCAGTCGAGAGGCTCTCAATGGCTCCTTCGTAAGCCTGAATCTCAGTGTCAACCCCACTCGAGAGGTAAACCTCGATCTCCTCGCCCCCGACGGCCTTCTCCAGGACGCGTTCGGCCTGCTCGAGCAGCGTCATGACGCGGTACCGCCGATGGTCACGCTGGTAAGGCGCATCGTGGCTTGACCCGTTCCGACCGGCACTTGCTGTCCGTCTTTGCCGCACGTGCCCGGCATCATCGAAAAGTCATTGGCCACCGCGTCTACGCGTTGGAGAACCTCGGGTCCGTTACCGATGAGGTTGCAATCACGCAACGGTGACGTGATCTTGCCGTCTTCAATCAGAAACGCTGCAGTCATGCCGAACACGAAGTCGCCCGTGGCAGTATTGACCTGTCCTCCCCCGAGCTGGGCGACGTAAACACCACGTGGCGTCTGGGCGATGATCTCGCTGGCGTCAGACGTTCCTTCCAGGAGGTACGTGTTCGTCATTCGCACCATTGGCAGATGCTGGTAACTCTGACGGCGACCGTTGCCCGAGGACCCTCGCCCTTCCTTTCGCGAACGCAAGTAGTCCCACATGTAATCAGTCAACACACCGTCTTCGATGAGCACGTTGCGAGCGCTTGGTCGACCCTCGTCGTCAATCGCAAGATAACCCCACTCGCCTTGTACGGTGCCGTCGTCGACCAAAGTCACCAGCGGGCTCGCGACTTGTTGTCCCACCTTGTCGGCGTAGACCGAGGCGTGCTTCAAAATGGCGTCCGCTTCCAATCCGTGGCCGCAGGCTTCGTGGAACAAGATGCCCCCCGAGCCACCGGCTAACACGACCGGCCAATCACCCGAAGGTGCCGGGCGTGCGTCGAGCTTGGTGATGGCCTGTTGCGCTGCGCCGCGGGCCGCCTCTTCGACGGCGAGTTCGCTCAACAACTCGAAACCCTTGGTACCCGCGATCGGTCGATAACCAGTCTGCATCCCCGTGTCACCTGTCGCGACACAGGAGATATTGAAACGAGTGCGAATCTGATGATCGGCCGCGTAGACGCCTTCGGAATTCGCCACCACAAAACGTCGGCTCGAATCACCGAGCGCTACTTGCACCTGGGTGATCGACGAACCCTGCGAGCGAGCGACGTCATCGGCGTGGCGCAGCAATTCGATCTTGCGGGCCTTGTCGACCTCAGAGGGGAGCATCGTGGCGCGCGCGGGGTTATCTGACAAGGGACCCAGCGCGATCTCGCGAACGCCTCGCCCGCCTTCACGCGCCACTGCGGCCGCAGCCCTAGCCGCACTTAGCAGACCATTCTCGGAGAGATCGGCCGTGTGCGCAAAGCCAGTCGTATCGCCGACGACCACGCGGATGCCGGCGCCGCGATCACGTCCCGAACTCAGTTCTTCGATTCGACGCTGGTCCAGGACCGCGGACGACGTGACACGATCCTCGACGAAGACTTCCGCGAACTCGCCGCCGAGAGTCATCGCTTGGGCGAGTGTGTTTTCGAGGACTTCCTTCGAGACGAGAGCTTGCGACATGGTCGCTAGCGTACCGCGCGATTGATTTTCTTCAACGAAAAGAACGTACTTTCACACGACTTCGACATGAAGTCGTAACACTTTTGACATAAGAATCGGTTAAGTCAGCCAACTTTGTGTGGTGTAGTCGATGTCGTGAGCCAATACTTTCGGCCACGGTGCGATGTCAGCGCAGCCTACGGACGTAGGCGCAACGAAGTGAAGGAGAAATCATGAGTGAAGGCGACAACAACCACGAACACGACCACAACGACGAGGCTCGCCGCGACGCGTGGCGTGGCCGTCGTCGCGGGGCGCTCGTCGTCGTGCTGGCCATCGCGGTCCTGGTGCTCGTCGGTGACATCTTGAGCGCCGTCGCCCTGGGTCGCACGTCCTCGTCGTCAGCGCGCTCGACCGTCTCGGTGACCGGTAGCGGAACCGCGACCGGGACGCCCAATACGGTCAGCTTTCAGATCGGCGTGAGCAGTATCGCCAAGAACGCCTCCAACGCGCTCGCGGCGAATAACGCCCGCGTGAGCGCACTCGAAGCCGCATTGATCAAGAGCGGCATCACCAAGCGCAACATGCAGACATCGGGTCTTAACATCTACCAGAACACGAACAACAATGGTGTCGTGACCGGCTATACCGCAGAGGACGACCTCAGCGTGACCTTGCACGAAATCAGCAAAGCCGGCGCCGCACTCGACGCCGCCACCAACGCCGCGGGTAACGGCGTGCAGTTGAGCAACCTCTCGTATTCCATCTCCAACCAGGACAGCCTCTACCAGAAGGCGCGCACGGCGGCCATGAAGAGTGCCTATGCCGAGGCGAGCGACATCGCCAAGGCCGCTGGCGAGACCGTCGGTTCCATAGTTCGCGTGTCCGATCAGGAAAACTCGAGTGGTTCGACGGTGCCGACGCCGGTGTTCAACACTGCCGTCGGAAAGGCGACATCGGTCGTGCCAGTGCAAGCCGGCAGCCAAACGGTGACCGACCAGGTGTCGGTGGTGTACGCGCTGAACGGCTAGAGCGTCCAACCTTCGTGATTTTCTTTCACGCGGGGGCGATTCGGGCCCTTGGTCACGGTACTGGGCCGCAAATTGAGGGTGGCGTCCACATACCCCCAAGTAGGGTGAAAGAGTGATTTTGCCGTCTATCGAAACGCCCGCGGACCTTCAAGGGCTCACCTACCAAGACCTCAATAAATTGAGTGCCGAGATTCGCGAGTTCATCATCTCAACGGTCAAGACCACCGGTGGCCACCTTGGATCGAACCTCGGGGTCGTCGAACTCACCATTGCCTTGCACCGGGTCTTCGAGTCGCCCAAGGACATCCTGCTCTGGGACACCGGCCACCAGGCCTACGTGCACAAATTGCTCACCGGCCGTCGCTACGGCTTCAAGGGCTTGCGCCAGCGTGGGGGCCTGTCGGGCTATCCCAACCGCTCCGAGAGCCAACACGACTGGATCGAATCCTCGCACGCATCGACGGCCCTTTCCTACGCCCACGGACTCTCGGTGGCGCTCGAACAGAACAAGGAGCTCGTCGGACACGGAGGCCAGCGCCACGTCGTCGCGATCGTCGGCGACGGATCGCTGACCGGAGGAATGGCCTACGAGGCCCTCAACAATCTCGGCGTCTCCAATCAGCGCGTGGTGATCATTCTGAACGACAACGGGCGCAGTTACGCACCCACGATCTCCAAGCTGTCGCGGTCGCTCACCTCACTTCGTTTGAACAAGCACTACTTGACGTTGCGCGAGCGCGTGCGTCACTCGATTCCCCGTCTACCCGGTGGCCGGGCCGCCTACCTGGGTATCGACGGCTTTACGTCTGTAGTGCGTGAGATGGTCACGCCGCACACGTTCTTCGAGAACCTGGGCATTCGTTACATCGGACCCGTGGACGGTCATAACATCGAACAGCTCGAAACCGTGCTCAAGAGTGCCGCACAGTGGGACGGCCCTATTGTGGTGCACGTCCTCACCGAGAAGGGTCGCGGCTACGCGCCCGCGACCAACGACAACTTAAAGATGCACGACTATAAGTTGCCGCCGCGACTCAACGAGGAGGAGGTCGCTCCACAGTCCTTCACCCAAGCCTTTTCAGACTCTCTGGTGGCGCTGGCGAGTGCCGACGACCGGATCGTCGCCATCACGGCCGCGATGGCGGGACCCACCGGGCTGCTGGGATTCCAAGAGCGTTTCCCCAGTCGTTTCTTTGACGTGGGCATCGCCGAACAGCACGCGGTGACCGCGGCCGCGGGAATGGCGATAGGAGGGCTCAAGCCCGTCGTCGCGATCTACTCGACATTCTTCTCGCGCGCCTTCGACCAGGCACACCTCGACGTGGGACTACTCAATCTTCCGGTGCTGTTCATCTTCGACCGCGCCGGCATCACCGGCGACGACGGTCCGAGTCACCACGGCGTTCTCGACATCGCGCTCTGTCTGGCGATTCCGAACATGACGATATTCGCCCCTTCGAGCGCCGAAGAGATCCCCGAGATGATGGCGACCGCGTTGTCGATGTCCAGTCCAACGGCGATTCGCTTCCCCAAGACTCTGCCCCAGCCCTTCGATCACAAGATCGGCGAAGGCCTCAAGGCTCGTCTGGTCGAACGAGGCGACGGTTCACTGTGCGTGCTCGCAGTGGGCAAGATGGCGCCGAACAGTCTTCGCGCGCTCGAACTCATGGGTGTCGAACGTTCGCGCGTCACTCTCTACGACGTACGCGTGTTGCCACCCGATCCGGACATGATCGACGACGCGCTCAACCACGACCGCATCATCACGGTCGAAGACGGTACTCGCCACGGCGGCGCGGGCACCTTGATGGTGTCGGCGACCCGGGGTCGCGCCCAGGAGTTCGATCGACCGTTTCCCTCCACCAGAATCCTCGGCGTACCACGCGCCTTCCTCGAGCACCATCGGCCCGACGCCCTGCTCGCCGAGATCGGACTCGACCCCGAAGGACTCGCCGGCGCATTCTCGAGGTTGTTGAACGACAAGCCGGAATTCCCGCGCGTGATTCCCGAGGCACCGCAGCCCCACTTCTCCTAGGAGCGTGCAACCGTTCCGGCACACTCGCCGGTACTGTGCAGAGATGGCCTACGAGGTGAACAAGTCCGACGAGGAGTGGCGCGAGCAGCTCTCGCCAGAAAGCTACGCGGTCCTTCGACGAGCCGCCACCGAAGCGCCGTTCACCGGCTCACTGCTTCACGTGGACGCGAGCGGCGTCTTCACCTGCGCAGGTTGTGGTCAGCACCTCTTCACGAGCGAGCAGAAGTTCGACTCCGGCTGCGGCTGGCCCAGCTTTGACGCGTGCGAGCCGGGAACCGTGCTCGAGCGCACCGACCGGTCCCTCTTTCGCACGCGCACCGAGATCCTCTGTTCGAGGTGCGGCGGACACCTGGGCCACGTCTTTGACGATGGACCGACTCCGACGGGTCTGCGCTACTGCGTCAATTCACTCGCGCTCGAATTCGACGAGCAGCAGTAGCCAAACCGCCCTAGACGTCGAGGAAACGACGAATCGCGATGGCCGATCCGACCGAACCGATCACCACGCCCACGATCAGCACCACGGCGTTCGTGCCCAGTAGCGCACTGGTATCGAGTTGGAATTCGTTGTGCAGCGGATACCAAGTGTGCAGCGCGGTCACGGCCAACATCGCCACGACCGAACCCAGCAATCCCTGGATGAAGCCTTCAGTGATGTAGGGGATGCGGATGAACCAGTTGGTCGCCCCGACGAGCTTCATAACCGATACCTCACGGCGGCGCGAGAAGATCGCCATGCGGATCGTGTTGAGGATCAGCACTGTCGCCGACAAGAGCAACACTCCGGCTAGGGCCAGGAACACGATCTGGATAATCCGAATGGCGTGGTTCATCTCTCGGATCTGCTGTTCGGGCGCGGTCACGCTATAGACACCGGGTTGGGCGGAAAAGGTGGATTGCACGACGAAGGCGTTCGAAGGAACCGTCGGCACGCAGCGGAACGAGGAGGGAACTTCTGAAGCCGTGAGCACCGAGGATTCTGACTGAGGCAACAGCTTGATGGCTTCTTGGAAGTCCTGTTGCTGGGTGTAGTAGGCGCAGCTCTTGACGATCGGCAGGTCCGCGAGCTGGCTCTGCACACTCGAGATCTCGTTCTGGGACGCCGCTGGCTCCATCCAGATGGTGACGCGTGTCCCTTGCTGCCACTGCGCCGACGCCTGAGCGGCGCTTTGTTTGAGCAGCAGCGCCGAACCGACCAGCGAAAGCGACACGGCAACCGTGAGTACGGCAGCGATGGTCATCATGCGATTGCGCCAGAGGTTGCCCAGTGTCTCTTTCATGGCGTAGCGGAGATACACGCGCACTAGAGGACCGCTCCCTCGTCAACGCCGTAGACACCGCGAACCTGGTCGCGGATCATTTCACCTCGGTCGAGCTCGATCACTCGACGGCGCATGCGGTCTACCAGGGCCTTGTCGTGGGTCGCCATGACGACGGTCGTGCCGGTGCGATTGATTCGCTCGAGCAATGCCATGATCGACTCGGAGTTTGCCGGGTCGAGGTTCCCGGTGGGTTCGTCGGCCAGCAGGATCAGCGGACGGTTCACGAACGCCCGCGCGACGGCGACGCGCTGTTGCTCGCCGCCCGAGAGTTCATTGGGCAGGTTGCGCGACTTGTCGGTGAGGCCCACCAGTTCGAGGATCTGGGGCACCTGGCTGTCAACCGTCGAGCGTGGGCGGCCAATCACTTCGAGGGCGAAGGCGACGTTCTCAAAGACGGTCTTGTTGGGCAACAGCCGGAAATCCTGGAAGACACAGCCAATATTGCGTCGAAGGTAGGGAACGCGCCACTTCGGGAGTTCGCCAATGTCACGACCAGCTTCGAGGATTCGGCCCTGGTCGGGCAGCTCCTCGCGCAAAAGGAGACGCAAGAACGTGGTCTTTCCCGAGCCTGAGGCACCCACCAGAAAGACGAATTCACCCTTGTCGATATTGAGTGAAATGTCGACCAACGCCGGGGTGCCGTTCTTATACGTCTTGGAGACGCCTTCGAAACGAATCACGCACTTACCCCTTTAATTTTCGTTGGAATCAGCGAACACGCCGAACTAGGCACTCTTCATTCTAGTTTGGCCTTCGCGGGCGCTCGCGCCACGAAATCCCCCAGTTCCAAGGGTTCTGAACTTCTTAAGTTCGAAAACGTTGGCGGCGAAGTTCGGCCTCCATGAACGAGTCAAGGTCGCCGTCGAGCACCGCGTCAACGTTGCCGGTCTCGTACTCCGTGCGGTGGTCTTTGACGAGTTGATACGGCGCTTGGACGTAACTGCGAATCTGCGAACCCCAGGCGTTGTCGCCACGGTTGCCACTGAGCGCGTCCATCTCGGCCTGTCGCTCGGCGCGAGCGCGCTCGGACAGCTTCGCTTCGAGGATCTGCATCGCGCGCGCGCGGTTCTGGTGCTGGCTGCGCTCGTTCTGGCAACTGACCACGATGTTCGTGGGTAGGTGCGTGATACGAATCGCCGAATCGGTCTTGTTCACGTGCTGGCCCCCCGCACCCGACGAGCGGTAGGTATCGACGCGCAGGTCCTTTTCGTCGATCTCGACTTCGCCCGCGTCGTCATTGAGCAGTGGCGTCACCTCGAGGCTCGCGAAACTCGTCTGACGACGCGCCTGGGAGTCGAAGGGGCTGATCCGAACGAGACGATGCACGCCACGCTCGGCCGAGAGCCAGCCGTACGCGAAACGGCCCTTCACGATGAAAGTGGCCGAGAGCAGACCCGCCTCCTGACCCTCGGTGACCTCGTCGAATTCGACGCCGAAGCCTCGACGTTCGGCCCAACGCGAGTACATGCGAAGCAGCATCTCGGTCCAGTCCTGGGCGTCGGTGCCGCCCGCGCCCGCGTGCAGTTCGACGATGGCGTCGTTCTGGTCGTACTGGCCGCTAAAGAGGCTCTGGGTCTCGAGGGCCGCCACCTCGTGCTCGAGTTTTTCGACACTTTGGGCCAACTCGTCAAGCAGCGACCAGTCCGCTTCCCCACCGGCGAGAGCCTCGCGAGCGAACTCGGTCAGTACCACACAGTCGTCGAGCTCGCGACGAAGTCCGTCAAAGAGTTCGAGATCGTTGTTGAGTCGGCCAAGTTCGGTCGTGACCTCGCGCGCTCGATCCTGGTCGTTCCACAAGTCCGGGTCGGCGACCTCGATGCTCAGCACGTCACGGCGCTCGCGGCTCTGGTCGATCTTCAAGTACTCCTTGGCGGCACTCCAGCGCCCTTCGAGTTCTTCGAGGGCACCGATGGCGTCGCGAAGGGCGTTCTCCGCCTTAGGGTCGGCCATGGCACTGCTTGAACTTCCGGCCCGAACCGCACCAACACGGATCGTTTCGACCGATCTTGTCACCCTGCTTCGGAGTGGGTTTTGCGGTGGCCTTAGCTGACGTCTGGTGCGAAGGAAGTTCCGTCCCGCCCGGAGCGACCTGCTCGGCGTTGGTCGACGAACGTTCGAGACCTTCGTCGCCGGTCGCGGGTTCGAACTGCGCTTCGACGTGGGTGATGTAGCGCACGTAGTCGCTGTCGACCGCTTCGAGCAGGTGCTCGAACATGAGATATCCCTCTTTTTGCCACGCGGTCAGTGGATCGGTGTTGGCGATCTGACGCAAATGGATACCGTCGCGCAGGTAGTCCATGTCGGACAGGTTTTCACGCCAACGCTGATCGAGGATCTGGAGCATGACGTCGCGCTCGATGTCCTTGGCGGTGTCGACGCCACCGGGGTATTCCTCACACTTCTTCTCGTACAGACCCACGGCTTCGTCGACGATGACCGCGATCACGTCGTCAATGTCCTCGAAAGAGCTCAGGGCTTCGACGTTCAAAGTGGTCGGTGAGTAGATCTGCAACTCGGTGAGCAGTCCCGCGAGATCCCACTCCTCGGAGAACGAACCCTCCAACCGCTCCTCGACGAAATTGGTGAGCACCTCTTCGATGAGCGCGATCGTGGCGTCGTGGATGTCCTCGCCGTCGAGGACCTGTTGGCGGCGCGCGTAGATGACCTTGCGCTGCTCGTTCATCACTTCGTCGTACTTGAGGACGTCCTTGCGAATTTCGGCGTTGCGGCCCTCGACGGTGTTCTGGGCTCGTTCAATGGCCCGTGAGACCATCTTCGCCTCGATTGCTTCGTTCTCGGGCATGGCACGATCCATGACCCACGACACGGCACCCGTGGCGAAGAGACGCAACAAGTCGTCCTCCAGCGAGAGGAAGAAACGGCTCTCGCCAGGGTCTCCTTGTCGGCCGGAACGTCCACGCAACTGATTGTCGATTCGCCGAGATTCGTGGCGCTCTGAACCGAGTACGTAAAGACCACCAAGTTCGCGGACCTTGTCGCCCTCCGCGTCACAGATGGGCTTGAACTTCGCGAAGGCCACCTGATACGCCGCGTCGTACTCTTCGGTCCCGGGCGTGAGGCCCCGACCCAGCGCCTCGCGATTCGCGAGTCCTTCGGCGTTGCCGCCGAGGATGACGTCGACACCTCGACCAGCCATGTTCGTCGCGACCGTTATCGCGTGCAACGCGCCCGCTTGGGCGACGATCTCGGCCTCGCGGAAGTGCTGCTTGGCGTTCAAGACCTCGTGGGGAACGCCGGCCTTCTCCAGTTCGCGCGACAGCAGCTCCGACTTCTCGACCGACGCGGTGCCTAAGAGCACCGGCTGACCCTTGTCGTAGCGCTCACGAACCTCGTCGACGATGGACTTGAACTTTGCGGCCTCGGTCTTGTAGATCAAGTCCGGTTCGTCGAGACGAATATTCGGTCGGTGCGTCGGGATCGGCACCACCGACAGTGAATAGGTGCTACCGAACTCGCCGGCCTCGGTTTCGGCGGTGCCGGTCATACCGGCGAGCTTCTCGTAGAGACGGAAGTAGTTCTGCAGGGTGACCGTGGCCCAGGTGTGGTTCTCCTCTTGGATCCGCACACGCTCCTTGGCCTCGACCGCCTGGTGCAGGCCGTCGGACCAGCGTCGCCCATCGAGGGTGCGACCGGTGAATTCGTCGACGATCTTCACGACGCCACCGTCGACGAGGTAGTCCTTGTCGCGGTGAAACAGTTCCTTGGCGCGCAGCGCTTGACCGAGTTGGTGGACGTAGTTGGTCGCGACGGCGTCGTAGAGGTTGGCGACGCCCAGGAGCTTCTCGACCTTCTCGATCCCCGCTTCGGTGGGCACGACGGTCTTCTTCTCCTCGTCGACTTCGTAGTCGGTGTCGCGGGTGAGCGAGCGGACGATCGAGGCGAACTGGTAGTAGAGCTTGGTCACGTCCGCGGCCGGACCCGAGATGATCAGCGGTGTACGGGCCTCGTCGATGAGGATCGAGTCGACCTCGTCGACGATGGCGTAATGGTGACCACGCTGGACCATGTGTTCCTTGCGTCGGGCCATGTTGTCGCGCAGGTAGTCGAAACCGAACTCAGTGTTCGTGCCGTAGGTCACGTCGCTCTGATACGCCTCGCGCTTCTGATCAAATTCGGGCAGGTCGGGGCCGACCCGACCGACGCTGAGTCCAAGAAAACGGTGCAGCGCGCCCATCCAGTTGGCGTCGCGCGTCGCNNAGTCGTTCACCGTCACCACGTGCACGCCATTTCCCTCTAAAGCGTTCAAGTAGACCGGTAACGTTGACACCAGCGTCTTTCCTTCACCGGTCTTCATTTCGGCGATCCATCCGAAGTGCAGCGCCATGCCACCCATCAACTGTTCGTCGTAGTGCCGCTGGCCGAGTACCCGAGTGGCGCCTTCGCGCACGACCGCGAAAGCTTCGAACAAGAGGTCATCAAGCGTCTCGCCGTTGGCGAGACGGGTTCGGAACTCCTCGGTCTTGGCCCGAAGTTGCTCGTCGCTGAGCGCCGCCATCTCGTCGGCGAGGGCGTTGACGGGCGCGACCAGCTCGGCGAGCTGACGGACCCGCTTTCCTTCTCCTGCCTTTAGGACTTTCTGAAACAAACTCATGGTGTGTAACCCTACCGGTCGTAATCGAACTTTTNNCGCCAGCAGCACGAGGCTCTCCGGCGACGACGTCGCACACTTCACCGGCTCTCGCGACGACCACGTTGATCGCCCCGAGGCAGGACTTACTTCTAAACCGCGCCATGCTCGGTGTCCATAAGACGCCTTACGTGGGTCGTTTAGCCCGCGGCTAGCATCGACTTTCAACCACAGACCACCCGCAGCCCTAGGAGCATCTTAGGCGTTCGACCTATTTATTGGTAACGGCCGTGAGATTAGGCGCGACCGCTCATTAGGACCACGCAGAGCCGTAGGCCGAGCACTAGGGTCGCCACCGGAGCGAGAAGCCGTCGAAACCCTTTGGCGGTCTGCCATTCGAAGCGCATCGCACTTCGGTGGTGGGCAATGAGCATGGCCCTCGACTCGCGACTGCGCGAAAGGCCCTCAACGTGGGTCACCGTGGCCTCTTGAACTGCGCCGACCGCCATACCCGCTTCTCGCACCTGCCAACACAAGGCCATGTCCTCGGCGAACATGAAGTAGCGCTCGTCGAATCCCCCCACGCTCTCAAAGACGTCGCGGCGCACCATGAAACACGCACCCGAGACCCAGTCCACTGTGCCGTCGGCCCTCGCCGACCGGTAACGACGCGTGGCGGGATTCGTCGCCCACAGCGGCGAGAGCAAGGCGTGCAATCCCGCGAGCCAAAAGTTGGGAAACACCCGCTGGGACGGATACACGGTGCCGTCGGGCCGAAGGATCTGGGGACCCACGAGGCCGACGTCCGCACGTGCGTCTAGGAACGCCATCATGCGCGCGACGGCGTTCTCGTGTACGACCACGTCGGGATTGGAGACCAACACGTACTCGAGCCGCGAGCTCGCGGCGACCCCCCGATTGACGCCGCGACCGTAGCCCAGATTCAATCTCGGCGCGACGAGCACGACGTCGCGCTGCGCCAACGCGGGCGGCGTGGACCCCTCCTCGCCGTTTTCCACCACGACGACGTCGGTGACGCCGTTGGCGTGCAAGGAATCAATACACGCCGCCAAGGCCTGCCCGGCGTGATAGTCGACCACGACCGCCGAGACGCGCGACCCAACAGTCCCCGCGTTCATCCGCGCACCCTCTGGTCGCGATCGCGTAGCAATCGAGCGACGCCGTCTTGCCACGAGGGCAACGGCGCCCAGCTCCGATTCCACTTCGAAGTGTCAAGGTCACTTCGCGCGGGTCGGGTCGCCGCGGGCGCCGGTACGAGTTCGCTGGTGAGAATCGGCGTGGCGAAGTCATCGCCCCGGCCGAGGACTTCGCCCGCGTACCGCGCAACCTCGAACCAACTCGTCGTACCCGTATTGGCCACGTGCCAGTAGCCGCCTGGTCGTTCGCGCGCCAGGGTCACCAGGGCCCGCGCCATGTCACTGGCCAGCGTGACGGTACCGACCTGGTCATTGACGAAGCGCACCGTCTCGCCACTCGCGGCCCGGTCGGCGATCACGTGCAGCACATTCTTGGCGCGTACGCCCATGACCCACGAAGCGCGCACGATGGTGTCGTCGCTGGCGCACAGCAACTCGCCCGCCCTCTTTGATGCCCCGTACACGTTGAGGGGATTGGTCTCGTCGTCCTCGACGTAGCAACTGCCCTTGGTTCCGTCAAACACGTAATCGGTCGAGATCGTGATGAGGTGCGCGCCAACGTCGTGGGCCGCGAGCGACATGGTCTCGGTCGCTTGTGCGTTCACCGCGAAACAAGTTTCCCGATCGCTCTCGGCCTGATCTACATGGGTGTAGGCAGCCAAATGCACGATCACGTCGGGGCGCGTCGTCGCAACCCCACGACGTACGACTTCACGATTCGTCACGTCGAGTTCGTCACGCGTGAGAGCGAAAACGGCGAATTCGTCATCTCCCACCGGCGTGGTGTCGGGTTGAAACAGGGCGTCCGCGCCGGGCGGCGTGAGCGCCCGCAGGGTGTCGACCAGGTCGACCCCCACCTGACCGGAGGCACCGGTCACGAGTATTCGAGCCGGTCGACTCATTGTCCCTCGGATCGCACGTGCACGACGTCGCCCACGTCAAAGACCTGTTTCGCCCCGTCGACCAGGACGACGAGTCTTCCGTGGTGGTCCACCCCGATCGCTTCGCCAACCGACGTGTCGTCCTGGGTCTGGATCCGCACGGTCTGTCCCAGGGTCACGAGGGAACCTTCGTACTCTTCGCGCAAACGAGCCGTGCCCTGCTCGTCCTCGAGCGCTCGCCGGCGCCATTCCACCTCTTCGAGCAGGATGTCGAGCAACGCGCGCGGCGTAATGGTCACCCCGGCTTCGGTGAAGATGTTGGTGGCGCGCGCGTCGCTCGATGCGGAGGTGGTGAGATTGACACCGATACCCACCACCACGGCGAGACCTTCGGCGGTCTTCACCACCTCGGCGAGGAGCCCCGCGACTTTCCTGTCGCCGAGCATCAAGTCGTTCGGCCACTTGAGACCTGGCCGCACGCCACTGAGCCGCACCAGGGCCGCGCGAGCGCCGAGCGCCACGCACGCCACCGCCAGATGCAGTTCATCGGCGTCCAACGGTGGGATCAGGAGGATAGAGCACAAGAGCGACGACCCGGACGCCGCCTCCCAGACCCGATCGAGTCGTCCGCGTCCAGCGGCTTGGAAATCCGCGTAGGCGACCGTCCCTTCGGGAGCGCCACTGCGTGCTTTGTCAACCAACCACGTGTTCGTGGAATCGATGTGGTCGAAATGCTCTACTCGCCAACTGATGGGGTTCACACCCAAAGATTAGGGTTTAGGTGACTGGTGGTAGAAAAAGACTGTCCCCGTACGGAGGTTGACGTGTTAAAGAAAGTCCTGATCGCTAACCGAGGAGAAATTGCGGTACGGGTCATGCGGACCTGTCGCGAGATGGGGATCAGCACGGTCGCCGTCTACTCGGAGCTCGACCGTGACGCGTTGCACGTGCGACTGGCCGACGAGGCGTACGCGCTCGGGGGCGCCAGCGCGACCGAGAGCTACCTAAACACGCCGGTGATTCTCGACGTCATCCAGCGTTGCGGCGCGGACGCCGTTCACCCTGGCTACGGCTTCTATTCGGAGAACACCGACTTCGCGCGCGCCATCACCGATCTGGGCGTGACGTTCATCGGACCGCCGCCCGAGGCAATCGAGGTGATGGGTGACAAGATCTCGTCACGCCTCGCCGTGGAGAAAGCTGGCGTCGCGGGCGTGCCCGGACGAAGCAAGACCCTCGAGAGTCCCGACGAGATCGTGGCCTTCGGCAGCGAGGTGGGTTGGCCGGTGGCGATCAAGGCCGCCTTTGGTGGCGGTGGCAGAGGCATGAAGGTGGTGAACGGACCCGACGAGGCCGCCGACGCCCTCGAGAGCGCCCAGCGCGAGTCGCTGAACTACTTCGGACGATCCGAGTGTTACTTGGAGAAGTACCTCACCTGGCCTCGCCACATCGAGATGCAGATCCTGGCGGATACCCACGACAACGTGCTATGGCTCGGCGAGCGCGACTGCTCAGCTCAGCGCCGCCACCAGAAACTGGTCGAAGAATCACCGGCTCCCAACTTCCCCGACGACATCCGCCAGGCCATGGGCGAAGCCGCGGTCAAAGTCTCACGGGCGTGTGGCTACGTGAACGCGGGCACCGTCGAGTTCATGTACCAAGAGGGCGAGTTCTTCTTCTTGGAGATGAACACGCGACTGCAGGTCGAACACCCGATCACCGAGTGGGTCACGGGGCTTGACCTGGTTGAATGGCAATTACGAATCGCCTCGGGCGAGGAGATCGGCTTCAAACAAGAAGACATCGTCCACCGAGGTCACGCCATTGAAGTGCGCATCAACGCCGAAGACCCCGCGGGCGGGCGCTTCTCGCCCTCGCCGGGCACTATCACCCGCTTCGACCAGCCTTCGGGGCCCGGCGTGCGACTCGACGCCGGCTACATGGAGGGTGACACGGTGTCCCAGTACTACGACAACCTCATCGCCAAACTCGCGGTGTGGGGACTGGACCGAGAAAAGGCTCGTCTGCGTCTATTGCGGGCCATCGAAGAGACGGTCATCGAAGGCGTCGCGACCACGCTGCCGGCCGACGTCGTGATTCTGACCAACGAGAAGTTCGTGAACGCAACCCACTCGACCAACTGGGTCGAATCAGAACTGGACTTCAGTGAGTTGCCCAGTTACGGCCACGCGCCAGTGTCGGTGGGTGAAGGAACCGTCCGCAAGGACGTCACCGCCGAGGTCAACGGGCGTCGAGTCAATGTCGCGCTGTGGGTGCCCGAGTCGAGTGACGACGTGATCGCGCGCCCCCACTCCACCGCCGCCAAGCCGCGCCGCCAGCACCATTCGGGCGTCGTGGGAAGCGGCTCGGGCACGGTGAGTGTCCCCATGCAGGGCACCATCGTGAAGGTTTCAGTCGAAGTGGGTCAAGAAGTCGAGGCTGGCGAGACAATCGTTATCCTCGAAGCCATGAAGATGGAGAACAACGTCAACGCGGAAAAAGCCGGCGTCGTCAAGAGCGTGAAGGTGCATCCCGGCGACTCAGTGAGTGCCGGTGACGTCGTCGCGGTCATTGAATGAGCGCAGCGGATCAAGCTCGTGACGCGATTCTGGGCGCCCGAGCGGAGCTCGTCGAACTAAGTCACTTCGTGCACGCGCACCCCGAACTCGGCTACGAGGAGTTCGAGAGCGCCGAAGCAACCGCCACGGTCTTGGAGAACGCGGGCTTTTCCCTCGAGCGTGGTGTCGCCGGCCTGCCCACGGCCTTTCGGGCGACCTACGGATCAGGCAGTCTTCACCTCGTGTTCTGTGCCGAGTACGACGCGTTACCCGACGTCGGTCACGCCTGCGGTCACAACATCATCGCGGCGGCCTCAGCGGGCGCGGGCATCGGCTTGGCCGCAGTCGCGTCGGAACTTGATCTTCGCGTCAGCGTGCTCGGCACACCGTCCGAAGAAGGGGGTGGCGGCAAGATCGACTTGTTGAACGCGGGCGTGTTCGACGACGTGCACGCGGCCATGATGGTCCATCCGTGGCCGACCGAGCGCCTCGAAGCGCAATGCCTGGCGGTGGATCACTTCGACGTTACCTTCATGGGTAAAGACGCTCACGCTTCGGCGGCCCCGTGGGAGGGTCTCAACGCCCTGGACGCCCTGACGATCGCCCAAGTGGCGCTGGCGCTGCTTCGCCAGCAACTCGCGCCGGGCGATCAGTTCCATGGCATCGTCAAGGAAGGCGGATCGGCCGCCAACATCATCCCCAGCCACGTGGTCGGTCGTTTCATGGCGAGGTCGGTCACGAGCGAGCGCCTCGCCTCACTACGCGAGCGCGTGAACGCGTGCTTCGAAGCGGGCGCTCTCGCCACCGGCACCATGGTACGAATCGAGGAACTAGGCAGCGCCTTCTCGCACATGGAATCCGACCCCGACATCCTCGCCCACTATCGCGAGGCCGCGCAGTCCCTCGGACGTCGGTTCGACCTCGACGACGTCGGCGAGGCGCGACCCACTATCTCGACGGACATGGCCAACGTCTCACTGGCCGTCCCCTCGATCCATCCGCTGCTCGCCATTCCCACCAACGGCGCCGTGAACCACCAACCCGAATTCACGAGGGCCTGCATCACCGACGCGGCCGACCAGGCGGTGATCGAGGGTGCACTGGCGCTCGCCCTCACCGCCATCGGCGTCGCGACCGACGCGAGTCTTCGTCAACGGTTACTCTTGCGCCCATGATCGTCGAACACGCGCTGCTGCCCGTCTTACCCGGCCAGGAGGACGCCTTCGAGGCGTCGATGCGTCAGGCGCTGCCCATCATCAGTTCAGCCCCGAAATGTCACGGGGCCGAGGTACGCCGCCAGATCGAGGACGGTTCGATCTACCTGCTGCTCGTGCAGTGGGAGTCAGTCGAGGCGCACGGTGAGTTTCGAAACTCTGAACTTTTCGGTCAGTGGAAGGCGCTGACCCATCACTTCTACTCGACACCCGCGGACGTCAAGCACTTCCTCGAACCGCTTCGCTAGTGCGGTTCGTACTCGCCGAACTCAGCGCGTAGAACGTCGGCGACCTCACCCAGGGTCGCCAGTCGTGCGAGGGCGATCTTCATCGGGTACAGCAAGTTCGTCGATCCCTTGGCCGCCGTCGCCAAGTCGGTCAGCGCCGCGCGCACGCCGTCGTTGTCACGTCGCGTCTTCAATTCCTTCACCCGCGCCACCTGGCCCTGTTGCTGAAGGACGTCGACGGGGAACACGTCGGCCTTGGTCTTCTCGCTCTCGGCGAACCGATTCACGCCGACCACGACCTTGTCACCGCGTTCTACCTTTCGGGCGAATTCGTAGGCGGCCGATTCGATCTCGCCTTGCATGTAGTTGGCCTCAATGGCCGCCACTGCGCCACCCATGTCGTCGATGGTCTTGATGTACTGACGGGCTCGTTCTTCGACCTCATCGGTCAACGACTCGATGAAGTACGAACCGGCGAGCGGGTCCACCGTGTCGGTGACGCCCGACTCGTAGCCAACGACCTGTTGGGTCCTCAAGGCGAGTTTGGCGGCGTGCTCGGTGGGCAGACCGAGCGCCTCGTCGAAGCCATTGGTGTGCAGACTCTGGGTCCCACCGAGCGCGGCTGCGAGGGCCTGGAGCGTGACGCGCACGATGTTGGTCTCGGGCTGCTGCGCGGTGAGCGTCGAGCCTCCGGTCTGCGTGTGAAAACGAAGCATCATCGACTTGGGGTTCTTCGCCCCGAAGCGGTCGCGCATTATCGAAGCCCAGAGTCGTCGAGCGGCCCGATACTTCGCCACCTCTTCGAACAGGTCATTATGCGCGTTGAAGAAGAAACTCAACTGGGGAGCGAATTCGTCCAGGACCAGTCCCGCCTCGAGAGCTGCCTCGACGTAGGCGATCCCGTTGGCGAGCGTGAAGGCGATCTCCTGGACCGCGGTCGAACCGGCTTCTCGGATGTGGTAGCCCGAAATCGAGATCGTGTTCCAGTTCGGGATCTCCTTCTCGCAGTAGGCGAAGGTGTCCACCACGAGGCGCATCGAAGGTCGCGGCGGGTAAATGTACGTGCCGCGCGCCACGTACTCCTTCAAGATGTCGTTCTGGATCGTGCCGCGAAGCTGGTCGCCCGCTATTCCGTGCTCCTCGGCGACGAGTTGGTAGAAGAGCAACAGCGTCGAGGCGGTCGAGTTGATCGTCATCGAGGTCGTCACCTCATTGAGGGGTAGCCCCGCGAGCAACAAGCGCATGTCCTCGAGCGAGGAGATCGCGACGCCGACCTTGCCGACTTCGCCCTCGGCGCGCACGTGGTCTGCGTCGTAACCCATTTGGGTGGGCAGGTCGAAGGCGCACGACAGGCCGGTCTGGCCCGCCTGCAGCAGGAACTTGAAGCGTTCGTTGGTCGCCTCGGCGGTCCCGAAGCCCGCGTACTGGCGCATCGTCCAGAGGCGCCCTCGGTACATGGTCGGTTGGACACCGCGGGTGTAGGGNNTATTGGACCTGGATAGGGCCGATTGGCAGGAAATACCGGGCTCGACCGAGGCGCGTCGCTTCATCGGTCAAGATAGACCAGTGCAATGTGCGAACTGCGAGTCCCAGACCACCGGTGCCTACTGCACGGTCTGCGGCACTTCGACGTCGCGAGACCACCCCTCGGTCGCCTCGGGCCACGTTCTGGCCGGTTGGTGGCGACGCGTGGGCGCGACAGTGATCGACAATCTGATCCTCTTGCTACCCACTGAAATTGTCGTTCACCTCACCGGTACCCGGCACTACGTGCTCGGCGACGTCGCGGCCATCGTCCTGGAGGGAATGTACCTGTACGCGATGCTCAGCCGACCGGCGGCCCAGACATTCGGCAACCGGGCCATGAGGACTCGCGTGCGAAGTGCCGTTGACGCTGGACCCATTTCGCCCGACCAGGTCCTGCGACGCTACGGCTTGGTCGCGTTCTACAGCGTCTTCGTGGTTCTGGGAGGCGCAGCCGTGACCATGGTCGGACTCTGCGCACTCGGCGACTCACTGGTGCCCTTGATCAGTCCCACCAAGCAGACGCTGCACGACATGTTCGCCAAGACCATTGTCGTCATGGCCTAACCACGAACTCGAACGAACTCACCCACCAGCGCGAAAGGCTCCAGGAGATGAACAACACCACGTCAAGGAGTGCAAGAACATGAGGTGTCCCAACTGCGGGACCGAAGGCGACGAGTCCTACTGCCTTTCGTGCGGGCAAAAACTATCCGTGGTCGGAACTCTCGACACCGCGACCAACGAGGTTCTCGCGGGATGGGGGCTGCGCGTGGGCGCGTCACTAGTGGATTACCTGATCCTCTTGGCCCCCTTGATCGTTTTGAAGGTGCTGCTCGGCAGCGTCGTCGGGGCTGTTGTCTTGGTGGTGTTAGAAGCCGCGTACTTCGTGACCCAGTGGCTGATGTACGACGGGCGAACCGTCGGCAACCGGCTGGTGCACACCCGGGTCCGTGACGAAGCCACGGGCGGCACGATCACGAACAAGCAGGCCCTCTGGCGATACTTCTATCTCGAAGTGTCCGTCATCTTCGAAATCGTGGGAATCGGATCCAATTCGGCGACGTTGCTGTTGCTGGCGGGGGTGTACTTCCTCGTCGACCTGCTCTTCCCGCTTTGGGATAAACGTAAGCAGACGCTGCACGACAAACTCGCTCACACCATCGTGATCATTGCCTGACGCTGTTCGCCTCGATTCCTAGGGCAAGCACCAACCAATAGGGTCGACGAGTCGATTGGCCGAGTCGGGTCCCCACGAACCTTTGTCGTAGGGCTCGACGGGAGGAGGCGAGTCGAGCACGGGCGCGGCCACCTCCCAGAGGCGGTTGATGCCGTCAGAACGCGTGAAGAGCGAATGGTTGCCGAGCATCGCTTCGAGGATCAGGTGTTCGTACGCCTCGAGACGGTGCGCCGACTCGAAGGAATCCTTGTAGTGGAAGGTCATCTCGGCCGAGTCGAGGTGCATCAGCGGGCCCGGCTCTTTGGCGAGAAACTGGGCGTGGATCGATCCAGGGTCGGCGAAGTCGATGACCAGTTTGTTGCCCCGCCAACCCGGCGAGTTCTCACTGAGCGGGAACAGGCGCATCACCGGCTCCTCGAAGCCAATAGTGATGACCTGTCGACTCTGCGCGAGGCACTTGCCCGAGCGCAGAAAGAAGGGCACACCCTTCCATCGCGTGTTCTCCACTTCGGCGCGCAGCGCGATGAACGTCTCGGTCTGCGAGTCCTTCGCGACACCTTTCTCGCGCAGGTAGCCGTCGTACTGACCGCGCACCACGTCGTCAGGATTGATGGGCTGAAGAGTCAAGAAGACCTTGTGCACCTCGTCGCGCAGGGGACCCGCGTCGAGACTCACGGGTTGTTCCATCGCGAGGAAACCGAGCACCTGGAAAAGATGGCTCACCACCATGTCGCGAAACGCGCCGGTCCCTTCGTAGAACGCGCCGCGCCCTTCGATCGAGAGCGTCTCGGGAACGTCGATTTGGATGAACCGGACGTGGTCGCGGTTCCAGAGCGGCTCGAAGAATCGATTAGCGAAACGCAACGCCAAGATGTTGTCGATGGACTCCTTGCCGAGAAAGTGGTCGATGCGAAAGACCTGCATCTCCTCGAAGTTCGCCAGGATCGTGTCGTTGAGCTGCCTCGCCGTTTCGAGGTTCGTGCCGAAGGGCTTTTCACAAATCACTCGAGCGTTCTCGTTGAGACCGCTCGCACCCAGCATCGCGATCATCGCGGGCACCGCCTCGGGCGGAATGGCGAGGTGCAGGAGCCTTCGAACCTCCCCACCAATCTCGGACTCGGCGAACTTGACCGCGGCCTCGAGATCGCTCGACTGACCGGGCTCGGCCGCAGCGAAGGAGAGGGCGTGCTCGAACTCGGTCCAGTGCACACCTTCGGCCTTCATGTCACTGAAGTTCCTCACCGCCTCTTTGGCGTAGGAACGGAACTCGTCGTCCGTCATCGCCGTGGCGAACCGCGACGATCCAATGATTCGATAGCGCTCGGGCAACAGACCCGCGGTCGCCAAGTGGAACAAGCCCGGGAGGATCTTTCGCCGGGCGAGGTCGCCCGTGGCCCCAAAGATCACGATGACGTGGTTGTCGGGGATCTCGAAATCCATGGGGACCTTCACGTCAGTCATGCTCTCCTCTCACCACCATGCGGCGCACGGTTTCGCCGATGCCGACGAGCACCTCGCTCACCAGGCTGGGGGCGAACAAGCCATGCTCGACGACTCCCGGCGTCGTGGACAACCTAGAAGCCAGGGCACCCGGCTCGTGCACTTCTCCTAAGTAGTCAACGATCAAGCCTCCGTCGGGACTCGGCGCCACGTCGCGCAACTCACACGGCGCGAGTCGATGCAGAGTCGACGAAGCGCCAAAGGCGAGGATTTCTACGGGTACGGGTGCGTGCAACGACGCGACCAACTTGGACGAGTCAACGATCACGACGAAACGATCCGTGCTCGCCGCGACGAGCTTCTCGCGCGTCAGCGCGCCACCGGCGCCCTTGATCAGCCAACCGTCTTCGTCGACCTGGTCCGCGCCGTCGATGGCGAGGTCGAGTCGAGCGTTCGCACCAAAGGGTTCGACCTCAAGACCGAATGACCTCGCCGCCTGCTCGGTCGCGGGCGAGGTGGCGACGAATACGGCCCTGACGGGTCGGGCACCAAGCTCGGCCAACAAGTACGCGGTCGTCGAACCGGTACCTAGACCGACACGCATCGAGTCCTCGACGAGGGTGGCGGCCTTCGCCGCGGCGAGGCGTTTCTCGGCCTCGCGACTCACGACGGCGAGGTGACGTCCGCCATGACGGTCGACGGAGAAGTGACGCCCGCCATGACGACCGACGGCGTGGTCACATCCGCCATGACGGTCGACGACCTCGCCTCGACCCGACCGGCAGGAATCGATCGATCACCTCGCACCAGCATATTGAGCGCCCGGCGCTTGTCGGGACCAGTCACCACCCACAACAACTGTTTCGCTTTCGCGAGCCCGGGGTACGTCAACGTCATCCTTTGGTTACCTTGGTATTCGCCCGAGATCGCGACGTCACGGTCGGTGACGTCCAAGACCGCGTCGCCGGGCACCAAGGACGCAGTGTGACCGTCGGGACCGAGTCCGAGGTGCACCAGGTCGAACCACTCCGGCAGCGACGCCGCGTAGTCATCGGCGGCACGCTCCAAGTTCGCCTCGTCAACGGGCATGGGTCGCACCACCGCGACGGCGGGAAGCGTCTCTCGCAACATGCGCAGATTGCGCTGGGGGTCGTCGATCCCAACGACTCGTTCGTCGACCTGGTAGATCACCGTCTGGGCCCAGGGCATGGGGCTCGCCGCAAACACTTTGAACATGGCGTGTGGAGCGGAGCCGCCGCTGACGGCCAAATTGAAACGACCTTTGGAGTTGACCGCGAGGTGCGCGGACTCCACCACGAAACGCGCCGCCGCGCGAGCGAGTTCCGCGTGATCGTCGAACGTTCGTAGTTCGTGGAACATCGGTCAACCTCTCCGTGCCCCAGACTCATCTACGTCTAGGGACCACCTTCATTGTACGGTCTAGGACCGCGGGCTCACCTGGGATCACACGCTCACTGCGTGGGGCATGCAGAGGTCGTCGTACTCGGCGATGACAATCGGCGCAGCGTTCTCTCCGCACGCGGGACACGTCGGGTCACGGCGGACCTTGAAAGTGCGAAAACTCTGATCAAGTGCGTCGTAGGTGAGCAGACGTCCGACCAGCGGGTCACCGAGTTCGAGCAGAATCTTGATCGCCTCGACCGCCTGGATCGAGCCCACGATGCCGGGCAACACGCCGAGCACACCCGCTTCGGCGCAACTGGGCGCGAGTTCGGCGGGCGGCGGCTCGGGGATCATGCACCGGTAGCAGGGGCCGATGTAGGGGTTGAACACGGTGATCTGTCCTTCGAAGCGAAAGATCGAACCGTGCACCACTGGGATGTTCTTCAACAACGCCGCGTCGTTGACGAGGTACCGAGTGGGAAAGTTGTCCGTGCCGTCGACGATGACGTCATAACCGTCGATGATGTCCAGAATGTTGTCAGCCCCGAGTCGGGTGTCGTAGGTGATCACTTTCACGTCGGGGTTGATGCCATTCAAGGTCATCTTGGCGCTGTCGACCTTGCGCATGCCGACCCGGTCCATGTTGTGCAGGATCTGTCGCTGCANNGGCGAGCCGAGCCCGCCCGCGCCGAGCAGCAGCACCTTCGAGTCGAGCAGCTTCATCTGACCGGCCTCGCCCACTTCGGGCAGCAACAGGTGACGGTGATAGCGGATGCGCTGCTCCTGGGTCATTGTCCTAGGCACGTCCCAGACCAGACCTTCGTCTTTCCATTTGTTAAAACCACCGGTGATCGACACCACGTCGGTGTAACCGAGGTCCTGGAGGGTCTTGGTCGCGAACGCCGAACGCACGCCTCCCGCACAGTAGACGGCGATGGGAGCGTGCTTGTCCGGCAGGCGTCCTTCGATGGAGAACTCGAGGTTGCCTCGGGCCACGTGCACGGCTCCGGGCACGGCGCCCTGCTCGTGCTCGTCGGGCTCGCGCACGTCGAGCAACGTGTAGTGGTCCAGTCGCGCGGCGACCTCGTGGGGATCGATCTCGCGGATTTCGGCCTTCGCGGCGTTCAGTAGATCTCGTGGTGTGGACAACGGTCTCTCCTTCGTGGTCTTTAAATCCTACCTGCTGGGTCATGAATCAACGCACGTCAACCTGCTAGACCCGACCCGTGGAACTTCGCGAACTACTGGAAAAACGCCGGATGGTACGTTCCTTCGACGCCACGCCGGTCGACCTCGATTGGCTCGAGCAACGATGCGCCGAAGCGCTCTGGGCGCCGAGCGCCGGTAACGCCGCGGGCATTCGACTGCACACGGTGAGCCGCGCGTTAGTGCCCGCGTTCTTCGAAGCGGCGACCGACGAGCAGTGGCGCGCGAGCGCCCGACGGGCCCCGGGCCTCGCGCGCGCAGGCGCGGTCGTGCTGGTCACGTCCAGACCCGAGGACTACGCCGCTCGATACGGCGAAGCCGACAAGGCTGGCTCGGGACTCGAGAACATCAACGACTGGTCGGTGCCGTACTGGCACGCCGACGCGGCCATGGCCACGATGGCCCTCCTATTGCTGCTCGAGGAGGCGGGTTGGCAGGCGACGATCTGGGGCAACTTTCGCCACGACGATCGGATCTTGCGCTGGGCGAAGATCGAGGGTGAACAACTGTTCTGCTCGGTGCTGGTCGGTCGCGCCGATGGCCACGACGTTCCGTCCGCATCGCTGGGGCGCGACGTACCGGCCCGCGCCCGGCGCGTGCGCCGAGTCGGTTAGCCAGCTAGTCGCCCTTGGACGACGCGACCGCGCGCAAGAACTCCACGATCGTGCGCGCGCTGAAGGCGGTCGCGCCCTTGGTCCAGTAACCACGGTTCGCGTCGCTGCGACCCGGACCCGCGATGTCCAGGTGCACCCAGGGTCGCGCGTCGGTGAAACGCTGGAGCAACAGTGCGGCCGAGATCGAGCCAGCTCGACCCGCCTTGCCGATGTTCTTCATGTCCGCCACGTCGGAATCGAGATGGGACTCGTAGTTCGCCACCAGCGGCATCCGCCACAGCAGTTCGCCACTTCGCTCGCTGGCGGCGCGAAACGAATTCGCCAATTCGTCAGTCGTCGCGTACATCGCGCCGACTTCGTCACCCAGGGCCACCGCTTGGGCTCCGGTCAGCGTCGCGACGTCGATGATGACGTCGGGGTTGGCTTCGACCGCCAGACTGAGGCCGTCGGCGAGGATGAGACGACCCTCGGCGTCCGTGTTCAGCACCTCGATGGTCATACCGTTGCGAATGGTGAGCACGTCGCCTGGACGCGTCGCGCTGTCGCCGGTCATGTTCTCAGTCATCGGAGCGATAGCGGTGACCCGCACGGGTAGTTCAAGTCGACTTACGATGGACAGCACCGCCATCACGACGGCGGCTCCGGTCATGTCGGTCTTCATCGTCATCATGCCTTCGCCGGTCTTGATCGAAAGCCCGCCCGAATCGAAGGTCACGCCCTTGCCGACGAGCGCGACGTGGGCCAGCGTGGCCCCCGGTTCTGGGTCGTAGGTCGCGTAGACCAGACGAGTCGGCTGAGCCGAACCCTGGCCCACACCCAAGAGACCACCGAGACGTTCTTCTTTGACCCTCGACTCATTCCACGTCTCGACCTCGACGTGCGCGTCCTGATCGAGTCGCCTGAGCACCTGCTTGGCGAGTTCGCGAGGGGGGAGGTCGCCGGCGGGGGTATCGATGAGGCGCTTGGCCCAGTTGACGCCCTCGGCGATGACCGCGCCACGCACGATGCCTTCGACGACCTCGTTGTGGGTCTGCACGGCGGGCATGCTCACGCCCACCGGCACGACGTCGAAACTCGAGGTCGATTCCTCGTGCTTGTAGGCGTACGAAGCGAGCAGCGCACCCTCGACCAGCGCCTGAACCGCGTCACGGGGGGAATCGATTGCCTCGGTGGGTACGAAGAACGCGAGCGACCCGTCGCCCGCGCTACGTGCGGCGGCGGCGCCCGCGAGACGGAAGTGCTCGAGATCGTCGAAGGTGGCACCGAGACTGACGAAGACAACGGTGGATTCGCCCAACGCGCGCAACACGGCGGCGCTACCTGGATCGGACTTGAAGCCGTGGCGCGTGCACCAGTCCTGGTCGAGGAGCCGAGGGATCTTCTGGCCCCCGAGCACGAGTGGCACCGATTCGGCGATGACGCAACCACCGTCGTCAAAAACCACCGGCACGCAGACGGTGGGCGCCTGGGCGCCTTCGACGGGCGTAGTGAGTTGAGCGGTGCGCGACACGTTGGCCTTTCCTAGTTAGTCCGGGCGGTGCGGTGCTGAGGGCCCTCGGCCCAACGCGCCATGGTCCAGGCGAGGTCGCTGAGTCGGTTGAGGTAGGCCACGACGAACGAGTCCTCGAGGGAGTACGAGACTGCTCCACGTTCGGCTCGCCGAATAATGGTTCGAGCCATGTCCAGGGCCGCCGACAACTGGTTCTCGCCGGGCACGACGAATTCCTTGGGCATCTCGATCTCAGTGGACAAGGCGTCGATCTCGGCTTCGAGTCTCGTCACCATCTGTGGCGTCACGAGAGATTTCTCGGCGC
This sequence comes from Acidimicrobiaceae bacterium, assembly GCA_003160115.1. GTDB lineage: Bacteria > Actinomycetota > Acidimicrobiia > Acidimicrobiales > RAAP-2 > RAAP-2. Next base: position 63,857 of record PLQL01000024.1, read on the forward strand.
TCAACTTATGACGATTGGCGGGCAGCGTGGCCACCTCGGCCATCAAGACCCATAGGTCACGCTCTAGGGTGACTAGCAGTTCGTAGAGTCGACTCGAGGGCTCGCTCAGTGACCTCGCCCAACCGAGTGAGGCTTGGGCCTCGTCAACGGCACCGTTCACTTCGATCGGGTCCGAATTCTTCCTCGTGCGTCCACCAAAGTAGAGACCCGTGGAACCGTCGTCGCCGTCACGCGTATAGATCTTCACGTCTCAAGCGTAGTGACATCAGTCTTCTCACGGGTAGCCTGTACCAGCAATGGAACTGACTGTTCTCCCTCCCTTCGCCCGACCGGGGGCCGACAATCCTTACCTCGCCGCCCTCGACGACCGCGTGCTCATCTTCGACGGCGCCACGGGAACGAGTTTCCAGCTCCAGGACCTCAGCGCCGATGACTTCGGGGGGCACCATTTCGAAGGCTGCAATGAGATACTCAACGTCACACGGCCCGACGCCGTCGAGCAGTTGCACCGTTCCTTCCTCGACGTAGGCGTCGACGTCATCGAAACCAACAGCTTCGGTGCCTTTTCGGTGGTGCTCAATGAATACGGCATTCGCGAACGTGCCCACGAACTAGCCCACGCGTCTGCCGTGATCGCGCGACGCGTCGCAGACAGTTACGCGAGCTCCGACAGTCCTCGCTTCGTCGCCGGCTCCGTCGGACCGGGCACCAAGTTCCCCACGCTCGGCCAGATCAGTTACGACGACCTCTCGGCGAGCTACGAGGAGCTCGCCTTCGCGCTGCTCGAGGGTGGCGTCGACGTACTCGTGGTCGAGACCGTCTACGACCTGCTCTCTGGCAAGGCCGCGATCGCCGCGTGCCACCGGGCCATGGTTCGGCACGGTCGAGTGGTCCCGATCCAGGCCCAGGTCACCATAGAACTCACCGGACGCATGTTGCCCGGCACCGAGATCGGCGCGGCGATCACCGCCCTCAGCCCACTGGGCGTCGACCTGATCGGCCTCAACTGCGCGACCGGGCCGGTCGAGATGTACGAACCACTGCGCCAGTTGAGCGAGACGGCACCGATGCCTCTCGCCTGCCTACCCAACGCCGGCCTGCCCAGCGTCGTCGAAGGAAAGATGCACTACGATCTGACGCCCGAAGCCCTCGCCGAGCACTTGTCGAAGTTCGTGACCGAATACGGTGTCCAGGTCGTGGGCGGTTGTTGCGGCACGACGCCCGCGCACCTCGATCAAGTCGTGGCGGCAGTGCGGCCCCTGCGGGCGGGGTCACGCACGCCGGTGCTCGAAGCCTCGGTGGCGTCGATCTATTCGGCGACGAACTACCAGCAGGACCGCTCCGTGCTGCTGGTCGGTGAACGCACGAACGCCAACGGCTCCAAGAAGTTCCGCGAGGCCATGCTCGCGGGCGATTGGGACACGTGCGTCAGCATCGGTCGCGAGCAGGTCAAGGAAGGAGCCCACGTCTTGGACGTCTGCGTGGACTACACCGGTGCCGACGGCGTGAGCGACATGGACCAACTCATGAGCCGGCTCGCGACCCAGTCGTCGGTGCCGGTCATGGTCGACACCACCGAGACCAAGGTCGCGCGCCAGGCGCTCACCTGGCTCGGCGGCAAAGCAATCTTGAACTCGGTCAATCTCGAAGAGGGTGACGGGCCCGGTACGCGCCTGGACGGGTTCTTGTCGCTCGCAGCCGAATTCGGTGCTGCAGTCGTGGCCACGTGCATTGACGAGGAGGGCCAGGCGCGCACCGCTGACTGGAAGGTCCGCGCCGCCACGGCGATTACCGAACTCGCCGTTTCGCGTTACGGGCTGAACGCGCAGGACATCTTCATCGACCCCCTCGCCCTGCCCCTGTCGACGGGCATGATCGAGTCACGCCGCGACGGTATCGAAACAATCGAGGCGATCCGACGCATCAAGGCCGAGCTACCCGGCGTGCGCACGATTCTCGGACTCTCGAACGTCTCGTTCGGTCTCAGTCCTGCCGCACGTCAGGTGCTCAACAGCGTTTTCCTGCACGAGTGCGCCGAAGCGGGCCTCGACGCGGCGATAGTGCACGCGTCAAAGATCTTGCCCCTCGCGCGCGTGGACGAAGAAGCCCGTCGAGTTTGCCTGGACCTTATTTACGATCGCCGCAGCGACGCGTACGATCCGCTCGCTGAGTTACTGCGGCTCTTCGAGGGCGTCTCGGTGTCGTCCCAGAACGTCGCCTCCCTGGACGACCTCGAACTCAACGAACGACTGCGCCAGCGCATCATCGAGGGAGCGCGCGTCGGACTCGAAGAGGACCTCGCGGGCGCGATGAACGAAGGGCTCAAACCCCTCGAGATCGTCAACGATCTGCTCCTCGACGGCATGCGCGAGGTCGGCGACCTATTCGCCTCGGGAGAGATGCAACTGCCCTTCGTGCTCCAGAGCGCCGAGACGATGAAGGCCGCGGTGGCGTATCTCGAACCGTTCATGGAAAAGAGCGATCAGGGGGGACGAGGCAGGGTCGTGCTCGCGACGGTGAAGGGCGACGTCCACGACATCGGAAAGAATCTGGTCGACATCATCCTGACCAACAACGGCTACGAGGTCGTCAACCTGGGCATCAAGGTCGGCATCAACGAGATGCTGACCGCCGTCGAAGAGCACCGCGCCGACGCACTGGGTATGAGCGGTCTGCTCGTCAAGTCCACGCTCATCATGCGCGAGAACCTCGAGTTGATGAACGAACTCGGCATGAGCAACGTGCCGGTGCTGCTGGGGGGTGCCGCCCTGACGCGCACCTACGTCGAGCGCGACCTACGTACCGTCTACCAGGGCCGAGTCTTTTACGGTAAAGACGCCTTCGAGGGGCTGCGGGTTCTGGACCGACTCGGTGAGATCACCAAGTCCGGCGAGGACGAACCGAACTTCGGGCGCGAGATCTCCGAACGTAAGGTGCACCGACGGAGCCCCGGCTCGATCAATGACGCCCCGGGCGAACTGACGACGCGAAGTCCCGACGTCGACTCGGACAACCCTATCTTCACCCCTCCGTTTTTCGGTAGCCGCGTCGCCAAGGGCATGTCGATCGACGAGATCAGCGACTACCTCAACTTGACCGCACTCTTTCGAAACCAATGGGGTTACCGACCCGAGAACGGTGAGGACGACCCCGCCTTCAAAGAGCGCGTCAGCGCGGTCCTGCGTGAACAGCTCGGCATTGCCAAAGAAGAGGACTTGCTCGTACCCCAAGTGGTCTGGGGTCACTACCCGGTCGCTTCACAGGGCAACGAACTACTCGTGTACCGCGACGAGGAGCGCACCGACGAACTCACACGTTTCACCTTCCCTCGTCAGCGCCAGGCGCCGTTTTACTGCATCGCTGACTTCTTTCGCCCCACCGACAGCCCTGACCACGACTACGCCAGCTTCATGCTCGTGACCATGGGCGCCAAGGTGTCCGAACGCTGTGCGGAACTTTTCGCGTCGAATCGCTACACCGACTACCTGATGCTGCACGGACTCGGCGTCGAGATGGCCGAAGCGCTCGCCGAGATGTGGCATCGCCGGATCCGCGAGGAGCTGGGCTTCGCCGAACAGGATGGTCCCACGCTCACCGGCCTCTTTCGCCAGCAGTATCGCGGTGGGCGCTACTCATGGGGCTACCCCGCCTGCCCCGACCTGACCGACAACGCCAAGGTCGCCGAGCTACTCGAGGCGAGTCGCATCGGCGTGAGCGTCTCGGAAGGATTCCAGCTGCATCCCGAACAGACCACCGACGCGATTATCTGTCACCACCCGATGGCCAAGTACTTCGTCGCCTAACGACTTGAGGGCGACGTTGGGCATCCAAAATCAGTAATCGCTGATGCACGACGGTTGGGGAAAATGAGTCGTGACGCTCTGCACGTCGATTCACGCAGTTTTCAGGTGCCACGACAACAAGAACGTGCCGCTCGAAAATCAAAACGGAATTTCGAGAATGAGGCTCGGAAAAAGAAAAAAGACAGTTAGGCGAGCCATGTCTCTCCCGATGCGATTGTCGTGTTCCAGAATCACCTTGGAAGTTAGAAAACTGTGACACAATCGCCCACTTGGACGCCCTAAATTGTAAGATTGACGAGTAACAATGACTTTCCAAAATGCAAGTTTCATCTCAGCAATCCCGGTGCTTCTGCTCGGCGTCGCACTCGTCTGTTTCGTTATCTACTGCTGGGTGGATATCTTTAGGGCTGAAGAAGTAAGGCACCTACCGAAGTGGCTGTGGGCGGTCATTTGCATCGTCTCCGTCCCTCTGGGCGGCATCATCTACCTCGTTTACGGTAAAAGCCGCTGATTCTCAAGTACCCTCGCGCGCGATCCAGTCGCAACAGCCAGGGCGCAACCACCTAAAGGCCCCAGCTAAAGGTCTTCTGACACGTCAGCCAGCTCAAGACTTGACCAACCCACCGTTCAAGCCGCCAGCTGCAGTGGGAGGACGTGGGCCCCTCGACTTATATTGTGGTGCGCCGCGACGGGACGCCGACCGGAATGGCGTCGCTCAGAGCCTTCTTGGCGTGATAGCTCGATCGAGTCAACGGCGACGCCTGCACGTGGCGAAGCCCGAGGGCCACCCCGCGCTCGGCGAGTTCGTCGAATTCGGCCGGATCCCACCAGCGCGCGACCGGCAAGTGCTTTTCAGTCGGACGCAAGTACTGGCCAATGGTCGCGATCGACACGCCCACCGCCGCGAGGTCCGCCAGCGTCTCGTGCACTTCGTCGCTAGTCTCTCCCAGTCCCACCATCAGGCCGGACTTGGTCGTGAAGCCCGCCGCGGCGCTGCGCGCCAACAACGTGAGCGACCTCGCGTAGCCCGCGCTCGGTCGCACCGCCCGCTGCAGTCGCGCGACGGTCTCGATGTTGTGGTTGATGACGTCGGGTCGTGCATCGAAGAGCAGGGCCAGCGAGTGCGCGTCACCGCGCAAGTCACTCGTGAGCACCTCGATGTTCGTGTCCGGCGACCGTTCGCGAATGGCACGCACGGTCTGGGCGATCGCGCCGGCGCCGCCGTCGGCGAGGTCGTCGCGCGCCACGCACGTGATCACCGCGTGGGCGAGATTGAGACGAACGACCGCTTCGGCGACCCGCGCGGGTTCGCTCGGATCGAGTGGCAGGGGCTTGCTGGTGTCGATGAGACAGAACCCGCACGCCCGCGTGCAGCGCTCGCCGTTCACCATGAACGTCGCGGTACCTTCAGCCCAGCATTCGAAGATGTTCGGACAACCCGCCTCTTCGCACACCGTCACCAGACTCAGATCCTCATTGAGTTTGCGCAGTGACTGGTACTCGGCACCCATGTGCGCCTCAATGCGCAGCCATGCGGGCTTTCGCGCTCGAATCGACAGGCCCGCGTCGGGATCGACACCGGCCTTGCGCAGGCGCCGCAACAGGGGCCGTTCGCTGGACTGGCTCGCAGCACTGCGGTCCACTCGCGCGAGCGAACCCGGGCCACCAAAGCGCCGTTCGAGCTCCTCGCCGAGGCGCTCTTCGACCTCCTGACTCGACACACCTAGACCGAGCGACTGCAAGGATGCGACAGGTTTGTCGGTGATGCCACAGGGGTTGATGTTCGCAAAGCCCGCAAGATCGATGTCGACGTTTAGGGCCACGCCGTGCAACGTGCGCCGAAGGCTCGCGTCGTTGCGCTGCGTGCGCACGCCCACGGCGGCGATCTTGCAGGGACGACCTTCGAGGTGCGCCCACACGCCGGGATAGCCCTCGAGACGACCGACCTCGCCGACGGTACCCGTCGGGTCGAGGGCACGCACCGTGGCGATCACGGCGTCTTCGAGAGCGCCCACGTGCGCTCGGCCCGCCGACGGGTCCTCGGGCACGGTGCGGATCGCCCACGCGACCACCTGTCCGGGCGCGTGATAGGTCACGTCGCCACCACGATCCGCTTCGACCACGACGGCATCCAGTAGTTCGGGCGCTACGAGGAAGTTCTCGGGTTGGGTTCGTACGCCCTTGGTGTAGGTGGGCGGATGCTCAAAGAGCAACACGTAATCGTCGCTCGACTCGACGAGGGCGCGCTGCAGGTCGTTCGCCTCGACAAAGGAGATCCGACCGAGGTGGCGCCGGCGCAGCATTTAGCGCTCGCTCTCCAGATCCATGCCCGCCAGCAGTTCGGCGACGCGTTCGAGGTAGTACACCGCGGACACCGGCTCACAGACCCGGTGATCGAACGACAGCCCCAGCACGAGTCGGTAGCCCACGTCGACGCTCAAGACGCCGTTCACTTCGTTGACCACTGGCACCCGGCGCACCGCGCCCACGCTGAGCGCGGCGACTTCGGGCTGGATGATGATCGGCTCGGTGAAGAGCGTGTGCTCACTCGGGGCACCGACCAGCGTGAACGTACCTCCCATGAGGTCGTCGGTGGTGAGCTGGCGCGACGAGAGTCGATCGTCCAACTCGTTGACGCGACGGGCGAGCGCGCGCAAAGTGAGGCCCGCCGCGGCGTGCACGACCGGCACCAACATGCCGTCTTCTTCGACGTGTCGCATGACGCCGAGATTGACGCTGCGGTGCACCGTCAATTGGTCGTTGTTGAACGTGGCGTTGAGGAACTCGAATTCGCCCAGTGCGCGGACCGCGGCGAGACTGATGACCATCTCGTCACTGATCGGTGCACCGTCGCGGGTCGTGCGCCCCACGCGTTCGAGTTCGCCGAAGACCGCCCCGTCGATCTCGATCGCGACAAAGCCGTGCGGCGTCGACTGGGTCGAGACCGACATGTGCTGGCCCATCCGTCGACGGCCGTTCGAGAGAGGCACGACGACTTCCTCGGTGGGCCCATTCAAGACCGCCCGTTCGGCGTCGCGGCGGGTGATCGAGCCACCCGGACCAGAGCCCTGGACGGTCGACGGCTCGACGCCACCGTCACTCAAGATCCGACGCACCACCGGCGAGACCACAACGCCGCTCGGAGTGGTCGCGGACGCGACGTCGGGCGTGAGACGGGCCGGGGCCGTTGACGTGGGTGTCGACGCGAGTGTCGACGAGGGCGCGGTCCCGGGCTCACTCGGGCTTTGTGCCTGCGCGTTCTCGTCGATGACCGCTACGCGCGAACCCGTCTCGACGGTGTCACCCTCGCCGGCGAGGATCTCGACGAGTACGCCCGCGGCGGGTGAGGGCATCTCGGAGTCCACCTTGTCGGTCGAGACCTCGAACAAGGGCTCGTCGCGGACTACGGCGTCGCCCACCTTCTTGAACCACTGCGTGATGATTCCTTCGGTGACCGATTCACCCAGCGACGGAAGGGTCACGTCAACCAAGGTGCAGTCCTCTTCCGGCGAGTGCGAGCAGCGTCTCGCCAAAGGTCTCAGACAGTGACGGGTGGGGCTGGATCAGGGCGGCCGCCTCCTCGGCCGTCGCCTCCCAGTTGACGGCGAAGTAGCCCGCCCCGAGCTGTTCGGTGACCCATGGTCCGGCCATGTGCACGCCGAGGATCTGGCCCGCCGTGCCGTCGGCGCGCTTCTCGGCGATGATCTTGACGACACCTTCGGTCTCGCCAATGATCTGGGCGCGACTGTTGCCGCCGAAGGGGTCCTTCTTCACGACGACCTCGTAGCCCTTCTCCTTTGCGGCGGCCTCGGTGAGACCGCAGAACGCCACCTCGGGGTTCGAGTAGATCGCCCAGGGGACGCGCTCGTAGTCCACGGGCACGACTGGTTCACCCAGGATCGACTTGATTGCGACGATCGCTTCGGCGAAGCCGACGTGCGCAAGTTGGGGGGTGTTCGCCACGACGTCGCCGACCGCGTAGACGTTCGCGTTCGCCGTGCGTTGATACGCGTCAGCCTCGACGAAGCCTCGCTCGTTGATGACGACGCCAGTCCCCTCCCCGAGGAGTCCTTCAGTGCGCGGACGTCGTCCCACCGACAGCACGACCATGTCGACACCCAAAGCGTCACCACCTTCGATGGTGATCGAAGTGGCGCCCTTCTTGGAGGTGTGGCCAGTTATCGTGACGCCCACCTGGATCTCGATGCCCCGCTTCTTAAAGGCGCGCTCGACGACCTTGGCGACTTCCGCGTCGCAACCGGTGAGGATCGACGGCAGGGTCTCGAGGATGGTGACCTTGGTGCCCATGTCGGCCAACATCGACGCGAACTCACAGCCAATCGCGCCGCCACCGATCACGGCCGCCGTCGCCGGCAACGTACTCAGATCGAGGAACTCGTCCGAGGTCACGACGATCTTTCCGTCGACGTCGAATCCCGGCAGGGTGCGCGGCACCGAACCCGCGGCGAGGATCACGTTCTTTCCTTGGGCGACGACACCGGCGTCCGCGCCGTCGAGCACCTTGACGCTCAGGTCCTGGTTGAGTTGGCCCGTGCCTTCGAAGACCGTGACTTTGCGACCCTTCAACAGTCCCGAGAGTCCCTTGTAGAGACGCTCCACGATCTCGTTCTTGCGCGACTGGGAGACCGCGAAGTCGGTCGTGATCTCCTTGGTCGAGAAGCCGAAGGCGCCTGCGTGCTCGAGGGTCTGGCGCACGTGGGCGGTCTCGAGGAACTCCTTGGCGGGCACGCAACCGCGGTGCAGGCACGTACCTCCTACCTTGTCGCGCTCGACGACCGCGACGTTAAGACCGGCGGACGCACCGTAGAGGGCGGCGGCGTAACCTCCGGGTCCTCCTCCGATCACGACCACATCGAACTGCTGGACCTCGTTTGCCACGGCCTATCCCTTCGGTTTTCCTAGATCTGACCCCCCGGGGAATCCTAATGTTTTGAACCGCTCGAGGGGACGCGGCCCTAGGAGTGTTGGCCCCGCTGAAGGTCGGCCGCCGTGGTGGCGAGTTGGTCGACGAAGTCGTTCATCAGGTCACCCGAGTGCCCCTTCACCCACCGAAAGTTGATCGTCCGCTCGGTCTCGATGGTCAAGGCGAAGAGCGCCTCCCACAGATCACGGTTGGCCACGGGCTGACCCTGGGAGTTCTTCCAATTACGCCGGCGCCACCCGAGGTACCACTGGTCGTTGAAGCATTTGACGACGTAGTTCGAGTCGCTCACGATCTCGATCGGGTCCTCGGCGTTCTCGCGCAGGGCCTCGATCACCGCGATCACCTCCATGCGCTGGTTGGTGGTGTGCGCGTCCGCGCCGCTCGCGTAATGATCGGCGCCGCTCGCCCACGCCCAGCCCCCGGGTCCGGGATTACCGCGGCAGGCGCCGTCGGTATGTACTTGTTTCATATGACCCTGGTCACCCACGTATCCGGGTCAGAGGTGAAACGCGTCACCGCTTCGGGCAGTTCACCGCGCAGCACCTGGCCGAGCGTCACGTGCTCGAGCACCTCGCGCAACGTGCCACGCACGGCGATCCACACGTCGCGCAGATGTTTGGCCTCGCCCTCGTAGATGAGCGTTTCGGGCCTCATACCGCGCACGCCCGCCATGGGTCCGCTCACCACCCGCAAGATGTCAGCGATCACGATCGAATCGGGGTCCCGGGCGAGTTTGAACCCGCCCTCTGGTCCACGCTGGGACGTGACCAGACCGCCGCGACGCAGGTCGGACATGATGGCGCCGAGAAACTTCGCGGGTAGTTCCTGTTCTTGGGCGAGGTGCTCGGCACTTACCGAGCCGTTGCTCGCGGCGAGGGTCAACAACGCGCGTATCGCGTACTCAGCCTTGGCCGGAATCTGCATGTCTCCATTCTGCCCCACGTGGACCGGTTTTTCTGCCACGAAGCGAGAACTTCTAGGGTGTCTTCTGTGTTCGATCTCGCTACGCGCAACCTCTATCTGTGCGTGGGCGTGCGCGAGGACCTGTCCACGTTCTTGCCCCAAGTCCTACGAGGTGGCGTCGACGTCGTCCAATTGAGGGAGAAGGACCTCGACGACGAAGCCCGGGTGCAAGCGGCGCGACTCGTGGTACCGATCTGTCGCGACTTCGCGGTCCCCTTCGTGATGAACGATTCGCCAGAAATGGCTTACCAGGTCGCCGCCGACGGTGTGCACGTCGGTCAAGACGACGTGTCGGTGGCGCGTTGTCGCGAGCTACTTGGCGCGGAGGCGATCGTGGGACTCTCGACCCACTCAAACGCCGAGTTTGACGACGCGCTGACCCAACGAGCGACGTACTTCAGCGCGGGGCCCATCGTGCCAACACCCACGAAGCCCGGTCGCGAAGGTACCGGCCTCGACTACGCGGTGTCGTGCGAACGTCGCAGTGATCGGCCGGTGTTCGTCACCGGTGGGGTCACCAGCGCCAACGTCGCCGCACTGGTCGGCGCCGGGCTTCGCCGATTCGTGGTGGTGCGGTACCTGACCCAGTCGCCCGATCCCGAAGCGTCGGCGCGCGAGCTGCGCGAAGCCCTCGACCTCGCCCTGTCAGCGGTGACGGTCGAGCCAACCTAGCAACGTCGCGACCATGCGGGGGTCCGCGCGCAGTTGGTGACCGGCCCCTTGGATGATCCGTAGTTCGGCGCGACCCTCAGCGCTCGCGAGCAAGTCGCGCGCGTCAGCGACGGGCACCTCGAGGTCGTCGGCCCCGTGGCCGATCAGGAGTCGCCGCGGCGGGATCAGTGCGACGGAACCAAGCGGATCGATCGCGAGGACGTCGTCGCGCAAGGCCTCGGGCGCGAGGAGGTCCTTCTCGTCGCCCACCACGCCCGCGACCTGGACCGCGCGATGAAAATCCTCGGCACTTCTGCACCAGTGCTCGAGGTGCGCCGGAGCAGCGAAGGTGGCCACGCCGCGCACCCGCTCGTCATGGGCGGCAATGGCCAAGGCGAGCGACCCGCCGAAACCGAAGCCCGCGAGTGAGATCCGCCGGTCATGGTCGTCGACGCGATTGAGGATGGCTCGAAGGTCCGCGCTCCACTGGGTGGCCGAAAACGTGCCCGTGCTGCCGCCCACGCCCGAAAACGTACCGGTCGCGACGATCCAACCCGACTCATTGGCCAGGTGCTCGGCCAACTCGGGTAACAATCCGGCCGCTTGACGTCCCATGCCCAGCGCACGCGGAAGACCGTGCACGATTACGAGCACGTGGCCCGTGTCGGGACGCGCGCTGGACGTCGCGATGCGCAGGTCAAGGGTGGAGTTCGCGCTCTTCAGCTGCTCGTGGGCGAGCACGCGCGGCTAGATGTCCAAGTACTGGGCCAGCAGTTCGCGGTGATAGGCAGGATCACCGAGGAACAACTCCGAACTCTTGGCTCGCTTGAAGTAGAGGTGGGCGTGGTGCTCCCAGGTGAAACCGATGCCACCGTGGATCTGGATGTTCTCGGCGGCGCAGTGAAAATACGCTTCCGAGCAGAACGACTTGGCGAGGCTCGCCGCAATCGGCAGTTCGTCGTTCAACTCTTGGGAAGCCCACGCCGCGTAGTACGCGGCGGACTTGGCCGATTCAACGTCGAGCAACATGTCCGCGCACTTGTGCTTGATCGCCTGGAACGACCCGATCGGTCGACCGAACTGGACGCGGTTCTTGGCGTACTCGACGGCGTTGTTGAGTACTCGCTGGGCCCCACCGACCTGCTCGGCGGCGAGCGCCGACTCGGCAATCTGCACCATCGTCGTCAGTCCGGTGAGTGCCTGGCCTTCGCTGCCGACGAGGACGCCGGGGACGTCGTCGAACTCCAGGCGACTCTGCTTTCGCGTCTGGTCCATCGTGGCGAGACCCGTGCGCGTCAGACCTCGCGCGTCGGCGCTCACGGCGAATAGCGAGAGGCCCTTCGCGCTGATCGCGGGCACGAAGATGAGAGTCGCCAGGTTGCCGTCGGTGACGTAGTTCGCCACGCCGTGCAAGACGAAGCCTTCACCGCTGGCTTTGGCCGTTACTGACGTGCTCGCGAGGTCCCAATTACCCGTGTCGTCGGTGAGCGTGACGGTAGCGATGGTATCGCCCGATGCGATGCCTGGCAGGTAGGCGGCTTTGTCCTTGTCGTCGCCCACCAAGAGCACTGCGTTTGACGCGAGAGCCACGCTAGAGAAATAGGGCGAGCAGAAGAGGGCGGCGCCCATCTCTTCGAAGACCACGTAGAGCTCGACCGGACCGAATCCCTGTCCGCCGTACTGCTCGGGGATGCCGAGCCCCTGGAGGGCGAGCTCGTTGGCCATCTGTTCCCAGACGGCCGCATCGTAGCCCTCGGGCGTGGCCATGAGTCGACGCACCTCGGACTCGGGGGACTTCTCCTCCAAGAATCGGCGCACCATCTTCCTGAGTTCTTCTTGTTCCTCACTGAAGCCAAAGTTCATCGCGATCCCTTTTCCCCCTACCGGACAGTAAGAACCGGTCACGTCGACAATATCGAATCGCGGACCCCCGCCAAAACGTGCCAGTCTGGCCAGGTGGACGACGTCGAACTCGTGTGGTCGAACGCCAACGCCGAGGTGCACCGCTTCGTGGTGGGCCCCGTGGAGAACAACGTCTTCGTCGTGCGCTGTCGGCGCACGGGCGAAGCCACCCTGATCGACGCCGCCAACGAGCACGACCGACTGTTGCGCGTGGCAAGGCGACTCGGCGTGACCTCGGTGCTCGAGACCCACGGACACTGGGACCACATCGGTGCCGTCACCGAGGTTCGCGAAGCGGGAATCGATGTCTGGGTGCGTGACGAGGACGCCAGCATGCTGCCCGGCTACGACCACCTGCTCGAAGACGATACGGTGCACGTCGTGGGAGAGTTGCGCCTGCGCACTCTTCACACTCCGGGCCACACGCCCGGATCGATCTCGTTCGCCCTCGAGAACACACCGCTGCTCTTTACCGGCGACACGCTCTTTCCTGGTGGTCCGGGTAACGCGACCTTCGAGGGCGGCGACTTTCCGACCATCATCCGCTCCATCGAGGACCGGATGTTTCGGGTCTTCTCGCCCGAGACGATCATCTGGCCGGGCCACGGAGCGAGTTCGACCATCGGCACCGAGTCGTCGCACCTCGACGAATGGATCGAGCGAGGCTGGTAGTACCTGGTCAATCGGCCAACCCGCGCCGGTAGGCTCTACCTCGTGTCTGAGCCCTTATTGGAACTGCGAAACCTTCACTGCGACGCCGAAGGATCAAGCATCCTGCGCGGCGTCGACTTGGTGGTGCGTGAGGGCGAAGTGCACGCGCTGATGGGACCCAACGGGGCCGGTAAGTCGACCCTCGCCAACGTCGTGATGGGCCATCCCGGTTACGTGGTGACCGCGGGCCAGATTTTGCTGCGCGGTGAGGACATCGCTTCGTGGAGCGCAGACCAGCGAGCTCGCGCCGGCATCTTCCTCGCTTTCCAGTACCCCGAGGCCATTAGCGGCGTCTCGGTGATCCAGTTCCTGCGCCAAGCCATCGCCTCGCGAAAGAATCTCGACGAATTGAGTGTCCTCGAGGTGCGCCTCGACCTCATGGAGTGGATGGACCGACTCGGCATGGACCCCGCCTTNNCGCAAACGCAACGAGGTCCTGCAGATGGCGTTGCTCGCCCCCGACGTCGCCTTCCTCGACGAGACCGACTCGGGCCTGGACATCGACGCCTTACGCGTGGTCGCGCGCGGTGTGCGAACCGTGCGCAGCGAGCACCCCGCCATGGGCGTCGTGGTGGTGACCCATTACGTGAAGCTGCTCGAGGAGATCGAACCCGACCACGTGCACGTGCTGGTCGACGGTCAGATCGTTCGCTCGGGTGGTCCCGAGCTCGCCCAACAGATCGAACACGAGGGTTACGACACCTTCCGACCGGTCGCCCTGTGACCAGCTTCGACCCCCGCCGAGTCCGCGCGGACACGCCACTCTTCGCACGGGTCATCAATGACCATCCGATCGCGTACCTGGACTCCGCGGCCTCGTCGGTCCCGCCTCGCGCGGTCATCGAGGCGATGAGCCGGCACTACGAGCGTCGTCATGCGAATGTGCACCGCGGCGTCTACCAAACCGCCAACGAATCAACGCACGACTACGAGCACGCGCGTGAGGCGATTGCCCGCTTCGTCAATGCTCCCGCGGGCGCGAACGAGATCGTCTTCACCAAGAACGCCACCGAGTCGTTCAACCTGCTCGCCAAGTCCTGGGGTGCGGCGAACCTGAAGGCCGGCGACGTGGTTCTGATCAGTGAAATGGAGCACCACGCGAACATCGTGCCGTGGTTCCAACTTCGCGAGGCACTCGGTATTGAGGTTCGCTTCATCCCGGTCGGTGACGACTTTCGTCTGGACCTGAGTTCGATCGATGAACTCCTCGCAGGCGTCAAACTCGTCTCGGTCACGGCCATGTCCAACGTGCTCGGCACCGTCACGCCGTTGAAGGAACTGGCCCGAGTCGCCCACGACCACGGCGCCTTGATCGCGGTCGACGCCGCCCAGTCGGTGGGACACTCGAGCACCGACGTGACCGACTTGGACGTCGACTTCTTCATCTTCTCGGCGCACAAGATGCTCGGGCCAACCGGCCTTGGTATCTTCTGGACTCGCCAGGACTTACTCGCCGAGATGCCACCGTTCCTCGGGGGGGGCGGGATGATCGCGGACGTCTCGACGACTGGCTACGTGCCCGCGAAGGGTCCCGCTCGCTTCGAGGCGGGAACCCCGCCCATCGCCGAGGCAGCCGGTCTGGGCGCCGCCGTGCTCTACCTCGAAGGTCTCGGCATGGACAACGTGCACGAACACGAACGCCGACTCACCGAGGACGCGTTGACGCGCCTCGAAACGGAGTTCGACGGACGGATCCAAGTGATCGGACCCGCCACCACCCACGAGCGAGGGGGCGTGATCAGCCTCGACGTAAAGGGAGTGCACGCTCACGACGTCGCCCAGGTCCTCGACCAGTACGGGGTTTGCGTGCGACCGGGCCACCACTGCGCCAAACCACTCATGAAACGCTTCAACTTGAGCGCCACGGCCCGCGCTTCCTTCGGTCCGTACTCACTCATCGCGGACACCGACGCACTACTCGAAGCCCTGAGCGACGCCGTGAAACTCTTCGGCTAGACCATGTCGAATCTCGAAGACCTCTACCGCGAAGTGATACTCGACCACTACCGTTCGCCGCGCAACCGCGGCGAACTCGCGACGCCGCCCGCCATTCGCGTCGAAGGTTTCAACCCACTGTGCGGTGACGAGATCGTCGTCTACTTGCTTGTCGAAGATGACAAGCTCGTCGACATAAAGCTGACCGGCCACGGATGTTCGATCTCCCAATCGTCCTCCTCTTTGATGAGCGCCGCGGTGAAGGGTAAGCATCTCGGCCAGGTGCGTGACACCATCACGACGTTCAAGCAACTCATGACGGTGCACGAGTCGTCACTCGAAACGACGTCGAACCCCGAAGTCGTCGACGTGCGGGCCCTAGGCGAACTCGCCGCTCTCCAGGGCGTCGTCAAGTTCCCCGTGCGCATCAAGTGCGCCACGCTGGCCTGGAACACCCTCAGCCAGGCCCTCGACGAGGTCGACGCCTAAGGGGTGCAGGGCACCGGGTCGAAGTTCGGTACGACCTGGGACGGATTGATGGTCGTCGTGGTGGTGGGAACCTTCTTGTGCTTGTGCTTGACCAGCGTCGTCGTAGTGCTGGTCGTGGTTGAGGTCACCACCGGAGGCAAGGGAGTCTGCAGCGCGGTGTTGGGCGCAGGGTCGGCGGGCGTCAACAACTGATTACCGAAGATGTTCACCAACATCTGCTGGGCCTGGGGTTGTTCGACGAACAACACGTCACCGAGTTGGGGTGTCTGAGCGTCGGTGACGGGCAGCGTATAGGTGAGCATGTTCGCGGGATTGAGTCCGTGGAACTTCACCGCGAGTTCGATGAGCTCGGTCAACGTGAAATTGGTGTCGAGCGAGATCCCTTGGGGGATCTTCGAAAGGAAACTGTTGATGGTGAGCGGGTTGTAGAGACCCTTGGCCCGACTGATCATCGCGCGCAAGAAGGCGTTCTGGCGGTCGATTCGACCGAAGTCACTCGTGCCGTCGTAGTACCAACCGAGGTTGTAGAGCTCGCTTTGGGAGGTGTTGTTGCCCGGCCAGACGCTGTCGCCGTTCACGTTGTAATAGAAGTGACGACTACGCGCCACCGCGAGGGCCTGGAACCCGGTCACCAACTGGCAGCCGGGGTGCGTGATGCTGAGGCCCGAATAGGGGTCGTGCGACGGGTAGCGAAAGTCGAGGTAGACGCCTCCGATCGCGTCGGCGGCATTAATCAGTCCGCCGAAGCTCACCACGATGGTGTGGGTGATCGGGATGCCGAAGTTCGCGGTGATCGTCTGGGCGAGCAATGACGGGCCGCTGCCGAAGTTGACGTTAATCCGATTGAATTTTCCGTAGAGGGACTGGTTGGCGAGCAGCGTGGTCATCGTGTCGCGCGGGATCGACAAGATGGTGATCGTGCCGGCGGCGGGGTCGATGTGCATGATCTTGACGACGTCGCTTCGCTGGCCTGCGACCGAACCCGTCGATGCTCCTGTCTGTGCGGCGACTGCGCCCGTGAGACCGGCTCGCGAGTCTGAGCCGATCTCGAGGATGTTGAAAGGCTTGCCAGTTAGCTGCGGTAGTTCTCCCACGACCTTGATCTTCTTGATCTGATCGAACCGCCACTGGGCGTAGAGATACCCTCCACCAATGACCGCGAGGAGCAGTCCCACCAGCACTACGAAGGTGATTATGACCCGACGACGAGTGCGGCCGGGCTTGCGGGTTCGTTTGCGACGCGTGACGCCGCTGCTCTCATCGACCACGTCACCCAGCGCGATGAGGCGATGCTCGTTGGCGAGGGCACGCCTCTTGTCACGTCGAGATTCATGCGAGCGACCGCGAGGGCCCTCGTTACTGCCGTCGGTCATTAAGCAACTTTAGTTCGCACAGCAACGTAAGAAGTCTAAGAATGCGCAGGTCGAAAAGGCTCGTAACCGTCACGTTCGAGAATCTCGGACAACTCTGGTCCACCGGTCGCTACGACCTTCCCGTCGGTGACGACGTGAATCATGGTGGGCGTGAGTTCCTGGAGTAGTCGGCGAAAGTGCGTGATGGCGAGCACTCCGCAGTTCCACTCACTCGTCGCCGCCGCCAAACGACGCGCAACCGCACCGAGGGCGTCGACATCGAGTCCCGAGTCGATCTCGTCGAGGATCGCGAACTTCGGTCGCAGGATCCCCAGTTGGACCATCTCGGCACGCTTCCGCTCACCGCCCGACAGGTCGACGTTGACGAAACGATCGAGTACGTCGGAACGCAATTCGACTTTGTACGCCTCGTCACTCATGCGACGACGCAGATCCGTCGGATCGGCACCCGCGGCGACGAGTAGATCGATCGGACGAACGCCGGGTATCTCCATGGGCTGCTGGAGCGCGAGGAGAAGTCCGGCGCGCGCGCGCTCGGTCGCGGACAACGTCAAAAGTTCCATTCCGTCCAGCGTCACCGAACCGCCCAAGACCTTGTAGCCGGGATGACCACTCAAGGCGTGTGCGAGGGTTGACTTGCCCGACCCGTTGGGGCCCATGATTACGTGCACCTCGCCCGACTTCATGGTCAGGTCGAAGCCCTTGAGAACTTCCTTGCCCGCGACCTCGACCCGGAGACCTTCGATGCGAAGTGTCGACGTCACGGTACGCTCACCTCGAGTCGCCCGTCCCGAGCGTGCACTTGGTAGTGGGCGACGGGGCGGGTCGCCGGGAATGACATGGGTTCACCGTCGCGAAGTCGGAACATCGCGCCGTGGCGAGCGCATTCGATTTCGCGGGTGGCGACATTGACCTCACCTTCGGCCAAGCTGAAGTCTTCGTGGCTGCATCGGTCATCGAGCACGTACACGT
This sequence comes from Acidimicrobiaceae bacterium, assembly GCA_003160115.1. GTDB lineage: Bacteria > Actinomycetota > Acidimicrobiia > Acidimicrobiales > RAAP-2 > RAAP-2. Next base: position 81,601 of record PLQL01000024.1, read on the forward strand.
CGCCTTCAATGCGCACTACGACGAGCACGAGCCCGTCGAGGCGCACCTGGCGGGCCTCACCGTCGACGAAGTCGTCCAAGACCCCGATGTCCAGAGACTTCACGGCGCCACCACGTTCAGGCTCGCCAACGCCGACGTGACGTCGCGCTCGACGAGTTCGGCCAGTTCGATCGGCAGCGTCGTCAACATCTCGTTGAAGAATCCTTGAATCATGAGTCGCTCAGCGTCAGCGCGCGTGATGCCGCGCGATTCGAGGTACCAACGCTGCAGTTCGTCCAAGGGTCCCACACTCGAAGCGTGGGCGCACATTACGTCGTTCTCTCGAATGTCGAGGTTGGGCACACTGTCCGCGTGGGCGTGCGGCGACAACAAGAGATTGTGGTTCGTCTGGCGGGCGTCGGTCCGCTTGGCTCCCTTTTCGATCTCGATCAGTCCGGTGTAGACCGAACGAGACTCGTCGGCGACGGCCCCCTTGGATAAGAGCGTGGATCTGGTGCGTCCGGCCTTATGGAATTGGTGCGTCCGAAAATCGTGCACCTGGTGACCCGAACCCAGGAACGTCGTGCGCAGTTCGTTCTCGCCGCCCACGTCGAGCAACTCGGCGTCATTACGTGAGCGGTTGTAGTGCCCGCCCATGCCGATCACCGCTTGGGAAAGCCGCGCGTCACGGTGCAAGAGACCTGTGGTTCGCGCCACGTGCCACGCGCTCGAGTCCAGGCGTTGGTAGGTGACCAGTCGGAGCGCCGCGTTATCGCCGATCTCGTATTCGCTCAAGGGAACCACCAGCGCACCGGCGCCACCCTCGAAGTACTCGACCACGGTCACGCTGCTCGAACGTCCGAGCCGCAGGTGCGTACGCGAAAATGACGAGGTGCCGGTCGCCGAGTAGAGGATCACGACGGGTTGTTGCACGTCGACGTCATCAGCGACCTCGAGCACCGTCGTGGCGGGAGCGAGGGCCATGTTGAGCACCGCGAACGAATCGTTCTCGTAGCGTTCCAGTGCCGTGCCGCCAGCGAGCGTCGTGGCGCCATCGAGACTTCGCACGCGAACCCCGTCCAGGGTCGCCTCGCTCGGTTCGAGGAATCCGTCGACCACGCGGACCACGAGCCCACTCTTGGAGCAGAGTTGCGCGGCGAAGTCTGAGTCGACCGCCTTGGAAGGCGCTCGAGTGACGTCGAATCGCTCCATGTCCAGTTCGCTCAAGGGCGCGTAGCGCCACACTTCGTCGGACGTCGTGGGAAGCCCGGAGGCGAGAAAACTGGACCAGGCCGCCTCGCGAGCGAGCGCGTCGGGACGTTCGGAAATGAAGGAGAGGGCTGAATCAGCGAAGATTTTCATAGTTTCCTGGACCAGAGCAGTGTAATGGTCCAGGGCCGGAATCCCGCGAACGACATAGGCTGAGCCGAGGTCAGGGAGGTTCGATGACGTTCAGCTCGGAGGTCTTAACACTTGAGGTCGATGGTCACGTCGCTACGCTCTGGCTCGACCGCGAAGAGGCTCGTAACGCGATGGGAAGTGCCCTGTGGCGCGCGCTCCCGCAAGCGGCCGCGCAGGTAGCCAGTGATCCGGCCATTCGCGTACTCGTCCTCGCGGCGAAGGGACCCCACTTCACAGTGGGCCTCGATCTCAAAGAGTTCGGCGGAGGTTTCGCCGAGGGTGTCACGAGTACCACTTCCTCCTCGAAGGCCCTAGCGAACGCCACGGGCTATCAGATGGTCCGACGGATGCAAGACTCGGTAACGTCGATCGCCAAACTCTCGGTGCCCGTCATCGCTGCGGTACACGGCTACTGCATTGGTGGTGGGGTCGACCTCATCTCCGCCTGCGACATACGACTGTGCTCGAGCGACACCGTCTTCTCGGTGCGAGAAGCCAAAGTGGCCATCGTGGCCGACCTGGGTACGTTGCAGCGACTACCTCGCATCGTGAGTGCGGGCCACGTCGCCGAACTGGCCTTTACGGGTAAGGACATCGACGCAGCTCGGGCCCTGGCGATTGGCCTGGTGAACTCGGTGCACGAAGCGGGCTCCGAAGGCGTCATGCGCGCCGCGTACGACCTCGCCCACGAGATCGCCGCCAATTCACCCCTGGCCGTTCAAGGCACTAAGGCCGTGCTCGCCGCGAATGACGGGCGCACGATTGACGAAGGTCTGGAGTTCGTGGCGAACTGGAACACCATGTATCTCCAGAGCAACGACCTGCGTGAAGCGATGATGGCGTTCCTGGAGCGACGAGCGCCCGTGTTCACCGGCGACTAACGCCGCCAGAACTTCCAGCCGGTGCGGCCCTTCTTCTCCATCTCGTCGAGTTCTCGACGACGCTCCTCGAGCATCTCGGGGGCGACGGCATTGACGATGTCACTAGCCAGGTCAAGAATCTCACGCCGCTGGTCAATGGGCACGTTCGACTCGGGTTCCTTCTCGACCGGCTTGTCCACGAGGGTCCCGTGGGACCAACCGACGTCGGCGTAGCGACGTTCGTAGGTTATGCAGTCGGCGGGACAGGACCAAGGTTGGTCGGGGGCGTTGCCGAGTACGCAGAATCGCGCCACTTCACCGGACTTATAGGTCCGGCTCTGAAAGTGCTTGCACTCTTCACGCATTCCCATGATGACAATTCTTCCACGAATCACTCTGTACCTGAATCACTGCTCTACCGCCCACCGCGAATCCTCGACGTTGGTATAAGGCGCCACGAGACCAACGACGTCCCGGACCTTACCGGTCGACAAACCTCATCGCGAACACTGGCTCCTCGAGACGCCAGCGCGACACGAATTCCCGCCCTCGCTCGGATCGACCGCCAATGCCCGACACGCCTTCTTGATCAGCCGATCGAGCCTTCCATCTGCAATTCGATCAGTCGCGACCACTCCACCGCGTATTCCATGGGCAACGTGCGAGTCACGGGTTCGATGAAGCCGTTGACGATCATACCCATGGCCTGCGTCTCGGTGAGACCCCTGCTCATCAGGTAGAACAACTGGTCGTCGCCAATCTTGGAGACCGTCGCCTCATGGCCGATCGACGCGTCCTGCTCGCCGACTTCCATATAGGGCTTGGTCTCGGACGTCGACCTCTCGTCGAGCAACAGCGCGTCACAACGCACGAAACTCTTGGCACCAGTGGCGCCCTCTTCGACCTTCACCAGTCCGCGGTAGGTAGTGAGACCGCCGTCTTTGGAAATCGACTTCGAGATGATNNGTCGACGTCGTCTCTGGCGCGCAGTGGACCATCTTGGCTCCCGCGTCTTGAATTTGACCGGGTCCCGCGTACGCAACCGAGAGCACTTCACCGGAGGCCTTGGGTCCCATCAGGTACACCGACGGGTACTTCATTGTCAAACGCGAACCGATGTTGCCGTCGATCCACTCCACGTGCGCTTCCTCTTCGGCGCGCGCACGTTTGGTCACGAGGTTGTACACGTTGTTCGACCAGTTCTGAATCGTCGTGTAGGTGATGCGCGATCCCTTGAGCGCTACGAGCTCGACGACCGCCGAGTGCAGTGAGTCAGTCGAGTACACCGGCGCCGAGCATCCTTCGACGTAGTGGACCTGACTGCCTTCATCGGCGATAATGAGCGTCCGCTCGAACTGACCCATGTTCTCAGTGTTGATGCGAAAGTAGGCCTGCAGGGGTTGATCGACGTTGACCCCAGGTGGCACGTAGATGAAGGATCCACCACTCCAGACCGCCGAGTTGAGTGCGGCGAACTTGTTGTCGTTCGGGGGAATGACCGTGCCGAAGTACTTACGCACCAGGTCGGGGTACTCGCGCACCGCGGTGTCCATGTCACAAAAGAGGACGCCCAGGCGTTCGAGGTCTTCACGATTACGGTGAAAGACGACTTCGGATTCGTATTGGGCGGTCACACCCGCGAGATACTTGCGCTCCGCCTCGGGAATACCCAGACGCTCGTAGGTGTTCTTGATCGCGTCGGGTAGGTCTTCCCAACTTTGCACCTGGTTCTCGGTAGGCTTGATGTAGTAGTAGATGTCGTTGAAGTCAAGGTCCGGCATACGATCGGCGAACCACGGCAACATCGGTTTCTTCTCGAAACGCTTCAGAGCACTGAGACGAAAGTCCAGCATCCACGGCTCTTCGCTCTTGATGCCCGACATCTCGCGCACGATCGCTTCGTTGATACCCTTCTTGGGCTTAAAGACCGGAATCTGGTCGTCAGACCATCCCAACTGGTAACGGCTGAAGTCCAGATTGTCGATGGTCATTGCGCTCCTTCGGGATTAACCCTATGGACATAGTAGTAACTATTCTCCGCGGATAAGCGACAAACATCGGGGCCCAAGCCTCGAATCGGTCCCCGGAGTTCGCCCGACGGGTAAGGCGCACTGCGTGCGCCCCTACGATACGCCTCCGCCCAGGTGCCGTGGCATTTGGGGCGCCCAGGCACGAGAATTCCGCCGGGTCCCTCTCCCTCGGTGCCCCTTACTGCGACACGGCCCAACGGCGCGTCCCATCAGTTCTGGCAGAGTGGAGCCGTGCCCACTCCACCACGCGTACCGCAACGTCCCCACTCGATCGAACGACACGGCGACACCCGAGTCGATCCCTACTACTGGCTCATGGACCGCGAGAACGAGGAGGTCCTCAACCATCTGCGCGCCGAGAACGCCTACCTCGCCGATACACTCGCGCCGCTCAAGCCGCTCGAGAACGAGTTGTTCGAGGAGATAAAGAAGCGCATTGAGGAAACCGACATATCGGTGCCGGTGCTACGCGGGGCGTGGTGGTACTTCGAACGCACTCGCGAAGGGCTCGACTACGCCATCAGTTGTCGTGTCGCGAGCACGCCCGGCGACTTCACCCCACCGGTGATCGACCCCAACTCGACGCTCGACGGAGAACAGATCATCCTGGACGAGAACGTCGAGGCCGAAGGTCACGACTTCCTCTCCGTGGGTGTACTCATGGTAAGTCCCGACGACCAGTGGGTCGCGGTAGGCACCGACTTCGAAGGAAGCGAGCGTCACCGCCTCACCGTGCGCCCCCTCGCCGGACAAGCACCAATCGCCGACGAACTCGATGACGTCTACTACGGGTTCGCCTGGGCCGGGGACAGTCACCACTTCTTCTACACCCGACTGGACGACGCGATGCGACCCTGGCAACTCTGGCGTCACGAACTCGGCACTTCGGCGAGCGACGACGTGTTGGTCTACCAAGAAGACGACGCTCAATTCAACCTCTCGGTGGGCCGCAGCCGCGACGAAGCGGTGATCGTCATCCAGATCGGTTCGTCGACTACCACGGAACTACGCTTCATCGACGCGCATCGCCCCACTGACGAATTCAAACTTCTCGAAGTGCGCCGTCACGGTATTGAATACGGCGTCGAGCACTTCATCGACGCTTCAGGCGTCGGGTGGTGGCTCAAGGTCACGAACGAGGACGCCACGGATTTTCGCCTCCTCGCGCGCCAGGTCAACGGCGAATCGTGGACCGAAATCGTGGGCGAGCGTCCCGGTAGTCGCCTCGACGGCGTCGACGCGTTCAAGACCTTTCTCGCCATCAGCGAGCGTCACGATGGCTGCAGCGCCGTGCGACTCGTGCCCATCAACGAGGGCGACGACCCCTTCGGTAACGATGTGCTGGCGCGTTCATATCTGGTCAACGGCGACGCGAGCCCCAGCACGGTCGCGCTGTCGGCGAATGCGACCTTCGATACCGCCCAGGTCCGCGTCTTGATCACCTCACTCATCACGCCGCGCCTCGTCGCCGACGTGGTAGTAACCACTGGCGAGGTCATCGTGCGAAAACAGCAACAAGTGCTCGGCGGTTACGACCAATCCCACTACGCCACGGGAAGGCTTTGGGTAGACGCAAGCGACGGCGTGAAGATACCGGTATCCATCGTTGCCTCGCGCGACCTGGTCGAGATTGACGAGCGCGGCGACCTGCGCGCAAAGTCGCCCGCGCCGCTTTTGTTGTATGGCTACGGGAGTTACGAGATCTCCATCGACCCGGCGTTCTCCTCGCTGCGCCTTTCGCTGCTCGACCGCGGGGTGATCTTTGCCATCGCCCACGTTCGCGGCGGAGGTGAGATGGGTCGGTCCTGGTACGAAATGGGAAAACTCGCCCAAAAGCCGACCACCTTCAGCGACTTCGTGCGCGTAGCCAGGGCCTTGGTCGCTCAGGGATGGACGACACCCGAACGTCTCGCGGCGCGTGGCGGATCCGCGGGAGGATTGCTCATGGGAGCGGTGATGAATCTGGCGCCGGATCTGTTTCGTTGCGTCGTTGCCGAGGTGCCCTTCGTCGACGCCTTGACCACCATGCTCGACGATACGCTCCCACTCACAATCGGCGAATGGGAAGAATGGGGCAATCCCGACGTCAGCGCGAGCGCGTACCGGACCATGAAGTCCTACTCCCCCTACGACAACGTGCAAGCCGCGAACGACAATGACACGGTGCGTACTTATCCTCACGTATTCGCCGCGGGTGGCCTCAACGATTCGAGGGTCGGCTTCTGGGAGCCCGCCAAGTGGGTCCTCAAACTGCGTGACGTCAACCCGGCCAACGTCGTGTACCTCAAGACCGAGATGGGCGCCGGTCACGGCGGTCCTTCTGGTCGCTACGACGCGTGGCGCGACGAGGCGCAGGTCCTTTCCTTTATCATCAACGAGATCGCTTCCTAGCCCGCGCTCGTGGTCGTGGCGGGAATTGACGTCGTGGTCGTCGGATGCGACTTCGTCGTGGTGACCGTGGTCGTGGTGCTATGAGGAGCGTGATTGATATGTTGGCGCGCGTAATAGCCGACGATCCCGAGCACCACTACGACGACGACGATGACGACCAGGAGCCGCGCCCCGCCGAGGGACACGCTCGATCGACTCGCCGAACGTGAGAGCGCCCACTCCTCGTCGTGACGCGGTGGTGCCAGTTGATTGACCTCAACGCGAGCGGGATGAAAATCGCTGAAGACGTACGTGCGATCGGGTTCCAGTCGAGGTCGAACGGGGGTTCGAGGCGCCGCCGCGGTCTCGGTCTCATCGAGGAGCCGAAAACCTTTTGACGGCTGGTAGGGCGAGGGAGGCAGTACCACGAGACGGGGGTCGGTCTTGCGCTCGAGCGCTCGCATCTCGTCACGTCGCAATTTGCGCATGCGAAGCGCGACGATGATGAGCAGCAGTGCCAGGATCACCACCAAGGCGACCTTGAGCGCGGCAATCACGAACGCAGCGTTCCGGCGCCGCCAGGATGAGCCAACCTGGTCATTCTTCGAATCGTAGTGAAACTCGCCGAACTAATCGAGGAGACCAAATCGCCCGCGGTAATAGATCAGCGGAGAGCCCGGGCGCGAGGAGGCGTACTCGACGCTTACCACGACCACGTCGTGGTCGCCGTGCGTCGAGACGACCTCGATCGTCCCCTCGAGGTGCACGAGCGCGCCATCGAGCAGCGGCGTGCCGTGGGGACCCGGCGACCAGCCCACCCCTTCGAACTTGTCGATGCCGGACGTCGCGAAGACGCGCGCGAGGGCTTCCTGTCCCGAGGAGAGGATGTTGATGCCCACCGCATTCGCGGTCCGCACCTGGGGCCAGGACCGGCTCTCGGACTTCGCGGCGAAGGTGACCAATAGTGGCTCGATCGACAACGAACCGAAGGTCTGACAGGTGAATCCAACGGGCCCTTCGCCGGTCGTGGCGCTAACGACCACCACCCCCGTAACGTAGTGTCCCACGACCTCTTTGAAGTGGGCGATGTCGAGCGAAGTCACGTTGCGCACCTTACCGGCGTGGTTGAATNNTGTGTCTGCACGGCTTTCCCGACACGTCCAACACGTTTCGGCTCATGGCACCATTCTTCGGGCACCTTGGCTACCGCGTCGTGGTGCCGGCGATGAGAGGTTACGCTCCCTCGTCACTCGCCACTTCGGGCGACTACCACGTCAGCGCACTCGCCGACGACGCGAACCAACTTCACGAGTTCCTCGAGGGCGACGAACGCGCGGTACTCGTGGGCCATGACTGGGGTGCCTTCGCCACGTACGTCGCTACCAACCGCGAACCGGCGCGCTGGCACCGGGCGATCGCGATGGCCGTACCTCCCTTGGCGGTCGTGGCCCGATCTTTCGCGCGCTATGAGCAATTGCACGCCAGTTGGTACATGTTCTTCTTCCAGAGTCCTCTGGCCGAAAACGTCGTCGCGTTCGATGACTTGGCGTTCCTCCACGAACTCTGGCGGGCCTGGTCGCCGCAGTACGACCCTTCGAACGAGTTCGCGCCCCTTCGAGAGGCATTGACCAGTCCGGAGAATCTTCACGCGGCCCTCGGGTACTACCGCTCCATGTTCGCGCCTCGCAACATCGACACCAGGCTCGTGAATCTGCCGAGTGTGCCCACTCTGTACCTGCACGGATCCCTCGACGGCTGCTTCCTGGCGTCGAGCCTCACGGACGTGCTCGAATCCTTGGCGCCGCACTCGAAGTTCACCCTCGTCGAGAACGCGGGGCACTTCGTGCACCTCGAAGAGCCCGACGTCGTGCATCAGGTAATCGAGGATTTTCTCAGCGCCTAGCTCGCGGCCAGACGCAATCGACGCCCCGTTCGCTCAACTAGACCGTCCTTGACAAGGTCCGTGACGAGACGTTCGACGCGCGCACGCTCCACTGGCGCCACGTGCGCGACCACGGCCGTCATCGACGCCTCTTCGCTGCGAAGCAGCCCGATGATCCGGCCACGCACCTGACGGTCCGAGCCCTCGAAGTTCGACTGTCGGCGCGACACCGCCGCGCTGAGTGGTGCGGGGTCCTCGCCCCCGTCGAGATTCCATCGGCACGCGCGAGCGAGCGGACACGACGCACACCGTGGTGTGGCGCGACAGTATTGTGCCCCGAGGTCGAGCAACGCCTGGTTGTGACTCGCTACGCCGCGCGCCGGCAGCAATCGTTCCGCCAGATCACGGGCTTCGCGCGTGCCAAGGGTCCGGTTCGCCACCGCACGCGCGAGCACTCGGCCGACGTTGGTGTCGAGCACCGCGACGCGTTGCCCAAAGGCGAATGACGCGACGGCATTCGCCGTGTACTCGCCCACGCCTCGCAAGCCTCGCAGGGTCGTCGCGTCACGGGGCACTTCGCCGCCATGCTCGTCGCGGATGGTGCGCGCCGCCTCGTGCAGGGCCTTGGCTCGACGGTGATACCCAAGACCCGCCCACAGACGCAATGTGCTCGCCAGCGGTGCATCCGCGCACGCGCTCGGGCTAGGGAACGCGTCGAGGAAGCGGCGCCAGGAATCTAGTACCCGCGCGACTTGAGTCTGTTGGAGCATGACCTCGCTCACGAGCACCGCCCAAGGATCGTCGATACCGATCCAGGGAAGAGGACGTGCTAACTGGGTTGCGTGTTGACGGAGCGCACGCGAGAAACTCGCGAGGTCCTCATTCCCAGACGTTGTCACCGTAAGGGCGCTGACGTGTCGGAGCGGCGTCGCGTTTCCAGACCATGACCTTTCGCCGGAAATAACAGACCTCGAGACCGTCTTGATTGAAACCTTTGGTCTCGACGAGTACCACGCCTCGATCGTTCTTGGACGTCGAAGGGGTCTTCTCAAGCACGCGGGTCTCGGCGTAGATCGTGTCGCCATGGAACGTCGGGTAGCGATGGATCAGCGTCTCGACCTCGAGATTCGCTATCGCAGAACCCGATACGTCGGGCACGCTCATGCCCAGCACCAGGGAGTAGACGAGGTTGCCCACCACGACGTTCTTCTTCTGGACGCTCTCGTGCTCGGCGAACCAGGCGTTGGTGTGCAGAGGATGATGGTTCATGGTGATCATGCAAAACAAGTGGTCGTCAGCTTCGGTGATGGTTTTGCCCGGCCAGTGCTTGTAAATGTCGCCCACTTCGAAGTCCTCGAAGTAGCGTCCGAATGGTCGATCGTACGTAGTCATGGTCGTAGTCTTGCCGCTCGCGCTAGTCCTCGTCGGGTGCCGCTGCCTCGACGCGCGGACGCGTCGTGAACGAGACCGACGCGCCGGGAAGCGACTCACCGTCTATGACGAGCCGCCAGGTGAAGCGCGACGCCGGCGCCAGAGGAATCGGCCCGAAGTTCACCGCTATCGGCACGTCGACCGGAGTGCCCTGGGGCACGTCGTCGGGCGTCGACGTCGAGAAGTCGCCACGAACTTCAATGGTCTGGGTCCCCTCGGGCGTCTCGAATTGGACGAGCTTTCCGTCGGCGTCTTCGAGGATGAGCTCCCAGTGGTGGGGCGAGTTGAACTCGTGCCAATCGACCGCCACCTTGATGGCGACCGCCGAAGGAACGGGTTCCGGGCCCGTGACGGACCAGCCACCACCCAGGATGTACAACTTCCCGTCCGCCACCTGGGCCGAGTCCGCGAGGAGCATGGTCACGTTCATTCGCTCAGCCTACGTCGCCCACGAGCGTCGTAAAGAACCAGTAAATTTCAACCATGCCGACAACGTCCCGAGACCTCAACGCTGCGTCGCTCCTGATTGAGCAGGCCCAACGCATCATCGACGGTGCGATCAAAGAACTCGCGAGAACCGGTGGCATCGATAAGAACGAGACGCTCGCCTACGACATCGCTCACGCCTCGAGCGCCATCGCGACCGCGCGCGCTTGTCTTTCCTACGCCGCCCACGGTGACACCGAGGCTGATTTGACGCTCGCCTTCCTGGCGCTCGCCTTCAGTGACCTCGCCCAGCGCATGCTCGGTCGCGAGGACCACTGGGGGGCGTCCAAGACGTGGTACGAGCCATTTTCAACGTTCGTCGCGACGTACCGCGATCCGAAGTTCCTCGCCACGCTCGCCGAGTCGCCCGGGGATCGACACCTTGATGAGGACTTCCAAATGGTCGCGGACATGTTCCACCGCTTCTCGGCCGAACAAGTGCGCCCTCACGCCGAGCACGTGCACCGAACCAATGCCGACATTCCCGAATCGATCATCGAAGGTCTGAGCGAATTGGGTGGCTTTGGCTTGTCGGTACCCGAGGAGTTCGGTGGGTTCGCCACCGGGGGCGAGTCGGAGTACCTCGGCATGGTCATTGCGACCGAAGAACTCTCCTGGGGCAGTCTGGGTGTCGGGGGCTCGCTCATCACTCGACCCGAGATCTTGACGCGCGCCCTCGTCAACGGCGGCACTCCCGAGCAGAAGAAACTCTGGTTACCGCGGCTCGCCTCAGCCGAGGTCCTCGCGGCGGTCGCCGTCACCGAACCCGACTTCGGCAGCGACGTCGCGGGACTCAACACCTCAGCGACCAAGACCGAAGGTGGATGGCTGATCAACGGCACGAAGACCTGGTGCACGTTCGCCGCGCGCGCCAACGTCCTGATGCTGCTCGCACGGACCGACCCGGACCGGTCCAAGACCCATCGTGGACTATCTTTGTTTCTCGTCGAAAAACCCCAAGGTGACAGCCACGGCTTCATCTTCACCCAGGACCCCGCGACCGAAGGTCGCCACGACGCCAGCGGCCGCCTCGAGGGTCGACCCATCGACACGATTGGCTACCGGGGCATGCACTCCTACGAACTCAGTTTCGACAACTGGTTCGTGCCCGACGAGAACCTGGTCGGAGGCGAAGGCGGTCTCGGTCGAGGCTTCTACCTGCAGATGGCGGGATTCGAAAACGGCCGCATCCAGACGGCCGCGCGAGCGGTCGGGGTCATGCAGGCGGCCTACGAGGCCGCTCTCGAGTACGCGCGCCACCGGGTCGTCTTCGGCGAACCGATCATCAACTACGAACTCACCAGGGTCAAGCTCGCGACCATGGCGGCGATCATCCAGTGCTCGCGTCAGTTCTCGCTCCAAGTGGCGCGATTGATGGGAAGAGGCGAAGGGGCAGTGGAAGCTTCCATGGCCAAGGCCTACGTCTGTCGCGCCGCGGAATGGGTGACCCGAGAATCGATGCAGATCCACGGCGGCATGGGTTACGCCGAGGAGTACGCCGTCAGTCGCTATTTCGTGGACGCTCGGGTGCTTTCAATCTTCGAGGGGGCTGACGAGACGCTCTGTCTCAAGGTCGTGGCTCGTCGGCTCCTCGATCAGGTCGGCTGAACTCAACCTTCGTCGATCGTGAAGGGTGCGTGCACCGCGCCCAATTCAATGCCCGCCGAATGCAGGTTCGGTCGCTCGCCCCTCGCAACCTGGGCTCGCAACGCGGCATCTTCCCAACGTTGTTCGACTCGGCCGTATCGCCAAAAAAGGAGGGCGAAACTCCAGACGGCGACAAAGATGCCGACGATGACGAAGCCCGCCTTGTTGATGTTGAAACCTGCGGCGTACGACCACAGGCCACCCTTCAGGTTCAACTGACCGGCGAGCACCTGCATCAACTCAAGCGTGCCGATATAGAAGGCGACAAAGACACTGAGTCCAGTGATGGCGATGTTGTAATACACCTTACGAACCGGCTTGGAGAATGCCCAGCCGTAGGCGAAGTTCATGAAGGAACCGTCAATGGTGTCGAGCAGACTCATGCCCGCCGCGAACAAAAGCGGCAATGACAGGATGGCCCAGAAGGGAAGACCCGCGGCCACCGAGGTACCCGCGAGCACCAAAAACGCCACCTCGGTGGCGGTGTCAAAGCCAAGGCCGAAGAGCACGCCAATCGGGTACATCTTCCAAGGGCTGTCAACGGAGCGAGCGAGCGGCCCGAAAAAGCGCATCATGAAGCCGCGTGCGTTGAGGTGCTTCTCGAGCTCGGAGTCGTCGAATCGACCTTCACGCATTTGAACGAAGAGACGCAAGATGCCAAAGAGGATGATGGCGTTCAGCGTGGCGATGACGTAGAGGAATCCGCCGGACACGATCGTGCCGATGAGCCCCCCGTAGTGGTGCAGCCCGGAGTGTGAATTCGCCACCTGCGAACCAAGGGCGCGCGCACCCAGTCCTAACAAAACGGTCAAGGCGAAGACCACCGTGGAGTGGCCGAGTGAGAAGAAGAAACCGACGGACATCGGCCGCTTGCCTTCGGACATGAACTTTCGAGTGGTGTTGTCGATGGCAGCGATGTGATCAGCGTCAAAGGCGTGACGCATACCCAACGTGTAGGCCAACACACCAGTGCCCACGCCGAGCATCTTGCCGCTACCGATGCCGTAGCGTTGGCTCGAGGCGATGATGAGCAGCGTGAATCCGACGACGTGCAGCGCGACGATGAAGCCGAACATGCTATAGAGCTTTCGCCATTCGTTCGTCGTGAATGACGAGCGAACCCGATGACGCAGAGTGTCCTGAGGACGAATCAACGTGGTCATAGGCGCCACCTTACTGGGAAAGGTTCCCAATAAGGCACCTACGTCAGGACTATTTTTCCGAGCGCTTCATCCCCGAACGTTCCCCGCGCGCGACGAAAGAGTTCGCGATTTTGGCCGACGCCTCGTCGATCATCTCTTCGCCGAACATCAATGCGCCCGTGTGCTGGTGCTCAGTCGCTTCGCGGTACGCGTCGAGGATGTCGTAGGACTTGTCGAACAATTCCTGACTTGGTGAATAAACTTCATTGAGAATTAGCGCCTGGTCGGGCGTCAGCGCCCACTTCCCGTCAAAGCCGTACGAGAACGAAATCGTGGCGGCGAATCGTAAAGCTTCGAGGTCGCGTACCTTGAGGAACGGTCCGTCAATGACGTGCAGACCGTTGGCCCGACCGGCCATGAGTATCTTCGCGAACACGTAGCTGAAGGGGTTCGAAGGGCCATCGTGGATCTGCTCGTCGATCGTGGTCACCGGCATGCCGATCGACGCGGCGAAGTCCGCCGGTCCGAAGACGATTGTTTCGAGGCGCGGCGAGGATGCGCAGATCTCTTCGACGTTTATGAGNNAGCAGGTCCATTGCCACCACGTCAGACGCCCGGCGAACCTTGGGCATCATGATCTCGTCCAGACGAGGACCGGCGTTGCCGACGACCTCGATCACGTCCTCGTAGGTCCAAGGCGTGTCCCACGCGTTCACCCGCACGCACAGCACCCGGTCACCCCAGTCGAGGGTCTGGATGGCGTGGACGACTTTGGTACGCGCGGCCACCTTCTCGTTGGGCGCGACCGAGTCCTCGAGGTCGAGGAAACTCATGTCCGCCGTCGACGAAGGAGCTTTGGCGAGGAAACGGTCCGAAGAACCCGGTGTGGAAAGGCACGAGCGACGAGGCAGGGGGCGAGAACGTTGCGACATGCGCCCGAGCCTAATTCTCACGAGATACCAGGCTCTCGAACACCGGACAAGGACGAGAAAACACCGGCGTTGGTGCGGCCGCAGCCTAAGTATTTTATCCCTCTAATCAGGAAGTTCAGAAGTTCTTATGCTGCCGCGGGCCCCAGCGCCAAGCCATAACCGGTAGCCTTCACTACGTGACAGACGTCGGGCGCCCCGCGCGCTTCTCGACGCTACGGCCAACAAGGGGACTTCAGCGGTTCCGGTGGATCAAGTCCGCTCTGGCTGTCGTCGCAGTGTGTTCCAGCACTGTGGCTGTTTTGCCACGTCCCGCAGGCGCTTCGGGCATCACCAGCGACCGGGCCAAAGCTACCGAGCTCTACAACCAGATACAGAGCATCAACGCCAAGGTCGAGCTTCTTGGTCAGCGATACGACGAGGCCCAGATCAAGCTCAACAACTTCAACAACCAGATCTCCCACACCAAAGAGACCGTCGCTGCGATCAAGAATAAGGTCACCAACGGCACAACGCAACTGCGCGACGACGCTATCTTCGCGTACGTCACGAACGGGGCCGCGGCGAGCAACAATCCCCTGTTCTCGTCGAACGCTTCGAACATTGGCGCCACCGACGTCTACAACAAGATCGCCGAAGGCAACGTCAGTTCGACCATTGCGAGCCTGAAGAACTACCGGATCGAACTGACCCAGGAGCGGAGTATCCTGAACTCCGAGGACGCCCAGGCGCGATCCGCCACTCAAGTCGCCGCCGCAGCGTTCCACAGCGCGAAGGTGCTCCAGGCATCGCTGCAGTCCACCCTCAACCAGGTCAAGGGTCAGATTGCGGTCTTCGTCGCCGAAGCCGCCGCGGCGGCCGCCGCGAAGTCCGACGGCGCACTCAAGAACGCCAAGCACACCGCCGGCTTTCCCGCTCCCCCGCCTGACTCGCGCGCCAACATCGCCATACGAGCCGCCATGTCGTACCTGGGCACCTGGTACTGCTGGGGCGGCGCCTCACGGCGTTGCGTGGACTGCTCAGGACTGATCATGCTCGCCTACGACGCCGCCGGTATCGCCTTTCCGCACTACTCGGGCGCCCAGTACGAGGACACCGAGCGGGTACCGCTCTACGACATCAAACCCGGCGACTTGCTGTTCTACGGCTACGACGGCGACCAACACGTGGCGATGTACGTGGGTCACGGTGACATGATCGAAGCCGAGATGACCGGCACGCGCGTGCACATAACGCCCGTTCGACTCGGGTACGGCTTCGTTGGTCTTGGTCGCCCCCGGGCCTAGGTGTGTCGGGCGTTCCCACATCGTTTCACCTTGGACCGCTCGTCTTTCACACCTACGGTTTCGGTCTCGCGATCGCCGCGTACGTCTGCTACCTCTATTCGCGGCACCGTCTCGCGCGAGCGGGCTTTGAACTAGCGCACTTCTTCTCCTACGCCGTGGCCTTGGTGGTGAGCGGACTCGTCGGAGCACGCCTCGCCAACGTGGCCACCAACTGGTCGTACTACTCCGGTCACCCGGGTCGGTGGATTGCAGTCTGGCAGGGCGGACTCGCCAGCTTCGGCGGCATCGCCCTAGCCCTTCCCGTCGCGGTGATCCTGCAACGTCATTGGTGGCCCGGGAGCTCCTTCGCCCGTTTCGCCGACGCGATGGTGCCTGCGCTCGTGGCTGGTTGGGCCCTCGGGCGCGTGCTCGGACCCCAATTCATGGTCGACGGCGGCGGGCACCTGACCCATTCGTGGTTCGGCATCCATTACGCCGGCCAGATGGGCAAACGCGTGCCCGTGCCACTGATCCAGGGAGCGGAGGACGGACTGCTGTGGGGGCTACTGGTGCTAGTCGAACGACGCTGGACGACAAAATTCGCGGGGGCCTTGAGTGCGCTCGCGATGATCGTCTGGGGACTCGTGCGAGCCTTTGACGAACACTGGCTCCTCGGACAAGAGTCACACAGCGGATCGATCGGCGTGCAGTTCGCCGGGTTGGCGCTGGCGTTAGCGGGGGTGTTGATCTTCTTAAACCAAGTGTTGCACCGATCTCGTCATACCTAGGGTGCCGGTCGAGGTCAACGAATTACCGTTACACTCTGATTGAGGACGTCGAGAACCCGCTTCCATCGTACCTGGCCTTCGACCAGGGAAGAAAGCGGAAGGCGTCATGCGATTCGACCCACTGAAGTTCATTCCGGCGACCGAACGACCAGATTCCGCCTTTCGCCATTTCTCCCCCTCGGCCTGGCCTGGATCACCCTGCTCGTGGACAACGCCCCGCACCTCGTGGGCGAGGGCCCACGCGTGCGAGCTCGCGTGCTTAGCTGCGCGCAGAAGTTGCGAAACTTCCGCGCGAATCGACTCCTCCCAGACGGCGACGGCCACGGTAATCGCACCGTTCAGCTTGGGCATGGTGACGAAGTCAACGCCGACTCAAAAGAGCATCGAACCTTCGACAACCGAGGAGTACTCACCGTGTTCATAAGATCGGGAACCATAATTTTCATACTTGCGGTGATCATCATCTTCTTAATCGTTCGCTAGACAAGGAAATGGCTCGCGCCAGCGTCAATTACGGAGAAGTTCGAGATTTTCGCATCACATGAAGAAGGCAGCACGAGAGAAACCCCTCTCAACACTAGAGAAATGATCACGCTATGAGTAAGAAGATGAAGGCTAAGAACGCCGCCCAAATTGCCAAGGGCAAGGTTGAACAGATTGAAGGAAGCGTCACGGGTGACAAGGTGCTCGAATCGAAGGGCCGCGCCGATCAGTCGCTCGGTCACCTGAAGCAGGCCGGCCAGCACTTGAAAGACGCCATCAAGAAGTAGTGAATGATTGCGCCAATGGCGCATCGGGCACGGGTGACCCGCGTCGACGCTTGCTTACGTCGATGCTGACCAAGCATCGAGAAAGGTCACCCTGGCCGATACCCTTCAAGAGTGGCGAACTTGACGTCAGACGGAATGCTGCAATGACACGATGGGACAGGACCGGATCTTTGGCTGCCGACGATCGACTCGCCCTCATGAGAACAGGGCCGTGACGCCCAAATCAGACCGTACGAAGACCGTCCACCCTTCGGCGTCGAACGCCTCAAAGCTCAGGGGGAAGAGTCTCAAGTACCTTGGCGCCGCGGGCCCCGGACTGATTACCGGGGCGTCCGACGACGACCCCTCCGGCGTTGCTACCTACGCCCAGGTGGGGGCCAAGTACGGACCGTCGTTCTTGTGGACGGTGGTGCTGACACTCCCGCTAATGATGGCCGTCCAAGAGATCTGCGACAGAACCGCATTAGCCACGGGAAGTGGTCTCGGTGAACTGGCGACCAAGCACTTCGGCCGGATCGGCCGCGCCGTCATTGGTGCCCTGCTCGTGATCTTGATCATCGCAAACACGCTGAACATTGCGGCAGACCTGGTAGCCATTGGTTCGGGCATGAATCTGCTCAAAGCAGGACCAACCTGGTTGTGGGCACTGCTCGCGGGTGGCATCATCACGCTGATCATGGTGAAGGGGACTGCAGCTCGAATCAACACCGTTTTCAAGATCCTGGCCGCAGCTCTGTTGGTCTACATCGTCGTGGCCATCATGGTGACCAAGCAGTGGGGACGGATTCTTGACTACACCTTCGTTCCCCACCTGAGATTTAATCGAACCTACATATCACTACTCGTCGCGGTGCTGGGCACGACGATCTCTCCTTACTTGTTCTTCTGGCAAAGCGCCGACCGCCTCGAAGAGATGCGCCTCGAACCCGAGGGCGGGCTCATCGCGTCTCCCCTGCGACGACGGAGCCACTCCCACGCCGCTTTGAAACAACGGCTCAGCCGAATTGACGTCTTTTCCGGGATGGCATTCTCGAACATCGTCATGTTCGCCATTATCACCTCGACCGCGGAGACACTTCACGTGCACAATGTTGACAACATTCAAAGTGCGGCTCAGGCCGCTAACTCGCTCAAACCTCTCGCGGGACCCTTCGCGAGTGTCATCTTTGCGCTCGGCTTCATAGGAAGCGGTCTTTTAGCGGTTCCGGTGCTGGCCGCTTCAGGCTCGGTAGGGCTCTCGGGACTTCTGAAGAAGAACTGGGGATTCTCGCTGTCGATGCGAAAGGCTCCTCTCTTCTACGCTCTGGTGGGAGTGGGCACTATCGGCGGCACCGCGCTCAGTCTCCTCGCGATCAACCCAATCAAACTCCTGGTGTTCGTCGCCGTCATCAATGGTGTCATCGCCGCTCCATTACTCGCCGTCGTACTCATAGTGTCGAACAATCGAAAACTGATGGGCAAGTACGCCAACGGTCTACTAGCCAATATCTTCGGCGGTGCTGCTTTCGTGATCATGGCCTGGGCGTCCGTTGCGCTTTTCGCTACCGTAGGATTCTCGTTCTAGTCTCGCTGCCGACGCATCGTCACGAACCTGCTGAGGGACACGTGCATCAAAATCACAGAGCCTCGCATAACCACCTGGTGCGGCCAACAGCCGTCCGAAACCTAGAAGAGCGAGTTCCATTCCTCGTCACTCAACCGGCCGATCCTCTCCGCCCCGTCGAGGGCCAAAGGCACACTGACCCGGTCGGTCGCGATGAAAGACACGTGCGCGAGTCCCAGTCGGCGCCAAGGCTGAAACAGGACTCGGGTCGGCGACGGATTGGAATAGATTCCAAGGACGAGCATGCCCGCCGGTGAGGCTGCGACCACCAGTACGGGACGAATCTTCGAACGTTGCTCGGGGATGAGCGGATCCACGGCGTCAAAGGGGACGTCCGCCAGGACGACCCAACCCACGAGAGGGTGCGCGGGATCGTACGCGTCGAGTTCGCCAGGCGTGAAGATGAATCGTCGGCGTACGATCTCGGTGACGGTGTGCACCTCGGCGACCGCGGTCGTTGAGGTGGCGTGCGGCTTCTCGGCGCGCTTGGACTTCGAGGGCCTCACGACCCGCAGTGTCGTCGTGCTCTTCTTTCGCTTCTCTTGCTCCCGGCGGCGACGGCGCTGCTCGCGCACCTCGTCGTCTACCACTTTGGGCACCAGCAGACTCGAACTCGAAGCTCCTTCGGGCAACGACGGAAGGGTGAACTCCGGACGCTCCTCGAGCAACCGACGGCACTGGGCCGCGGCGGGGAACTCCTCACCCACCGCGAATGCGAGCACCGCGACCGCTTCGTCGACACTCGTACCGTCGAGCAACACGTGATCGACCGCTTCACCCAACTGTTCAAGATTCGGAGACACGGCGTGGTCGCCGAGTTGGTCGACGATCTTCTCGAGAGGCTCGAGGGCGATCAGTTCGAGCAGTGCGCGCACCGCGGCGAGAGGCGCGCCCGCGGCGAAACTCGCCACCTCACGTTTTTGTTGCAGCGAACGTAGTGGCATGCCCACGACCGCGCTCACCTTCGTGGTGGCCTTGAAATTGAGCCCATCGAGTGCGCCCAGGATGAGACCGTCGTCGATGCGAAGCAAGGCCCGACGCATGACGTCGCCGGGGCTCGAAGTGGTCAAGGACATCTATTCCTATTTCAAGAGGTATTTAGAGATGACGACACGCTGGACCTGATTGGTCCCTTCGTAGATCTGGGTGATCTTGGCGTCGCGCATGAATCGCTCGACCGGGAACTCCTTGGTGAAGCCGTAGCCGCCCAGCAACTGGACGGCGTCGGTCGAGACGCTCATGGCGGTGTCCGAGGCGAAGGACTTCGCCGCGGCACCCAGGTACGTCAACTGATTCTGTGGATCACCTTCGTCAATAGTCGCGCACGCGCGATAGACGAGGGCACGCGCCGCTTCGGTGCGAATCGCCATGTCCGCCAACATGAATCGAAGACCCTGGAGATCGGCGATGGGAGCACCGAAGGCCATTCGCCCCTTCATGTACTGACCCGCGTAGTCAATGGACGCCTGGGCAATGCCGACCGCCTGGGCGCCGATCGTCGGTCGCGACCGGTCCAACGTGTGCATGGCGATCTTGAATCCATCGCCTTCGGCCCCGATGCGGTGACTCGCGGGCACGCGCAGGTCGTTGAAGACGACTTCTCCCGTGGGCGACGCCCGTAGTCCGAGTTTGTCCTCGTGCTTGGGAAACTCGACACCCCAGCCCTTCTCCACCAGGAAACAAGTGATGCCGTGACTGCGCGCCTCGGGGTTCGTGCTCGCAAACACGGTGTAGGTTTCCGAGACCCCGGAATTGGTGATCCAGTACTTCGAACCGTTCAAGACGTAGTCGTCGCCGTCACGCACCGCGCGACAGCGCATCGAGGCTACGTCGGATCCGGCGTCGGCTTCGGAGAGGCAATAACTCGCCTGGATCTCGCCCGAGGCGATGCGAGGCAGGTACTGGTGCTTGATCTCCTCGGACGCGAAGTTCATGATCGGTAGCATCCCGAGTTTGGAGATGAGCAAGGTCACCGACGTCGAAGCGCACCCCCGCGCGAGTTCCTCGGCCATGATCGCTTGGGTGACCATGTCCGCACCGGCTCCGCCGTACGCCTCGGGCACACCGAGCGAGGGTAATTCCATCTCCACGCACGCGTCGAAACTGTCCTGGGGATAGATCTGCTCACGGTCGTAGCGGGCCGCGTTGGGCGCGATGCGTTCGTCAACGAAGCTGTGCATGACGTCGCGAAAGGCGCGCTGTTCACTGGTCAGGTCGAAACTCATACTGCTCTTTTCAATAGTGGGGACTAATGAGACGCGTGACCCGGCACGAGCTGGTCGACCGTCACCGCGTCAACAAATCGACGCTGGGCAGCGTAGCTGTGCGCCACGCCCGAGAAGGGTGCGCACTGGGCGTGGGTCACCAGCGAGGCCTCGAGGTCGAACAAGTGCAGGGCCACCCGCACGTCACCGGGGATCGGCCCGCGACCCACCAGACTCGCCCGCTTGGCGGCGACCAGGCCAATGGCCAGTTCGACGTCGTGGCGGTCGTGTTCGTCCTCGAAGTTGAACGAGGCCAGGATATGGTGCGCGATCGTGAGGGCGTAGCCCTCGCCGGGAGCGGGGGTGCCGTAACCAGGACCGCTGGGTGGCGTGGGCGAACGCTGCAGACCCGCCTTAGGGGTCCGGGCCAACTCGGCCGGTGCGGTGGGTACCGTCGCACGGACTTCTCCAGCGAGGGGAACGGGGGCGAACGTCGGTTGGGTCACCTATCGAGACTACCGCCGAACGACCACTAGACCCGAGCGAGCCAACTCTCGTACTGGGGCAACTGACCGCGCACTGCTTGGTTGTAGACACGTTGGATCTCCAACGTGATGGGACCCGGCTTGCCTTCGCCGACGACGCGGTCGTCCACCGACGCGATCGGTACGACCTCGGCGGCGGTGCCGGTGAGGAACGCCTCGTCGGCCAAGTAGAGATCGTCACGACGCATCGCCTCGAAGTGGACCTGGTAGCCCAGGTCGTTCGCGATCCGGTGAACGCTCGACAAGGTCACCCCGCGCAGGGCACCGGCTTCTGAGGGCGGCGGACTCACCAGATAACCGTCGCGCACGATGAACAGATTCTCGCCCGTGCACTCCGAAACCCGGCCATCGGCTCCGAGCATGATCGCCTCGTCGTAACCGGCCTTAATCGCTTCGACCTTGGCGAGACCAGAATTCACGTAACCGCCCACGGTCTTGGACGCAGTGGGCATCGCGTTGGGCGCGTGACGAACCCACGAGGAGATCTTCATCCGCACGCCATTCTTCGCGCCGTCGTCGCCGAGATACGCGCCCCAGGGCCACACGGCGATGGCCACATTCACCGGCGAGGGCAACGGGTTCACGCCCATCTCGCCGTAACCGAGGAAGACCAGCGGACGGATGTAGCAGCCGTCAGGCACGTCGTTCACCCGCACCGTCTCCTTGGTCGCTTCGACGAGTTCCTCGAGCGAATAGGGCACGTCAATCATCAGGATCTTGCAACTGTTGAGCAGGCGCTTGGTGTGCTCCTCGAGACGAAAGACCGCCAGTCCTTGGTCGGTCTTGTAGGCACGAATGCCCTCGAACGCCCCCGTGCCGTAGTGCAGGGTGTGGGTCAGTACGTGGGTGGTCGCTTTATCCCAGTCGACGAGCGCGCCGTCCATCCAGACCTTCTTCGTGGGCGTTATTGGCATTTACAAACTCTCCATTAATTGTGNNGCCGCGTCCTGCTCGTCCAGGTGCTCGAGCATCAGCACCGCCGAGGAGACCGCCGCCAGTGGGTTGGCCCTTCCCGTCCCCTCGATGTCGTGCGCGGCGCCGTGCACTGGTTCGAAAAGCGACGCACCGGTACGCGCGGGGTTGAGATTGGCGCTCGCTGCGAAGCCGATACCGCCGGTGACCGCCCCGGCGAGGTCCGAGAGGATGTCACCGAAGAGATTGTCGGTCACGATGACCCCGTAACGTTCGGGACTCTCGACCAAATAGATGCAGGCCGCGTCCACGTGGTTGTAGTCGGCCTCGACGCCCGGGTACTCCTTGGACACCTCGCGCACCACGCGGTTCCAGAGATCGCCGGCGAACGTGAGCACGTTGGTCTTATGCACGAGGGTGAGCTTCGGACGCTCCAGCGCTGCGGCTCGCTCGAAGGCGTAGCGCACGCAGCGTTCGACTCCGAAACGCGTGTTGACTGACCCCTGGGTCGCGATCTCGTGTGGGGTGCCGTAACGCAGGACGCCACCCTCGCCCGCGTAGGGACCCTCGGTGTTCTCGCGCACGATGGCGAACTCACAGCCCTGGGCGATGGATCCCGACACGCCACGAAACGGCCGGTAGTTGATGAAGAGGTCCAGGCCGAAACGAAGGCGAAGCAGCAAACCGCGTTCGAGCACCCCACCGGGGATGCGCGTGTCGCCAATGGCGGGTCCGATCGCCCCGAGAAGAATGGCGTCGTAGCCTCGCAGTTCCTCCAAGGTCTTGTCGTCAAGTATGAAGCCGTCTCGGAGGTAGCGCGCGGCGCCGAGTTCATAGGGCGTCGCGTCAATGATCACGCCCGCGGCCGCCACGACCTTGAGCGCGGCGTCGATGACCTCGGGTCCGATGCCGTCACCACCGAGCACGGCCACGCGATGGGTGCGCTGGTTCATTGCTCGTCGTCTCCTCGGTTCCCACCATTTTGGTCGCTGAGCCGACGTCGTCGCAAACTTGAGGCGTCCCGGATGCCGTTCCGTCGGTAGAATCGGGTCTTCTCCACTAGTTGAGGTAACCCCATGGCGGCCGAAATCCACCGCATCACCCAAGAAACACTGGACAAGTTGAAGGCCGAATACCTCGAACTGACCACGGTCGGTCGAACGGAGATTGCGCGCGTCATCGAGTCGGCACGACTGCTCGGCGACCTGAGCGAAAACGGTGACTATCACGCCGCCAAGGACACCCAGGGCAAGATGGAGTCGAGGATCCGCCAGATCGACAACGTGATCCGAAACCACGAAATAGTCGAGCGCGATAGCAACGCCGACGTGGTCCAGCACGCCACGATCGTCAAGGTCATCTACGAGGGCGACGACGACGCCGACTTCCAAGAATTCTTCATCGGCTCGATCGAAGAGAAGCCCGAGAACGTTCTCGTCGCCTCGCCCACCTCGCCACTAGGTGCCGCACTGCTCGAGCGCCGGGTCGGTGAGACGGTCGACTACGAAGCCCCTTCGGGCATCTTGCGAGTGAAGATCGTGGGGCTGCGTTAATCGTGGCCGGACAGACGCTCTTTGAAAAAATCTGGAATCAGCACGTCGTGGCCTCACCCGAGGGTGAGCCCACGCTTTTGTACATCGATCTGCACCTGGTCCACGAGGTCACCAGTCCCCAGGCCTTTGACGGACTGCGCCTGAACGGCCGGGGCGTGCGTCGCCCAGACCTCACTCTCGCCACCGCCGACCACAACGTGCCCACCGACCCGATCTCTACGCCCGTAAAGGACCCGGTCTCACGACGTCAACTCGAAGCACTCGAAGAGAACTGTCGCGAGTTCAATATCACCGTCTTTCCGCGCGGTCACGAGAACCAGGGCATCGTTCACATAATCGGACCCGAACTCGGTGTCACGCAACCCGGTATGACCATCGTGTGCGGCGACTCACACACGTCCACGCACGGCGCCTTTGGTGCGCTCGCCTTCGGCATCGGTACCAGCGAGGTGGAACACGTCCTGGCGACCCAGACCCTCCCCCAGCAAAAGGCCCAGACCATGTCGGTCACGGTGCGGGGCAAGGCGCCCTCGGGCGTGAGCGCCAAGGACATCGTGCTCGCCATCGTCGGACGCTTAGGCACCGGCGGAGGTGCGGGCCACGTGCTCGAGTACCGCGGCGAAGCCATCACCGACTTGTCGATGGAAGGCCGCATGACCGTCTGCAACATGAGCATCGAGGCAGGTGCGAGAGCGGGACTCGTCGCGGTGGACGACAAGACCATCGACTACTTGCGTGGACGTCCCGGGGTGCCCGAAGGCGAAGCGTTCGAGCGACTCGCCGAGCATTGGCGTAGCTACGTGAGCGATAAGGACGCCGTCTATGACCGCGAGATCGTGATCGAGGCGAGTGAGTTAGTGCCGTACGTCACGTGGGGCACCAATCCCGCCCAGGTGGTGGCCCTCGACGGCGTCGTGCCCTCACCCAACGAGTTCGACGATCCCGACGAACGAAACGCCTCCGAGCGTTCACTCGACTACATGGGTCTCGCACCGGGAGAGCCGATTCGATCGATCCCGGTCGACGTGGTCTTCATCGGTTCGTGCACCAACGCACGCATCGAAGACCTGCGAGCGGCCGCGGTCGTGGCGCGTGGCCAGCGCGTGGCGCCGGGCGTTCGCGCCCTGGTCGTGCCCGGTTCGCACCGGGTCAAGCGTCAAGCCGAAGAAGAAGGACTCGACGAGATCTTTCTCGCCGCGGGTTTCGAATGGCGTGAACCGGGCTGCTCGATGTGTTTGGGGATGAATCCCGATCAACTCGGTCAAGGCCAACGCAGCGCTTCCACGTCGAACCGTAACTTCGAGGGTCGTCAAGGTCGAGGAGGCCGCACGCACCTGGTCTCGCCAGTCGTCGCGGCGGCAACGGCGATCCTCGGTCACTTCGCCTCACCCGAGGACGTGAACGGATGAAGCCGGTTCGCGTGATCGAGGGCCGCGCCGTCCCTCTGGAACGCTCGGACGTCGACACCGACCAGATCATTCCTTCGGACTGGTTGAAGCGAGTCGAACGAACGGGATTCGGTCGTGGACTCTTCAGCGAATGGCGCGACGACCCGAGCTTCGTCTTGAACGACCAGCGATACGTCGGGGCGAACATCCTCGTCGCCGGACCGCGCTTCGGAACCGGATCGTCACGCGAGCACGCGGTGTGGGCTCTCATGGACTACGGCTTCGCCGCCGTGGTGGCGCCGTCCTTCGGGGACATCTTTCGCAACAATTCATCCAAGCAGGGCCTCGTCATTGTCCAGTTGGCCCAAGAAGACGTCGACGAACTGACGCGACTCGTCAAGGAGGACTCCACGCGCCTGGTCATCGTTGACGTCGACCAGATGCAGGTGGAGGTGCCCCAAGTGGACTGGCACCGTTCCTTCGCGCTCGATCCTATGATCCGCGAACGACTCCTCTATGGCTGGGACGATATCGGCCTCACGATGCGCCGCGAGGCGTCGATCACCTCTTTCGAGGAGCGGTCGACGGCTCCCACGCTGGAGGGCGTCTTTGACGGCGCGGGCCACGTCATCGCCCGCTGAGGATTCGATGTTTCACCGGTGACCTTGGTCACTGGCAATGGGTTCGCACCGGACCCATAATCGACTCATACTGGAGTTGGGTGACGCCCGTCGCCCAAGAAAGGGTGCGATGACCGACGCCGTGAACCGTCTGACCCATCCTGACACCACGAGCGAAGGGTCGCCCTCCATGGCCAAGCCCTACCCCGCCCAGCTCGAATGCGACATCATGACGGTGACCGGCGTGAAATTGCACATGCGTCCGATCCGGCCCGACGACGCACAAAGTCTCGTGAACTTCCACCTTCAGCTCTCGTCGGGTTCGATCTACCGGCGATACTTCGCCGTGCACCCCGAGCTCTCGGCCAAAGAGGTCGAACACCTCACCACGGTCGACTACGTCGACCGATTCGCCTACATCATCGAAGACGGTGAGGAGTTGGTCGCTGTCGGCCGTTACGACCGAATCCCCAAGACCACCGACGCCGAGGTCGCGTTCCTCGTCACCGACCATTACCAACACCACGGCATAGGGATCCTCCTGCTCTGGCACCTCGCGCGCGCGGCGAGACCCAACGGCATCACGCACTTCGTCGCCGAGACCCAAGCGGATAATCGCGGCATGCTCGGGGTGTTTCGAGATTCGGGCTACCCACTCACCACGAGCATCGAAGACGAGATCGTCAGTCTGCGCTTTCCAATACAGTCCACCGAACAGAGTCACGCCCACTTCCTTCGACGCACGACGTTGTTCGAACCCGAAGAACCCGGCGACGAAGGGTCTTCGTAATGCTCATCATCAACGGCAGTACCGACGACGCCGGACACGAGGACCCTGGACATCCCGAGCGGCCCGAACGTCTCGCCGCGGTCCTGGCGGGCGTCGAGGACCTTCACCTCGGCGACGATCTGCTGGCCGTCGCCCCGTACGCCGCCTCGCGGTCCGAGCTCGTTCGTGTTCACGAGAGCACGTACCTCGACCAGTTGGGCGCGTTCTGCTACGAGGGCGGAGGTGACCTCGACGAGGACACCTACGCCACCTACGACTCGTGGTCGCTCGCTCAGTACGCCGCGGGCGCGGGACTAGCGGTCGTTAGGGAAATGCGAATCCGTGGTGACGGTGTCGGATTCGTCGCCGTGCGCCCTCCAGGACACCACGCCCTGCGCGACCGCGCCATGGGTTTCTGTCTCCTAAACAACATCGCGGTGACGGCCGCCGAACTCACGAGTCTGGGCGAACGCGTCCTGATCATCGATTGGGACGTGCACCACGGCAACGGGACCCAGGCCATTTTCTGGGAGGACCCCAACGTGCTGTACGTGTCTACGCACCAGTGGCCGCTGTTTCCCGGCAGTGGCGCGCCGTTTGAGATCGGTGGACTGAACGCCCTCGGCGCGACCGTGAACCTGCCGCTTCCGCCTGGTGCCACCGGTGACGTCCTGCGCCAGGCCCTCGAAGAGACCGCCGTACCGGCAATTGACGAATTCAAACCCACGTGGGTGCTGGTCTCGGCGGGCTTTGACGCGCACCGGGCCGACCCGATGGCCGACCTCGCCCTGTCGAGCGGCGACTTCGCCCAGATGGCCACGTTCGCGGCGAGTCACGCACCGGCGCCCGGTCGCATCGCGTTATTCCTCGAAGGAGGCTACGACCTGGCCGCCCTTCGTTCGTCGGTCAACGCCACTCTCGGATCGCTGTTGGGGGATGGCGTCGCGAGTGAAAACCCCACGAGTGGAGGACCCGGCGCCGACGTAGTGCGAAGTACCAGGGAAACCCGTCTCGCGGCACTGCGAATCGCCCACGACGCGGGTCAGTAAGGAGAGGACATGAAACCGATTCACACTATCGCCGTCGGGTTCGACGGATCCGCGGACTCGAAGGTCGCCGTGCGTTGGGCCCTCACGCTCGCACGTCACTACGACGCGCACGTCGTCGTCGCGCACGCGGTCGGTCTACTCGGACGCTTTGACGCGAAAAACGTCGCGGTGGAACTCGAAGAGTCCCTCCTCGCGCTCTGTGACGAATGCGGGCTCGAGCACGCACGCGCACGCCTGGAAATCACCGACGGCGACGCGTGTTCGGTGATGCTGCGAATGGCCGAACCCCCTATAAGTGCGGACTTGCTCGTCGTGGGGACCAGAGGACAAGGAGCACACGCGGGACTTCTGCTCGGCAGCACCAGCCTCGAACTCGCCGAGCACTCACCAATACCTCTGGTGATCGTTCCCAGCTCCTAAATCGAGCAAGTCAGTCTTCGGCGACTTCACGCCACAAGTCGATATGACTTTCGCGAGCGAACTGGTCTATCCGGTCGAGTTCGTCTTTGGTGAAGCCGAGGTTGTCGAGCGCACCGAGATTCTCGTCGAGCTGGCGCACGCTGCTCGCACCAAGCACCACCGAGGTCACGCGCGCATCACGCAGCGCCCACGCAATCGCCATCTGGGAGAGTTTCTGACCTCGGATCTCGGCGATGGCCGCGAGTCCTCGGACCTTTTTCAGGTTTTCCTCGCTCAGCATGTCCGCGCTGAGCGAGGTGGCCTTTGACGCGCGTGATCCTTCGGGCACGCCGTGCAGATAACGGTCGGTGAGAATACCTTGAGCGAGTGGCGAAAACGCGATGCAGCCCACGCCCTCTTCGGCCAAGACGTCGAGCAGCCGCTCCTCGATCCAACGATTGAACATTGAATAGGAGGGCTGATGAATCAACAGCGGCGTGCCGAGTCGGCGAAGGATCTCGACGGCCTCCTTGGTTCGCTCGTCGGAGTAGGAGGATATCCCGACGTAGAGGGCCTTACCCTGTCGCACCGCCGTGTCGAGGGCGCCCATGGACTCTTCGAGGGGGGTGTCCTTGTCGAAGTGGTGGTGATAGAAGATGTCGACGTAGTCGAGGCCCATTCGACGGAGGCTCTGGTCGAGGCTCGCCAACAAGTACTTACGCGAGCCGAGGTCACCGTAGGGCCCGGGCCACATGTCCCAGCCCGCCTTAGTGGAGATGACGAGTTCGTCGCGCAGACCGGTAAAGTCTTCGCGCAAGAGACGACCGAAGTTGATCTCCGCGCTCCCGTAGGGCGGTCCGTAATTGTTGGCGAGGTCGAAGTGGGTGATCCCCCGGTCGAACGCGCGACGGAGGATCGAACGCTGCACGTCAACGGGGACATCGTCACCGAAGTTATGCCAGAGACCGAGTGATATCGCCGGTAGCAGCAGTCCGCTGCGTCCCGTTCGACGATACGTCATTGCGTCATAACGAGTGGGGGAAGGTTGAAACGTGCTCATGCGTTGATGGTACTTGCGTGAAGTTGCCCTCACAAGAGCACGCTCCCTTCGCCATGGCGAAGGGAGCGCGCTCGATGACCAAAACTAAGGTCAACGTGATTGGCTTAAGGCTGAACTATTTGACGATCGTCACGTGACCAATGTACGCACGTGAGCTTCCTCCCGTGACCGTGACCGTTGCGGTGAACGGCGCGCGGTTTGGATTCAATACGAAGAACGCGCGGGCGGCACCAGCGATCGTAATGGTCAGATTCTTAGAGGAGTTCGCATCGAGAGTCACCGCAACGCGACCAATGAGAATCGTCGCACGCGTGATTGCGCGGCTATTGGCCTTCATACGTCCGGTCACTACTGCCGTGACCGTTGCGGTGTCGCGGCACGAAGCCGCTGCGCACGTGAAGTGTATGAGCAAGCCCTTCTGATTAGCTGCGATTGCGGCCCTCTTTGTCGCCACCTGGGCGATACCGTTCCCAACACTGAAAGTCACGGTCGTTGCGGCTGACGAAGCGGGGACGTACGTTGTGTCACCGGCCTTGGTAGCGGTGACGCTACACGTACCCACCGTCGAAGCCGATAGGGAACTACCACTCACGGCACAACCAGTGGCGGTGCCGTTAGCCACCGTGTAAGAAACTGCTCCCGTGCCTGAGCCGCCGCTCGTTACAAGCGTGAGTGGCGTACCGACCGAGCCGGTAACGCTCGTGAGCGAAAGCGCGGTCTGAGCCGTACCCACGTAGAGCGTGAAGGTCCACGTACCTGAGTCACCCGAAACGTCAGAGTCGGTACCCGAGATGGTGTAAGTTCCCACGGCCAGCGTGGTCGTACTAGTCACCAGGCCCGTGGGCGAGATACTCACTCCGGTCACGGGCGCCGAGGACTCGACGAAGTTCGTCGTGCCGTTGTTGCCGGTCACGACGAGTTGCGTGCTCGCGGCAGTGCCTGGAGCGACGACAGCCGACGTGGGCGCTGCTTGGGTGATTGGACCGAGCGCCGCATTGAAGTTGAAGGACGCGTCAATCCACGTCTTGCCCGCGGGAGCTGGACCACAATCACCAGTCGCGTTCGCGTCGTTGCTGGGATAGGGCGTGAAGTTCAACTCGCAAAGATACGCCTTATAGGCCGTACCCAGTTTGAGCGAGCCAGGAACGCTGATCGTACCCCCGAGGACCGGCGCGTGCAGCGTCGTTCCGTCGTAGCAGTCATTGGAGATCGTCACACCCGCAGCACTACCGGCAATGGGGATGGTCGTACCCGAAACGAACCAGTTCACCGCAAGGAAAGGCGTCGGTACGTCGCCGTAGCCACCGGTCGAGGCGCACGTGGTAGGAGGTGCCTGGGGCACCGCCGGAATGGCGAGGGCCTGGATCTCTTGAATGGCATCTGCCCACCAGTAACCGGTGTTCCCCGTGGCGTCACTCACCTTGATAGTGCTTCCCGGCACGCCACTCGCGGACGTGGCAATTGTGGGTGCATTGGGGGGCGTTGCTTGGGTGGCGAAATTCAACAGGTACTGCGCCCCGGAGATTGGCGAAAGCGCGGAACTCGCTACTGCAATGTCGCATCCAAACAGACCTTCATTTATTTGCGTCTGCGTTGGCGCGCAGGCCGCCTGGGAGTCTGTCGCGACAAAAGTTGCGGGCACCGTGAAGACACTGATCGTGCATTGGCCGGCCGTAGCGGCTGGACAGTTGGTGTCCGCGGGGCTCGCGGTGAACGAACCAATGGCATTCGTGTCTGCCTCGGTCTGTTGATTGACCGTCGTGGTCACCACGGCCGCGAGAAGTGACGCTTCAGCGACGAACGCTGGATTCAGTGCCGGAGTCCCCGAAATGTTGCAGTCAAGGGTGATCTTGGTCGTTCCAGGCGTGACGCCGTAGATCAAGGTTCCCGCGACCGCACCGGTGCCCGCCGTGACGCTCACGTTGCAGGGAGCAGTGACGATTCGAGGCAACGAGCTCGCCGAGGCCGGTGAGATCGAACTCGCGACGAAGCCACCTATAAGCGCCACTGAGGCGGACGCCACCACGAGCAACGACGTGAACCGGGAGCGGATTGACCGCGTGTCCCTGCTGTTTCTATTCGCTATTCTCATATTTTCTACCCTTGCTTGTTGGAGGAAGTTACAACGCACTTCATTAAGTTGGATGATCCCTTGGAGACGATCGAGATCGGATCGATCATCGTGTTCACTCGCTGCACAGAAAGTATTTCCGTTGCACGAACCTGCTTCCTTCAGCGATATTTCGCGTCGTGCGCTGGTCACCCCAGCGTACTTGGGTGACAATTGACAGCGCAACGACCAATCGTGTCCTTACCCACGAGTAGGCGGCGCAGAAAACCACGGGGACTGAGGCATCCCCGCGAGTTTCCCGATTTCTTGTCCACGCGTTCTTCGCGTTGACAAGGCGCCGAACGTTCAACGGCTCACGACCGGTACTTTCCCGTCCTCGGTTGCACCGAAGACTTCACCGGGAGCGCTCGTCTCCTCGCGAACCACGGTATTGGTCGTCACAACATTATTGCCGTTGCTGATGTCGCGACGCTGATGGCGACCGTAGAGAAGTCCGTCCACACCGATCCAACCTGAGGTCCGCCACATCGTGAGGATCACGATCGCGAACAGCGCGTAGAACGCACAGACGCTCGCCGTTCCCGACATCACGTAGGTGAAGAGCAGGGCCAAACTTCCCAGTGCCGCCAGCGGCGTCAAGAATCCAACGGCCAGGCAAGCCCCTATTGCGAGTTCGGCAAAGGCGATCAAAACGCCGATCCAGCCCGCGTTCGGGACGACGAAACTATGTAGGAAACTCCCCCACCAGCTGTACGCGGCGACACCGTGCGAGGCGAACCCCGCGACGCCAGCGCCGTGATTATGGAGAAACGAAGGATTCTCTGCTCCCCATACCTTCGCGATGCCCGCCTGGAGCCACATGACGCCGAGCCAGACACGCATAGCGGTCCATACGACCGCCGCGCTCTTGGAGCGTTTCAACCAGTGCCAGTAGCGCGGCGCGTGAATCTGGGATGGATTGCCTAACAGCAATTCAGTGGTTTGCATGAGGCGACCAACTTTCTTTGCTCCTTGACGAACGGTTCGTCAGGGATCTTTGAAAAGCACTTCAGTATTCGACACATCATGATGAGATAACTCGTCTGATTCGTTCGTGACTTAGGGCGTCATGACGACTTTCAGGGCGCCGGTCTTAGAGGCGTTCGCGAAGGTGTCATATGCCTCGATGACCTGATCCATGCGAAAGTGATGGGTCACGAAGTCCGAGACGTCCAGCTTCTTGCTTTCGACGAGACCAAGCAGATTTGGAATGGTCCGAGTGTCGACGAGGCCCGCCGTGATGGTCACGTCCCTGCCCCAGAGCTTCTCAAGGTGCAAAGTGACGGGCGCGCCGTGCACGCCGATGTTGGCGATATGTCCACAGGGACGGATCAGCGTGGTGGCAAGTTCGAACGTGGTCTCGAGACCCACTGCCTCGATGGCGACGTCCGCGCCAAGGCCGCCGGTCAGTTTCATGATCTGCTCGAGCGGGTCACTCGTGCCGTTGTTGACCGTGAAGTCAGCGCCAAATTTCTTCGCCTGATCGAGACGTTTGTTGTCCAGGTCAATCGCCACGATTGCCCGCGGATTGAACAAGCGGGCGGTCTTTATTGCGGACAAGCCCACGGGTCCCGCCCCGACCACCGCGACGACGTCACCGGGCGCCACGCAACCGTTCAGGACGCCAATCTCGTAACCCGTGGGAACGATGTCGGTCAGCATCAGTAGTTCTTCGTCCGACACGCCCTTAGGAACCGGGTAGGTCGAGGTGTCACAGAACGGCACGCGGACGAACTCGGCCTGGGTTCCGTTGATGAGGTGACCTAGAATCCAACCTCCGCCGTTAAGACACTGGCCGAAATGACCCTCGCGACAGTATCGGCAGATGCTGCACGACGTGATGCACGAGACCACCACGCGATCACCCACCTTCACCTGCTTGACCGCCGTACCCACGGACTCGACGGTACCGATGGCCTCGTGGCCCAAGATGAGCCCGACACTGACCTCGGGTACGTCGCCCTTCAAGATGTGCAGGTCCGAGCCGCAGATCGTCGTGACGTCCACTTTGACGATGGCGTCCGTATCGTGCAGTAACTGGGGTTTGGGAACTTCGGACCACTTCTTCTGGTCCGGGCCGCCGTAGACGAGCGCGTGCATTGTCGACTTGCCCGATTTAGCTTGTTGGCCGTCAAGGACCGCGGTGTTGTTCGACATTGATTCCTCCTGGATAAGGAGGCGTCGAGCCCGACCGAGCGACAATCTTCTGGATCGTCCAACCCGAACTGGCGTCTCACGTACACCGTAATGGCGCACTTATGGCAACCCTACACGCCCTAGAACCTGGCGTGTCCTTGAACACTCATTGTCGCTCGATCGGCGGACCATCCAGGGTCCGCAAGTATCGTTCTACTCTTAGTCAGTTATCGAACGGAGCAGCAATGAGCGACTATCCCTACGCCGACACTTTCGAAGTCCGCCGGACGTTACCCGAAGAGGGCACCGCAAAGGAAACGATCCTGGCGGAGTTGGCGACCATGTCAGAGTCAGAGAACAAGGTGTGGGAATCGGGTCAGTGCTCGGGCACGATGTACTGCGGTGACCACGACCATTACGACTTTTTGAACGAGGCGTTCGCTCACTTCTCCTACGTCAACTCGCTCCAGCGAGACATGTGCCCGAGCGCGACCAAGTTCGAGGCCGAGATCATTGCGATGACCCTCGACATGCTCCACGCCTCTGCTCGACAGGACTCGACGCCAGTGGGACTGGTCACGAGCGGTGGCAGTGGCTCGATCGCCCACGCCATGCTCGCCTATCGCGAGTTCAACGCCCGAAGAGTCGAGCGACCCAACGTGATCAAGCCCGAGACGGCCCACCCCGCCTTCGACAAGGCTTGTCACCTCTTCGGCATCGAACTTCGAATCGCCCCCGTCGACCCCCTCACGACCCAAGTTGACCTGGACTGGGTGGCGACGCACGTCGACGCGAACACCGTCGCTCTCGTGGGTTCGGCGTGCAACTACGGCTACGGCACCATCGATCCCATCACCGAACTGGGCCAGATCGCGCTGGAACGCGAGGTCGGGCTTCACGTGGACGGCTGCCTGGGTGGGTTCATCTTGCCCTTCGGCCGTGAACTTGGTTACGACATCGAGCCCTTCGATTTCGAGGTCCCCGGCGTCACCAGCATCTCGGCGGACACTCATAAATACGGCTACGCGCTGAAGGGCACCAGCGTGCTCAGTTTCGCCGATCAGGCACTTCGCAACAGTCAGTATTTCTATCAGCCCGACTGGTCGGGCGGGAAGTACTGCTCGCCGGGCATGGACGGATCTCGCTCGGCGGGCCTGCTCGCCGCGACGTGGGCGGCGATGGTCCATCTCGGACGCAGCGGCTACCGGCGCTACGCGCAAGCGATCTTCTCGACCTCCGCCCATATGCAAGAGGCCGTCACGAGCCACGACTCACTGCGACTGATGGGAAAGCCCAGTTTCCTCTTTTCTTTCACTTCGGACGTCTTTGACATCTATCACGTCAATGACTTTCTGCGGACCAAGGGCTGGCGCATGAATGGTCAGCAGTACCCCAACGCGATCCACATGGCCGTCACCCGGCCCCAGACCCAGCTGGGCACCGTCGAACGCTGGACAGCGGACCTCGCTGACGCCGTCGATTATGCGAAGGCGCACGCCGGCGAGAAGCCCAAGTCCGGAGCCATCTACGGGGGCGTCGAGGGGGGACCCAACGAAGAGGCCGACGAGTTCATCAAGATGTTCATGGCAATCATGATGGATCAGCAGTCCTCGATTCCGGCGTGACGACGAACGAGCTCTGTCTGAGTGTCGATCTCGGCACGGGCGGGCCCAAGGTGGGCGTGGTGACCCTGGACGGTGAAGTCATCGTCCACGAACTTCACCACGTACCCACGCACCACGACGATCGAGGGGGCGCGACCCAGGACGCGTCACTGTGGTGGAGTCTGATCAAGGATTCCGCTACGAGACTCTTACAAGACCCCCGCGTCGATCCTTCGGCCCTGAAGGTCGTCGCGATCACTGGTCAGTACGCCTCGACCGTGCCCGTGGACGAGCGCGGCGAACCGGTTGGCGAGTGCGTCACCTGGCTCGACACGCGAGGCGGCGTCTACAGTCGCCGCGCCGTAGGCGGTTCCGTGCAGGGTTACAACGCGCGAAAGCTCCAACGATTCATCCGTCGAACCGGCGGTGCTCCTTCCACCTCCGGAGCCGATCCGGTGGGCCAGATCCTGTTGCTCTTGAACGAGCGGCCCGACGTCTGTGCGGCCGCGCGCTGGTTCATGGAACCGATTGACTACCTCGCCATGCGATTTTGCGGGATCGCCTCGGCGACGCACGCGTCGCGCCTGGCCATGTGGATGACCGACAACCGCGACCTGCGCCGTCTCGCCTACGACCAGAAGTTGTTAGCGTCGGTGGGCCTCACGGGCGAGAAGTTGCCAGATCTCGTGGGCGCGCACAGTGTGCTCGGTCCCGTGCTCGCTGACGTGGCCCGCGAACTCGGTCTGTCCCTCGACACGGTCGTTGTCTCTTCGATACCCGACTTGCACGCTGCGGCCTACGGCTCAGGCGCGACGCGACCCTTCGCCACGCACCTGGCGCTGTCGACGACGTCGTGGATTAGTTGTCCAGTGCCGAGCAAGAAGACCGACGCGCTGCACTCCATCGCCGCGGTACCCGGGCTGACGAACGATTCCTACGTGGTGATCGACAATCAGGAGACCGGCGCGAAGTCCCTCGAGTGGTTTCAAGCCATACTGGCGAGCGGTGGCGAGAAGATGAGTTACGACGACATGACCGCCCTCGCCGCTACCTCACCGCCCGGCGCCCGGGGCGTCTTGTTCTCGCCCTGGCTCGCGGGCGAGCGTTCACCGGTCGACGACAAGCGATTGCGCGGTGGCTTCTCGAACCTCTCGATCACCACGACCAGCGCGGACATGATCCGCGCGGTCCTCGAGGGCGTCGCCGCCAACAGCGCCTGGCTATTCGGGTACGTGGAGAAGTTCGTGGGCCAATCGCTCTCACCGATTCGTCTGATTGGCGGCGGTGCCCAGAGCGAACTCTGGTGCCAGATCTTTGCCGACACCTTCGGTCGTGAGGTGCACCAGATCAAGAACCCGATGACCGCCCAACTTCGCGGCGCCGCACTCGCAGCCTCGGTCGCGCTCGGTCGTCGTTCACTCGACGAGCTGGACTCACTACCCACACCGGTCACCGTTCTCACGCCCGACCCGGGCGCAGCTCGCACCTACCAGCACCGGGTGCGCGAACAAGTCGGACTCTACGAGCGCGAGAAAAAACGGACCCGTTCGCGAGACAAGCGCTAGTCGGCGAAGACCTCGGCGGCGATGAGACGATCTCGCGCCTGATTGTGGCGCCAGGACGCGAGCGAAGCGATGATGAGACTCGCGGTCCCCGCACAGAAGGTCGAGATGAGCGGTGCCCACAGGCGTACGCCCGTGTAGTACGCGATCCACAGCCCGGTGCCGCACACGCCAAGCACCCAGGAACTGACCGACACACCACTGGCGTCCTCGTGGCGGACTAGTTCGACGATCTGGGGAACGCGGTTGGCGACCATCGCGACACCCGTGCCGTACACTCCTCCGGCCCAACCCCACACCAACGTGGGCAGCACGCACGAAGCGACGAAGAACGCAAACGATCGAACACTCACCGGCCAACGTCGCCAAGGTTTCAGTCGCACCACAATCGACGCCTGAAGGGGAAGCAGGAGAAGGCTTCCCAGTACGACCTGCCACGAATGGGCCGACACCGCGCCGTAGGTGATCCAAAAGGATCCCATCAGTACGAAGAGCACCCACGTCGCGAGCGAAACGCCTTCGACGCCGAGACGATTGATTCGCACGTATTGTGCGACCGTGCCAACCAGACCCAGTGCGACCGCCAACCAGCCCGCCTCGAGCAGGATGGCGTGCGCGTTCATGCAGCCATTTTAGTTGTCCGGACTTTAACGGCGGCGGTTCGCCGCCGAGATGACCGCTTCGAGCGAGGCGTCGAGGATCGACGAGCTCATTCCCACGCCCCACCAGGTGGTGCCGTCGATTCCTTCGGCTTCGACGTACGCCACGGCCGAAGCCTCGGAGCCTGCGGTGAGGGCGTGCTCGTGGTAGTCGCGCACCTTGAAGTCCACGTCCATCTCGTTGCGCAGACCCGTCATCAGTGCGTCAATGGGGCCGTTGCCCTCGCCCTTGACAGTCACGTGCTGACCGGCCACGACGAGTTGGGCGAAGATGCGCGTGTTGTGCTGATCGGCCGTGACCTCGCTCGAAAGCAGCTGAATCGTGGCGTTTTCGGGTTGGTACGTGGTCGTAAAGACGTCCCATATCTCGGCGGGCGAGATCTCGGTGCCGGTCTGCTCGGTGAGTTCTTGGACCTGCTTGGAGAACTCCACTTGCATCGCGCGAGGAAGATCGAGTCCGTGCTCGGTGCTTAGAAGATAGGCCACGCCACCCTTGCCCGACTGGGAGTTGACCCGGATGATCGCCTCGTACGTGCGCCCGGTGTGCTTGGGATCGATCGGAAGGTACGGGACCTCCCACCGGTCGTACGTGTCGCCAATGGCGAGCATGCCCTTTTTGATCGCGTCCTGGTGCGAGCCCGAGAAGGCGGTGTAGACGAGCTCGCCCACGTAGGGATGACGCATGTGCACGGGCAGGCGATTCGCGTACTCGGCGATGTGACGAGCCTTGTCGATGTCACGGATGTCGAGCTCGGGGTCGACGCCTTGACTGAACAGGTTGAGCGCCAGCGTGACCACGTCGACGTTACCCGTGCGCTCCCCGTTTCCAAAGAGCGTCCCCTCCACACGGTCAGCCCCCGCTAGTACGCCCAGTTCGGCCGCGGCGACCGCAGTACCGCGGTCGTTGTGGGGATGCAGCGAGACCAGTACCGCGTCGCGTCGCTTCACGTGTCGACAGAACCACTCGATCGCGTCGGCGTAGAGGTTGGGCGTGTACATCTCGACGGTCGCGGGAAGGTTGAGGATGAGCGGTCGTTCGGGCGTGGGTTGAATCACGTCGCCCACCGCGTCACAGACTTCGAGCGCGTACTCGAGTTCAGTACCGGTGAAACTCTCGGGCGAGTACTCGTACAAGAACTCGGTCGCGGGCGAAGAAGACTCGAGGCTCTTACACAACGCCGCAGCGTCAGTCGCGATCTTCTTCACGCCTGGCATGTCGAGGCCGAAGACCACTCGTCGTTGTAACGTCGACGTCGAGTTGTAGAAGTGCACGATCGCACGATGGACGCCTTGCAAAGAATCGTACGTACGTCGAATGAGGTCCTCACGGCATTGGGTCAGCACCTGGATGGTGACGTCCTCGGGGATGAGCCCGTTTTCGATGATGGCACGCACGAAGTCGAAGTCGGGTTGGGACGCCGAAGGGAACCCGACTTCGATCTCCTTAAAGCCCATGGCGACCAATTGGGCGAACATCGCGTTCTTGCGTTCAGAGTCCATGGGGTCGATGAGCGCCTGGTTGCCGTCACGCAAGTCCACGCTGCACCATTGGGGTGCCTTTTCCAGTCGCCGATTGGGCCAAGTGCGGTCAAGTAGTTCGACGGGCACAGTCGGCCGGTACTTGTCGAACGCCATGGGGCTTGGTTGTTGGTAGCGCCTCATGAATTTCCTTTCCGCTCGGGTCAAAACGAGAAACAAAAAACCCCCGCCATGGCGGGGGCGTCGGGCGAGCAGGTGCTCGCCCTATCGAAGCAGTAGCTCGCTCTGACCAATTGACATAGCTGCATTGTACCGCGGTTTTGGAAATTGTCCAGACACCGAGCAGTAGCCTGAGAGTCATGGGATTCTTCAAGGCACTCGTCAAACTGACACTTTTGCTACTCGTCGCGGGAGCGGTCGCCGGCGTCGTGGTCTTGGTGAAGCGCCCCCAACTCTCGGGGCCAACGTCGTACGAGGAATGGCCCGACGTGCCCTCGAACCCCGGGTCCTAAGACCCACTCAACTCTCGAAGGAGCGATCATGGCAGAAATGGAATACCGCCGACTAGGACGGTCGGGACTCAAAGTGAGCGTGCTCTCCTTTGGCAGCTGGGTGACCTTTGGCAACGCCAACCAACTCGAGACCGCCCAACAGGCCGCCGAATGCCTGAGTGCCGCCAAGGACGCCGGCGTCAATTTCTTTGACAACGCCGAGGCTTATTCCGCCGGTGAATCCGAGCGGGT
The DNA here is from genome assembly GCA_003160115.1 of Acidimicrobiaceae bacterium. Classification (GTDB taxonomy): domain Bacteria; phylum Actinomycetota; class Acidimicrobiia; order Acidimicrobiales; family RAAP-2; genus RAAP-2. The sequence continues at coordinate 120,976 of PLQL01000024.1, forward strand.
CATGGGTGCCGCCATCCGTGAATTGGGCTGGAAGCGCTACGAGTACATTGTCTCGACCAAACTGTTCTGGGGCCTGCACGACGTGCCCAACATGCGCAACACGCTTAATCGCAAGTACCTTGGCCAAGCCATCGACGGATCGCTCGAGCGCTTCGGGCTCGACTTCGTGGACCTCGTCTTCTGTCACCGCGGGGATCCCGCGACGCCGATCGAAGAGACCGTGTGGGCCATGAGCGACATGATCAGTCAGGGCAAGGCCCTCTACTGGGGAACGTCCGAGTGGACCGCCGACGAGATTCGCGCTGCCTACGACATCGCCGATCGTCATAACTTGCACAAGCCCCTCATGGAGCAGCCGCAGTACAACATCCTCTGGCGTGACAAGGTCGACAATGAATTCAAGCGCCTTTACGAGGACATCGGTCTAGGGACGACTATCTGGTCGCCCTTGGCGTCGGGTCTGCTGACCGGCAAGTACTTGCACGGTGTCCCTGAGGGCTCGCGCGCGACGCTACCGGGCTACGAATGGCTGAAAAATACGTTGACCGACGAGGGACGCAACAAGAAGGTGGCCGACCTGAAGGTCATCGCCGACGAACTCGACATCACCCTTACCCAACTCGCGCTCGCCTGGTGCGTGAAGAACCCCCACGTCTCGACTGTGATCACCGGTGCGTCTTCCGCCGCGCAGGTGCGCGAGAACATGACGGCCCTGGACGCGGTGCCCTTGCTCACCAAGGACGTCATGGACCGCATCGATCTCATCAGCCTCTTCTAGTCCCGCTCGCACTACGGAGCGAGCAGGACCCGCCCGAAGGACTGACGACTCTCGATGTACGCGTGGGCCGCGGCGGCGTCTTCGAGGTCAAAGACCCGGTCGATAACGACACGCAACTCGCCACGAGCGATCAACTCCAGATGAGTGGCGATCATGGCGTGCAAGCGAGGATTCAAGAAGAGCTCGGCACCCATGTAGTAGCCCGAGAGCGTCTGGTTATTACCCCGCATGTTCGAGATGACGACCTTTTCGGCCGACGAGCGTCCTGCGTCACCCACGGTGACGCACCGACCCCGGTACGCCAGCACATTGAGACTCCCCTGCAGGGTGAGGCCACCCACCGAGTCGACGACGACGTCGACGCCACGACCGTCGGTCAGTCGACGCGCCTCGACGACGAAGTCGTGGGTGACGTAGTTGATCCCTTCGTCGAGGCCTAGGTCCTTCAGGCGTTCGAGCTTCTCGTCGCTCGACGCCGTCGCGAACACGCGCGCGCCCGCACGCTTGGCCATCTGGATTGCGGCGATACCGACGCCCCCCGCTCCGGCGTGGATCAACGCCGACTCACCCGCGGCGAGGTGCCCGAACTCGAACAAGCAGTCGTCGGCGGTGCCAAAGGGCACCGGCACGCACGCCGCGTCCTCGATCGACAGACCGTCGGGGAGTTTCCAGGTGAACGCTTCGGCCGCTGCGCGCAGTTCGGCGTGCGATCCATCGACGCCGGTGGTGACGACCCGGTCGCCGAGCGCGAACTTGGTCACGTTCTCTCCCAGCGCCACCACGACCCCCGAGCACTGGTAGCCAACGATGTGGGGCACGTGGTTCATCTCGCCGCGCAGGCGATTGAGCGTGTCACCGCCCTCAATGCTGACGAAGGCGACCTTCACCAGGACCTCGCCCGGTCCCACTGCGGGGTCGGGAACCTCCTCGTAGCGAAGGACGTCCGGCGTGCCGGTCTCGTAGTACACCGCTGCCTTCATTGGACCCCCTCGTTGCCTCCGTTCTAATGCCGAAGCGCGTCGACGTGTCGAGCCAACGGCATCAAACGCCAGCCTCGCGAAGGTACCGCTAACGAAGCGTGATGAGGTGGATGTCCTGAATGCCGTCGGTGTGGCGCAAGGTGTCGACGACCTCCTCGGGCGTGGCGACGTCGGTGGAGAGCACCATCAGGGCCGTCTTGGTCTTGGGATCGGGACCCACCGCCATCGAGACGATCGAGATGCCGGCCGCACCGAGGGCGACGCCCACGAGGCCGATCATGCCCGGACGGTCGTCGTTGTGGACCACCAGCATCGAGGTGCCGAGAGGAATCTCCACGCTGTGACCGTCCACGGCGACGATCCGCGTCTCGAGGCGCGTGCCAATGGTCATCAGTGTCCCGGACACTGCGTGCTCGCCCGATCGAACGGTGATCAAGTTCACGTACTCGGGAGAATCGACGACGGCGATCTCGCCGTAGGTGAGGTTGTGTTCGCCGGCCAGTTGGGGCGCGTTCACGAAGGACACACCCTCGTGGCCGGTGGCGACGAGCAGTCCCTTCAGGGCGCAGAGCGTCAGGATCTTGGTGCCCGAACCGGCGAGTTCACCCTGGTAGAGCACTTCGAGGTCCGCGGGCTTGCCGTCGAGCAGGCCGCCGATGAAGCGCCCCAGTGCCTCGGCGAGTCCCATGAAGGGCCGCACCACGTTGGACACTTCGCCGGCCGCCACGTTCACGGCGAAGGGCACGAAGTCCCCGGCGAGGGCGAGTTGCACCTGCTCGGCGATGGTGACGCCCGCCTTGTCCTGCGCCTCGGCGGTCGAGGCGCCGAGGTGCGGTACGACTACGACCGAGGGAAGTTCGAACAGCGGCGACTCAGTCGTCGGCTCCTTCTCGAAGACGTCCAACGCCGCGCCCTGGACGTGGCCGCTCTTTATCGCCGCGGCGAGGTCGGCCTCGTTCACGATGCCCCCGCGCGCGACGTTGATGATGCGCACGCCCTTCTTGGTCTTTTTCAGCGACTCCGCGTTGAGGAGATTCGTGGTCTCCTTGTTCTTGGGAAGGTGAATCGTGATGAAGTCGCTCTGGGCGAGCAAGGTGTCGAGGTCCACCAGTTCGATGCCCATGTGGCGTGCGCGTTGCTCGGAGATGTAGGGGTCAAAGGCGACGATCCTCATGCCAAAGGCCATGGCGCGCTGAGAGACCAGGGCCCCGATCTTGCCCAGACCAATGACGCCGAGGGTCTTGCCGTGCAGTTCGACACCCTCCCACTTGCTGCGCTCCCACTTGCCGTTCTTCAGCGCCGAGTGCGCCTGGGGGATGTTGCGAGCTTGGGCGAGCAACAACGCCATGGTCTGCTCGGCCGCCGAGAGGATGTTCGAGACCGGCGCGTTGACCACCATGACGCCCAGTTCGGTCGCCTTGGCGACGTCGACGTTGTCCAGGCCGATCCCGGCGCGCCCGACCACGACCATGTCCTTGGCGGCCTCGAGCGTGGCGGCGTCGACGTTGGTCGCCGAACGGATGATCAGCGCGTTCGCGCCCACGACGGCCTTGAGAAGCTCCTCGGGCGTCAGCCCGAGTTGGACGTCGACCTCGTGACCGGCGTTTCGCAGTTCCTGAAGGCCGGAGTCGGCAATCTCTTCTGTGACAAGTACTCGCGACACCTCTGAACCTTTCGTTTGGTCCCCCAAGACTAAAGCAAATCCAGAAGGGCTCAGCCCGCGTTGACCAGACCAGCGAGTCGCTCGAGGCCCTCTTTCAGGTCGTCGTCGCCCAGCGCGTAACTGAGTCGAAAGTACCCGGGGGTCCCGAAGGCCTCGCCCGGCACCACCGCGACCTTGATCGATTCGAGCAGGTTGGCCGCGAGTTCGCTCGACGTCGTAGCGACGGCGCCCCCGAGGGATCGACCGAGCAGACCCTGTACGTTCGGATAGCAGTAGAAGGCGCCCTCGGGCTCGGCGCAACTCACGCCGTCGATCGCGTTGAGCATCGAGGTCATCAAACGACGTCGACGGTCAAAGGCGCTGCGCATCTCGGCGACCGCCGAGAGGTCGCCGTTCAAGGCAGCCACCGCCGCGCGCTGGGAGATGTTACCGATGTTGGACGTGGTCTGACTCTGGTAGTTCACCGCGGCCTGCATGACATCGGGCGGTCCGATCATCCAGCCAATGCGCCAGCCGGTCATGGCGTAGGTCTTGGCGACGCCGTTCACCACGATCCAGCGGTCACCGAGCTCGGGCGCCACGACGGGCATCGAGACGTGGGTCGCGTCGCCGTAGACGAGGTGCTCGTAGATCTCATCGGCCATCACCCAGATATCGTGCTCGGCGGCCCAGCGACCGATCGCCGCCACGTCATCGGGTCGCACCACCGCACCCGTCGGGTTCGAGGGTGAGACGAAGACCAACAACTTGGTCTTGGCCGTGCGGGCCTTCTCGAGTTCGTCGACCGTGACGCGAAAGCCGTCCGCGTCGCTCGTCATCACCGGCACGGCCACGCCGCCGGCGAGATAGACCGATTCGGGGTAGGTCGTCCAGTACGGCGCGGGGATCAGCACCTCGTCACCCGGGTTCAGCAACGTCATGAAGGTCGTGGCGACGGCGTGCTTGCCGCCGTTGGTCACGAGGATCTGGTTCGCGCTCACGTCGAGGCCCGAGTCGCGCTTGGACTTAAAGACAATGGCGTCGCGCAGGTCGGCGAGTCCCGCGGTCGGGGTGTACTTGTGGTTGCTCGGGTCGTAACAGGCCTTGGCCGCCGCCTCGACGATGTGCGCGGGGGTCGGAAAGTCCGGTTCCCCGGCGCCGTAACCGATCACTGGCTCGCCCGCCGCCTTGAGGGCCTTGGCCTTGGCGTCCACGGCGAGCGTCGCGCTCGGGGCGAGTCCCCCCAGGAGGTCACTGACTCTCGAACTCATGGCCACCTCGTTCTATTCCCTAGAGTAGAAGTCTATGAGTTCCCCCGACACCTTACGAATTCCACCTGACCTCCTCCCGCGCGATGGACGATTCGGTTCTGGACCTTCCAAGGTCCGCACCGACCAACTCGACGCGCTGCTCGCCGACGCACCGAGCTACCTCGGCACCTCGCATCGACAAGCCACGGTCCGCAACAAGGTCGGCGAGGTGCGCGACGGACTGGCGGCCCTGTTCAACCTTCCCGACGGCTACGAAGTGCTGCTCGGCAACGGCGGCACCACGTGCTTCTGGGACGCCGCCACGTTCCATCTGGTCAGTGAGCACTCCCAGCACCTCAGCTTCGGTGAGTTCTCCTCGAAGTTCGCGAGTTGCGTGAAAGAAGCCCCGCACCTCAAAGAGCCCCAGATCATCACCAGTGAAGTGGGCACGCACCCGCTGTGCGTCGCGGAGGACTCGGTCGACCTCTACGCGCTCACCCACAACGAGACCTCCACGGGGGTCATGATGAACATCGAGCGTCCCGCCGGTGCCAAGGGTCTCGTCGCCGTGGACGCCACCTCGGGTGCGGGAGGGCTTGTCGTGGACCCCACGCAGTTCGACTGCTACTACTTCGCCCCCCAGAAGTCCTTCGCCAGTGACGGCGGCCTATGGATCGCGCTTTGCTCGCCCGCCGCCGTCGAGCGCATCGAGACCCTCGCCGCTTCGGGGCGTTGGACGCCGGCCTTCTTCGACCTAAAGATCGCCTTGGACAACTCCCGGCTCAACCAGACCTACAACACCCCCGCGCTCGCGACGATCCACCTGCTAGCGAGCCAGATCAAATGGTTCAACGACAACGGCGGCCTCGCATTCTCGGCGGGGCGCTCCGCTCAGTCCGCTGAGATCCTCTACACCTGGGCCGAGGCGTCGGACTTCGCGACGCCCTTCGTCGCTAACCCCGAGGAGCGCAGCAACGTCGTGGGCACGATCGACTTCAAGGACGACATCGACGCCACGGTGATCGCCAAGGTGCTACGCGCCAACGGCGTCGTCGACACCGAGCCCTACCGCAAACTCGGACGCAATCAATTACGCATCGCCATGTTCCCGAGCATCGACCCCGAGGACGTCTCGTCGCTCTGCGCGTGCGTCAATTGGATCATCGGCAATCTCTGAGCCGAGCGAGGCTCGGCTGAACGCCGCTCGGCGATAACGTCCTGGGCGTGGCGATTCTCTGGCTTACGGCCTTCCTCGACTACCCCGGGATCGATTTTGCCGCGGGCGCGAACTTCTGGCGAACGGTGACAACGAGCACTTTGTCGCCCCCGCGCGGCGCCGACGGTGAGTTCGCGACGTTGCTGCCCTCGAGCGGTGACGCGTACCTACGCGTCCAGCGCATTGGCGAGGGCGTCGCGAACTGCCACCTCGACCTACACGTGGACGACATCGCCGCCTACGCCGCGCGCGCCCAAGACTTGGGCGCGTCGGTAGTGAGAAAAGGACTGGGCATCGTCACGATGCGATCGCCCGGCGGAATGGACTTTTGTCTGGTGTCCCACCACGGTGAACACGAACGGCCGCAACCCGAACTCTGGCCCGACGGACACCGCAGCATCCTCGACCAGGTGTGCGTCGACGTCGCGCCCTACGCCTTCGCAGACGAGTGCGCGTTCTGGGCTGAGTTCACCCGTTGGCCGCTGCACGAGGCGAGCCGCTCGGAGTTCGCGTACCTGACGCGCCCCTCGGACGTTGCCCTACGGCTGTTGTTCCAGCGCGTCGAGGACCCGAATAAGACTCGCGCGAGTGCGCACCTGGACCTCGCGAGTGACGACGTCGCGAGCGAGGTGGAACGACACCAATCGCTCGGAGCTCACGTCTTGTGGGAGCTCGAGGACTGGACGACGCTGCGCGACCCCGCGGGCCTCGCCTACTGCGTCACTCGTCGACGTCCCGACACGGGAACGCTCTAGGCGAGACGATCTCTAGTCGGTGTCGCCGCCGGAGATCTCCGAGACCTTCTGCTTGCCCGCCGAGACGAAGGGCATCATCGCGCGAAGCTTCTTGCCGATGTCCTCGATTGGGTGCTTCTTGCCGGCGTCGCGCAGCTCGCGGTAGCGCGGACGGCCGATTTCGTTCTCTTGGATCCACTCGGCGGCGAAGGTGCCGTCTTGAATCTCGGTGAGGACCTTCTTCATCTCGGCCTTGACCTGGTCGGTGATGATGCGCGGTCCCCTGGTCAGGTCCCCGTATTCGGCGGTGTCCGAAACGCTGAAGCGCATGCCGGTGATTCCCTCTTCGTACATGAGGTCGACGATGAGCTTGAGTTCGTGCAGACATTCGAAGTAGGCGCTCTCGGGCTGGTACCCGGCCTCGACCAGGGTCTCGTAACCCGCGCGTACGAGCGCCGAGACGCCGCCGCACAGCACGGCCTGCTCGCCGAAGAGGTCGGTCTCGGTCTCTTCGGTGAACGTCGTCTCGAGCACGCCCGCTCGCGTGGCACCGATGCCGTCGGCGTAGGCGAGAGCGATCTCGTGCGCGTGACCGGTGGCGTCGTGGTGCACGGCGATCAGCGCCGGCACGCCGCCACCCTCGACGTAGGTGCGCCGCACGAGGTGGCCGGGGCCCTTGGGCGCGACCATCGCGACGTCGACGTCCGCGGGCGGGTTGATCAGGTTGAAGCGGATGTTAAAGCCGTGGGCGAACAAGAGGCACTTGCCCGCGCTGAGGTGCGGGGCGATGTCGGCGTCGTAGGTCTTCTTCTGCTCGGTGTCGGGCACGAGCACCATGATGACGTCGGCCTCGGCGCAGGCGTCGCCGATCGACAGCACTCGAAGTCCCGCCTCTTCGGCCTTGTGCACCGACGAAGACTCGGGTCGAAGTCCCACGCGCACGTCGTAGCCACTGTCGTGCAGGTTGAGGGCGTGGGCGTGGCCTTGGGAGCCGTAGCCGAGGATCGCGATCTTCTTCTTCTTCAAGATCTCGGGATTGGCGTCGGCTTCGTAGTACATCGTGGTCATGGTGACTGTTCTTCCTTTGTGTGTTCGTTAGTAGGCGTGCGCCGTCTTGCCAAGTCTAGGTAGTGCGACGCGACCGGTCCGGTGCAGTTCGACGTCCGAAAACCCCTCGAGGGCCTTCTCGAATTCGTCACAATTGCCCGGGGTCGCGGCGAGCATCACGGTGACCGATTTTGCGTCCACGTCGACGATAGCGGCGCCCGCCGAGGCAATGATGTCGAGCAACGACGTGCGATTGTCGACGTCGGTCTTGATCGTCGCGAGCAGCAGTTCGCGTTCGAGGGCGTCCTTGGGCGAGATGTCCGTGATCGCCACGACGTTGACCAGCTTGTCCAACTGGCCCACGATCTGCTCGAGAGGTGCCGACTCGGCGTCGACCACGATCGTGACGCGCGAGAAACGCGCGTTGCTCTCCGCGGGGGCGACCGCCAGTGAGTAGATGTTGAACCCTCGCCGCGCGAAGAGTCCCGCGATACGCGCGAGTACGCCGGCCTTGTTCTCCACGAGCACCGACAAGATGTGGTGGCGCACCGGCGTGTGGTCAACGACGCCCAGGTAGGGCTCTGGCGGGGTCACTTCGCGCCTCCGCGCTGGAGCGGGTGGACCTGGATATCGTCGTTGCTCGCTCCCGCGGCGACCATCGGAAACACCTTCTCCGAGGAGTCGGTGCGAAAGTCGATCACGACGGGCACGTCGTTGATGGCGTTCGCCTCGTCGATGACCTCGTGCATCTGCTTCAAGTTGGTCGCGCGCAGTCCCACGCAGCCCATGGCTTCGGCCCACTTGACGTAGTCGGGCAAATCCGCCGAGAGATAGACCTCCGAGTAGCGCTCTTCGTAGAACATCTCCTGCCACTGGCGCACCATGCCGAGGTAGGCGTTGTTGAGGATCGCAACTTTGATCGGAATGCCCTCAGCGCGTGCGGTCACGAGTTCTTGCGCGGTCATCTGGAAACAGCCGTCCCCGTCGATGCACCAGACCGTGCGATCGGGACGTCCGACCTTGGCGCCGATCGCCGCGGGAACGCCAAAGCCCATGGTGCCCGCGCCGCCCGAGTTGATCCAGGTGCCCGGCTCCTCGAACTTCCAGTACTGCGACGCCCACATCTGGTGCTGGCCCACCCCCGCCGAGACGATGGTGCCCGGTTCGGCCTTGGCACCGATCGCCTCGATGACGTGCTGGGGGCGCAGCGGTCCGTCGGCGAGCGGCTCTTCGTAGAAGAGCGGGTACTGCTCTTGCCATGACCGGATCTCCTTCCACCAGACGTCCAGGTTGTGTGGGGTCGCCGACCCGGCGTCCCAGGCGCGAAGCACCGGCGCGACGTTGGACTGGATCGCGACGTCGGCGAATCGGACCTTGTTGAACTCGGCGCGGTCGATGTCGACGTGGATCACTTTGGCGTGGGGCGCGAAGGCCGGGATCTTGCCGGTGACGCGGTCATCGAAGCGCGCGCCGAGCGAGATCAGCAAGTCGCACTTTTGGATCGCGGTCACCGCGCTGTACATGCCGTGCATGCCCGGCATGCCCAGGTGCTGGTCGTGCGAGTCGGGAAACGCGCCTCGGGCCATCAAGGTCGTGACGACGGGCATCGTGGTGCGCTCGGCAAAAGCCAGGAGTTCCTTGGAAGCCCGTGACTTGAGGGTGCCGCCACCCACGTAGAGCACGGGGCGCTCGGACGCGTTGATCAGCGCTATGGCCCGCTCGACGGCCTCTTGATCCAGAGCGACCTCGGGCCGGTACCCGGGCAGGTCGTACTCGTCGACCGTCGACGGGTACCACCAGTCCATGGTCGACTGGGTGATGTCCTTGGGCACGTCGATCAGCACCGGACCGGGCCGACCAGTCGTGGCCAGATGGAACGCCGCCGCCACCGCGCGCGGGATCTCCTGGGCGGACTTGACGAGGAAGTTGTGCTTGGTGATGCCCATCGTGATGCCCGTGATGTCGCACTCTTGAAAGGCGTCGGTACCGATCGCGGCCGAGGCGACCTGTCCGGTCACCACCACCAACGGTGTCGAGTCCATGTGGGCGTTACCAATAGGCGTGACGATGTTCGTGGCGCCCGGTCCGCTCGTGACCATGGCGACGCCCGGACGACCAGTAGCGAGGGCGTACCCTTCGGCCATGTGACCCGCGCCCTGCTCGTGGCGCACCAGAATATGGCGGATGCTCGAGTCGATCAACGGGTCATAGACCGGCAGGATGGCCCCGCCGGGCAAGCCGAAGATGGTGTCGACGCCTTGCTGTTCGAGGCTCTTGATGAGGGCCTGCGCTCCTGAAAGTTGCACGATGATCCTTTGATTGGGAATGAAAAAAGGCCTCCCTTACTGGGGAGGCCTCCGGTGTACGTCTGTGCGTGACTACCGGCGCCAGGCGCCTACTACTACGGAAAGAGCAATGTTCCGGGTCGTCACCCCCCTATCTAAGCACACCGGGTGGTCAGTCGGCAAGCCTGCGCGACGAGCGACGTGCTTGCAACTCGGCGATCACGGCTTTACCGTTCGCCTGACCCTTGGTGAGCTTCATCACCTGGCCAATGAAGAACTGGGCCAACTTCTCGTCGCCGTCGCGATAACGCGTCCATTCGTCGGGATGTTCGTCGATCAACGACGCTACGGTCGCCCCCAACGAATCCGAGGACAATTGTTCGAAACCCAAGGTCGCAGCAATCCGCGTGGGGTCGCCGCCGTGGGCGAGCAACTCGCCCAGCACCGTCTTGGCCTGCGTCGCCGAGAGTGCCTGGGCCTGTTCGAGCAGCACGGTCGACGTGAACGCGGCCAGGCTCAGATTCGCCAGTCCCCCGATGCCGGCCGCCAGTTCGTTCGCGGCCCGCGCGAGGGTCAGCGCCGCCTCCGCACCACCACCGACCGCCGCGTGCACGTACTGTTCGAGACCGAGGTCAACGACGACTGCCACGGCGTCGAGTTGCGCCTCACTGGGTGCAACGAGCAACGCCACCAATGCGGCGCGGCGTTGGGCGGGCATCGCGGGTAGTGCGTCGCGCACGCGGTGCTGCCACTGCTCGCTCGGCGCCAGGTCGACGAGGTCGGGTTCGCGAAAGTACCGGTAGTCCTCGGCCTCTTCCTTGGTTCGCATGGTCGAGGTCTCACCGAGGACCTCGTCCCAGTGGCGCGTCTCCTGGCGGATGGTGCCGCCCTCTTCGATCAACTCGATCTGGCGCAATGCCTCGAAGTCAATCGCGCGCTGCAGACTGCGCAGCGAGTTCAAGTTCTTGATCTCACAGCGCGTGCCAAAGGGCGCGCCGGGCCGGCGCACCGAGACGTTGGCGTCGATGCGCATCGATCCTTCTTCCATGCGTCCGTCCGAAGCACCGGTCGCGATCAGAATGCCGCGCAGCTCGGAGGCGTAGGCGCGCGCTTGAGCCGAAGAACGGATGTCGGGACCCGAGACAATCTCGACGAGCGGTACACCTGAACGGTTGTAGTCCACGAGCGAACGGTCCGCGCCGTGGATGCGTCCGCTGCCGCCGAGGTGGGTGGACTTGCCGGTGTCCTCTTCCATGTGCGCGCGCTCGATGCTCACGCGACTCGCGTCGGGCAGGTCGAGGTAGCCACCCTTGTTGATGGGCAGGTCGTACTGGCTGATCTGGAAGTCCTTGGGCATGTCGGGATAGAAGTAGTTCTTGCGGTGGAACGTCGAGGGCGCGATCGTGCAGTGCAACGCGATGCCGATGGCCATGGCCAACTCGACCGCCCGTTCATTCAAGACGGGCAGCGAACCGGGCAAACCCAGACACACCGGACAGACGTTGGTGTTCGGCTCGGAGCCGAAATGGTTCGCGCAACCGCAGAACATCTTGGTCGCCGTCTGGAGCTCGGTATGGACCTCGAGTCCGACGACCATCTCCCAGTCACCCGGCAGCGGCGTCATCGTCCCTGCGCGATCTCGAGCACGTGCGCGGCAGCGAACAGCTGGGCCTCGCTGCGACCCGGTCCGAGCAACTGCACACCGACCGGCAGTCCGTGCTCGCCCACGCCAAAGGGCACGGACAAGGCCGCCTCGCCCGCGAGGTTGGTGGGGATCGTGAAGATATCCGACAAGTACATCGCCATAGGGTCACTGATCTTGGAACCCAGTTCGAAGGCCACCGACGGGGTCGTCGCGCCAAGCAGCAGATCCACCTGGGCGTAAGCACGGGCGAAGGCCTCGATCATCATCGTGCGGACCTTCAGCGCCTGAGCGTAGTAGGCGTCGTAGTAACCGGCCGAGAGCGCGTAGGTGCCGAGCATGATGCGCCGCTTGACCTCGTCACCGAATCCCGCGGTTCGCGTCGCCTCGTTCATCGCGGTGACGTCCACGCCCTCCACGCGCAGCCCGTAGCGCACGCCATCGTAGCGAGCGAGGTTGCTCGACGCCTCGGCGGGCGCGAGGACGTAGTACGCGCTCAGCCCCAGTCGGAACTCGGGGATTGACAGTTCGACGACGGTGGCTCCCGCGTCGCGCAGGGCCTGGGCGGCGGCGTCGACGGAGGCAACGACGTCCTCGTCGGCGCCGTCGACGAGGTCGCGAACCAAACCAACACGTTTGCCCGACACACCGTCGTTGACGTGAGCCACCAGGGTTGGCGACGGTTCGGGTAGCGACGTCGAGTCCAGGGGGTCGTGACCCGCGATGACCTCGAGCAGCATCGCGGCGTCGGTGACGTTCTTCGCGAATGGTCCAATCTGGTCGAGCGAGCTCGCGAAGGCGATCAGTCCGTAGCGCGAGACCAGACCGTAGGAGGGTTTCACGCCGATGAGCCCGCACAGGGCGGCGGGTTGACGAATCGAACCACCGGTGTCGCTGCCGAGTGAAATCGGCGTCATGTCCGCCGCGACCGCAGCCGCGGAGCCCCCCGAGGAGCCCCCGGGCACCCGAGAGGGGTCGAGTGGGTTACGCGTAGGTCCAAAGGCCGAGTTCTCGGTCGACGATCCCATGGCGAACTCGTCGAGGTTGGTCTTTCCCACCGGCACCGCTCCCGCGGCGAGGAGACGGTCGACCACGGTCGCGTTGTAGGGCGGTCGCCAGCCCTCGAGGATGCGCGACGAACACGTCGTAGGAATACCGCGCGTGCAGAGGTTGTCCTTGAGCGCGATCGGCACGCCCGCGAGTGGACCCGCGTCTTCGCCGCGCGAGATCGCGTCGTCCACGGCTTGCGCCTGACGTCGGGCGCCCTCCTCGTCGACGTAGAGAAAAACGTTGAGCTCGTCGTTGTGGGCCTTTATCGCCCCGAGCGCGGTCTCGAGTTCCTCGGTCGCCGTCGTGGCGCCGCTTCGCACGTCGTGAACGGTCTGCTCGGCGGTCTTCACGGCGCCTCTCCCATGATGCGCGGCACCGCGAAGCGTCCGTCCTGGGCGTCGGGGGCCATCGCGAGCACCTCGTCGCGGTCCAGACTCGGACGCACGACGTCGTCACGCACGACGTTGACGAGCCCAAAGGGGTGCGAGGTCGCCTCGACGTTCTCCAAGTCGAGCGAGCTCATGTCATTGGCGTGCTCGAGAACTTGGCCGAGCTGCTCGGTGAACCGGTCCAGTTCGGCGTCACTCAGGGTCAGTCGGGCCAACTTCGCGACGTGCGCGACGTCCTCGCGACGCAACACCGAGCTCATGACTTCAAGAAAGTGTGCAGGAAGTCGACCGTGCTCGTTTCGACGATCTCTTGATCATTGTCGATGGTCGCTACGTGATAGGAATTCTCGAGCCACACCCGCTCGACCGGACCAGATGACTTCGCCACAATCTCGTCACCGTTGTCCGAGGTAACGACGTGGTCCTCGCGACTCGACAGCACAAGGCTCGGCGCGGTGATCTTTGCGAGGTCGTGGTGCACCTCGACCAAGCCATCGAAGAGGCTCAACACGCAACGAAGCGGCGTCGCCGAATAGGACGCCTCGACGCCGCCTTCCTTCTTGATGTCCGAGCCAATGGACTCCATGGACTCCATACCCGAATCGATGAGCGCCTGGAGGCCGTCGACGAGCTCGTCGCTGGGCTTCATCACGACTGGATTGATGAACACGAGCGCGGCGACGTCGCGCCGTTCGCCTACGAAGGCCGTCAGTCCGCCACCCATGGAAAGACCAACGACGGCGACGTGACTGCAACGCTGCTCGAGCCCGTCGAAGGCCTCGAGCGCGGCCCCGGACCAGTCCGACCAGGACGTGGTCATCATGTCCTCGACCGTGGTCCCGTGTCCGGGAAGGCGAGGCAGCTCGACGCTGAAACCTTGGCCGGCGATTCGCTCGGCGAGTGAACGCATCGAGCTCGGATTGCCAGTAAAACCGTGCAGGACCAGTACCCCGAGGGGACCGTTGGTGGCCGAATAGGGCTCGCAGCCCGGCATAATCGCAGTGGTCATAGGGTGCAAGCCTATCGGTCGTCAAGCACCCGTCGTCGAGCGTGCTCACGGGGTATCGAGCGCATGAAGGTCGCCGCGATAAGTCCGAGCGCCGCGACGCCCGAGCCGATGAGAAACGGCAGGTGAAAGGTCGCGAGCAACGCGGGTCCCGGTTTGGCGTTGAGCAATCCCCGACGTCGCACGAGGGCCTGTTGCACGGTCTCGAGCACCTGGATGCCCGCGACCTCACCCACCTGCATGGCGAGCAGCTGCGCGGCGGACATGACCCCGAACTCGCTGGTCTTCACCTCGTTGGCCATGACCGAGCTCGACGAGGGCATCGCGGTGCCCATGCCCAGCCCCGACAGCGCCAGCGCGATCGCGACGAACCAGGCGCCACTGCTCGGATGCAGCAACGCGAACATCGCGAGAGATCCCGTGAGGAACGTCGCACCCGCGACCGCGCTCACGCGTTCACCAATACGCACCGCGGCGTAGCCCGCGATGGGTGAGCACAGCGCGAACGTGAGGGGTCGAGCGATGGCGAGCGCGCCGACGTGGGGAATGGAGTAGCCGTAGCCCTTCTCCATGAGCAGGGGGAACAAGAAGAAGGCACCGAAGTAGGCGAAGTTCGCCGTCGCCCGCAACACCATGGGCATCACGAAGTTACGCCGTCGAAAATAATAGGCGGGAATGAGCGGATTCTGCGCGTGTCGGATACGTTGCACGAATACCGCGGTCAAGACCACCGACCCGATGAACAGCGCCAAAGTCCAATAGTTGGTCCACCCGATCGAGGGTCCGACGGACAGTCCCAGCATGAGCGCCGTCACCGCGAGCGAGAGCGACCAACTACCGATCCAGTCCATCCTCTTGAACTCGGCGCGCGCCTCGGCCTTCTTCGCGGCTTCTTCGTGGTCGAGGCCGCGACGACGCGGTAGCAGGATCGCCACCACGACGAAGGCCAGCACGATCAGCACTAGTTGGAACCAGAACAACGCGCGCCACCCGAAGGCCGCGATGATCGGCGATCCCAAGGAGACGCCGATCACCGGCCCACCCGCGCCTACGAGCGACCACCAGCCCATTGCCTTGACCCGGTCTTGGGGACTGAAGACCATGTTGATCAACGCGCCCGACGCCGTGCCAGTCGCCGCGCCCTGGACGCCGTCGAGCGTGCGCGCGAACAACAACATGTCGACGTTATGCGACAGTGCGGTGAGGATCGCCGACACCATCGCACCCGCCAGACCGAAGAGATAGAGACGTCGGTGCCCGAAGATGTCCCCGGTCTTGCCGAGTATCGGGGCCGCCAGCCCGTAGGCGAGCAACGGTCCCACCATGGTCCAGGTGAGCACCGTGACGCTCGTGTGGAACTGTGACGCGACCGTCGGCAGGGCGACAATAAACACGGTGAAGGTGAAGTTGAGCGCGAACAGACCCGCGAGCAACGACCACAGGACCCACCATTCATAACGACTCGAACCCTCCGCGCGCGCTTGCACGCGTGCGCGCAACAGCAACATCCAGTTGAGGTCGCTGCCCGCCTCGCTGCCTAGGGTGCCGAAGGCCGCGCCCGCCGGGTCGCTACGGGCGTTGAGCAGACCGTCCGGATCGTCACGGTCAAGGTGCGCCGGCGGGCGCGAGTCACTCACTTGAGCAGCGTCGGCAGTTGTCGAGCGAGTTCGGCTACCTCCCAGCGATCGTGCTTCTCGAGGGTCTCGGTCATGGTCCAGTTCTGGAACTTGCGCACCGTGCCACCTTGGACGAAGAACACTTGGCCGTTCGCCTCGCAGTCCTCCATCGCCAACGTCGCCACGAGCGGTGAGATGTTGGCAGGGTCCCAGACGTCAAAGACCGCGGCGTCGGTGGGCTTGACTACGTAATCCGACAGTCCCGGCGTGGATTCGGTCATTCTCGTGCGTGCGGCGGGCGCGATCGCGTTAGCGCGCACGCCGTAGCGCGCGAGCTCTTCGGCGATGATGACCGTGAAAGCGGCGATACCGGCCTTCGCCGCGCCGTAGTTGGACTGGCCGACGTTGCCGAGCAGACCCGACGTCGAGGACGTATTGATAATCGACGCCTTGACGGGGTGGCCCGCCTTGGCCTGTTCGCGCCAGTACGTGGCGGCGTGGCGGGTGGGCACGAAGTGGCCCTTCAGGTGCACGTTGATCACCGAATCCCAGTCTTCTTCGCTCAAATTCACGAGCACGCGGTCGCGCAAGATGCCGGCGTTGTTCACCAGCACGTGCAATTCACCGAAGGAGTCGAGCGCCGTCTTGATCAGACGCTCGCCACCCTCCCAGGTCGCGATGTTGTCGTGGTTGGCGACGGCGTCGCCGCCCATGTCCTTGATCTCAGCGACCACTTCTTCGGCGGGCGACGCCGTCGCGGACGAACCATCGAGGCCTCCCCCGAGGTCGTTGACCACGACCTTGGCACCCTCGGCCGCGAAGAGCAGGGCGTGCTCTCGACCTATCCCTCGTCCCGCGCCGGTGATGATCGCGACGCGACCGTCAAGTGCACCCATGGTGTCCCCCTCAATAGTGATGTCCCGATTGTAATGACGATTTAGAGACTTACTTGAAGTCGCCGTGACGCCAGAACGAAGGTGGTCGGGCGTGCGCGTGGTAGTGATCGGGAATATTGCGCATGTGGTCGTCGACCTTCCAGTTGCCTACGCCGAATTCCTGATCCGCTACCGCGCCGAGGCTCTCGAGCAGGCGCGACTTCACTTCGGGCGGGGGTGCGACGTCGTGCTCGCGCCAGACCACCATCGGCACGACGCATATCTCACAGTCGGCTATCCAGCAGACGTCGTCCTCGAAGTAGCGCGTGGTGATCACCGCAGCCTCGCAAAGCTCGCAGCTCATTCTTGGACGTTCAGCGTCACCGTCGCGTGCCACTTGACCATCGTGCCCGCCGTGGGCACCTCAGAGACGACTGACTTCCACGCGGGCGAATCCGCCCCGGGACCCTGCGTGACGTAGTAGAGCTCGGCTTTTTGCATCGCCGCGATCACCTCGGCCTGGTTGAAACCCACGACGTTGGGCATCGCTCGCAGTCCCTCGCCCGCCAAGGTCGTCGTAGTGGTTGAGGTGGTAGTGCCGTTCGGGGCCAGCGTGGTCGTGGTCGTGGTCGCGGAGCTCGGTCCGCTGCTCAGCGCGAGCACCACCGTCGAACCCTTCGGCACCGAGACGGGGTTGCGCGACGCGTGATAGAGCACGGCGGCGACGGCGCCCGCGGGCACGGTGGCGCTTGCTTCGGTCTCCGAACTGGGGCACTGCGCCGTGATCTGGGCGAGCTTCAGTTTGGCGGTGTCGGCGGCACAACTGTGACCGAGCAGTCCCGTCGGCAGGGTGACAAGCGTCGGCCCGCTCGAGATCGTGACCGTGATGTCCAGACCGGACTTGGACTTGGTGCCCGCCGCGGGCGTCTGGGTCACGATGTCGTTGGCGGGAACCGTCTGGGAGATCGCGTGCTGATTGACCGTGAGCGTGAAGCCGTCACCCTTTAGGAGTTGGGAAGCCTGGGTGACCGTGAGGTTGGTGAGGTTCGGCACGACGTGGTCTTGGTTCAACAACCCGAGCTTCCACACCGCACCCGCGCCCACGGCGACGATCACGATGAGGGCGGCCGCGACGAGGTAGCCGATTCGGCGGGGTCGCGTCACGCGACCTGGCGGCAAGGGTTCGTAACCGTAGGGTGCGGTGCGACGTGGTGGACCTTGGGTGGGTGGTGCACCTCCGTCAGGCTCGTCGAAGCGCGGTGCGCGCACGCGAACCGGCGGGGTCAGCGGATGGGGCGCGGTACCGGCGTGCAACGGCGGTGTGGTGCCAGCGACCTGGTCGGGCGACGGTGGGCGAAAGCCGATTGACGTGCGCGGTTCGGTCGGTGTGAACTGCGCCAGGATCGGCACCTCGCCGTGTTGATTACGCAGCGTGAGTGGCGCGGAGTCGACGACCGCCGCGCCGAGTCGATTGGAGAATTGTTCGGCGTTGAGACGGAGCCGCGGATCGGACACCGCCGCTTGGGCGAGCAGCATGTCCAGCGTGCCCAACTCCACGCGCACCGGCAAAGGTGAGTTCACCCGTGCGCGCAATACCGCGTCGACGCTCAGGCCGTCAAAGGCCGAGGTCCCCGTTGCCGCTTCGAACAGGATCAGTGCGAGCGAGTAGACGTCCGACTCGGGTCCCGCGGGCTCACCCAGGGCCTGCTCGGGACTCAGGTAGCGCACGTCGTCGAGCGAGAGCCGATCACGGTAGGCGTCGCCCAGCCCGGCCAGGGCGATATCGCTCACGCGTACCCGTCCCTCGTCGTCGAAGAGCAGCTTGTCCGGTGAGAGGTCAGCGTGCACGAAGCCGTTCGCGTGCACGTAACTGAGCGCGCTCGCCACGTCACGGCCGAGACGGGCCACGTCGTCCACGCCAAGGACGCGGCCGGTCGCAAGAATGTCCTCCAAGGAGCCACCGTCAAGGTATTCGGTGATCATGAAGATGGCGCCCGACTCTTGGCCGCCGTCAAACACGCGCGCCAAGTGAGGGTGGCTTAAGGTGGCGGCTCGTACGATCCGGTCGCGAAAGGCCCGGCGTACTCCTTCGTGCGCGGCGAGCGACGGCAAGAGGACCTTGACGATGACCTGGCGGTGCAGCGAGAGGTCTTCGGCGAGATAGACCTCCGCGGTGGCTCCGACACCCAGCTGTTCGAGGATGCGATAGCGACCCGCGAGGTCGTGGCCGTTGACGAAAGTAGGAAACACCATGCACTAACAACCCTAGTAAGGAAGGGCTAGGTCAGGGTGGTGGTC
Organism: Acidimicrobiaceae bacterium; assembly: GCA_003160115.1. Classification (GTDB taxonomy): domain Bacteria; phylum Actinomycetota; class Acidimicrobiia; order Acidimicrobiales; family RAAP-2; genus RAAP-2. The sequence continues at coordinate 139,784 of PLQL01000024.1, forward strand.
CAGGCGCCAGTTCGCAATAATTCGTCAAAGCCAGTCGCGGGAATCATCGCTACCCCGAGTTCGGTCGCCTTGGTGAGCTTGGACGCGCCGGGGGCATCGCCCACGACCACGCAGTAGGTCTTCTTGGACACCGAACCCGGCGAGGTGCCTCCGCGCGCCTTGATCGCTTCTTCGGCATCGTCGCGTGAATAACCCTCCACCGCGCCCGTCACCACCACCGCACGACCCGCCAAAGTCTGTTCGAGGATCGCACCCACGGGTTCGACCAAGGTCAGACCGAGCGAAAAAAGTCGCGCCATGCGCTCCTGGTTCTCGGGTTCGCGACAGTACTCGTAGACCGACGCGGCGATCACCGGACCCACGCCGTCGATGCCCTCGAGAACCTCAAGCGGCGCATCGGCGAGGGCCCGGTAGTGACGAAACGTGACCGCGAGCTCGCGGGCGGCGACCGGACCCACGTGGCGGATACCCAGGCCCACCAACACGCGACTGAGCGACGCGACCTTGGCGCCCGAGATCGCCGCGACCAGCGACGAGCCCGACAGCTCTCCCATGCCTTCGAGTGACGATAGGTCACTAACGCGCAGCGTGAAGAGGTCGGCGACGTCACTGATGAGGCCCTCGGCGAGCAACTGGGCAACGCGACTCTCCCCAAGCCCTTCGATGTCGAGGGCGCCCCGAGAAGCGAAATGCACGATCTGTTGGAGTAGTTGTGCTGGACACGACGGGTTCACGCAATAGGTGTCGCTCTCCTCGCCCACGCGAACGAGCGGCGCCCCGCACTCGGGGCACGTCGCGGGAAACTTCCAAGCGGACTTTCGGCGCCGGCCAGGTTCGCTCACTGCGCCCACCACCTCGGGGATGACGTCGCCCGCCTTTCGCACGATCACGAGGTCACCGGGACGCACGTCCTTCTCGGCGACCTGGTCCTCGTTGTGCAAGGTCGCCATCGACACCCGCGAACCCGCCACCACCACCGGTTCGAGCACCGCGTAGGGCGTGGCTCGACCCGTTCGACCGATCGAGACCTCAATGGCGAGCAAGCGAGTCGAGCGCTCCTCGGGGGGCAACTTGCGCGCGATCGCCCAGCGCGGGGCGCGGCTCGTGAAGCCCAGCGTGGCGCGTTGGGTGAGGTCGTTCAACTTGATCACCACACCATCGATCTCGTAAGTCAAGTTGTGACGATGCTCTTCGAACCAGTCACTGCGCTCGACCATGGCCACGTCGCCGGCGACGACGACAGTCTCGTGCGCGGTGAGAAAACCCCAGCGTGCCAATTGCGAAATGGTCTCGAAGTAAGAACCGAAGGTGAGTGAACCATCGAGGTCGACGAGTTGATAGCCGAGGAACGAGAGCGGCCGGGAACGCGACACGGCGGGGTCCTTCTGACGAAGGCTGCCCGCCGCGGCGTTGCGGGGATTGGCGAACTCCTTGGCGCCGAGTTCGCGCTGTCGCTCGTTGAGCGCGAGAAAGTCCGCCTTGGCGATGAAGACCTCCCCTCGAACTTCCACTCGTCCGCGATGTCCGTTGCGCAGTTGCTGGGGCAGGTTTTTGATGGTGCGCACGTTCTCGGTGACGTCCTCACCGACTCGGCCGTCGCCCCGGGTCGCGCCTTGGACCAGCGCGCCGTCGACGTAGGTGATCGACAGTGCGAGACCGTCGATCTTGGGTTCGACGGCGAACTCGAGCGTCGACGCGGGCACGCCCAGTCCCTTGGCGGCGCGTTGGGCCCACGCGGCCAGTTCGTGCACGTCAAAGACATTGTCCAGGCTGAGCATCGGTTCGGCGTGGGTCACCTCGCTGAACACCGTCGTCGAGCCCGTGCCGACCTTTCGAGTCACCGACTCGTCAGTCGCCAACTCGGGGTACTCGCCTTCGAGCTCACGCAGTTCGACCAGTAACGCGTCGTAGTCGGCGTCGGGAATCGTGGGCGCGTCGAGGGCGTAGTAGGCCTCGTTGTGGCGCGCGATCTGTTCGCGCAAGGCTTCGACGCGATCGCGCGCCGAACTCACGGCTGAGCGACGATCGCCGCGCCCACGACGATCGATGGTTCGTCGACCCGGTACATCACAACCGTCTGGCCCGGCGCCACCGGACGAGCGGGTTCGAGCAGGTGCAGCGCCCACGCCGGTTCGCGCACGACGGTGGCGAGCGTGACGCGACCGTGCGCACTCCACTGCACGAGGACCTCGTCGCCGCTCGTTGGTTGGCCGTGCGTGAAGCTGAGCGACGACTCGACGAGATTGAGACTCGTGATCTGCACGTCCTCGAGTCGTCCCACCTCGACGCGACCTTGGGCGACGTCGACGTGAGCGACGTAGCGCTTTTCGCCGTCGCGGTCGGGCAGCACCCCGCGGCGCTGCCCGACGGTCAGAAGTTCGGCGGCGTCGGTCTCGCCGATCACTTCGCCGGTCGCGCGATCGACGATCTTGGCTGGGGTGAGCGCCACGCGTTGGCGCAGGAACACCTCTCGTCCCTTGGACGCTTCGATGAAGCACACGTCCTGGCTGTCGGGCTTGTCCCAGGTACGAAGACCGAGCCGCTCGGCGTGCTGACGCACCTCGCTCTTGTTCATGGCCCCGATGGGCAAAAGCAACGAGGCGAGTTGTTCCTCGTGCAGGTACCCGAGCACGTAACTTTGGTCCTTGTGCTCGTCGGCCCCTCGTGCGAGTTCGTGCTCGCCATCGCGCTCGAGAACCTGAGCGTGGTGACCGGTCGCCACTGCGTCAAAGCCCAGACGCCGAGCACGGTCGAAGAGCACGTCGAACTTGATATGGCGATTGCACTCGATGCAAGGATTCGGTGACGTACCTTGCACGTGGGCGCGCACGAAGGGCTCGACCACGTGATGATTGAACTCGTCGGTGTAGTTAAAGACGTGGTGATCGATGCCGAGCTTCTGAGCGACTCGTCGCGCGTCGTCCACGTCGGCAACCGAACAGCAACCCGAATCCGAGACCCCGCCCCAGAGCTTGAGCGTCGCACCCACGACCTCGTGGCCCTGCTCGAGCAAGAGACCCGCCGCAACCGACGAATCAACTCCTCCACTCATGGCGACCAGGACCTTCACTGTTCCATTCTGCCAGTTGTCGGTTACTTCTCAACCTCGCCGTGCAACCGATAGACCACCGACGAGAGAACGGCGATGAGACGGTCAACCTCGTCCTCGGTGGTTTCTGGACCCATGGAGAGCCGCAGCGATCCCCGGGCCCGTTCAGGCGCGACCCCCATCGCCTCTAATACGTGGCTGGCAATCGCCGCCCCGCTCGAACAACTCGACGCCGCCGAAGCGCACACGCCCGCTTGATCGAGCAAGAAGAGGACCTCGTCGCTCGCCAGTCCCGCGAAAGTCACGTGCGCGGTCCCGGGGACCTTACGCGCGGCCGGGGCCGTGACGGTACAACCCGGCAGGAAACTCAGTGCCGCGCACAACTTGTGTTGGAAGTCGATGACCCGGTCGTTCACTTCGACCAGTTCCTTCTGGGTCAGGCGTACCGCGGCGGCGAGCCCGACGCACGCAGCCACGTCGACCGTGCCACCGCGACGTCCTCGCTCCTGCCCGCCACCGGGCACCAAACCAACCAGGGGGACCTCACGGCGCATGACCAACGCACCCGCGTTGACGGGACCGCCAATCTTGTGCGCGCAGATTGACACCAGGTCCGTCGTCGAGGTCACGGTGGGAAGATAGAGCCACGGGGCCGCGGCGACGGCGTCGGTGTGCGTGGTCACACCACCGGGAACGTGGCCCATGGCCATCGAGCTCACGCCGTCGAGGGGCTGACACACGCCGGTTTCGTTGTTGACCGTCATGACACTCACGATGGCGACGTCAGGATCGAGGGCTTCACGCAACGACTCGAGGTCTACGACGCCATCGGCGTCAACGTCGACGAGACGATGTTCCACGTTCTCATACTGTTGGGCGACGAACTGCGCAGCGTCGAGGACCGAGTCGTGTTCTACGCGCGACGTGACGACCACGCTCTTGTCGTGCGTCGCTCGATGCGCCAACGTCGTGCCCACGATGGCGAGGTGACATGACTCGGTACCACCGCCCGTGAAGATCACGCCACCCGGCTTGGCGCCCACGAACTCGGCCACTTCGTCGCGAGCTTCTTCGACGGCCCGACGAGCCTCGCGCGCGGCGCGGTGAGAACCCGAAGGGTTGCCCACGACACCGTGCTGCCAGCGTTGCATCGCGTCGGTTACCTCGTCGCGACGCGGGGCCGAAGCGGCGTGATCGAAGTAGAGCTGTTCGGTCATGCCACGTAGAAGGTCTTGGCGTTGGTGAACTCACGCAGTCCGCTCACCGAGAGTTCACGCCCGAAGCCCGAGTTCTTCGTCCCGCCAAAGGGCAGCTCGGGCACCGAAGCGACGATGGCGTTGGCGAAGACCATGCCCACGTCGAGGCGTTCGATGACGGCATCGATCTCGCGGGCGTCGCTCGCCCAGACCGAACCGGACAGTCCCCAGGGCGTGGCGTTCGCGAGATCGATCGCCTGATCCAGGTCGCGGGCCACTTGCACGACAGCGACGGGCCCGAACAACTCCTCGCGAGCCGCGCGAGCATCAGCGGGCACGTCGGTGAGAACCGTGGCGGGAAAGAAGAAGCCACGCCCCTCGAGCGCAGCGCCGCCCGCGCGAACCACGGCGCCTTGGGCGATCGAGGACGCCACTTGGGCGCTGAGCAAGTCAAGTTGCGCTCGGCTCACCAGAGGTCCGAGGACCGTGGCGGGGTCCATGGGATCGCCGGTCGTGACCTGGGCCATTTCCTCGCTGAAGCGCTCGACGAACTCCTCGCTGCGTTCGGCCACGACGATGAACCGCTTCGCCGCGATACAGGCCTGCCCGTTGTTCTGGATTCGCGCGGTCACCGCGTGAGCGACCGTGCGGTCCATCACCGCCGACGAGCCGACGATGAACGGGTCCGATCCACCGAGCTCGAGGACACACTTCTTCAGGTGGCGTCCGGCCAGTTCGGCGACGGCGCGCCCGGCACGCTCGGAGCCCGTGAGCGTCACGCCTCGAACGCGCGAATCGGCGATGATCGCGGGAAGTTGATCGACCTCGACGAAGAGGTTGGTGACGACGCCCTTGGCGAATCCCGCGCGCACGAAGAGGTCTTCGAGATAGAGCGCACAACTCGGCACGTTAGGCGCGTGCTTGACCAACACGACGTTGCCCGCCATCAGGCTCGGCACCGCGAATCGCACCACCTGCCAGAGCGGGAAGTTCCAGGGCATGATCGCCAGAATCGGTCCGGACGGTTCGTAGCGAACACCACTGAACGAGGCCGTCGAAGGGATGATCTCGTCTTCGAGCATCGACGGCGCGTGCTGGGCGTAGTAGCGCATCGTCAGGGCGCATTTGGCGGCCTCACCCTTGGCGGCGGCGAAGGTCTTTCCCATCTCGCTGGTCATCAGCTCGGCGACGACGGGGATCTCGCCCTCGAGCAGTTCGGCGGCGCGGTTCATCAATTCGGCGCGGTCCTTCACCTCGACGTCGCGCCACATTTGATACGCCGTGTGCGCGCGAACGAGCGCGTCTTCGACGCCGTGCGCGTCCAGACCCTCGTACTGGGCGACCACCCGTTCGCTGTAGGGGTTGATCGAAGTGAACGTCATCCTTCTAGTCTGCCAGCAATTGCGCGGCGCTCGAAGGGACCGCCCCGATCTCACGCCAGTACTGGGGGTGCGCGAGCGTCACGACTGCCAGCACCAGGGCGAGCGAACCCGCCGCGACCAAGGTAACGGGTCGCACGCCCCAGGTCCTCGCGAAGGCTGACTGGATGAGCGCACCCACGGGATAGAAGATCGACAACGACAACGTGTAGAGCGCAAGTATGCGCGTGCGCTCGTTTCGAGGCGCGTGCAATTGCACCGACGTGTTGAGTCCCGTCAACGAACCGACGTAGGCACCCCCTAGTACGCCTAGGGCGAGGGCGGACAACACGAGGTCGGGCGCGAGGCCGTAGAGGACGAGGGCGACGATCATCGTCGCGAGCGAGCTTCGCAGCACGAACAGCCGCGAGGTCCGATGCGCCACGCCCGGCAATGTCAGGGCGCCCGTTACCGCCCCCACCCCCTGGGCGGTCACGAGCCAGGCGGTGCCGACCTTGCCGGCGTGCAGCGTCAGGATCGACATCGCGGGAACGAGCGTGATAAACGGGCTCGCGATGAGAGCCACCGCGGCGACACCGAAGATCGGATTGCGACAACCCTTCACGGCCCACGCGACTCGGGCCCCTTGGATGGTCTCGTGAATCGGACGGACCTTAGTGAGCACCTTCTCACGAGGGGGGCTTTTCACGAACGAGAACATCACCACGACCACGACGAACGACGCCGCGTTGAGCGTGAAGCACAAGCCAATCGAACCAAAGGCCAGAGCCACCCCGGCGCAGAGGGGGCCGATGACGCGCCCGAGGTTGAACTGGGCCGACGAGAGCGAGACCGCGGCGAGGACCTCGTCCGGGCCGACCAGTTCAGGCAGCAGTGACTGCCACGCCGCCCAGGACGCCGAACCACAGAGCCCTTCAACCGCCGCCACGTAGCAGCAAAGTTGGGGCGAGAGATGATTGGTGTACTTGGCGGCCGCGAGTGCGCACGCCGTGAGGGCCATCACCGAGTTCATCGATTGGATCCAGCGTTGCCGATTGAAACGGTCCCCCATGACCCCGCCGGTGGGCGAGCCGACGATCGCCGGCAACCACGCGGCCAACGTAATGAGCCCCAGCCATAAGGCGTCCTTGGTGGTGGTCGTGAGATAGATACCCAGTGCGACCGTCTGCATCCACGTGCCGGTCGAGGAGATCAACGAGGATCCGAGGGCGAGACTGAAACTCCGGTGACGCAGCGGTGCGAGCGAAACCGAAGCCATGCCAAACGCTAACGCCTGGCGCTGGCCAAATCAGGGCGCGTCAGACGCGGTTAACCCTCGCGCTTCTTCTTCGCCGGGCGAAGGGCAAACCACCACACCGAGATAATGGTGGCGAGCGCACCGAGCACACCGAGGGTCGACTTGACGCCCTTACCTTTGGGAGAATCTGACATGGACCCATCGTAACGAGCAATCGCCGGGGGCCCGAAGGCCCCCGGCGATAGTTACGTGAGTGCCGCGATTAGGCGGCTTGGTGGGCTTCGACGGCGATTTCGATGCCAATCTTGTTGCCAACGACGAGGCTGCCGTTCTCCAGCGTGCCTTCGAAGTTCACGCCGAACTCACGACGGTCGATCTCACCGGTGACTTCGAAGCCAGTTACGTTCACACCCGGGGCCATGCTCGGCCCGGTACCGAGGTACTCCAGTTGGAACGTCACGGGCTTGGTCGTGCCCCTGACCGTAAGGTCGGCGAGCAGTTCGTACTTGTCGCCACCCTTGGCGGTGATCTTGGTGGACTTCAGGTTCAACGTAGGAAAGTGCTCCTGGTCGAGGAAGTCCGCGCTCTTGAGGTGACCGTCACGCATCTCGTTGGCGGTAGTGATGCTGCTGGCCTGAACCTCGGCGACGACCGAGGAGGCCTCAATGGTGTCACCAATGGTGATTGCGCCACTGAATTCAGTGAAGTTACCGCGAACCTTCGCCGCGACGAGGTGGCGGGCAATGAAGCTGACGGTTGAGTGGACGGGGTCGACGTTGTAGACGCCGGGAGCGGGGAGGTTGCTCATATTGTGGTTCTCCTACTTTTCTTGGACACGCTTTGTGCTCTGCCGCAATTGTACTTGCATATACAACAACTTGTCAAGAAGTAATCGCAAGGTGAAGTTTCTGCTAAAATCGGGGCATGTCCACCACCACCACCAGCGCGTGTCCCTCCGGCGACGAGCGCGTCGTGCTGTTCGGACTCTTGCTCGAGACCAACGCCCGACTTTCGAAGAGCCTGGGGGTCGAGCTCGAGGCGGCGTGCGACCTACCCCTCGCCTGGTTCGAGGTGCTGCTCCAGTTGCGAAAGGCGCCCGAGGGTCGTCTGAAGATGAACCAGATTGCCGACGCGATCGTGCACTCGACTGGCGGCACGACTCGACTGATCGACCGCCTCGAATCGGCCGGTTACGTGACGCGCCAACTCTGCCCGAGCGACCGTCGAGCGATCTTCGTCGCTATTTCGAACCAGGGAAACCAGAAGCTCGATGAGGCGCTCAACGTCCACCTCGACTATCTCGAAGACAACCTCGCCAATCGACTCAGTGACCACGAGCGTGCGACGTTGGCGATACTGCTCAAGAAACTCAACTCGTCGGCGAGACCTTCGTAATCCACGCTTTCGCGTCGCGCCCGTCATCGAGTTCGAGGACGCAGCCTTCGCCCTCGCCCTCGCCGCTGATGACTTGCACCGCGAGAACCTCGCTCGCCAATACGTCGAACCCGTCGGCGAGGTCGTCGATACCAGTCACGTGCAGGACAATGCGGTCCGCGACGTCGAGCCCGGTATTCTTTCGCAAGTCTTGGACCTGACGGACGACGTCGCGCAGGTACCCACGCCGAAGCAGGGCGTCGTCCAGTGCGAGGTCCAGCGCGATCACCTCACCACCGTCACGCGACACCGCGAAGCCACCTTGACTCTTGACGCGAAGCTCGAGGTCCTCGACGCCGAGATCGAAGGTTCCCGTTGAAAGTGTCACGCTCACGGTGCCCCCCTGCTCCAGGGCGTCAGCCGCGGCGAGTGAATCGAGTGAGGCGAGCGCGGGCTTCAACTCCTTGACCGCCTCACCTAGACGAGGTCCCACGGTTCGAAAGTTGGGCACGAGTTCGAAGCGCAAGACCTCNNGGTGAGCCAGCCTGCAGGAAGACGAGCGCGCGTGCGAGCGGCTGGCGCACCTTGACACCCGCCTCGGCGCGTGCGGCGCGACCAAGTGACGTGAGTCGTCGCGCCACGTTCATCGACGCCTCGAGAGCGACGTCGCGGTTTCGCGGTTCACTCGAGGGCCAGTCCGCTAGGTGCACCGACGCCTCCGGGGCGACGTCAAAGAGGTCAAGGTAGAGCCGCTCGGTCAANNAATTCGCTGAGCGCGTCGGTGCCGCCCAGTGGCTCGTAGCCATCCAGGGCCGACGTCACCGCCACGGTCACGCTCTCGAGGCGCGACAGGATCCACCGGTCGATCGCGGCGCGCTCGGCCACGGCGGGGATCTCGGGGTCCTGCGGATCGAACGTATTCAGTGACGCGTAGGTCGTGAAGAAGCTGAACGTGTTCCAGAGCGTCGCGAGGGTCTCGCGAAGTGACGCGTCGATCGCGCNNCGCGTGCCCAAGACCTCCCACGGGTCGATGACGTTACCGAGCGACTTGCTCATCTTCTTGCCGGTCTCGTCGACGATGTGACCAAGACAGAGCACGTGCTCATAGGGCTTCTCGCCGAAGACCAAGGTATTGACCGCGAGCAGCGAATAGAACCAACCTCGCGTCTGGTCAATCGCCTCGACGACCAACTGCGCGGGAAACTGCATCGCGTCCTTGCTGGCGGGCGCGTGCGGATAGCCGACTTGGGCCGCGGGCATGGCTCCGGAGTCGAACCACGCGTCGATGACCGGTTCGACGCGCGTGGCGGGTTCCGCGCAGGTCCGACACGCGATCACCACCTCGTCGATCGCTGGACGATGGGGGTCGAGGTCCGCCAGGTCACGACCGGCGAGCTGCGACAGTTCTTCGAGGGACCCCACGCAGGTGTAGTGGTACTGCCCGCACTGCCAGATCGGAAGAGGCGTCCCCCAGAAGCGGTCGCGCGAAAGCGCCCAGTCCACGTTGTTCGCGAGCCACTCGCCAAAACGCCCGTCGCGGATATGGGCCGGGTGCCAGTCAATCGTCTGATTCTCGGCCATCATCTCGTTCTTGTACTGACTCGTGGCGACGTACCAACTGGGCTTGCCCCAATAGATCAACACCGTGCCGCAGCGCCAGCAGTGCGGCAGTGAGTGGACGTAGGCCTGACGCCGCAGCAGTATCCCGCGCCGTTCCAGTTCATCATTGATCGCCACGTTCGCCCGTCGAACGTCCTCGCCCTCGAGCCACGGCACGTCGCTGGTGAAGCAGCCGTCCGGACCGACGGGATTAACGGTGGGCAACGAATAGACCCGGGCGATTTGGCGGTCCACCTCCCCGAAGGCCGGGGACTGGTGCACGAGACCGGTGCCGTCGTCGGTGGTGACGTAGTCCGCCTCGACGACGTAACAAGCGTCCACACCTTCGGGCAAGTCCACGTCCGTGAACGGACGCGCGTAGTGCACGCCCGCCAACGCCGAGCCGGGAAACGTCGGCCCGGCGCTGACGCCTTCGCCGAAGACCGACTCGACCAGCGCGGTCGCGACGACGAGTCCGTCGACCACCGTGTACGAGATCTCGGGGTTTACCGCGACCGCTACGTTCGACAGCAACGTCCAGGGCGTCGTCGTCCATACCGCCAGATGCGTCGCTGCGTCGAGCCCCGGGTGTTTCTCGGCGTCGACGATACGCAAGCGAACATAGCAACTCTCGTCGGTTTCGTCGGTGTAGACGTCGGGCTGACCAAGTTCGTGACTGGACAGCGCCGTGCCGCAGCGCGGGCAGTACGGGACGACCTTCAAGTCCTCGTAAAGCAGACCCCGATCGAAAAGTTGTTGAAGTTGCCACCACACCGATTGCACGTAGGACGGGTGAAACGTGTAGTACGCGTGCTCCATGTCGGTCCAGTAGCCGATGCGCTCGGTCAGCTTCTCGAACTCGTCGACGTAGATGAGCACCGACTCCTTGCACAGCCTGGTGAATTCACCGATGCCGACCTTCTCGATGATGTCGCGCTTGCCCGAGATCCCTAACTGCTTTTCCACTTGGACCTCGACGGGAAGTCCGTGCGTGTCCCAGCCCGCGCGTCGTGACACGAATCGCCCTTGCATGGTCTGGTACCGACAGAAGAGATCCTTGTAAACCCGCGCCCACACGTGGTGCAAGCCTGGCTTGCCATTCGCGGTCGGTGGGCCTTCGTAGAACACCCACGGCTCGGCACCTTGGCGGTGCTGCATCGACCGAGCGAAAACGTCATTGGTCCGCCAGCGTGCGAGTTCGACCTCCTCGAGGGCAACAAAATCGAATTCAGCGCTGACGGGGCGAAACACGGGTCTCCTTCAATGAATCTCTCCATCGTACTGAAGATGGGTGAAAGTCTCGCTGCTCTACGCTGGAATCGTGATTGCACTGACCATCAAAGATGAACTCATCACCACCTCGGGGGCCCTTAGTGTCTTCAAGGCCGCGGTGGACGAACTCAACCGTCGCTACGGCGCGATTGACGACGACACGCAGATGAACCTCGACGAGTTGCTGCCACCCACGGGGATCTTTCTCGTGGCGCGCAGTGAAGGCCACCTCTGCGGTGGCGTGGGACTTCGCCGGATCGCCGAACCCGAACTCAAGCTCGCCGAGGTCAAGCGCCTCTGGGTGCGTCCCGACCTTCGACGAGGTGGCGTCGCCGCGCAACTAATGGACGAGATCGAAGGTCGCGCGCGGGCCATGGGCTACGCGCAGCTCTACCTCGAGACCGGGCCCGCGCAGCCCGAAGCGGTCGCCTTCTACCCGAAGCACGGCTGGACGCCGGTGGAATTCTTCCCCGAAGGGGCCTACACCCACGAAAGTGCGTACCGGTTCACCAAGGTGCTTTAGGCGAACTGCTCATCGAGCCACTGCGGGCGTAAATCCTCGAGCGAGGACAGCACGAGGTCCGCGAGCGCGAACTCCGCCAGCGATCGGTCATGGCTCGTCGGCACCGCCACCACCTTCATGCGACCGGCCTTGGCCGCGAGGACGCCAGCGGCCGAGTCCTCGAAGACGAGACAGTCGCGCGGATCGACGTGCAATGACGCCGCGGCACTCAAGAACACGCCCGGGTGAGGCTTGCCAAAGGGCTCGAACTCCGCGGACTGCACGATGGCGAAACGATCGCGAAGGCCAAAATGGTCGAGACACCGATAGATCAGTTTGAGCGGGGTCGAACTCGCCAGACCCACCGGGCCGCGTTCGCTGGTCAGGTCAATCGCGCGCACGGCACCGGGCAGGAGCACGCCTTCGCTCTCGACGAGCTGGCCCACGCGCTCGAGGACCTCGTCAACCACTGCTTCGGGGCTCGGCGTCGACCAGGGATACTTTGCTTGCCAATGGTGCACGACCTCAACGACGAACATTCCCTTGGTCGAGCGGTCCTCTTCGTCCGAGATCGGCACGCCAAGTCGACCAAAGATCTCGAGTTCGGCCTTGTGCCAAAGGACCTCGGAGTCAATGAGCAGGCCATCCATGTCAAACAGTGTCGCGCGCACGGTCACCCCGTTACTCTTGCACACCGGCGAACTACGGTAAGCGAATGACGACCGTTCGCACGCTCCAGCCCAACGACGCACGAGCCGTCGTTGAACGGATCGTGCACCAATTGAGCGACGACGCGCGGCGCCGACCCCTCGTCAACGCGCACCTTGATGGCGAGGTCCTCTACGAGACCATTCTTCACGCGACGACCTCCACCTGGGTTGCGTTTGACGACGGCACGGTGGTGGGCCACCTCTACGGCGCGGTATTGGGCGACCCCACGCACGCACTCGCGGCGTGGACGGGTCCCGACGGCGCATCTTTCGACGACGCCGACGTCCTCACCCAACTCGTGCGCGACGCCAGTGCGAGTTGGCGCCGCGCGGGGGCCGCGCAACACTTTTCGTGGACTCTAGACGACGACGAACACATCGACCCCTGGCGTTCACTCGGCTACGAGCCATTGAGCGTACGTGGCGTCATGAAGCTCCTCGAGCGCGACGTGCGCGCCCTGCCCGCCGGCCTGTCGCTACGCGCTGCGCGGCCCGCCGACATCGACCAAGTCCTCGAGCTCGACCACGTCATCGACGTCGCCCAGGGCGAGCCGGGCGCGGTGTCGCGCAAGGACCGCCACGCGATACGCCGCGAGCTACTCGAGCTGCTCGAGGACCCCGAGGTGAAGCATTACGTCGTCGAAGGTGACGGGAACGTGCTCGCCCAGGCGATCACGTTCCCCTTGCCGGCGCGGCGCGGCTCGTTCGATGAGACGTTGCATCTGAGTGAGGTCGTGGTTCATCCGAGCGTGCAGGGTCACGGTGTGGCGAGCGCGATGATCGACGCGGTGCTCGACGACGCCCGACGCGAGGGCTATCACTACGTCGAGGCGCAGTGGCGAGTGACCAACGAACAGGCGAGTTCTTTCTGGCCTCGCTACGGGCTAGCCCCCACTTACGTGCGACTCGCTCGCTCGCTCACTTAAGAAAGTGACGACTCGATGGCGGCGACGAGTACCGGGTCCTCGGGCGTGACCTGAGGGGCGAAGCGCTGCACCGAACCATCGGGACTCACGAGGAACTTCTCGAAATTCCACCGCACGTCGCCGCTGTAGCCCTCGGCGTCGGCGACCTTGGTGAGTTCGGCGTAGATCGGACTACGGTCCTCGCCGTTCACGTCGATCTTTTCGAACAGGGGGAAAGTCACGCCGTAGGTCGTCGAGCAGAACGTCTGAATCTCCTCGGCGGTGCCGGGCTCTTGGCCCATGAACTGGTTGCACGGAAAGCCGACAACGCTGAAGCCCTTGTCGCCGTAGGTCTTCTGCAGTGCCTCGAGCCCCTCGTACTGAGGAGTGAGTCCGCACTTGGAAGCCACGTTGACAACGAGGACGGACTTGCCGGCGTAGGGGGCGAGAGAACTCTCTTCGCCGCCGAGGGTATGTACTGGTATGTCGTAAATGGTCATGGACCGACACTATTGGCGAATCTCTCCTTGGTGGCACCCGTAGGCTTGGCGGCATGCTCTGCGTCGTGATTAACGGTGAAAACCTTGAAATGTTCGACCGCCCCAATCCGAAACCCGGACCGACGGGCGTGGTCGTGACGGTGCACTCCTTTGGTATCAACAACGCCGACCTGATGCAGCGACGTGGTCTCTACCCCGCCCCCCCGGGATGGCCCGAGGACGTTCCCGGCATGGAACTCGCGGGTGTCGTCAGTTCGGTCGGTCACGAGGTTCACGAGCCTCTCGTCGGACGTCGGGTGTGCGCGTTGGTGGGCGGCGGAGCGCAGGCCACGCTCTGTGCGGTGCCGTTTGAACACTTGATATTTGTCCCCGACCACATCAGTTGGGAAGAGGCCGGCGGCTTCGCCGAGGCGTTCACCACGGCCTTTGACGCCCTCGTTCTTCAAGCTGATCTCCAACCGGGTGAACGGGTCCTCGTGAGCGGCGCGGCGGGCGGCGTGGGTACTGCCGCGGTCCAGATCGCTCACGTGATAGGCGCTCACGTCATCGCCGTCACGCGCACCAACGAGCATCACCAGAAATTACGCAAGCTCGGTGCTGACGAAACCATCGTGAGCGATGACGTAACGAGCCTCGAGCCCGTCGACGTCGTACTCGAACTCCTGGGCGCGACGAACCTGGAGAAGGCCCAGCGCGTCCTCGCCCCCTTCGCGCGCGTCATCGTCATCGGGGTCGGAAGCGGCTCGAAAGTCGAACTCGACTTGTTGAACGTCATGGCCAAACGCGTGGTGATCACGGGTTCGACGTTGCGCGCTCGGTCTCGCAAGGAGAAGGCGGACGTCATCGCTCGGGTCAACGAGACGTTGGTCCCGTGGTGGGACGAGGGAAAGCTACGCGTGCCGAGTGCCGGACGTTTCAACTTTGAGGACATCAACCGCGCCTACAACTTCTTCGCCAAACCGGGAAAATTCGGCAAGGTCATCGTCTCGATCCGCGAGTAGGCGTCACTATGTCCCACGTGCCCCGGCCCGACGTTTCGCGCTGTGACCCAACGCGTCCGGACTATGACGCCATCATCGAAGCACACGAGCACGCCGTTGCCCTGGGTGAACCTACCTATCGCGATCCCTCGACGGGACTGAGCGTGTTGACGTTCGCCACGCACCTCGCGCGCGGGACGTGCTGTGACAGCGGTTGTCGACACTGCCCTTACGTGTCGTCCTAGAGTCCGGCGACCACTTCATCGTGCTGGCCTAGGTGATGCCGGTCGATGTTCACGAACAGGTAGAAGCTCACCGCGGCGAGAAAGACCATCAGCGCACCAAATCGGAAAGCCAGGTCGTAGCCGTGGACGGCGCCCGCAATATGCAACGCGATGAGCGACGACCTCGTGAGTCCGGGACGCAACGCCGCCGCGACGAACGCCGACGCGCTAGTGACGTAGATGGTGTTCTGGATCGCGGTGCCAAAGGATCCACCGATCTGTTGGGCGGTATTCAAGACCGCCGACGCGGCACCCGCGTCCTCGGGACGCACATTAAACAAGGCGGTCGAGGCGACCGCGACGAAGGTGACGCCTAGACCGAGGCTGCCGATGATCATCGCGGGCATCACCCGGATCAGGTAACTGCTGTTGGGAGCGAGAAAGGACAAGAGCAAAAGACCGAGCGCGCCCATGAGACTTCCCACTGTCGCAATCAGCCGTGGTCCGAACTTGGGCAGGATCTGACTCGCCGCGCCCGCGCCCAGGATGACTCCCACCGAGAAGGGCAGGTAGAGAAGGCCCGACTTCACCGCCGAGTACTGATGCACGTCTTGGAAGTAGAAGGTCAGGAACAAGAACATCCCGAAGAGCCCCAGGCCGACAAAGATCTGCGAGAGGTACGAACCCGCCCTCACCCGGTCGGTCAACAGGCGCAGCGGCAAGAGCGGCGATTTGACTCTGGCTTCGATCTGGAAGAACACGAATAGCAGCGCGACGCCGAGCGCGATGTAGGGCCAGGCACTGAGAGATCCCCACGCGTACGTCGAAGCCTGCGAGACGCCAAAGACGATGCTCACCATTCCCAAGGTGGCCGTGAGCGCGCCGGGCACGTCGTAATGAGGGTGACCCTCGACCTTGGATTCGTGCACGTTGGGTATGGCGAGGAACAGCGCGATGATCGCCATGGGCGTATTGACGAAGAGGCACCACCGCCACGAGAGGTACTGGGTCAGGAGTCCTCCCGCAATGAGCCCGATCGCGGCACCGACGCCTGAGAGTGCTCCGTAGACACCGAAGGCCTTGGCGCGCTCCTTCGAGTCGGTGAAGGTTATCGAAATGAGCGATAGTGCCGCCGGGGCCAGCAAGGCGCCAAAGATTCCCTGCAATGCTCGCGCGCCAAAGAGCATTTGTTGATTGACCGAGAAACCGCCCAGGAGCGACGCACTCGCAAACCCCACGAGTCCAATGAGGAAGGCCTTCTTTCGACCCATGTAGTCACCTACGCGGCCTCCGAGGAGCAAGAAACCTCCAAAGGTCAGCGTGTAGGCGGTGATCGCCCACTGGTAGTTCTTGGGCGCAATGGCGAGACCGCCGAGCGCGCGCGGCAGCGCAGCGTGCGGCAGCGCAATGTTGACGATTGAGGCGTCCAGCACGACCATCAACTGAGCGATGGCGATGACCACCAATGCGAACCAGCGACGCGGGTCGGGAATGTCAGCGTGCACCACATTGTTCACTGCACTATCTGACATAACCCCCCTCTTGTCACGCCCAAACGATAAGCGCTCGGTGTCACAAACTAGGGGATTACCGAGAGGTAAAGGTCAAGTGAAAACTTAAAGAAGTTCGTCATGCTTGCCACTGCCACTGAGCGCAGTTCGTGACGCCGTGCGAATGTCCGCCTCGGCTCTTTGTGGGCGATGGCGAGCAGCGACATCATCAGAGTTGGTAACGCCGTCGCTCCCGATGCTCGAGCCGAATTTCCTCCTTTGGCGCTACACCATCGCGTGTTCGAGTACGTCATACCTCTTCTGTTCATTTGCCTCTGGCGGCTTACGAGATCCCGTCTAAAGGAAAGATCGCAAGGCTGTGTAGGAGACGCCGAGTGACTCGGCGACGGGTCCGTAGGTCACCGAACCATCGACGACGTTGACCCCTTCGGCTAACGCGTCATCAGCGATCACTGCTTCACGCCAGCCGTGGCGGGCTAGTTCGAGCGTGTAGGGCAATGTAGCGTTCGCCAAGGCGTGCGTCGACGTATGCGGCACGGCGCCCGGCATGTTCGCCACGCAGTAGAAGATTGACTCGTGCACCTTGAACGTGGGCTCTGAGTGAGTCGTCGGACGCGTGTCCTCGAAACAACCGCCCTGGTCGACCGAGATGTCCACGAGCACCGATCCCGGGCGCATTCGAGCGACCAGTTCGTTGGATACCAACTTTGGCGCCTTCGCACCTACCACGAGCACCGCGCCGATCACGATGTCCGCGTCAAGGCATGCCTCTTCGAGGGTGAGGGTCGAGGACGCAATGGTCTGCACTCGACCGTCAAAGTGGATGTCGACCTGGCGAAGGCGCTCCAGGTTCCGGTCCAGGACCTTCACGTGCGCGTGAAGTCCCACCGCCATCGAAGCGGCGGCGAGACCCGCCACACCCGCGCCAATCACGACCACGTTCGCCGGGATCACACCCGGCACGCCTCCAATAAGCGTGCCGCGTCCGCCGCCCGGGCGCATCAGATGGTGCGCTCCCATCAGGGGGGCCATACGTCCGGCCACCTCGCTCATGGGTGTCAACAACGGCAACGAATTGTCGCGCAGGCGTACCGTCTCGTACGCGATGGCCACGTTCTTCGCTTTCACCAGCGCGTCCGTGCACTCTCGCGACGCAGCCAGATGCAAGTACGTGAACAGCACCTGGTTCTTGCGAGCCGAAAGGCGGTGGTACTCGTCGCTGATCGGTTCTTTAACCTTCAAGACCAATTCACTATCGGCCCAGACGTCGTCGACGTCCTTGATGATCGTCGCTCCGTTGGCGATGTAATCATCGTCGCTGATTGACGAGCCGACGCCCGCGCCCTGCTCTACCAGCACCTGGTGGCCGGCCCCGGACAGTTCTCTCGCGCCCGCCGGCGTCAACGAGACCCGGTTCTCATCCTTCTTGATTTCCTTCGGAACTCCGATGATCATCGACGATCATCCTTTCAATAGGTTGTTCTCGTACTTCAGTACATCGTCGGACGTCGAGCGTCCACCGGACTCAAAACTCGATGTTGTGCATGACGTGCTTGATGCGCGTGTAATCCTCGAACCCGTAGACCGAGAGGTCCTTGCCGTAGCCCGAGCGCTTGAAGCCGCCGTGGGGCATCTCGGCCACCATGGGAATATGGGTATTGACCCACACGCAGCCAAAATCCAGGTCACGAGTGAATCGCATGGCGCGGCTGTGGTCGCTGGTCCAGACCGACGACGCGAGACCGTACTCGACGCCGTTGGCCCATTCGAGTGCCTCGGCCTCGTCGCTGAACTTCTGCACGGTGATCACCGGCCCGAAGATCTCACTTTGAATCATCTCGTCGTCCTGGTGCAGGTCGGCGACAACCGTGGGGGCGATGAAGTAGCCAGCGTCGCCTACCCGCTCACCTCCCGCCGCGACCGACGCGTGACCAGGCTTTCGTCCGAGGATCCCGCTCACGCGTTCGAATTGATTCACGTTATTCACCGGTCCAAAGAGGGCATCATCATTGTCGGGGAGTCCCACGACCGTGTTTCGCGCCTGCTCGGCCAACGCGTCGACAAAGTCGCCGTACACGCCCGGGCCCACCAGCACTCGTGTCGCCGCGGTGCAATCTTGGCCCGCGTTGAAGAATCCCGCGATTGCGATTCCTTCGGCGGCGGTGGCGATGTCGACGTCATCGAAGACGACGACGGGTGCCTTGCCGCCGAGTTCGAGGTGCACGCGCTTGAGCGTCTTTGACGCAGCCCCGGCCACCTCCATACCAGCTCGCACCGAACCGGTCACCGACACCATGGCGGGCACTGGGTGTTCGACCAAGAGACGTCCAGTGTCGCGGTCACCGCAGACCACGTTGAAGACCCCCGCCGGAAGAACCTCGCCCATCAATTGGGCCATCAATAACGTGGAGACGGGCGTCGAGTCACCAGGCTTGAGGACCATGGTGTTACCCGCGGCGATCGCCGGAGCCCATTTCCAGACCGCCATCATCATCGGATAGTTCCAAGGCGTCACCGCGCCGCACACGCCGATCGGTTCGCGACGCACGTAGCTCGTCATTCCCTCCATGTACTCCGACGCACCGCGTCCCTCCAAGAGACGTGCGGCGCCCGCGAAGAATCGAATCTGATCGATCATCGGCGGAATCTCTTCGCTCATCGTGACCGAGATGATCTTGCCGCAGTTCTCCGCTTCGAGCGCGACGAGTTCCTCGGCGTGACTTTCCAAGACGTCGGCGATCTTGAGCAGCGCGAGACTTCGTTGCGAGGGCGTCGTACGACGCCACGAGGTGAACGCCTTCGCCGCGGCTTGCACCGCGTGGTCCACGTCAGCCTCGCCCGAGATCGGCATCTCGGCGAGTGGTTCGCCGGTACCGGGATTGATCAATTCGACGTACTTGCCGCTCTTGGGAGCGACCGATTCGCCGCCGATGAAGTTGGACAATCGACGCATAAAAACCCTCCAGGGCGCGGCGACCTTTCGCTCACGCTCTCAGCCACTCTGCCAGAGTTTTCATGGGTTCTGCAAACCAAAAGTAAGAAAATGAGCACAGATTTAACAATTCACGCCTCGATTCGGCGTGTTTTCTCCCTATACTGTCTCTATCCGCAGCACCGGTGCCCTGGGCATCCGGAGCGGGGAGCGACCAATGCCAGGCACGAAACCACAACCAAAGAGTCCGAAGAGCGTAGAGCGATCGAACTTGGAGCTGGTCTCGGCACCGAACGGCATTGATGCCCTCGATCGCCAGATCATCGGCCACCTGCAGCGCGACGGGCGCAAGCCCTACGGCGCCATCGCCGAGGAGGTTGGGCTCTCCGAGGCCGGCGTTCGACGCCGGGTCCAACGACTGCGCGACGCGGGCGTCATGCAGATCGTCGCGATCACCGACCCACTGCAGTTGGGCTACGGACGCGAAGCCCTCATCGGTATTCGCGTCCATGGGGACGTGCGCCTCGTCGCCGACAAAGTCGCCGCCATTGAAGAGGCCAATTACGTGGTCATGACCGCCGGCAGCTTTGACATCATCGCCGAAGTGATCGCTGAAGACGACAACGCGTTGGTGCACTTGTTAAATGACTCAATTCGGAGCATCCCGGGTGTCACCGAAGTTGAAACATTTCTGTATTTGAAGCTTTCAAAGCAGACATACGCATGGGGGACCAAGTGACGATTCACGAAATCTACACCGACGGCATCACGATGAGTCATGCCGAGAACGCGAGTCACAGTTACTCGGAGCGTGCTCGACGTCATCTGTGGCTACAGATGTCCCGGATGGGCGCCTACGACGAGAACAAAGAGATACCGATCATGGTGCGCGGCGAGGGTACGCGGGTCTATGACGCCAACGGCACCGAGTACTTCGACGGTCTCTCGGGGCTCTTTACCAACATGCTCGGCCATGGTCGACGCGAGATCGCCGAGGCGGCCGCCGAGCAGATGAACACCATGGCGTTCTTCCCGCTGTGGACCTACGCGCACCCCAAGGCGATCGATCTGGCAGAAAAGATCGCGAGTCTCGCACCCGGGGACCTCAATCGTGTCTTCTTCACGACCGGTGGCGCCGAGGCGAACGAGAGCGCGTGGAAACTCGCGCGCCAGTACCACAAGATGCGCGGCGACAGCGATCGCTACAAGGTCATCAGCCGCGACATCGCGTACCACGGCACGACGCTGGGCGCCCTCACGATTACGTCACTCGAGGGCTATCGCCAGCCGTTCGAACCACTGGTCCCGGGTGCGGTCAAGGTGCCCGCCGTCAACTTCTACCGCGCCGAGAAGTTCGCCGACGATTTCGAGGCCTTCGGTATGTGGTCGGCCCACCAAATCGAAGAGGCGATCCTTCGCGAAGGTCCCGAGACCGTCGCCGCGGTGTTCCTCGAGTCGGTGCAGAATGCGGGCGGCTGCTTCACGCCACCGCCCGGCTACTGGCAGGAGGTCCGGTCAATCTGTGACCGTTACGGCGTCTTGTTGGTGGCGGACGACGTGATCTGCGCTTTCGGTCGCTTGGGCACCTGGTTCGGCGCCCAGAAGTACGACTACGTGCCCGACGTCATCACCTGCGCGAAGGGGATCACCGCGGGCTACGCCCCGTTGGGCGCCATGATCGTCTCGGACCGCATCGCCGAACCTTTCCAGCACGACGACAATTCGTTCATTCACGGCTTCACCTGGTCGGGTCACCCCGTGTCGTGTGCGGTCGCCCTGGCGAGCATCAAGATCATGGAAGACGAAAAAGTCTTGGAGAACGTGCTCGCGAACCAGGACTACTTCCGCGACCGACTCGAAGAGCTCAAGGACCTTCCTATTGTGGGAGACGTACGAGGCACCGGTTACTTTTGGGGCGTCGAGCTCGTCAAGAACCAGACCACGAAGGAGACGTGGGCCGGTCACGACGCCGAACGACTGCTTCGCGGCTACGTCTCGCCCGAGATGTTCCGTCGCGGCCTGATCTGTCGCTCGGACGACCGCGGTGACCCCGTCGTGCAGCTGGCCCCACCGCTGATCTCGACGCGCGATGACATCGACCTCATGGTCGGCATCTTGCGTGACGTCTTCTCCGGAGCCACGAAGTTCATCTGATCATGCGTCCACCACGATCCTTGTGGTGGTCAACTCTCGACGAACCGATCGAGGCACGTGCCTCTCTGTCGAGCGACATCGACGCTGACGTCGCCGTCGTCGGCGCAGGGTACACGGGACTCTGGACGGCGCGCGAACTGAAGCGACGCGACCCGCACCTTCGAATAGCGGTGCTCGAGAAATCGCTCTGCGGCTTTGGTGCGTCGGGGCGAAACGGTGGTTGGGCGTCTGCGCTCTACCCACTCGCCGAGCACGCCGTGCTCGAACGACACGGAGCCGACGCCGCCGAGCACCTACGGCTCTTGCTCCAGCGAGCCGTGGACGATCTCGGTGACAGCGTGCGCGAGGACCGGATCGACGCCCATTTCGCAAAAGGTGGTTCTCTGACCTTCGCCCGAAACCCGATTCAGGCGTCACGACTGCGCGACGAGGTCGCCCACGCACGAGATCGCGGACGGGGCGAACACGACCTGCGCTGGCTCGACGAGCACGAACTCTACGACTACGGCTACGTGGCCGGTGCCCTCGGCGCCACGTACAGCCCGCATTGCGCTCGCCTCCACCCCGCGAGGCTCGCGCGGGGCTTGGGCGACGTGGTTGAACGCCTCGGCGTCACGATCTACGAGGACACCGCCGTGACCAGAATCATCCCCGCATCACGTTCGCGACGAGCGCGGATCATCACGGTCGGCGGGACCGTGAGTGCCGACGTCGTCGTGCGCGCCACCGAAGGATTCACCCCCACGTTGCCGGGCGAACGCCGAACGGTGGCGCCGATCTACTCGCTGATGATCGCTACCGAGCCCCAGTCACCAGCGTTCTGGCGCGACGCCGGTTTTCGCCACTACCCGACCTTTGCCGACGATCGGCACGCCATCATCTATGGACAGCGCACCGCCGATGACCGGATCGCCTTTGGCGGCCGGGGTGCGCCTTACCACTTCGGTTCGAGCGTCGAAGAGCGCTTCGACCAGGACGACAAAACCTTTCGAGCCCTCGAGCACACCCTTCGCGAACTCTTCCCCACCTTCAACGGCGCCATCTCGCACCGTTGGGGCGGACCGCTCGCCCTACCCCGCGACCGAGAGCCCTCCGTGGTCTTCGACCCTGAGAGCGGTCTTGCGGCGGCGGGCGGCTACACGGGCGACGGTGTCGTACTGAGTCGCGTCTGTGCGATCGCACTCGCCGATCTAATCACGAAACCTGATTCGGTGACCGACCACACGAACCTGGCGTTCGTGCATCACCAATCACGCAAGTGGGAGTACGAACCAGTCCGGTGGATGGGGATCAACGCGGGTCGTTCGTTCGCCGCACGCGCTGACGTCGTCGAGCACACGGGTCGTCATTCGCGCGCGAGTGGCTTGCTCGGTCGCCTTCTGGGCGAGTGATCAACGAAGGATGTTGACCGCTCGCGCGGCCACCACCGCGATCGTCATCAACGACACGACGGATTCAACGGCGAACAGTGACTTCGCGAGGATCGTGAGCGGCATCGCGTCGGCGGGAGCGAAACTCGTTCCGTTAGCGAAAGACGTGTACAGGTAATCAAAGAACCGGGGCCGCCAGTCCTTGGGCGCCAGTGAGGGGTTCTCCATCTGGGGGAACTGAACGTCGGGCAGTAGCGTGTCCGAGCCCGCACGCCGGTGCGGTCCGCCCCGATCGATTTCCCATAGCCACAACCCGAAGACGATGACGTTGGTGAGCCACACCGACACCGCCGAATAGATCAGGTTCCGACCTTGAGACACGTTGGCGTTGAGCAAGTGATGGACCAGCAGCACCACCGACGTGATGTTCGCCACGGTCACCAATCCAATCAATCCCAGGGTGAGGTACCGCACCCACGGCGCGTCATTCGGGTGTCGGTGCTTGCGGGCCGACAGCGGAAGCAGCGGCAGTGCCACTAGTACCGGCACGAGCCAGCGTGGGCCCACGACCAAACGGTTGGGTAGGGCGACGTAGAGACCGACGCACACCAGTAGCGCGAGTGACGCCGGCCATCGCGGCTCGGGGCGAGCGGGTCTGTCTAACGTCAACTGAGACTCGTACTTCCGAGGCTCGAAATATTTGCGGGAATCAAGACGGAGAACATACCCTTGCCGAGCAAACTTCGCAGGAAGGTCGGGGCCTCCACCTTCACCTGCGCACTCGGCGGCGCGACGATGTGCGCTGGTCGATTGTACGAGAGGACGGTCACGCTCACCGTCGTAAACGACTGACGAGACGCGACGGTTAACGTGCTCGCGGTGACTTCGCCCTGCTTGCCGGTCGTGATGCTCCAGTCCAGCGAACCGACCTTGGGCAGAGTCGGAGGTGAAGCGCCCAGCTCGCTCACGGCCACGTTGTCGCGATGAAAGTCATGGGTGACGAAGTAGCCGTTCTTCGTAACAATGACCGAAGGAAACCCGCTGATCAACGCGATGTCGGGCTTGACCAGTTCGAGCGAGTAGTTGTACAACGGGGGAAAATTATCCTTCATCGCGACCCACTGCCTGCCAACGGTCGACGTGAAATTGGGCGTACTGGCGTAGATCTCGTTGCCTACTAGACGCGCGTCAACTGGTATCCCCGCCAGGACCAACGGCACGACGAACTTCGCCTCGACCTTGTTGGAAGTGAAGTTCACGTCGAGGGTCGCGTGAATCGAGATACCCCCATCAGTCGTTACCGTCAGTGCGAGCAGTGCGGTTTTGGGTGGGTAGCCATTGAGCGCGAGCGGATCCTTCGCCACCCCCGAAGGATTGGGGTCGGTAGCCGCGAACACGAGTCCAAAGACCGTCAGAGCAGTGGCGACGCTACCGAGAACGGCGAACCACGTTTTCTTCGGCACTGGCATGCATCAACCCTACCGTCCGGCGTGCTGCGTCAATTCCGCCTAGGCGAGCGGCTCGTTTAGCAGTTCAACGAAGAGTTCGTGCGAGATGTTGCGACCACTGGCGATGAACCCGATCCGTGACGTCGAGTCGTTCATGAGATCGAGCGCGATTGTCGCGTAGGGCACCGCAGCCGAACCCTCGAGCACGAGCCCGTTCACCTCGGCGGCTTCACGAACCGCACGTCGGATCTCAACCTCTTCAACGAGTACGAGGGGAACTTCGTTTCGGGCAATCAACTCGTTGGTGATGGCTCCCTCGTCGCCGCCGCCCGCGAGCCCGTCGGCGATGGTGGGCCGATGGACTATCTCGGACATCCGCGCTCCGCGCAAGACGTGGTACATCGCCGAGCTCTCCATGGGTTGAGCACCCGTGACCCGTACGTCACTTCGTCCATTGCCGTCACGCGAAAGCAGGACCCCCGATATGAGTCCACCTCCGCCCACGGGCACGACCACGTGCTCAATCTCAGGAGCCTGAAGGAGCATCTCGTCAAAGACGGTGGCCTGACCGGCGATCACGTTGGTGTCGTTAAACGGTGAGATGTAGCGAATGGAACGAAGATCGGCGAGCTCGAGGGCGTGACGTTGCGCGTCGTCGTAGGACGAGCCGAATTGGATCAACTCGATGTCATAGCCCCGCAGCTTCTTTACCTTGGCGAGCGAAGCGTTCGCGGGTACCACGACGGTCGCGGGCACGCCGAGGATCGACGCCGCGTGGGCGATACCGAGGCCGTGGTTTCCCGCCGAGGACGTGATCACCGCGCCTCGGGGATCCTCTCGGTGGGCGGCGTCGATAGCGGCCAAGGCACCTCGAATCTTGAAAGCACCAGTGATCTGTAGACACTCGAGCTTGGCGAGCACCGGTCGCCCTCGTAGTGACAGCGTCACCGTGGGCGTAGGAACCAGGTGATCGGCTATGACGCGCCGGGCATCTTCGAGCTGTTCAGCCGTCGGGGCCGAGGCGTGGCGAATCATCGTTCGCGAGTCTACTAGGCACGCATTTCACCATTTCTTACCGCCAAGTAATGTCGGGCGCGTGCACACTGTCATCGGCGTCGTCGTGGTGGGCTCGCTCGCGTTCGTGGGCACGATGCTCGACAACTTCTTCGCCTTCGCAGCTCAACTATCTCTGACCGATCGGTCGCGATTCTCGCGCGTGAGTATTGCTCACGCGCTGGCGGTCTGCGTGCTGCTCGTGGTCGCGGCTGGAGTGGGGGCGTTGTTGACCGCAATCCCACTGCGATGGATTGGCCTCTTGTGTGTCGCACCATTCGCACTCGCGGCGCACGCATGGACGAAGCGGCGTCGACCCGCGAGCGAACAATTCCGCCGTGGTGCACTCACGACGTTCACTTTGTGCGTCGCACTCGGCGGTGACAACATCGCGGTGTGGATTCCACTACTACGCGCCAACGGTTCGTGGCACGAAGTGCTCGTACTCATCGTCTTTGCGCTATGGGAGTTGTTGTTCATCACCGGAGCCCAAGCCATCGCGAGTCACCCTCGCGTCGTCGCCTTCGGTGAGAAATATGGAAGGGGTCTCATCCCGTGGGTGTATCTGGGGCTGGGCGTCTTGATTCTCTTCGAGTGCGGGACGCTCTAAGCGGTCGGAACACCCGACTACTAGCGTGGTCGCCGTGCCAGTTTCCAGCCCCGACCAAACGCTTCGTCGCCTCACGATCATCGTGGGCATCCAGTGGATGGGCGCGACCCTCGGACTTCCCCTCCTGCCGCTGTTCCTAGAGCACCGTGGTGGCACGCCGAGTTTCATCGGACTAATCATGGCGTCATTCTTCGTCGCGGGCGTTATCACGCAGTTCTTCCTGGGTCATCTCGCCGACAAGTTCGGCCGCCGGCCGGTCCTCATCACGAGCCTCGTCGTCTACGGCGTCGCGTCGATGACGTATTTGTTGCCAGTGGGGGCACCCTGGTTCATTCTCACCCGCGCAGTCCAGGGGGCCGCGGCGGGCGCCATTGAAGTGGCGTCGATGTCGGCGGTGGCGGCGCTGTTCGCCCAAGAGCAACGTGGCCGGGCTGTCTCGAGGATCATCGCGGCGCAGCTCTTTGGCCTTGCGCTCGGTCCCGTGGTCGGCGTTCTCGCGTCGGTGCACGACCTCGGGTGGGCCTTCTTTGGTACCGGCGTCGTCAGCCTCATCGCGGCTTTCGTGACTTTTCACACCAATCTCGGCGACGCCGCTTACGACCGCAGTCCGTTGCCCAAACTGCAATGGAACTCCCAGCTCATTGGTGCTCTCTTCGCGACCAGTGCCGGCGGACTGTGCGTGGGCGTCTACGAAGCGTGCTGGAGTCTCTTGATGCACTCGCACCACGCCACGACACTGGAGATCCGACTCAGCTGGACGCTGTTCGCAATTCCGTGGGTAGCGCTCAGTGGCGTGGGGGGTTGGCTTGCCGACCACGCGAATCGACGCTTCATTGCGCTCGCGGGCGTCGTGAACGGCGCAATCTTCCTCTCGCTCTATCCGCACATCCATAACAACGTCGCCATTCTCTTTCTCGGATCGCTCGAGTCAGTTGGTGCAGCGCTCTCGTTGCCCTCGATATCGTCACTCATGAGTCAAGGTGCCGTGAACCGCGAACTGAGTCGACGCCAGGGTCTGTACGCAACGTCCAACACGGCTTCGCTCGCCGCCGCGGCGGGTGTCTCGGGCTTTTTGTTCTCGGTGAACGCGGCGCTGCCCTTTACGATCATCGCGGTCGTGGCGGTGCTCTTGGCGCTCACGACGTTGTGGTGGTGGCGACACGCCACCGGCCACGTCAGCGAGAGTGCTTCGTGACGCAACGAGGGCGGCACCCAATCGCCGCCCCTCGTTGCTAGTGCACGTGAAAACTAAGAAACCCAGATCTGGTCCCAGCGCAAAGCACCGAACTCACCACCGATGACCAGAGCCCGCGTGACGCCATCTCCCGCGGTGCTGGTCGCGAAGTTCTGCACTTTCTTGGCCGCGGCGTACGCCGTCACGACGATGTCAAGGAACAAATAGGGGATGTTCTTCGCGAATTGCGCGTTGACTGCCGCCCAGCTGTTGATCTGCGCCGCCGAATTCGGTGGCGAAGCCAAAGCTGCGAGCATCGCACCCTCAATCGTCGAGTCACCCAGGTGAGCAAAGTTGACCGCTCCCGAGATGAACGTTCCTGCTGGCACCGCCGGCATGCTGAGTCCGCCAGACGTGGCAGGCGCACCAGCGGGTAGCGAAAGGAACCATACGTAGTTAAGCGACGGGTCGCTAGCACCAAACTGAGCCCAGATCGAGCAGTCGTACTCACCGTAGATCACGTTGTTGATCTGAGTACTCTGCACCGATGCACGAGACGTCACCGTGATGCCCACTGCCGCCAACTGCGACTGGATGAACTCAAATTCCTTCTGGTCCGACGCGTTGCCCGCGACAATGTCAATGACGAAGCTGACGTTCGAGACATTGTTGGCTTGCTTGTAGGCACTCACGAGAGCTTTCGCGGCACTCGGGTTGTACGCCGGGTAACCGGGATTGCGGTAGAAACGCGAGTTCGGCCGGAAAATACCGTCCGATACCGCACCCACGCTTGAGTCGATGACCTTGAAGTAGGTATTGCGGTTGATCGCCATCGCGCAGGCCTTGCGGATGTTGACGTCGTTCACCACCGGCTTCATCGACGTGTCCCACTTGAGCGTCGATGGGTTGACCGCTCCAGTGGTTCCCGCGTAGTCGGTCAACTGGACGAGCGTCGGAGCGGGGTTCGCCGCCGTTGACGTTCCACCGGCGATGTACTGGACGATCTGACCCGCCTGCGTCGCGGTCAATCCCGGACCACCGTTGGCCGTTCCTTGGAGGAAGGTCGACGCGGCACCCGCGGCGGCAGTCGCCGAGGCGCCCGCCTTCAAGGCTGCCCCGAAGGCCTCGAGGCCCTGGAGATAGTTGTAGACACCGAGCACACCGAGCGCCGCAGCGAATTCGCCGTACCACAAGAAGAACTGGTTCAAAGTACCAGTCGTGTTCATGATGAGGCAGTTCTGGTTCGGGCTGCTCTTGTCATTGAGATCGGTGATCACGTTGACGTTCTTCATCTTCTGAAGTTGGGCGATGCTCGTCGGGTCACCTTGGATGATCATGTCGATGTCGCCCGATTGAAGGGCGGCATTACGAGTGGCCGGGTCGGGAATGGTCTTGAAGTTGATGTTCTCGAGGTAGGGCAGCCTGCGACCAGCGCCGTCCTTACGCCAGTACCTCGTGTTCTTCTTCCACTTCGACTCAATGCCGACCTGCCAGGACACGAACTCGAACGGTCCGGTGCCGATGGGGTTACCAGTGTTGGTCGGTGAAAACGAGGAAGGATGGGCCATGTACGAGATCTGCTGTTCCGCGAGGTTGGTCGGGTACGTCGAGTACGGAATGACCATGTTGTAGACGACCTGGTAGGGACCGGTCGCCACTACCGACGCGATAATCGGTTGAATGGCGAGACCCACCGTGGAGTTGGCCGCTGCGGCTTGGTAGTTCTGGACGACCACTTGCGCGTTGAAGGGATCACCGTTGTGGAACTTCACGCCCTGGCGCAGGTTAATTGTCCAGGCCGTGTAATTGGCGTTCGGCGTGGCGGACAGGGCCAACATGGGAAGCCAGGACTGGCCATTCGCCGCCATGACGAAGAGAGGGTCATAGACGGCATTGGCCACGCAAAAGCCTGAGACGTCCATCTTCCCTTGGGAACCATTAAAGGTGTGATAGTTCGGTACGTCGGAAATGAGTCCAACGGTGATTGAGCCGCCGAGCTTTGGTTTGGCATTGCTTATGCCCACCGTTGCCCCTGCCACCGAATCAAGTAATCCGTCCACAGCGGTGCCGGCCATCGCAATACCGCCGACAGTGGCCGCCGAATGCGTAAGGAACGATCGACGATCGAACGTGCTTGACATCTTTAATCCTGCTTTCCCCCGAAGATTCCACCTTGTGCGCAATCTCCTCTTGGGGGCAACTTAGCAAGAACTAGTCAGTAAGCAAGTGAGTTTCTAATTACGTCTAGGTAACGGGCTCAAAGTTCGCCGAGACGTACCCATTGACATATAAATATGTCAATTCAACCCCTATTGCGCGGTGTTCGCGGTGTTTACGTACCACGCGGGTACTGCGCAAGGGCCCAGATCCAGGGAAGGATCTGGGCCCCGCAAGTATTGGATGTCCCTCTAGTTTGCGTGAACCGCCGATGGCTGGGAACCGTGGAGAGCACCCTGAGGTCCGGGACCACCGGGTTGCTCAAACCCGGGACCGGCTGTTCCCGGTTGACCGATTCCTACATTGGTCGCGTCCAGACTGCTCGTGTCCGTCGGGGACGCGAAGCTTCCTTCAGCGAAGATGGACGAGCCAACGGTGACGTCAGCGAGGCTCGCACTCGCGCCGTCCTTGGTGTAGGTGGTCGCATTCGAGACGATCACCGTTGCACTCGTGCTGTTGGGTCCCGCAATCGTGATGGTGTCACCGTTGACGGCGGTCACCTTACCCATCACGCTCGGCTGGACGATATCGATCCTTGCCGCGGTACTCGAGCCCTCGGCACTTGGCATGACGTGGACCTCGTCACCCACCGCAAGGTCAGCGATCGCGGCGGTGGCCCGGTCCTTGGTGACGGGAGTCGAAGAAGTGATCGTGAAAGTTGACGCAGTGCCCGACGGATCGGTCACCGTGATAGACGTACTGGTCAGGGCCGTCACGACGCCGCCGGGACCGTGGGCGCAGCCCTGGCCGGAGCCCGGGGTGGGCGTGGCACTGTCGTGCGCGCCGACACGGGCGTGTGCGGTGCTGGTGGTCGTGGCTGCGCTGGCGACCGTCGCGCCGACACCGAGTGCACCCAGGGCCACAGCCGTGGATATACCAACTCGCTTCACTAACTTCTTCTTCGTTGTGCGGTACATGGGGGGGAACCTTTCTGACAACACCTCGAACGTTTCGAGATGGCGCCATCTTGCCCAGCCACCTTGGGAACCCTCTAGGGAGCCGTTAAGAACTCGTTAATTCTGAGAAAACTGTCACCAAACGGTCACCAAAGCCCACTGCCTTGAAAACAAATCGGGCAGACTAGGCGCGTACGACGAGCAACTCCCGATGTCGGCGCGGGTAAGCAACATCGACATTCACAAGGGAGGACCACACCCGTGGCATCAATTTTGGAGTCGCACGACGGATCGTCTGGAGACCAGGCCTTTCGCGTGGAAACGCACGGCATTGACTACATCCCCGAGACCGAGCGATGGGCTACCCCGCGCAACATTGGCGCGTTGTGGACTGGGTCAGCGATCAACATCGAGTACTTCGTCTACGGAGCCCT
>PLQL01000024.1:170592-171975 GCA_003160115.1 Acidimicrobiaceae bacterium
GCGGCCATCGTGCTGACCCAAATGGCCGGCGTGCACGTGTCCAGTGGACTCAAGGTCGTCTTCATCATTGTTGCGGCCGCCATCCAAGCGGTGATGCCCTACCTCGGTCACGCCACGATGGTGAAGGTCTTACGAGCCTTGATCATTCCCTTCGGCGCCATATTCGTGGTGCTCGCGATCTACGACATCAAGCACGGCAGCGCCAGTGACAAGGGTTTCCTCGGCGGCTGGGAGCTCTACTCCGCCGGTCTCGCCTTCGTCTTCGCGCTCTCGGGCCTCGGTTGGACCGAATGCGGAAATGACTACACGCGCTACGTGCCGCGCGACGCGAAGAAGGGTGCGATCGTCGGCTGGATATTCCTTGGCACGGCGATTCCCGAGATCTTCATGATGATTCTCGGTGCTTTGACCTTCACCTTTTTGTCTACGAGCACGATCTGGAACGGAGCGAACCCCTTTGAGGCGTTTCGTAACCAACACTTCATTCCGAGTTGGATCGTGGTCCTGTTCCTGCTCTTCGCGATCGTCCAGCTGTTTGGCATCAACTCTCTGGACCTCTACTCCTCGGGTGTCTCGCTGCAGGCAATGGGCCTGCGACTGAAGCGCTACCAGGCCGTCGTGCTCGATAGTTTCATCGCGTGCGGACTTACCATCTGGGCCGAGTTCCAGTCGACCTTCTCGCTCTACATGAAGGAGTTCGTGGGCGTCATCATCTTGTGGATCGCGCCGTGGTTGGGTATCTACCTGATGGACTGGATCATGCGCCGGTATCGCTACAACCCGGCCGAATTGCAGCGCACTGATAAAGACGGCATCTATTTCACGGGTTCGACCGGCATCAACTGGAACGCCATCATCGCCTTCGTCGTCGGCGTCGTCACCGCCACGCTCGCCTTCTCCAAGGCNNTGGTTCGGGGGGGCTGACTTCTCGGTGCCGACCGGGGTCATCATCGCGGGACTGGTCTACTTCATCCTCGAGAAACTGACCGGCAACGTCGCGCGTCAAGTCGTCCAGCAGAAGGAACTCGAACCCAACCGGTAGGACCAATGAGGCCGGCCAGTTCTCCGATCTGGTCGGCCTCAGCCGGCCCAGTCCTCGACGAGACCACCCGATCCGTCGGGACGGAACACCGGTATCGATCCCAGTGCGCGCACTTTCTGGGCGTCCTCGCCCAGCGCTTCGCGCCAGAGCGACGCTTCGGTGACGAGCGTCCCGATAGCGACGATGTCGGCGCCAACGCCTCGCAGCAGACGCAGTGCCGCACCGGTCGACGCGCCCGTCGAGATCACGTCGTCGACGATCGCGACCCGCTGGTCCTTCACGTCCTTAATCCGAGCCCGGTCGAACAGCAATCGTTGCTCGGCGTCGGTGGTGATCGAGCG
>PLQL01000024.1:172039-222512 GCA_003160115.1 Acidimicrobiaceae bacterium
AGCTGCTCGCTCAACGAGACGATCGGGAGCTCGACGCGCTGTGACCCGATCTCGACTGAAAACGTCCGTTCACCCACGACGTTGGAGCATACTTATTCCATGGATACGCATCGTTCGCCGCTCGACGTGACCCTGGCTCGTCGCATGCTCGCCACTGCCTACGACGAGGCCCTTGACGGGGCGCACGAAGGCGGCATCCCCATCGGTGCCGCTCTCTTCACCCGCGAGGGTGACTTACTCGGATCCGGCCACAACCGGCGCGTCCAGGAAAACGACGCCTCAGTGCACGCCGAGACGGACGCCTTTCGTCGTGCGGGGCGTCGTCGCGATTATCCCGAGACCGTCATGGTGACCACCCTCTCGCCCTGTTGGTACTGTTCGGGCCTGGTGCGACAGTTCAACATCGGCGCAGTCGTGATCGGCGAGGCGTCGAACTTCTACGGGGGTCACGACTGGCTCGAAGAGTTGGGCGTCGAGATCGTCCTGCTCGAAGATCCCGCGTGCACCGAATTACTGGGCACGTTCATTCACGAGCACCCCGAACTCTGGAACGAGGACATCGGTCTGTGAGTCTGATCGACCTTTAACGAACCGGTGGACCGAAGAGCCGGTCACCCGCGTCACCCAATCCCGGCACGATGTAACCAACGTCGTTGAGTCGCTCATCGAGCGCGGCCGCCACTATTTGTACGTCGGGGTGATGCGAGGCCACGTAATCCACGCCCGTCTGGGCCACGATCAGGCACAGGACAGTGATGGAGCCCGCCCCTCTCGCGCGCAACATGTCGAGCACGCACACGAGCGAGCCGCCGGTCGCGAGCATAGGGTCACAGAGCACTACCGGAGCTCCTTCGAGGTCCTCGGGAAGCCCGTCGAGGTAGACGTCGGGAACGAGGGTCTCCTCGTTGCGACGCAGACCCACGAGACAGACGCGATGGTGGGGAAGGACTTCCTGGACCGCGGGGGTCATACCGAGACCGGCCCGAAGGATCGGCACAATCACGAACTGCGCCTCGATCTGCACGGCGGGCGCGCCCATCATCACCGGTGTGTCGACCGTCGTAACGCACGTCGGTATGTCGCGAAACGCCTCGTAGGCCACGAAGCGTGAGATCTCGCCCGAGAGTCGTAAGAAGTCGGCGTTGGACGTCGCGGCGTCGCGAATCTGGCGGACCTTGTC
Source organism: Acidimicrobiaceae bacterium (assembly GCA_003160115.1). Taxonomy (GTDB): domain Bacteria; phylum Actinomycetota; class Acidimicrobiia; order Acidimicrobiales; family RAAP-2; genus RAAP-2. The sequence goes on from PLQL01000024.1 coordinate 173,220, forward strand.
GGCGACGATCGGGTGCTGGACAATCAGCGGAGTAGGCACGAGGTCAATCTACGCCTAGTTCGCGCTGGTATCGGGAATCGTCGTTCGTGTCAAAAGTGAAAATTTCAGGTGACAAGTACGCTTGGTTGATGGCCGTCTCAATCTCCACCGGTACCTCGCACGGCCTCAAGCCAATGGAGGCCAATCCCCTCGGCGGGGTGCGCTCGAAATACCCCGGACCCAGGGCTCAAATATCTCGGGACCGCTCCCTCACCTGGTGGCGGCGGATTCTGCCCATCATTGCCTCGCACCGACTGACCTTCATCACCTCGATAGTCCTCTCCTTCGTCAGCCTCGTGTTCCAAACGCTGGTACCGAACATGTTGAACCACGCCATCACCGGCATCCAGACCCATTCGACGGGCCTGCACTTCGAAGTGATCCAGATCATCGTCGTCGGAGTCCTCGCGGGCGTCACGGGAATAATCTCGCGTCAGTACGTGTATTACACGGCCTACAACGTTGAAGCAGATCTTCGCTCGTTGATCTACGAGCATCTGACGTGGCTCTCGTTCAGTTTCTACGACCGGGTCCAGTCCGGCCAATTGATAAGTAGGGCCAACAGCGACATTCGAAGTGTCCAGATGTACTCAACCTTCGCACCGCTCATCATTGTTCAAAGCTCAATCGGCATCCTGGCTTTTGGTTTCATGTTGTCCATTGATCCCGTCCTTGCCCTGATTGCGATGACGATCATGCCGGCCATGTACTTCATTGGTATCCGCATGCGCCGGGTGCTGTTTCCGATCTCGTGGATCACGCAGGCCCGCCTCGCCGAGGTCGCCACGATCGTCGACGAGAACATCAACGGCGTGCGAGTGGTGAAGTCGTTCGCGCAAGAAGAAGCCGAGGTGAACCGTCTCGCCGACGCCGCCGAGCGCGTGGCGTGGGCCTACGTGAAGGACGCCCAATTCCGAGGAAAATGGTCTCCCTGGGTCCAGAACCTCCCCCAAGTCGGCCTCGCACTCGTTCTTGTCTTCGGCGGCTGGATGGTCTATGACGGGCACCTCGGCATCGGTGCGATCCTGGCGTTCAACGCCTACCTGCTGATGCTCCAGGCCCCCTTCATGATGCTGGGCCAATTGGTCATGATGGGCCAGCGCGCCAAGGCGAGCGCGGAGCGCATCTTCGAGGTCCTCGACGAGAGTCCCGACATCGTCGAGCGTCCGGGCGCGTTTGACCTAGAGAACGTGAAGGGCGCACTCGACTTCAACCACGTGCGCTTCGAGTATGCCAACGGCGCCCAGATCCTCACTGACTTCGACGCGCACGTCAGCGCGGGTGAGACGGTCGCGATCGTCGGCCGCACGGGATCGGGGAAATCCACAATCGCACGACTTCTCACACGGTTCTACGACGTGAGCGACGGAGCCGTCTGCGTCGACGGCATCGACGTGCGCGACGCCACGCTCGAATCGCTTCGCGCCAACGTGGGCGTGGTGCTCGACGAGCCGTTCCTGTTCTCCATCTCGATCGCTGAGAATATTGCCTACGGAAAGCCCGACGCCACCTACGACGCCATCGAGGCGGCGGCGCGTGCGGCGAACGCGCACGAGTTCATCGAACGACTCCCCGAGGGCTACGACACCGTTGTCGGAGAACGCGGATACACACTCTCGGGCGGGCAACGGCAGCGCATCGCCATCGCGCGCACGCTGCTCGTGAACCCCCCAGTGCTCGTGCTCGACGACGCCACGAGCGCAATCGACGTCCACGTCGAGGCGGGCATCTACGAAGCGTTGAGCACCCTGTTGGCCCGGCGCACGACCATCGTGATTGCGCACCGCATCTCGACGATCGCTCTCGCGAGCCGGGTCATCTTGATCGATGAAGGTCGCGTCGTCGCGACCGGCACCCACGAAGAACTGCTCGCCACGACGCCCCTCTACGCCGAAGTACTCGCCCAGACGACCCGCGAGGACGAGTAGTGGCCTGGGGCGGTGGATGGGGTGGCGGGGGCGGGGGCATGTTCGGCAGCTCCCAGAGCACCGGACTCCCTTTTGGCGGCATCCCCAGTGAACTCCAAGCCGAGGCGAACAAGGTCCTCGCGACCGAACCCGCGCGCGAGAAGTCAAGTCTCACGTTCCACCAGCGTCCGAGCGCGAAGGAACGTCTCGCGCTCACCCTGCCGCGAATGCTGCGCGCCTATCCGGGTTGGGTCGCGGGAGGGTCTTTGCTCGTCATAGCGACAAGTCTGCTCTTACAGGCGGGTCCGCTGCTCACCGAGTTCGCGATCAACCGGGGCCTGACCCTCGGGCACCGGTCCCTCGCCGTCGTCTACGTATGCGGTTCCCTCTACCTGGTACTCGCCATTGTCAACGCGCTGCTCCAGCGCGTTCAGATCGACGTCACCGGCAAACTTGCCTCGAGGGTCATGCACGACCTGCGCATTCGGGTCTTCACCCACTTCCAGCGGCTCAGCCTCGACTTCTTCACCGAAGAAAAAGCGGGCGTCCTCATGAGCCGCATGACGAGCGACGTCGAGAATCTGCAACAACTCGTCCAGGACGGCATCAGTTCCTTCGCCGCCCAGGGACTCACCATGATCGTGATCACGGTCATCCTCTTTTGGACCAACGTCGTGCTCGCGACCTGGACCGTGCTGCTGGTCGTTCCACTCATGTTTGTCTTCACGCTCTGGTTTCACCACGCCTCAGAGAAGGGGTACCTCTTGAGCCGCGACCGGATAGCCAACGTGTTGGCGGATCTGTCGGAGTCCCTCTACGGCATTCGCGTTGTAACCGCGAACAACCGCCAGAGGCGAAACATCAAGAATCACCGCCACGTCGTGGGTGCCTACCGCGACGCCAATCTCTACACGGGCCGCGTGAACGCGATCTACGGACCCGCAACGAATATGATCGGCATTTTCGGTTCGGCGCTCTTGCTCGGTATCGGCGGGAACATGGTGCTTGATCACAAACTGAGCATCGGGGCTCTGGTCGCGTTTTTCTTGTACCTCAACCGGTTCTTCTCTCCGATCCAGCTCCTCGTCCAGCAATACAACTCGCTCCAGCAGGGCCGGTCCTCGGTGATTCGTCTGCGCGAATTGCTCCAGACGCCGCCGAGCATCGACGAGTCGAGCGACGCGCCGACGCTTCCCACCATCGAAGGCCGAATCACTTTCGAGGACGTGAGCTTCGGTTACAGTCCCGACAACCTGGTGTTGCGCGACGTGAACCTGGAAATAGCGCCGGGCGAATCGGTCGCCTTCGTTGGTCCCACCGGAGCGGGCAAGTCCACGATGGCCAAACTCGCCAACCGGTTCTACGACCCGACGACGGGCCGCGTCTTGCTTGACGGTATCGACATACGCACCGTTTCCCTGCAGTCCTTGCGCTCCCAGTTAGGCGTTGTACCCCAAGAAGCGTTCCTCTTCGCGGGTTCGATTCGCACGAACCTGAGTTTCGGGCGAAGCGGCCTCACCACTAAGGAGATCGAAGAAGCGATCGACGTCGTGGGTCTACGCGATCTGATCGATCGTCTCCCCCAAGGTCTCGACACCGTCATCCACGAACGAGGCCAAACGTTGTCAGCCGGCGAACGTCAACTCCTCGCCCTCGCGAGGGCGTTTCTCGCGAGGCCTCGTGTGCTCATCCTCGACGAAGCGACGTCGTCGCTCGACCTCCAGAGTGAGACAGTGATTGAAGCGGCCCTCGATCGATTACTCGAGGGCCGCTCTGCAATACTCATTGCGCACCGGCTCACCACCGCCCAGCGCGCCGATCGCATCGTCGTCATCGACGAAGGCGCCATCGTCGAGGTGGGCACGCCGCACGAACTTCTCAGCCACAATGGCGCGTACGCCTCGATGTACCAGGCGTGGCTGGCATCAGGTGGGCGCGACGCGACAAGATCGTAGTGTCGGTCTACCGGCTCATTGGAATGGCGAAGAGAACGAATACGACACTGGTACGGCGTGGCCGACGTCTCGTAGTCACGGAAGCCGGAAAATCCCGTACCGTCGGGAACATTCTTCTTTCGATACTCATGTAGTCTCGGAGAAAACATAGTCGTCCCCGGAACCAGGTGCATCATCGTCGGCCTTTGCTGGCGACGTCCCACTGGTCGGCGACCAAGTCTGAGGAGCGTCGATGCTGACTCGCAAGAATCCAGGAAACGCGGCGTGGACCAAGGTTGCCCTCGCCATGGCTCTCGTCGGATCGTTCGCCGTGCTCGGCGAAACCGGTGCATCAGCAAATACCGCCGTCACCCTGTACGTGAATTCAAGCGACTCGGGTTCCTCGTGCCTTGACAATTCCGCGAATGCGTGCCGCACGCTACAAGACGCCATCAACGTCGGCGAGGCGTTGACGACGGCCGACGTCACGATTGACGTGGCCGCGGGCACCTACAACGAGAGCGACACAATCAATACTCTCCCCTCAAGTGACTCACTCACGATCCAAGGCGCGTCGGCGGTTTCGACCACCGTGACCGGAACGACGAACGAAGCAGCGTTTACCATTGGCGCAGGAGGACCCGTCACGATCAACGACCTCACCATAAGTGGCACGGTGACGGGTGTCGACTCCATCTCTAACCCAAATGGCAACGGCTACGGGGGAGGAATTTACAACGCAAGCGCTGACCTAACGGTGAACTATTCCGTGTTTTCTAACTGCAACGTCTACGGTGCTGCGACGACCAGCAGTCCCGGAGGTAGCGCCTACGGCGGGGCAATCTACGACGCCAGCGGTGACCTCATACTTAGTAGCGACACGTTTAGCAACGACACCGCGTGGGGCGGCGGCGGGAACGGACCTTACCCAGGTGGACTGGCCGCGGGCGGTGCCGTCTACGTTGCAGGAGGCACCCTCTTCGCCGAATCCGACACGTTCCACCAGGACGGCGCGACCGGGGGACTCGGCGGTGTGCTCACTAACGGTTACGCCGGCGGCGGAAGTTGGGGCGGGGCCGTCTTCAGTAACGCGACGAGCACGAGTTTTTATATTTCCACGTTCTCGAACGACGTCGCCAACGGTGGAGCCGGACGAAACGGCATTGTTAATGTTGGTACCGGCGGTGCAGGCGGAAACGCCTACGGCGGCGCGCTCTACGTACCCGGCAGCGTCACAGGTTCTTCAGCCATTGAACTGACGAAGGACACCCTCGTGAGTGACGACGCGAATGGCGGANNGGCTTCTACGATGGCGCCACAAGCAGTACGAGCACCACGCTCACTGATGACACATTGAACCTCGACGCCACGAACGCGCACGGTGCCGCAGATTCCTTCGGTGGGGCGATCGACAACACTTCCTCAAGAACAACCGCTCTCAACGTGACGCTCGCGTCCAACTCCGTCTTGGGTGGCGGCGACGATCAGGGTGCCGGGGTCGTGACCGGCGGTACCTTCACTTTCGAGAATTCCATTCTCGACCAGTCGCTCTCCTGCTACAACCTCGGTGGGACCTTCGTCGACGGCAGTTACAACGTGGAGTCCGACAATAGTTGCGGCTTTGGTGTAAGCGACCTCGTCAACAGAACCGACATCAACCTGGCGACACTGGCCGTGAGTGGTTCCGGACCCGAAACAATGGCAATCGACAGCACGAGTTCAGCGTACGAAGAAGTACCAGCGGCTAACTGCGTCTACAACTACGACGAACGAGGCGAGCCTCGGCCTGGAATCACCGGGGCAAACTGTGACGCGGGTGCCTACGAGAATGAAGGTTTCAACGTCACCTACGATGCCAACACCGGCAGCGGCGGTCCGACGGATTCCAACAACTACGGGACCGGCGAAGTCGTGGAGGTCTTGTTCAGCTCTCTGCCGACCCTTTCGGGCTACGGCTTTGGCGGATGGTGCACCGTCCAAGAAGCTGTGGACACTCCCTGTTCAGGTACCGCGTTCCCTCACGCCGCCTTTCCGGTGACTGAATTCACCATGGCGAGCTCGAGCGTCACCCTCTATGCGCTCTGGGACACGCCGACGACGCTGTACGTCAACGCGACCGACCACGGTAGCACGTGCGCCGACGCCACGACGAACGCCTGTCCCACCATTCAAGACGCGATTAACAATGCTGAGAGTCTCAGCAATTCGGCGGTCACCATTGAAGTCGCCGCGGGCACCTACGACGAGGACGACCTCATTGATTTCGCCAGTAATGATGCCAACAACGACACGATCAATATCGTCGGTGCTGGTCCTGGCTCCACTTTTGTCGACGACAGTCTCGGACCGGATCTCACCATTGACAACGGCTTAGTGAGTATCAGCGATCTTACGATCGAGAATGGCTCCCACTCAGGCAGCGATGGCGGCGGCATTGCGGACTACGGCGCGCTCATCGCGAACAATGACACGTTCAGCAGCAATGACGCTGAATTCGGCGGTGGGATCTTCGACGACGGAACCCTCATCGCGACCGACGACACTTTTAACGCGAATCAAGCACAGTACGCCGGCGGCATCTACGTCGCATTCGAGGGATACCTCATTTCCGCGAATGACACGTTCTTCGATAATCAGGCCAGCACTGAGGGAGGAGCGATCTACAGTGACAGTGACGCCACGGCGGCCAGCGCGACGTTTGGCACGTTCTACGAAGCGTCCACCAGCATCACCAATGACACCTTCTACAACGACACCGCCACTGGCGGAGGGGATGCACTGGGTAACCAAGGCGCGCCTACTGTGATCAGTAACTCGATCCTCGACGAATCCGATTCCTGTGCTGGCAGCTTTTCGTATGATCCGGACGGGGGCTATAATGTCGAGACCGACGATACGTGCTATCCCGGATTGACGGATGTCGAAAACAACACGACGATCAACTTGACGACGTCGCTCGCAGCAAACGGATCAACGGGCCCCGAGACGCTCGCCATTGATCCGACGAGCTCGGCCTACCAGGAAGTACCGAGCGGAGAATGCTCCCTTAACACCGACGAACGCGGTGACCCGCGTCCTGGATCAGGATCTAGTTGCGACGCGGGAGCCTACGAGTACCAGGCGCCGCCAATCATCATTGCCCCGGCGACACCCGCCACGACTACCACGACTTCGACGCCAACTGACACGGTGACCTTCGCCAGTGACGGCGGATCGTTGGTGCCAAGTTTGTCGGGAGCAAATGGTTCGAGTGTGACCCTTCCCGCGGCGCCTCTCTACGCGCACCACGTCTTTACGGGCTGGTTCACGCAACCAACCGGGGGCACATTGGCGGGTCAGGCGGGCGCTTCGTACACGTTGAGTGGATCGTTGACCCTCTACGCGCAGTGGAAAGTGACCATGCCGAGCCCGCCGCGCCTGGTGACGCTCGGGACCGTGCACACCTTCGCTTTGGGTTCCTCGTTCCTCTCGATAACGCTGAAGAGCCAGGTGGCGGCTTTCGCCCGCGTCATCCGGGCTCGGCACTATACGAAAGTGGACCTCGAAGGCGATGCCTCAGGACCCGTCAACGTCGCAAACCAGCGACTGGCTTTGGCACGAGCCATCGCGGTCGAGGCGTACCTGAGGGCACTCGGACTTACCAAAGTCCACTACACGCTCAGCGCGCACGTGACCGGTACCACTTCGGCCAGTCTCGTCGTCGTGGTCGCCTCTAGCTAGTTCACGTCGGACGGCAAAGGTTCGTCCATCAAACGGACGACAACGCTACGAGACGAGCTCCTTGACTGAGCTGATCAGTGACGCGCTCGTCTGATCGCCCAACGGTATCGGGTGAACCTGCAAATGGGTCACGCCCGCGTCCTTAAATGCGGCGATCCGGTCCTTCACGTAGCTCACCGGACCGCACAGCGTGGTCAACTCCAAGAACTCCTCAGGCACGGCGGCTTCGGCTTCCTTCTTTTTTCCCGAGAGGTAAAGGTCTTGGATCACTTCGGCCTCCTTCCCGTAGCCGTAGCGGACGGCGAGTTCGTTGTAGAAGTTCTTACCTTTGGCCCCCATGCCCCCGACGTAGAGCGCGACCATGGAACGCTGGAACTCGCGAAGTGCCGTCACCTCGGGGCCCTCGCCGATGGCGAGTAATCCACCGGCGGTGATCATCATCGGGGACAGACCACTCGCGCGCTCAGCGGCGCCGGCCTTGAGGGGTGCTCCCCACACGTCCTGGGCCCGTTCGGGGATAAACAGGATCGGGATCCAGCCGTCGGCGATCTCGGCCGTGAGTTCGACGTTCTTCTCGCCCAGCGCGGCGATCCAGATGGGAATCTCGCTGCGCACCGGATGAGCGATGATCTTGAGCGGCTTGCCGAGCCCGGTGCCCTGTTCGGGGGGCAGCGGCAGCGTGAAGTTCTTGCCTTCGTGCACGAGAGGCGCCTCGCGCTTCCAGACGTCACGGCAGATCTCGACGATCTCTCTCGTCTTACCCAAAGGATTCGTATAGGGCACGCCGTGAAAACCCTCGATCACCTGGGGGCCCGACGCCCCGAGCCCTAGGTGAAAACGACCGTCGGAAAGCGCGTCAATGCCCGCCGCGGTCATGGCGATCAACGTCGGCGTACGAGTGTAGATGGGCAGGATCGCCGCACCGATCTCGACCTTGTCGGTCAGTGCCGCCAGGTAGCCCATCAGGGACGGACCATCGAACCCGTAGGCCTCGGCGACCCAGACGAGGTCCAGACCCGCCTTTTCCATCTCGACCACTTGCTGGGCCGCCTGCTTGAAGCCGCCCGAATAACTCAACATCGTCGAAATCTTCACGTCTCCCCCTCAAGTCTCTCCAGCACAGTATCGGAAGTGACCTAAGGCTGTGAATGAGCTGGGCCCTCGTGTCCTACGCTGGTCCAAGAAGGCACATCCGCTTTCGCGACGAAGATAAGGCTGGTGACAACGTGGTCACACAACCCCACGAAGCGACTCCGCACGAATTCAATCCCTGGCTCCGGGTCACCTCCCTCATCGAGTCGGCGGGTCAACTGCTCGGACTCAACGAGGGCATGATCAAACGGATCATCACTCCCGAACGAATCCTCGAGGTCGCGGTGCCCGTGCGCATGGACTCGGGCAACGTCGAGATGTACACCGGCTGGCGAATCCAGCACGACACTTCGCGCGGCCCGGGCAAGGGCGGCATCCGGTTCCACCAGAGCGTCAACACCGACGAGATCGCCGCGCTCTCGGCGGACATGTCGATCAAGTGCGCCGTCGTGAACATTCCTTACGGTGGCGCGAAGGGCGGCGTGCGCGTGGACCCGACCAGACTCTCGCGCGGCGAGCTCGAGCGACTCACGAGGCGCTACGCCTTCTCCATCGGACCGATGATCGGGCCCGACCGTGACATCCCCGCACCCGACATCAATACCGACGCCCAGGTCATGAGCTGGATCATGGACACGGTCTCGATGATGCACGGTCACAACACCCCGGGTGTCGTGACGGGCAAACCTCTCGCCATCGGTGGCACGCTCGGACACGCCGGGGCGACGTCACTCGGGGTGACAATCTGCACGGCGGCGATCCTCCAGCGTCTCGGAAGGCTCTCGAACGAGCAGCGGGTCATCATCCAGGGATACGGCAAGGTCGGTGCACCACTGGTCAAGCTCATGAGTGATCGGGGCATGAAGGTCGTCGGTGTCGCCGACGTGAAGGGCGCGATTCACGTTCCTGGGGGTATCAACCCCGGCGTGCTCGCCAAGCACTTCGACGAGGCGGGCACCGTCGTGGGCTACCCCGGCGCGGAACACGTCAAATCGCACGAATTCTGGACCCTCCCCAGTGATATCGCCATCCCGGCTGCCCTGGGAGGGGTCATCAACGAAGAGGTCGCGTCGAGCTTGGCCGCCTCAATCATGGTCGAGGCGGCTAACGGCCCGACGACCGGCGAGGGTGCCGCCGTGCTCGCGAGTCGCAACATCCCCGTCGTGCCCGACGTGCTCGCCAACGCCGGCGGGGTCGTGGCGTCGTACTTCGAGTGGGCCCAAGACCTACAGGGCTTTATGTGGGAGTCCGAACTCTTCCAGCAGCGTCTCGAAAAGACAATGCACGAGTCGTTCAACCACGTCTGGAACCGCCAGAAGGAACTGCACGTGAACCTGCGCGACACCGCCATCGCGGTAGGCGTCGAGCGTATCGCCGAGGCGACCGAACTGCGTGGCCTGTTCCCTTAAGCCTGCTTTGTTCGTGGGCCGGTCCCCGAACCTCTAGCCGTGGTGTGGTGACCAGCGGAACTTGCGCAGCGCGATGAACGCCGCGACGATCCCCCAAATAGCCACGACCGCCAGATCGCGCCAGGGCCAGGCACTTGAACCAGGCAGCTGTTCGAAGGGCGCTCGCACGGCGTTCAGGAAGTGACGGACGGGAAAGAACGTCGAGAACTTCTCCAGTCCTGAATGTGGAGGCAACGGGAACCAAAGACCCGACAAGAACAGCAACACGAAGAACGCCACACTCGTTACTGGGCCCGCGGTCTCCTGGTTGGGGATGACCGAACTGATGGCGACGCCCATGGCGGTGAAACACGCAATGCCCACCACAAGCACGACGAGGAACGCCAACCACTCGCGAGGGAATGCAACGCCGTAGCCGAATCGGCCGATGACGAGCAGCACCGCCGCCTGGACCAGGGCGACAATCGCGGTACTCAAAAAGATTGATGTCAACAATGCCCACGCCGGTAGTGGCGTGAGCCGTAGCCGTTTGAGCAGACCGGTCTCGCGGCGACTCACCAAATTGCTCGTGAGCATGCTGAAGCACGCGGCCATGATGCCGTAGGCGATGAAACCCGGGACGTAGTACTGGTCATTTGTGATGTTGCCCAGATAGGAGATGGTCTGGGTCCCGTTCGTGGCACCCAGCATGACCAAGAAGATGACCGAGAAGCCGATGGTGAACATCGCGCCGGTCTTATTGATCCAAAACGCCTTCTGCTCGTAGCGAACCTGATGCGCCACCAAACGAAGATCACCGCGCGTGGTGTGGTCCTTGGTGGGAGCGACGACACTCACGAGCGAACCTCGTCACTGGAAGTCAATGCTTCGTGAGTCAAGCGAAGATAGACGTCCTCGAGAGTCTGGCGCATCACGCTGAGACCAGCGAGTGAGACCTTCTCGTCCAGTGCCCAATTGGTCAGTCGCGAAAGGACTTCGAGTTCACGGTCCGTGTCGAATTCCACACGTAATCCCTCACAACAACTGGGTACCACGGGCAAGTCAGCCACAGCGATGCCTTCGGGCATCGTAAACGAAATAGCGACGTGACCCAGGTCACGACCACCCAACGACGACGGCGTCCCGGTAGCAGCGATGCGGCCCCGGGTGAGCACCACGACGTGACGAGCGAGCGCTTCGACCTCGTCCATGTAGTGGCTCGAGAGCACGACCGTGGTGCCTTCACTAGAGAGTGCGCGAATCAACTCCCACGTCATTCGCCGCGCAGCGGGGTCCAGTCCGGTCGTCGGTTCGTCGAGAAAAAGCAACTCTGGATTACCAATGATCCCCAGACCGATGTCGAGGCGTCGCTGCTGGCCGCCCGAGAGCCTCTTCACCTTGACGTCGGCTTTTTCTCGGAGCCCGACCAGATCAATTACGTCGTGCACGCGGCGAGGAGTCGGATAGTATCCCGCGTTTCTTTCGAGCACTTGGCGAACCGTGAAGAACGGCTCAACCGTGAGTTCTTGCAGTACGACGCCAATCCTCGATCGCAGCCAGCGCTGCTTGCTGCGATCGCCAGGATCGACTCCGAGCACGCGCACGTCGCCGTCGTCGCGTTTCAAGAAACCTTCGAGGATCTCGATCGTCGTCGATTTGCCCGCGCCGTTTGGACCTAACAGTGCGAACACGTCACCGCGCACCACATCGAAACTCACGTCATTCACTGCGTGCAATCGCCCGTAGGACTTGTGCAGTGACTTTACGCTGAGAGCAAGCACATTGACTTCTTGACTAACCAGGGCGCCCGACTCGAAACGTCCATCTACCTCAATCGTAGTGACATAAGCATCTCCCCACACTTTCGGAGTAAGGCCCTTGGTCCAGAATGGCGTAGATTTCCGAACCGAAAATGACGCTCCCGCGTGTTTAGTCAATTCTTAGTCTGGCGGACCCACGGCGCGCGAACCGAAACCACCCTTCGGCTTGACCTCATTAGCGAGTTTTCGTGCGCGGCCGTGGTGGTGTCCACTTCTTTGTCCTTGATACGAAGTCGGCCGACCGACAGCAAGGTCACCTTGAGGACCGTGAAATCGGTGGACTTGTCCCCGTGGATCGAACCAAGGTCCTCATCGCGCTTGTGCAGATTTGCCGATCCGATGATGGCGTCGCGCTGGGGTCGGTCGACGTAACCGGTCCAGAGCAATTGGCCAAGGGCCTCCATGCAGAGATGGCCTCGCCTCGATGGACTCGGGCACGAGAAGCGTGTCGAGAACTGCTAATTGGTCACGTTGTCGGTATCGCGCAGCACCTCAGTTACCTACTGGTAACCAGGTTCATTCAATACCTTTCGATTCTGTTTTGCGACGGCTTCGGCCAAGGGCCGGTTGGAATCTAGCGTGACAACCTCGCTACCTAGAGACGACGACAGCCGTGGGAAGTCCTTCCGCGCTGAATAAGAAAAGTCACGGGAAAAGTTCAGCGATTGATCTAATTTACGGTGAATACTAGTGAGATGGCAAAAGTCTCCTCGGAATACCGTTCCCAGTTGAAGAGACCTTCCCAGGCGCGGTCCATCGCCACGTTCGCGGGAATCTTGCAAGCGTCCACCGACATCATCGTCGAACGGGGCGTCCAGGGCCTCAACACGAACGTCGTCGCCGAACGAGCCGGTGTCAACATTGGCACCGTTTACCACTACTTTCCCGACAAGACCGCAATACTCGTCGAACTCTTTCGCATCGACCAAGAACGCCGAAACGCCCCTCTCACCGAAAAATTAAATGAGATCTCCGACGCGCCCGACCTTGACCGCTGGGCCGACGAGATGTTCAGCCTCGCCGTTGAACTGCGCCAAGAGAGTCCCGCGACGGCACATCTTCGCCGAGCCTTCCGCGCCGTGCCTGAACTGGTCGCTATCGATCGTCAGGACACCGAGCTCTACTTGGATTTCCTCGCCACGCTTCTTCGAGTCCGTTTTGTCGGAATCTCCAAAGAGCGAGCACGTGCCGCGACGCGAATCCTCGTGGAGATGACCGCGACCATGCTGGACGTCAGCCAAGAACTCGGCGAGCAATCCCGCTTGTTCCTCGCTGAAGGCCTCGTCGCTCTCAAGTGCTATTTGCACACTCTCGAGCGCCTTTAGCCCTTCAAGGCAATCGCCACGTCAGGCCAAGGACAAGAACCCCGAGGTAATGCACAAGCCAAAGGCGCCAATGACGAGGAAACCCGCGACGACCGCAAAAATGACGACGCGCGTGCCGCGTCCACGACCCGTGGCGATCGGTCGTGGCATGTACCAGTCGGGCAAGAGTCCCTTTTGAAGCATCCCCGCGCGCCAGGGCACCGCGTCGGGGTTGAGTGGTGCCTTGGGATCCGCCGCGAGTGCCAGAGCGGTCAACTCTTCGTCACTGACGCGTTCGGCGCTCGCGACGCCGCCTTCATCAAGTGGCTTTGTCATGTGCCCTCCCCTCGTCACCTTCGTCCAACTTATAGCCGTAATGACGCTAACCATACGAACGAACCCTCCCCACCGTTCTACTGCATTGGCGGGCATGAATCAGGGCCGCGCAACCTGAACCCCGCATAACGCCACGTCTGGAAGCTGCGGGCGCCATTGCCTTCAAGTACGTCGGCGATGTGTTCGCTGCTCGAGCGGGCTTGACTCAGCGAAGTTCGAGCACTTGCGTCGTAGGCGCAAAACCGAGTCGCCGATAGAACTCGAAGGACTTCTCACTGGGATGCACCGCCAAGTAATCCAGTTCAGCGTTTCGAGCGTATCCGACCAAGTGAACCATGAGCGCGGTCCCCACACCCTGCGATCGCTGATCAGGTACCACGTAGACGCTCTGGACGTAACCCGAACGTCGAACCAAGAACTCCGGCCCCGGGATGCGATCGACGACGGCCAGCCAGGCCATCCCCACGGGACGCTCGGTCTCGAACGCCAGGAAAGGGACGTGCGAGTTTTCGTGCTCGCGCGTCCATTCTTTGAGTTCCTTCTCGAAACTCTGTTGGTCGAGTCCCTTCTCGCCACGCTCACGTGACCGCCACTCGAAGCGAAGGGACGCAAGATGCACCACGTCGTCCGGGTCGCCGCGTCGAATCGTCAACATAACGACGACTGGAGATCGAACTCACCTTGCTGACCCTCGTCGCTGTCGTACCACGACTGGTCGAGATGCCCTCCCCTCCGGTTCTCGTGACCAATCACGAAGGCATCGAACACCACTGGGAGTACCCTGCCTTCAGTCGTGTCCTGCACGTGAACTCCTTCGTCCAAAAAACATAGAAACGCCTCTCAATCGATTCAACGACCGCACTGCGACAGCGTTCAGTCCTCGACGATCCGGCCGCGCTGGTTCGAGGGCTCGACCAGCGGCTCGATCGATGCGGCGCGCCAATCGGTGCGAGGACAGCTGAAAAGTTTGTACGAGGCCTCGATGATGGCGTCATAATTAATGCGCCAACCCACGAAATCGCGCCAGCCCGCCTCACGGTCGGCAATGAGCGGCACACCTCCACGCTCAAGACGCGCGAGGACGATGTCGAATTCCTCGCGCGAGATCGCGATTGGCGTCTTGCGAAGCACTTTCTCGGGATAGCGGACCTCAAAGTAATCCGCGACTCGCCGCAGGTTCAGCCAGCCCGAGCGAATGCACAAGCCAGCCGTAGGAGATGGCGTGAGATCGACGACGGCATTGAAGAGCGCCGCCGCGTCGAGCACGGCGGCGGCCGACCCGATCCACGTCTGGTCCAGGGTCGGCGACCGGTAGAAGTTCAAGATGGTGAGCGTAGAATGGGTCTCACCCACCTCGATGAACCACTGCTCCCATTCGCGCCACAGCTCATCGAGCAGGTCGTAGGCGTTGACGCTCTGGGCGATTTCGAGGATGCCCCACGGGGTCGCGGGCACACCGGCGCGTACCGACAGCCGCGAGACCGAGATCTCGCGACGCTGGAATGCCGCGTAGAGCGTGGGGATGAAGGAGATCAAAAGCGCCAACAACGTGAGACCCGTGCCTGCTTCGATGAAGCCCAGGGCGATCTGCGCACCGCCGTGACCCGAAGTCGTACCTAGGGTAAAGATCGATGAGCCCGAGATCTCAAAGGCTGAGGCGAAGTTCGTGACGCCCGCCGCGACCAAACCGAAGGCGAAGGCGATCAAGGTAAGCGCCAGCCAGAGCGCTTGATAGGAGAGCAAGACGATCGACGGGAAGAGCGAAAGGACCTGGTCCCTCTTCGCGTAGGACCTTTTCGATCCAGCGAACATCTGGAAGATCTTGCTCACCGCGCGCGCGGTAATACTGCTCAATCGAACCCGAGCCGAACGTGGCAGCAGGAACGTTCGAACTGCTGCGTCGAGCACGAGCACGAGCAAGGTCAAGCCCACGCACCCCGAGATCACCCGCACCCAGATCGCCACGACTCACTCCCCCCGTGACGCGTAAGCGGAAGTGGCGTAGCGCATAGTGAGTAATTCTAACGAGCGGGCCCTCGAGGGCGGCGGGAAAACTCACTCAACGACGCGCCAAGAGTGCGCCTACCGTGCCTTTTCTGTGCCAACCTGAGTACGTGACAAGCGACGAAACGTCCCGGGAAGAACTCGAGGAACTCGTGAACCAGCTTCGTGAGGAGAACACCCGTCTGAGAGAGGAAGTGCGACGGCTCGCGCGCGAGCATCACGAGGTTCCCCCGCACTATCTTTGACTTCCCGTGCGTCGCAGATTCCTCGACCCCGGTACGATGAACCCACGACCCTCGAAGTGAGATAGCCATGACCAACCTGATGCCCGCCGCCTTCATCGGTCACGGCAGCCCCATGAACGCCCTTGAACACAATCGCTACACCGACTCGTGGTCGACTTTTGCCGCGACGATGCCCACGCCCAGCGCCGTTCTCGTTGTCTCGGCGCACTGGTACGTGAACATCACCGCCGTCACCGCCATGAAGGTGCCCCGAACGATCCACGACTTCTACGGTTTCCCTACGGAGCTCTTCGCAGTGCAGTACCCGGCTCCCGGCGACCCCGAACTGGCTCAGAGAATCGTCGACGTCGTCGAGCCGACCTACGTCGGGCTCGACGAGGACAGTTGGGGCATCGATCACGGCGCGTGGTCGGTCCTGGTGCACATGTTCCCTCAGGCGAACGTTCCGGTGCTGCAGTTGTCGATCAACGCGCAGCTACCCTTCGACTATCACTTCAACCTCGGCGTGAAGTTGCACGAACTGCGCTCCCAGGGTGTGTTCATCTTGGCCAGCGGCAACGTCGTGCACAATCTTCGCCTTATCGACTGGCGTCAACCCGGCCAAGGGACCGACTGGGCTCATCGCTTCGACGACGGCGTGCGCGCGATCATGACCAGCGATCCGTCACAACTCGCGTCGAGCGAAGGCCTCAGCGACTACACCCTGGCGGTGCCGACGCCCGATCACTTTCTGCCACTCGCCTACCTTGCGGGACTCAGTGCCGCAGCATCAGCGCCGACGCGCACGCTGGTCGACGGTTACGAGATGGGCTCGCTATCAATGACCGCTTACGAGCTCCCGGGGACCTGAACCACTATTTGCGATTGGCCCGTTGCGCCCGACCCAGCGAAATCCCGAGCGCCGCGACGCACAAGACCGGAAGCGCGATGAGGGCCAGCGCGTTTAATTGCCAGACAATGCGACACAGGGCAATGAATCCGACGACGACGAGTGTCGCCACGAACAACTCGGGCGTATCACCCACTAAGAAGTCCCACCAGAACATCACGAATCCCTTGAGCACCCGAAAGATCCACGGGGTCTGGTCACTGTTCACGACGTGGTCTCGAGGACCGTGGCGCTTCGGCGAAAGGCCACGATGAACAACCACGCCACTACTAGATAGATAGCCACGAGAACGGGCAGTCCTGCGTCGCCACCGGGCCAGTGAATCTTGAGTCCTTCGCCCGCCCAGAAAGTGCCGTAACTCGTCAGAAGGATTCCCACGCCCATCTTCATCGCGTTCTCGGGAACCTTCGTGAGCTGCTTAGAAACCACGGCACCCACGATGGCCACCAGCACCACCGCAATCGCCGCGACCATGGCCGCGAGACCGAGTCGGTGCGCCGAAGTGCCAAGGGTAATGACCGCGATAACCACTTCGAGACCCTCGAGAAAGACTCCTTTGAACGCAACGACAAATGCCACCTGATCGCGACGTGGCGCAGAGTCGCTGCTTTGAAGTTGCGCCACCGTGGACTGGTATCGCACGTCCTCGTCATTCTTCGCTTTGAGACCACTGGATCGCAAAATCGCCTTTCGCAGCCACTGCATGCCGAAAATCAGCAGGATGGTCCCGATCACCAGGTGCAGGGTAGCAAGCGGCACGCGCACGAGTGCCGGACCGACGAAGGCGACCAGTACCACGAGTGCAGCCAGCGCAGCCGCGACGCCTTCAAAGCATGAGCGCCAGCCACGGGTGTGACCAACGGCGAGAACGATCGTGAGAGCCTCGACCATCTCGACACACGAGGTCAGAAAGACGGCCACCACGAGAACCGCGACGCCAGAGGATACAGTCGTGCCGATCAACGCCCTCTTCCTCTCAATGAATGTCGGCGTGAGAACATGTCACCCTGACTCTAGGTGCCGTGAGCTCTAGCGGACTCGACGGCGAAGTTCATCCTCGACCGCGGCCGGGTCCAGTCCTCGACTTCGCAACAGCAGCAGGGAGTGAAACCAGAGATCGGCGACTTCACTCACGACGCGCTCGTCGTCCTCGCTCAGACTCGCGATGACCACTTCGACGGCTTCCTCGCCGACCTTGCGCGCGACCCTGGGCGTACCCTCACGCAACGTTCGAGCAACGTAGGAAGTCTCTTCACCTGTAGCGTCACGCTGGAGGATCGTTCGCCATAGCCACGGCGTAAAACAAGAGGTTGATCCGTCGTGACACGCTGGGCCGTCAGCGTCTACTCGAACCAGGACTGCGTCCTCGTCACAGTCCAAGTTCACCTCGATGACGTGCATAGAGTTTCCCGATTTCTCTCCCTTCACCCAGAGCTGCTGACGGGAACGCGAATAGAATGTCACGAGTCCGGAACTGCGCGTCAACTCGAGCGCCTCGTCATCCATCCAACCGAGCATCAGCACACGACCCGTCGCGTCGTCTTGAATGATGGCGGCCTTCAGTTGGTCACTCATGCTCGTCCCTTCAGTGGTCGTAGGTGTACGCCGAGACTTTCAATCTCACGACGCAGTCCGGGGAGTCCGGATGGATTCTCGTGCACGATCGAGGCGATGAGTGCCGCGTCGGCCACGCGAAGGGCATCGGCTACGTGCTGGGCCGATCCTGCGCCGCCCGAAGCGATCACCGGGATCGAGATCGCACCGCGCACCGCTGCCGTGAGCTCCAGATCGAAGCCCGATCGCTGACCGTCCTGACGAATCGAGGTGAGCAGAATCTCACCTGCCCCGCGTTCGGCGGCTTCGACGGCCCACTGCAACGTCGGGGTCGTCGTCGCCACTCGTCCGCCGTGGGTGTGGACAACGCCCTCGCCAGCGTCGATCGCCACCACCACGGCTTGGCTCCCGTAGCGATCGGCAATGGCCCCGATCAAGCTCGGCTCGGCGAGCGCGGCTGAATTGAGTGAGACGCGGTCCGCCCCGGATTCGATGATTCTCGAGGCGTCCTCGACACTTCGCACCCCCCCGCCAACGGTGAAGGGGATCTCCAGTACGTCAGCAACCTCGGCGACGACCGAGGTCATGGTCTGTGTATCGTCCGGTGTTGCGGCGATGTCGAGGAAGACGAGCTCGTCCGCACCGCCGCTGCTGTAGTACGTGGCCAATTCGACCGGATCGCCCACGTCGCGCAAGCCGACGAAACTTACGCCCTTGACCACGCGACCGTTCGCGACGTCCAAACACGGGATCAGACGAGGGAGAGGCATTGACCTAGAAAGTTGAGACCGGCGTCGGCGCTCTTCTCGGGGTGAAACTGCACACCGAGGAACGATCCTCGCCGCAACGCCACCGTAAGTCCGTCCGAAGTGGCGACGACGTCGGGCGCTTCGGCGACGTAACTGTGGGCGAAGTAGTACGCGTCACCCCAGGGATCGACGATCGCCCAACCAAGGCGAGGTACGCGCTCGGCCTCGAGACGCACAACTTTCCCTTCCAAGAGTCCGAGGCACTTGACGCCGCCGTCCTCTTCGCTCGATTCGAGGGCGAGTTGCATGCCCAAACAGATGCCGAGGGTCGGGCCATCGTCGCGATAGCGCTGGCGTAAGGCCTCGGCCGCGCCGGTCTCGTTGAGGTGTTCCATCGCGCTACGCGCTGACCCGACTCCCGGCAAGACCACGTAGGGGGCCTCGATGATTGCTTTGGGGTCTGCGCTCACTTCGCTGGACTTTCCGACGTGGGTGATCGCTGCGCGCACCGAGCGAGTGTTACCCGCGCCGTAATCAACGATCACGACGTCGCTCACAATGATCCCTTGGTGGAGCGCACGAGACTGCCGTCGCGGGTCATCGCCTGGGCGAGCGCGCGGCCCACCGCTTTGAAGGAAGCTTCGGCGACGTGGTGGGCGTTCTCGCCGGTCGCGGTCACGTGCAACGTGATGCGCGCGGTTTGTGCCAGCGAGATGAACGCGTGCGCCGCCATCCCCGGGTCAGGCGTGATCGAAATGTTGGCGGTCGCGCGGCCCGACAGATCCACCACGGCGTAGGCGAGTGCCTCGTCCATTGGTACGCGAGCCTCGCCGTAGCGGGTGAGACCCCGACGGTCCCCGAGCGCCTGATTGAGTGCCTCGCCAAAGGTGATCATCATGTCCTCGACGGTGTGGTGCTCGCCAGTCTCGAGATCGCCCACACCCTCGAGGCG
This sequence comes from Acidimicrobiaceae bacterium, assembly GCA_003160115.1. GTDB lineage: Bacteria > Actinomycetota > Acidimicrobiia > Acidimicrobiales > RAAP-2 > RAAP-2. The sequence goes on from PLQL01000024.1 coordinate 193,153, forward strand.
AAGGTCCATGCCTCCGTGAAAAGCCAGTTGTTGCAGCATGTGGTCGTAGAAGCCCTCACCAGTGTGCACGTAGACGCGTCCTTCGCCGGGCACGCGCAGCCGGGCCGTCAACAACGTCTCGGCGGTGGCTCGCCGGTGACGCACGCCGGTCGCCGGAATCGCCGAGCCAGTCAACTCCGCTCGCAGCGCGTCAAGCAGTACATTGTCGTCGAGTTCGTCGCGCACGCTGATGCGCAGGCCCCGAGCGAACGCGCGTACGACCACGCCGTAGGGCAAGAGCCGTTCGACGAGGTCCTGTGGGTGTTCCATCGGGATGAATAGAAAGTTCGTGAACGACGGCACTGGCTCGAGACCCAGCAGTGTCAGTTCCTTGGCCAGCCGCTCACGCTCGGCAATCTGGTCGCTCACGTCGATCGGCGTCGCGAGGGCCGCGAGCGCGAGGGCGGCCGACAGCGAGGACACCGACAACGGTGCCTGGCGCGACGTGATCACCGCAGTAAGTTCTGGACTCGCCACGGCGTAACCAACGCGCGCGCCCGCGAGACCGTACGCCTTGGAGAACGTGCGCAGAATTATCGCGCCGTTCGCCACCTGCTCAAGTGCGTCCACGCCCGCGTAGTGAGCGTAAGCCTCGTCGATCACGAGTTGTCCCGAAACCTGAGGTATGTCGGGGAGTTCTCCCGTGGGATTGTTCGGTCGGCATACGAAGACGAGGTCGGCCTTCTCGACGTCGTCGATGATGCTCGCTCGCGCCATCAGTGCCGCGTAACGGTACATGGAATACGAATCAGCGGGCACCGTGGCGACTGTGCCGTTCTCGGCGAAGATTCGCGCAAGCAGCACGATGAATTCGTCGCTTCCTGCGCCCAGGGCGATCTGGTCCAAACCCACGTCGTGCACTGCGGCGATCGCGCGTCGAAGCGATTCGTAGCGACCACGATCGTATTCATTGACGTCCGCGAGGGCGCGCGCGAGGGTCCCCGGGCGCGCGCTCGCCGGCGGCGTGGCCGGTGTGTTGCCGTCGAAGCGGATGACCTGGCTCGCGTCCAGGTCGACTTGGGCGGCGATTCGCTCGTTAGACGGCGGCCATTGGTAGGCGTCGAGCGCCTCGCGCGTGGTCATCGACGCGCCGTGGCCTTGTGCGCGGGCATGTCCTCGAGGTCGGCCAACGCTTCGATGGTCGGCGCCAGGCGCTCGAGTCCCTCCTTGGTGACGCGCTGGACGGTGACGGTCTTCATGAAGCCCTCGAGCCCCAGCCCACCGGTGGTCTTGGCCCAACCACCCGTCGGCAGCACGTGGTTGCCCCCGGTGGCGTAGTCACCCGCCGGCACCGGCGAGTAGGGACCAACGAAAACCGCACCCGCGTTACGAATCTTTGACGCCAGCGACTCAGCTCGTGGGCCGAGCAGGGCCACGTGTTCGGCGGCGTAACCCTCGATCTCGCCAAGGGCCGCTTCGAGGTCGTCACCCACGCGCACTACGAACGCGCGCGAGTCGGGACCGTGCTCCATCTGGGCGGCGAGTTCTTGTTGGATGATCGTCTCGTCGTAGCCAACGTCAGCGGCGACGACGATTTCGCTCGGTCCCGCGGGCAGGTCGATCGCGACGTCACGACTCACCAAGAGCTTGGCGGTATTGACCGCGCCCCCACCGGGTCCGAAGATCTTGTCGACAGGCGCTATGGACTCAGTACCGTAGGCCATCGCCGCGATCGCCTGGGCTCCCCCGAGTGCCCACACCTCGTCGATACCCAATAACGCCGCGGCCGCAGCGACGGCGGGGGCACCCGAAGGAGGTGTGCACACGACGATGCGTTCGACGCCGGCAACTTGGGCGGGCACGCCGGCCATAATGAGCGACGAGACGAGACCCTGGGGCACGTAGATGCCCACTGAACGAAGCGGCGTCCAGCGACGCTCGAGGGTGACGCCCGGCGAAACCTCCAGCATCACGTCCGCGGGACGTTGCGCCGCGTGCCAGGTGCGCACCGCGTCCGCGGCGGCGAGCACCGCCGCCGTAGGGATGTCCCCGTAGGGCACAGCTCGTTCGGGCCTGTCAGCCGTCGTCTTGTCAAAGAGCTGGGACCATTCGACGAGCGCGGCGTCACCGCGCTCGCGCACGTCGTTGACGACGTCTTCAATACTGAAGGTTCGACCAGTGTCGACGGGCTTACTCACGGCAACATCCGCTCGACCGGTAGCGTGAGGATCGAACTCGCGCCACAGGCTTCCAACTTCGGTAGCAACGACCAGATGTCAGCCGCCGGCACCAGCGCGTGCACCGCCACCACGCCCGGCGTCGCCAGGTCCATCACGGTGGGCGAACCCGTCGTTGGTAGCAGCGCCGTCACNNACCGAACCCAGCACCGTCGTAAGGGTCTTTCGCGCTTCGATGTCCATCGAACCACTGCGACCCACGAGCACCGCTTCTGATTCGAACAACGTGCCAATCGAGCGAAGGCCATTCGTGCGAAGAGTCGAGCCCGTCGACACGAGGTCGATGATCGCGTCAGCGAGTCCGAGGCGCGGCGAGATCTCGACCGAGCCCGCGACTCGAACGAGCTCGGCCTTCACGCCGCGTTCGGCGAGCACTTGTGCCGCAATGCGCGGGTGCGAGGTCGCGATACGGCGACCTTCGAGGTCCTCGATGCTCGTCGCGCGATCTTCCATCGACACCGCAGCCTGCAGCGAACAGGTGCCATAACCGAGACGCAGGAGAACTTCGACATCGCTCTCGTTCTCGTACACCAGGTCGAGTCCCGTGATGCCGCAGTCCACCACGCCGTCCTGCACGTATTCGGGAACGTCATCAGCCCTCACGAAGAGCAAATCGATGTCGGCGTTACGACAGTGCGCTTGCAAGACCCGCTCACCCGGCTCTTGGGGCGCGACGCCACTCGCTTCGAGTAACGACCAGGACGGCTCACGTAACCGCCCCTTGCTAGGCAGCGCCATGGTTAGACGCCTGTTCATTTCCGACCTCGTTTCAGTACTTCGCGGTAGCCACCTTCGCCATAGTGCAACCAATGCGCCACTCGCGTGACCGTGGCCGTCGAAGCGCCGGTGCGCCGTGAGATCTCCTGGTACGGCACGGCTTCATCGACCAGTCGGGCCACTTGAAGTCGCTGGCCCATGGCGTCAAGCTCATTGGTCGTGCATAGGTCGCGCAAGAACGCCGCGACTACGGTAGGTTCACGTAGCCTCACGAATGCGTCGACGAGTTCATTGAATCGCTGTCCCGTTTCGGGCAGCGAATCAGCCGGAAGTACCTTGCCAGATGTCATGATGATATGCTAGCATATTACTACGCTACTATGCAACTCATCCCCGCCCTCGACCTCCTTGGTGACTACGCCGTTCGCCTGGAGCAGGGCGACTTCGACCGTGTCTTATTTCGCCAACCAGTAGAGGAGTTCATGGGCCGGATCGTCGCGACCGGGCCGGACTTCATCCACATCGTTGACCTCGAGGGCGCTCGCGACGGTGAACTTCGCACCGACGTCGTGCAACGCTGCACCGCGCTCGCCGGTTCCATCCCCCTGCAGGTCTCGGGCGGCATCCGCACGATCGCGAGCGCCGAACGGGCCCTCGACGCCGGTGCAACTCGGGTCATCGTCGGCACCGCTGTATGGGCGAAGCGCGAAGCGCTCGCCGCGTTCGTCGGTGCGCTCGGTGACCGTCTCGTGGTCGCCCTGGACGTGCGCGACGGTGCGTTGTCGGTGCGGGGCTGGAAATCATCGACGGACATCAGAGTGGAGGACGCGCTCGAACGCTGTAGTGCCGCCGGCGTCGCACGACTTCACGTTACGGCCATCGAACGTGACGGCACGATGCAAGGACCGGACCTGGGTCTCTACGAGCAGGTCTGCGCGAGTGGCATCGCGGTGGTGGCCGCGGGTGGCGTTCGCCACGACGCGGACCTCGCGGCACTCGCGGACGTGGGCTGTGAAGCGGCGGTGATGGGCGTGGGATATCTGAAGCGATTGGGCCTCGAGATCGATTCGTAAATTAGCCTGGGTTTCCTTGCAATAAAGGGACTTTCTCCTCTAAAGACCTCGCGAAGGGTCCAGTCAGAATGGAAAGAGTCGCAATGGAAAGGAACTACGTATGAGGCGCAAGACACTGGACCTGATACTCAACTGGGTCGGCGTTCTGCTGACCGTGATGCTGCTCGTCGCGGGAATCGGGCTCCTCGTCGGTTACAACTTCACCAGTTCACAGGTGAAGTCACAGTTGCTCGAACAGAAGGTCTACTTCCCACTCAAGGGCACCCAGGACTACCAGGACCTCGTCAAGGCGAACCTCACTTCGTACGCGGGCAAAGAAGTGCTCACGGGTTCCGAAGCGCAGATCTTCGCCAATGACATCATCGGCGTCGACACCAACGCGATCAGCGGTGGAAAGACCTACTCGCAAGTCAGCGCGGCCTCCCTGGCCGACCCCTCGAACAGCGCACTCGCCAACGAGGTCAATCTGGTGTTTCGTGGTGACACGCTTCGAGGTCTGCTGCTCAACGCCTACGCCTTCGGGTTCCTCGGCGTCGTCGCCTTGTACGCCGCGATCGCGTCCTTCGTGCTCGCCCTGTTGATGCTGGTACTTACCCTGCTCGGGGTCCGTCACTACCGCAAGGGCGATCCGGCGGACGTGATCTAAAAATCGTACGACCCCAAAAGAGTCCGGGACCCCCTCCCGGACTCTTTTGACGTTTTCGGTGCGAGACGCCGCTCGCTAACGTCGTGACGTGAGTTCCCTCGAGGTGAGCACCAGTCGATCCGCGTTCGTGGGCGCGATGCCCGTGCGCCGAGCGCTACCTCGAAGGGGTCGGCGCACCGTCGGTGCGTGGTGCTTCGCCGACCACATGGGTCCGGCCGCGGTGACCAAGGAGCACGGCCTCGATATCGGACCGCATCCCCATACGGGTCTGCAGACCCTCACCTGGCTCGTCAACGGTGAGGCCGTGCACCGCGACAGCCTGGGCACCGAGCAGTTGCTCGCCCCGGGACAACTGAACCTGATGACCGCGGGAATGGGCGTATCGCACGCCGAGGAGGCGACGGGCCAGTACGAGGGGACGCTGCAGGGCATCCAACTCTGGATCGCCCAGCCCGAGATTACCCGCCACCTTGACGCGGCATTCGAGCACCACCTCGCACTTCCACGACTCGAGACGCCAAGCCTGGACGCCACGGTGCTCGTCGGTGAGTTCGAAGGCGTCGTAAGCGCCGCACGACGCGACACCGACCACGTTGGTCTCGAACTGGTCGTTCGAGGCCCGACGACCCTGCCGCTGGAACGAGACTACGAGTACGCGATCATCGTACTCGAGGGGATACTGCTCGTGCGCGACGAAGTACTCGAAGCCGGCCACCTCGGCTACCTGGCCCCGGGCGGTGATGAACTCTTTGTCGACGCTTCACCCTTCGCGCGCGCGATGATGCTCGGCGGTGTCCCCTTCGAGAGCGACGTCGTGATGTGGTGGAACTTCGTCGCGCGAAACCGTGAGGAGTTAGACGAGGCCTTTGACTCATGGCGCAGCGACGACGGACGCTTCGGCACGGTGGGCAGTTCGCTTGCGCGAATTGAGACGCCCGCGCCATACTGGCGGCATCGGTCCGGCTAAGACACCGCGTCGCGGCGACTAGATCTTTTCGGGTACCATCTCGATCGCCCCGCACGGGCATTCGGTGACGCAGATCCCGCACCCCTTGCAGAAGTCGTAGTCGAACTCGTAACGCTCCCCAATACCGAGTTTGCGAACCGCGTTGTCGGGACAGACCCCGAAGCAGTTGTCGCATTCGAAGCAGTTGCCACACGAAAGACAACGACGGGCTTCAAAGAGTGCGTTGTCCTCATCGAGACCGCCGATCACTTCGTCGAACGTGGATTGACGTCGGATCCGCTCGAGTTCGGGCCGATTCTGGCGGGGGGCGTCGGCGTAGTACCAGGTGTTGAGCCGGTCGAACGTCGCCAGACCGTGTCGGTCCTTCACGCCCGGCTCGCGCCCCATGACGAAGTCGTCGATCCCGTGCGCGGCTCGTTTACCGTGTCCGACAGCGACCGTCGCCGTGCGCTCGGCGGGCACCGCGTCGCCACCGGCGAAGATGCCGTTGGGCGCGGCCATCATCGACTGCTCCACGCTCACGACTCCGTTGGCGATGTTGACCCCGGGCGCCTTGTCGAGCAAGGAGAGGTCGGTGTCCTGGCCGAGTGCGAGCACGAGCGCGTCCGCGCCGAGCTCTTCGAACTCGCCGGTGGACTCGGGAAACCCCTCGGCGTTGAGTGCCATCTTCTCCAAGACCATCTTCTCGCCTTCGAAGCGATTAACGGTCGAGAGCCACCTGACCGTGACACCTTCGCCGAGTGCCTGTTCGAGCTCCTCACCACTGGCGCCCATGCGTTCGCGGTTTCGCCGATAGACGATCACCGCGTCAGTCGCACCCAGTCGACGGGCGGTACGCGCCGCGTCGAACGCCGTGTCACCACCGCCGTAGACGACAACGCGCCGACCGAGCAGGGGCGGATCGTCGTCCGCCACCTGGTGAAGGAACGTCACTGCGTCGATCACGCGCGACGAGTCACCCGCGGGGATGTTGACCCGCTTGCCCAGTTGGGCTCCGACGGCGAGGAAGACCGCGTCGAACTTACCCTCGACTCGCTCGCGTTCGACGTCGTGCACCACGTGATTCAGTTCTACTTCGATCCCCTGGGCAACGATACGGGCGATCTCAGCGTCCAGGACCGCGCGCGGCAATCGGTACGCGGGAATGCCATAGCGCATCATCCCGCCCAACTGGGAGGCCGAGTCGACCAACTTCACTTGGTGGCCGAGACGGCGAAGGTGGTACGAGGCACTGAGCCCCGCGGGACCCGCGCCGACGACGAGCACCCGCTTGCCCGTGTCGCTACCAGGAATTGGCAACGACCATCGCTTCTCGATCGCGAGGTCGCCGAGGAAACGCTCGACGGCGTTGATGCCCACAGCTTCGTCGACCTGGACCCGGTTGCACGCGGTCTCACACGGATGAAAGCAGATTCGACCCATGATCGCGGGCATCGGATTCTCTTCGACCAACTTCTCCCACGCGCGTCGGTAGTTACCCGACTCGGCGTGATAGAGCCAACCCTGGATGTTCTCGCCCGCGGGACAGGCGTCGTTGCACGGAGGCATTCGGTCCACGTAGACCGGACGCTCCACCCGCCACGAACCGGTGTGGTTCGAGCGACTCGTACCGACGTCCAAGGTGATGGCGAAAGGTATCTCCATTAGACGCTCACTTGCTGGTCACTGGCGTCGAGCAGTCCGTAGCGCTCGATGTTGCGATCGGCCATGGCCTGGATTCGCTCGACGACGTCGGGTCGAGGATGCGAACCGAAGAGGTGGGCGTAGCGGCGCTGGCGCGCGAGGTAGTCCTGGACGGGAACCCGGCGTCGAATGAGCGTGGCGTTCGTGACCACGCCGTCTTCGGCCTCGAAGACCGGGAACAGACCCGTCTCCTGGGCGAGGCGTGCGAGCAGGATCGTCTCATTCGATGCCGAACCCCACCCGAGGGGGCAGGGCACGAGGACGTGCAGATAACGGGCTCCTCGCATCGCCATGGCGCGCTCCACCTTGCGTTCAAGGTCGTGCAAGTCCGCGACGGTGGCGGTGGCGACGTAGGGGATGTCGTGGGCCATCGCCAAACGTGGCAAATCCTTGCCCTGACCAAAGACGTTGCCGGGTTCGGGGCCCACGACGTCGGTGGTGGCCGTGCGCGCCGCCGGCGGGGTCGCCGCCGAGCGTTGCACGCCCGTGTTCATGTAACCCTCGTTGTCATAACAGATGAAGAGCACGTCGTCGTTGCGTTCGAACATTCCCGACAGACAGCCGAATCCAATGTCCACCGTGCCGCCGTCGCCGGCTTGGCCTACGACGCGCACGTCATCGCGTCCCTTCACCCGCAGTGCCGCCGCCACCCCGGTGGCGACCGCGGGCGCGTTGCCGAACAGTGAGTGCAGCCAGGGAATACGCCACGAGGTCTCGGGATAGGGCGTCGAGAACACCTCGAGGCATCCCGTGGCGTTCACCGCGACGATCTGGCCGTCGCACGAGCGCATCGCCGCGTCGAGCGCGTAGCGCGCGCCCAGCGCCTCGCCACAACCCTGACAGGCGCGGTGACCTGAATCAATTGAATTCGCCCGGTTCGGATTCGACTGGACGGTCCGTTGGTCATCGGCGAGCAGGCGGTTACCGACGGCGAAACTGCCGACTTGGTAGAAGTGCACTGGTTGAGACGTCATGACTCAGTCCTCGGCGCCGCGGCGCCGACCGGACCGCGATCGCGCAACAGGTTCTCCGCCGACGGACCCGACCGACGCGTGCCCGCCATTCGCGTGCGCTCGCGGTCAACCGCACCGTGATCGAGGTCGAGGAAAGTCAGTGCGGGCAGATCGCCGCGCACCGCCTCGGCGATGAGCGCTTCGAGTGAACGTCGCGTGATGGGGCGCCCGCCGAGTCCGGCGATGACGCTGCGCAACACGTGCTGCTCGCCGTGCATCGACATCGCGACGTCGGTCGAGAGCACGCCACCGAAACCGACGGAGAAGGCCTTTTCCAGCACGACAATCTGGGAAGCGGACCGCAGGGCCTCGCGCACCGCGTGGGCGGGAAAAGGTCGAAAACACGTGATGCCCACGACGCCGACACGTTCGCCGAGTTCGCGACGAATGTCGACGGCGTCTTTGATCGTTCCCAGCACCGAGCCCAGCGCCACGATGACCGTCTCGGCGTCGTCGGTCCGGTAGGAGTTGACCAGACCGCCACTCGCGCGTCCGGTCACGTGGGCGAATTGTTCGGCGATCGCCGGTATGCGCACCAGAGCGTCCAATTGGCGAAGGTGGGCCAGGTAACGGACCTCCTCAAACGCTTCGGGACCCACCATGGCGCCGATGGAGACCGGGTCGGCGGGGTCGAGCACTTGTCGGGGCTCGTAGGGCGGAAGGAGGCTATCGACCGTCGCCTGGTCGAGGATGTCAACTCGCTCGACGGCGTGGGTGAGGATGAAGCCGTCCATGCAGACCATCACCGGAACCGAGAGTTCCTCGGCCAGGCGAAAAGCTTGGACGTGCAGGTCCGCCGCCTCCTGGTTCGTCTCGGCGAAGAACTGGATCCAACCCGCGTCGCGCACGGCCATGGCGTCACTGTGGTCGTTCCAGATATTGATGGGCGCGCCGATGGCTCGATTCGCGAGCGTCATCACGATGGGTAAGCCCAGGCCGGCGGCGTTGTACACCGCCTCGATCATGTAGAGCAGTCCCTGGCTCGCGGTCGCGGTGTAGGACCGGGCCCCGGTCGCCGACGCACCGATCGCGACCGACATCGCGGCGAACTCGGACTCGACGTTGATGAACTCGCACGGCGCGAGGGTGCCCGCCTTGACCATCGCGCCAATGGCTTCGATGATGTGGGTCTGAGGTGAGATGGGATAGGCGCAGACGACCTCGGGGCGACAGAGCGCGACGGTCTCGGCGATCGCGCGCGAACCCTCAATTTGTCGAAGCATGGAGGAACTCCTCTTTGGCGTTGGTCACGAACTCGAAGGCCACCTTGGCCGCGGCGGCGTTGCGCTCGCCCACGGCGCCCTTGAACCGGTCCACGATGGCCTGACAGATGGCGTCCAACGTGATCTCGCCGGTGAAGGCGGCAAAGCCACCGAGCAACGCTGCGTTCGGCAAGGGTCGACCGACGTGTTCCAGCGCGATCTCGGTCGCGGGGCAGGTGAGAAGGCGCTCTTGGGAGAATTCGCGGAAGTGGTCCTCGAAGCCCAACTCGGAGAAGTTTCGTGACGTATTAATAAGGACGTAGCCGTGGTGGGAGAGTCCCGAGAACAGGTCCACCTGATGGATCAGCGTCACGTCCTGGACGATCAACGCGTCGGGTTCCATCACTGGCTCGCGGGTGCGAATCGGCGCGTCGTCGAGGCGACAATACGAGACGACCGGAGCACCGGTTCTCTCGGAGCCAAAACTCGGGAACGCCTGGGCGTGGCGACCCTCCGCGAAGGCCGCGACGGCGAGCAACTCGGCGGCGGTGACGACCCCTTGGCCGCCCCGACCGTGTATGCGAACTTGGAACACGTCGCCCCTATCGTCGCGCTCGGCGGCGCCGACGCGTCGGGTGCCCCGTCGACGAGGTCGATGAACTCCTGGAATCGAAGGGCCGGAGGGTCATAAAACGACCGTACCGCACGCGAAACACCAAGGATTAAGGGCTTTGGTCACGAATTCCTCTACGAGGGGGTCGCTAATTGAGCGAGGCCCACCACACCGTTGCCCACGGCGCGGCGCGTCGACGGACCGCACTCATTTTGTAACGTTGAGTAATGACGAACCAATCCGCGAAGCTTGCCCCGCAGGAATCGACGCGCCGTGGCTTCGCCACTCCCTTGTCCGACGCCGAGCCCGAGGGCTCCTCACTTGAGTCAGACCTCGTGATGCTCGGCTCGCTGCTCGACCAGACGCTTCGCCGCCAGATCTCCGAGGCGTTCCTCGACACGTTGGACGTCGTGCGTCGCGCCAGTGACGAGGACCTCGAGTCCTCAATGGAGCTGCTCGAAGGACTCGACCTCACCACCTCGAGCCAACTGGTGCGCGCTTTCTCGACGTACTTCCACCTCGCTAACGTCGCCGAGCAGACGCACCGCGGTCGTCAAGGTCGCGACCTGGACCAGGGACCGCTTGCGCGGGTCACTACGCTCATCGAGGTCGCCCTCGCCGAGGGCCGACTCGAGCGCGCCGACGTCGAGGCGGCGGTGCGCCAACTGGACGTGCGACCCGTCTTCACCGCCCACCCCACCGAAGCCGCCCGACGATCGGTGCTGATCAAGTTGCGTGCGGTGAGCGACCTGCTCGACGAAGCGGTGCTGGCCCGACGCGGCACCAGCGACGAGCGCCGCCGGCGACGCGCCGCCGAAGTCATCGACGAACTCTGGTTGACCGACGAGTTACGACTCGACAAGCCAGAGGTGCTCGACGAGGCGCGCAACTCCCTCTACTTCCTCGACGGCTTGATGCGCCGTCCCGTCGCTGACGTGCTCACCCAGCTCGTCGAGTGTCTCGCACGCCTCGAAGTCGAATTGCCGGTCGATAGTCGTCCCCTGAGCTTCGGTTCATGGATCGGCGGGGACCGCGACGGTAATCCGTTCGTCACTCCCGAGGTCACCACGTCGGTCGTGGACATGTCGCTCGATCACTCCATCCGGATGCTGACGACGCTGCTCGCCCGATTGATCGATGAGATCTCGGTGTCCGAGCGCCACAGCGCGATCAGCGAGGAGCTGCGCGTGTCGCTCGCGCTCGACCTACAGCGCGTCACGAACCTGGATCCGCGCTACCGACGCCTCAACTACGAAGAACCCTACCGCTTGAAACTCACGTGCATCCGCGCCAAGCTCGACTCGACTCTCCAACGTATGCAACGACGTAGCCGTCACCAGCCCGGGATCGACTACGCCTCGACGGCCGAGCTGATCGCCGACTTTCGCCTGCTCTACGATTCACTGCTCGCCAACGGTGGCGAACACGTCGCTCACGGCACGCTCGAACAGTCAATCCGCACGGTTGCCGCCTTCGGGCTCACCCTCACGACACTCGACGTGCGCGAACACGCCCAGGCGCACCACGCCGCCCTCGGCCCGCTCATCGACCGACTCGGCGAGTACGACCAGCCCTACGCCTCGCTTTCGCGCACCGAGCGCTTCGACCTGCTCGCCGGCGAGCTCGCCTCGGCCCGACCACTAGGACTGCTGCCCAAACCTCTCGAGGGACAGGACCTCGCAACCTTTCGGACCTTCGAGTCGATCAAAGGCTTGTTGAACCACTTCGGCGAACGAGCGTGCGAGAGTTACATCATCTCCATGACCAAGGGCGGCGACGACGTGCTCGCCGCAGTCATCCTCGCGCGCGAAGCCGGACTCGTCGATCTGACGAGCGGTCACGCACGCATCGGCTTCGTGCCGCTCTTCGAGACGATCGACGAGCTGCGCCGCGCCGGTGAGATCCTCGAGCAACTCCTGTCGCTCGACCCGTATCGTCGCCTGGTCGCCCTACGCGGCGACGTCCAAGAGATCATGCTCGGCTATTCGGACTCGAACAAAGACGCGGGCATCGCCGCCTCCCAATGGGCCATCCACCACGCCGAACGCCAACTGCGCGACGTCGCCCAACGTTTTGGCGTCCGTCTTCGACTCTTTCACGGACGTGGCGGCAGCGTCGGTCGCGGCGGCGGACCCACGCACGACGCCATTCTCGCTCAGCCCTACGGCGTGTTGAACGGCTCGATCAAACTCACCGAACAGGGCGAGGTGATCTCGGACAAGTACCTCCTGCCCTCGCTCGCTCGCGAGAACCTCGAGGAACTGCTGGCCGCGGTACTCGAGGGCGTGCTCTTCCATTCCAATCCCTGGGTCGCTCCCGACCAACTCCCCAAGTGGGACAGCGCCATGGATATCGTCGCCGACGCGTCACTGACGGCGTATCGCGAGTTGATCAAGGACCCCAACCTACCGAGTTACTTCAATCTCTCGACGCCCGTCGACGAGCTCGCGAACCTGCACATCGGTTCGAGGCCGGCGCGAAGGACCAAGGTCGACGACGGCATCGAGTCCCTGCGAGCCATCCCCTGGGTCTTTGGCTGGACCCAGTCGCGCCAGATCGTGCCCGGGTGGTTCGGCGTCGGCAGTGGTTTGCGCGCCGCTCGTGAGGCCGGGCTCGCCGACACGCTCGTGCGCATGAACGAGGAGTGGCCGTTCTTCGCCTCGTTCATATCGAACGTCGAGATGACCCTTGCTAAGACCGACATGAGGATCGCCCACGAATACGTGCGTCGTCTCGTGCCTGACGAGCTCGCCTATCTCTTTGCGATGATCAACGAGGAATACGAGCTCACTGTGCGTGAACTCCTCGCCGTGACCAAGGAGTCGACCTTGCTCGAGTCCCAACCGCTGCTCGCGAGCACCCTAGCCACGCGCGACCAGTATCTTCGACCCCTCCAACTCACCCAGATCCAGCTGCTCAAGCAAGTTCGAGCGATTCGCACGAACGGCGCGCAGGTCGACGAACTGATGCAACGGGCCCTGCTACTCACCATCAACGGCATCGCGACGGGTCTTCGCAACACGGGTTGAGGTCCGCAGGGACGACCGCGTCGATCGCGCGATCAATCCGACGACGCGGGCTCCACTTCCGCCTCGACCCTGACAACGGAACCCGCCGGTGCCTCGGGCACGAGATTTCCCTCCACGGGCTTTCCGTCGACCACGAGCCGACCAACACGGCCCGTCACGCCCAGTGGCTGGCGCACCACGATCTCGTACGTTGCGCCGCGCCACTGTCGCGTGGCGCTGAAACCTGGCCACGACTCGGGAAGGACCGGGTCGATCCGCAAGCCGTTCAATTCGGGTCGAATACCAAGTATCCACTGCGAGATCGCGACGAAGTGCCACGACGCCGATCCGGTCAACCACGAGTTCTTCGCTTCGCCAAAGCTTGGCGCGTCTCGCCCGGCGATCGTCTGGGCGTAGACGTAGGGTTCGCAACGGTGTACGTCACTGATCACGGCGCGCGCCGAAGGATTCGTACGCTGGTAGTACTCGAAGGCGGCGTCCCCGTGGCCGAGCATCGTCTCGCCGATCATGATCCAGGGATTGACGTGACAGAAGATGCTGCCGTTCTCCTTGTAGCCGGGCGGGTACGTCGAGATCTCGCCCAGTTCGAGGTGGTAACGCGTGAATGCAGGTTGGACGAGCATGACGCCGTGTTCGGTCCCGAGGAGGTCTCGAACACTCGTCATGGCCCGGGCCGCCCGGCCGTCCATGACGCCCACACCCGCCATGACGCACATTCCTTGGGGCTCGGCGAAGATCTGGCCCTCCTCGTTCGACCGTGAGCCCACGACCTTGCCGAAGTAGTCGTAGGCCCGCAGGAACCAGTCGCCATCCCAGCCGTCGCGTTCGATCGCCTCGACCATGCGTCGTGCGTTTGATTCGAGCGTGGTCGCGTCGTCGAGCTTGGCGAGCGCGCGCGCAATCTGTTCCAATTCACGCGACGCCACCACGAACTGACCGGCGATGAAGACCGATTCCGCCACGCCGCCCTCTTTGTTCTCGGTCGTCTGGAACGACTCACCGGAATTCTCTGAGAAGCAGTTCAGGTTGAGGCAGTCGTTCCAGTCCGCGCGACCGATCAGCGGCAGCCCGTGGGGTCCCAGTCGTTCGAGCGTGTAGCGCACGCAACGCCCGAGGTGTTCGTACAGGGACGTCTCGCTTCCCTCGACGTTGTCGTAGGGTACGAGCTCGCCGAGCAGACCGAGGTCTCCCGTCTCTTTCAGGTACGCGCTCACCGCGAAGATCAACCACAGCGGATCATCGTTGAAGCCCGATCCGATCTGCGCGTTACCCCGTTTGGTGAGCGGCTGGTACTGGTGATTCGCGCCGCCCGTCGCGAGCTGGGTCGCCGCGAGGTCGAGCAGTCGCTGACGCGCCCGCGAGGGAATCATGCTCGCGAAGCCCAGGATGTCTTGACTCGAGTCACGAAATCCCATGCCGCGACCGATGCCCGATTCGAACGAGGACATCGAGCGACTCAGATTGAACGTCGTCATGCACTGGTAGGGGTTCCAGATGTTCACCATCCGATTGGTGTCCTCGTCGGGCGTCGACACTCGCAAAACCGACAAGTACTTGTCCCAGGTGTTTCGCAGCACCGCGAGTGCGGCATCGACGTTGGAGGGATCCGTCCAGCGCTCGATTACCGGTTGGACTAGGGACTTGTTGATGATCTCGCTCTGAGGGGGGTCGAACTTCGCGTCAAGGGGATTCTCTGCGTAGCCGAGGACAAAGATGACCTGGCGCGTCTCGTGCGGCTCGAGTGAGATCCGCACGTGGTGCGATCCGATCGGCGCCCAACCGTGAGCGACGGAGTTGGAGCACTCGCCGCGTTCCACGGCTTCGGGCGCGTCCCACCCCCGGTACGGGCCCAGGAAAGTGTCGCGCTGGGTGTCAAAGCCCGCGAGCAGTTCGGAGCACGCGAAGTACGCAAAGTGATTGCGCCGCTCGCGGTACTCGGTCTTGTGGTAGATGACGCTGTCGAGCACTTCGACCTCGCCGGTGGAGAAGTTCCGCTGGAAGTTCGTTGCGTCGTCCTGAGCGTCCCACAGGCAGAACTCGATCGACGAGAAGAGCGAGATGTCGGCCCGCACGTCACGGTCGTTGCGGACCTGCACTCGCCATACCTCGAGCGTCTCGCCGGGTGGGACGAAGTACATCGTCTCGGCGTGTATACCATTGTGCGCAGCCTTGATCGTCGTGTAGGAGAGACCTTGATGGCACTCGTAGGACTCGAGTGGGCGCCGGACGGGTTGCCACGACGGTGACCAGTAATCCCCGTCCTGGTCGTCGCGCAGATAGATGTAGCGTCCGCCCACGTCAAAGGGCACGTTGTTATAGCGATAGCGAGTCAGACGTCGCAGTCGCGGGTCGCGGTAGAACGAGCACCCGCCCGCGGTATTCGAGATCAATCCGAAGTAATCCTCCGTGCCCAGGTAGTTGATCCAAGGAAGCGGCGTATCGGGCCTGGTGATCACGTATTCTTTCGCGTCATCATCAAAGTATCCGTAATCCATTGCGCTCCTCTGGGTGACCAGCATCAGGCAGCCGGCTACTCGTTCCAGTATCGTCCACGACGACCTTGCGTCGTTTCAGCGAATGCTCAGTACCTCGGTCATCAATGCAGCGAAGTCGGATCCACGCCGACACCACCGCGATCGCTGCTCTCGTAGGCGGCGAGGGCCACGCGCAGTACCGCCGTGGCGTCACGCGCGTCCCACCACAGTGGACCTTTACCGTCGCGTAACCAGCGAAGCCAGTGTCGACCCGAGTCGCGAAAGCTACTCGCCCAATCGTCGTCGAGGGCGTGGTGCGAACGCATCTCGCCGTCCAGGTACACCTCGAAGCTGGGCTCTTGCAGACCTCGCCCGGTACAGCGGTTGACACGGGCGAAGCCACGCTGCCCCGTCACTTCCCAGCGCTCGTCGTTCGTGTAATAGTCCGAACGCAAGTACATGTCAACGGCCAAGGTGATGTCCCAGACGCCACGAACGCCATTCTCGTGCTCCCACACGATCGTCGTGGGGGCGTCGATGGCGATGCCGGGAATCACCTCGGTCGAACCGATCCAGGCCCGCAACTCGCGAATCGGACCGAACAACCAAAGTGCCGTGGAGAACTTGTGCCATCCGTCGTCAAAGACCAGGATCCCCCGACCTCGCTGGGCCTGGTCGAATTGCCACTGGTAGGTATCGCCCGGGACTTCCCAGCCACCGCGACCCGACGCGACCATCTTGAGGTGATAGCCGCTGATCGGTCCGAGTTCGCCCGAATCGATCACGTGCTTGAGCCGCTGAAGCGGTTCGTAGAACAGATAGTTCTCCATCACCCGCAGTTGACGCCCGTGCTCGTTCGCCGCGTCGACCATGCGCGAGGCGCTCGCCAGGTCTGTCGTCAATGGTTTCTGCAGGTTCACGTGCCACCCGAGCGCCAAGCACTCGAGAACTCCCTGCTCGTGCAGGACAATGGGCAACAGCACTTCGGCGGCGTCCACCACCACGCCACTCGCCCCGAGTTCAGCGATCGACGAGAAGGTCGCTACCCCGGGCCAGTCGCGCGAGCGCTCGTGGCGACGCGCCTCGCTGGGATCGACCAGGGCCACCACCTCGACGTCGTCATTATTCACGTACGCGAGTCGGTTCAAGTCATAGATGCGCCCGAGGCCGATGAACGCGGCACGCACGCGATGGTCGAGGGGCGTAAAGGTCATCGACGTAGCGCCCGCTGGCATGGCCCATGGTAGCGACTTGTCACGTCCGCGGCCCCGTGCGCGCGCGTTCGTTCGTTCGTCGTACCCGCCAGATCGCGTAACGACCTCGTCCCGCCAAGAGGTGATGCTCCGTTGACGTCTCTTCGTGCACCTGGGCGACGAGCGGCGACGTCGACAACCCGAGCGCACCGAGCACCATGACGAGCAGTGAGGCGACCTCCAAGGTGAGAAACCACGCGCCGCCGCGCAGGCTCTCGCCGTAGAGCACGCTGCCCACGACGATCGAGACGAACGGATTGACGAGGATGAGCGTCGACTGCGAGGCGGCGAAAGGGCCCACCTGGAAGGCCGCCTGCATGATGAGGAACGAACCCAGGCCGAGTACCGCGAGCGCGTAGAGCTGCCACGACGTGAAGAGCGGTCCCCATCCCGCGACCAGTCGGTCGGTCATCGACTTGGTGATCGCCGCAAGCAGTGCGAAACCCACTGAAGCACCGGCGCCCAGAGCGAGGGCCCGACGCAGTGGTGAACCCTTTGAACCCGCGACCACGAAGGTCAGGACCACGCCGACCACGACCGCACTGGTCACGAGCCAGGTCACGCCGTTGGGTTCTCGGGTGCCCAGACGCGGCGACGAGAACGCGAGGAACAGACCCAGACCCAATCCAGTCGCGCCCGCGGCGGCGAGGTCTCGTCCACGTAGCGGCGTGCGATACCAGAGCCAGAGCACCAGCACGAGGATGACCAGTTCGCTCACCATGAGCGGCTGGACGACGTTGAGCGAGCCCACGTGCAGCGCGACCGCTTGACTCGCGTAGCCGCCCGCCATGACCGCGAAACCCATCAACCAGATCGGGCGTTGGATCATGTGGCGCACCAGGCCGATGGACGGACCATTCTTCTCGGGGGCGTCCTCGACGCCCAGGCGCTGACAGATGCTGGCGATCGCGTTAGCGAAAGCGGCCACGAGGGCGAGGAAGACGACCACTTCTGAAGCCTACGGTCCCTGACCAGCCGGAGTTTCCAGAGGGCGCTGAGAACTGTGCCACCGAATCGAGACCTAGATTGATTCCGAGAGCCTTGGAGGACCATGCCCTTTGACCTGGATGAACTGCTTGCCTCGCGACACGGCGAGAATTTCGAACTTCACGCGAAGTATCTCAATCCCCAATTGACCAAGGTTGTCAAGACCCTCGGCTTTGACCGCTTCTACGAGCACGGCGAGGGCTGCTACCTGATCGACGAGGACGGCACCCGCTACCTGGACATGCTGAGCGGATTCGGCGTCTTTGCGCTCGGGCGCAGCCACCCGGTCATCAAGGACGCCCTCAACCAGGCGATTCGCGCCGACCTGCCCAACATGGTCCAGATCGACTGTGCACTCCTGCCCGGACTGCTCGCCGAGCAACTGGTCCAGCGCAGCCCGTCGAACATCGAGCGCGCGTTCTTCTGTAATTCGGGCGCCGAAGCAGTCGAGGCCTCGATCAAGTTCGCTCGCGCGAGTACCGGACGTAACCGCGTCCTCTACTTCTCCCACGCCTATCACGGCCTGACCATGGGCGCACTCTCGCTTAATGGATCGGCGGACTTCAAGGATGGATTCGGCTCGTTGCTACCAGGAGCGAGCGAGGTGCCCTTTGGCGACGTTGACGCGTTGAAGAAGGAACTACGCGCCGGCGACGTCGCGGCGCTCATCGTCGAACCCATCCAGGGCAAAGGCGTCTACGAACTCCAAGCTGATCAGTGGCGTGCGACCCAAGACGCAGTGCACAGTGCCGGCGCCTTGTTCATCTGCGACGAGGTGCAGACGGGAATCGGCCGAACCGGTCGGTTCTACGCCTTCGAGCATTACGGCCTCTCGCCCGACATCATCACCGTGTCCAAGGCTCTCTCGGGCGGTTACGTGCCGGTGGCGGCGATGCTCACGAGTGACAAGATCCTGCGCGGGACCTACAGCTCAATGGAACGCGCCATGGTGCACTCGACGACGTTCAAGGGCAACCAGTTGGCGATGGTCGCCGGACTCGCGACCCTCCAGGTCTTTGACGACGAGGGCGTCGTCGCCCACGCGGCCGCCATGGGCGACCAGTGGAAGTCCAAACTCGGCGCACTCGCCCTTCGTCACGACTTCATCCACGACGTACGCGGCCAGGGCCAGATGATCGGCATCGAATTCGGTCCGCCGGGCGCCCGGCGAGCCAAGCGGCGATTTCGCGTCGTCGAAGCCGCGCGCACCGCGATGTTCTCCCAAACACTCGTCGTGCCACTCTTCCACCGTCACCACATACTCACCCAGGTCGCGGCCGACAACGTGAACGTCATCAAATTGCTCCCACCTCTCATCGCGGGAGAGACCGAGATCAATCTGTTCGTCGAGGCCCTTGACGAACTGCTCACCGACGCCGAACGTTCGAGCGGCTGGCTCGTGGACTTCGGGCTCACGATGGCCAAGGGTACCTTCAAGCGCACCCGCACCAAGTCGAGTTCGAACAAAGAGGCCCGGTGAGTTACGAACTACGCGCCGGCGACCGTGTCGTGGTGACGGGGGCGGCCGGGTTCATTGGTTCCGCGGTGACGCGCGCCCTGCTCGAGCGCGAAGCCCAAGTGGTGGCGATGCTCGAACCCGGTGCCGCGAGCGCCAACCTCGATGGGCTCGAGGTCGAACGCCACACCGTGGACATCACCAAACCCCAGAACTTGGAGGGTGCCTTTGACGGAGCTCGATTCTGCTTCCATCTCGCAGCCAAATTCGGTTTCTGGCCCATGGACCCGACGTCGTTCTACGCCGTGAATGTCCAGGGCAGTCGCAACGTCGTCGCCGAAGCTACGAAAGCCGGCGTCGAGCGCATTGTCTACACCTCGACAGTGGCGACACTGGGGCTCTGGCGCACCAAGGCGGGGACGCCCTCGACCGAGGACGACGTCGCCGACCTCAGCCATCTCTACGGCAACTACAAGCAAACCAAGTACGTCGCCGAACACGAGGTGCTGCGTCTCGCCGCCCAGGGCGCACCTGTCGTCTTGGTGCTGCCCACCATGCCCCACGGTCCCTACGACCATCGACCCACGCCCTCGGGCAAGGTCGTGCTCGACTATTTGAACGGGGCGATGCCCGGCTACGTCGACACNNCTCGAGAAGGGACGCCAGGGGCGCAGCTACATCTGCGGTGGCGAGAACGTCACGATGTCCCAACTACTCGCCATACTCTCGGACGTCACCGGACTGGCCAGTGCGCAGCGAAGGTTCCCCTCAATCTTTCCGATCATCGCGGGCTACGCGTCCCAGTTCCTCGAAGGTTCGCTGCTGCACCGCGAACCGCGCGTACCGCTCGAGGCCGCTCAGATGGCGAGCACCACCATGACCTTTGACGACACGAGAGCTCGCACCGAACTCGGCTACCATTCGCGCCGCGCCGCACTCGCGCTCTATGAGTCAGCGCGCTGGTTCGTCGAACACGGTTACGTGGACCCGGACCGGGTAGCCCAGCTACGCTGGAATCCCCCATCGCACGAGTAGAAGGCCGGAACTTCGCGAGCTCACTGTGCCGAGTCGAAGACCGCCGACAGCTGGTTATCGTCGAGCGCCTAGGACATCGCCCGGTGCAACCGAGCCCGACTTCAGTGGGCTTGTTAGTGTCACTTGCGCCGTGCGCGTTGGTCGAGTTGAGAGCCCGCGAACCGTTTCGGAGTACCCCTCGTACAATGGAGTACGTGAACAAGGGCATAGACCTGGACGACGCTCACCGGACGCGCCCGCGAAGCGAGCTCGCCAAGGTCGCCATACTTCGCGCGGCCTCGGAACTACTCGCCGAGCGCGGTTTGCGCCAGATGACCATCGAGGACGTGGCCGCGAGGGCGGGCGTGGGTAAATCCACTATTTATCGACGCTGGCCCTCAAAGGGAAGCTTGGCCCTCGAGGCGTTCCTCGACGACTTCCTCTCGACCCAACCCGCCGTCAACACCGGATCGCTCGAGGGCGACCTTCGAAAAGCCCTGAGCGCGTGGGTCACCACGGTCAACGGCACGTCGACGGGCCGTTCCCTCGCCAGTCTCATCGCCGAGGTCCAACTCGACCCCGAGATGGGCTTTGCGTGGCGCGAGAATTTCCTCGAAGTCGTTCGAGCCCAGCATCGTCAGATCGTGGTGCACGCTATTGCCCGAGGCGAGATACCGAGCGACTCGGACGCCAATCTCGTGATTGACATGCTCTTCGGCCCCGCGTACCACCGTCTGTTGCACGGCCATCTCGGACTCACCCAAGAGTTCGTCGAAGGTGACGTCGCGATGGTCGTAGCGGGCGCCAAGGCGGGCGCGGCAGTGCTGTCGCGCCATTGACCCCGACGCGGTTTCTTCGCTCAGCCCAACCTTCGGAATCGAGCGTACGTCTGCAGCGGTTCCAACGACGGTTCATCGCACTGGTGGAATATTTCGCCACCACGAGGTTCCCCGAGGTTGTTAGGGCTGCTCGTGGGTCGCGACGATGACGGCCCTCGCGATGGCTTGGCTGAACAGATTAAAACCCAGGTAGGCGGGGGTCGCCGTCAAGGGTAACCCCAGACTCTCGACACCAAGGGCGTGTACGGCGACGAAGTAATGGTGGACGCCGTGTCCCCGCGGAGGTGCCGCACCGACGAAGCGATGCAAGCCGGCGTCGTTCGCCAATTGGACGGCACCGCTCGGTAGACCCGCGCCACCTTCCGCGCCTGCGCCCGAGGCCAGGTTCGTCGTCGTTGCCGGTAGATCGAGCACGGCCCAATGCCAGAATCCCGAGGCCGTGGGCGCGTCCGGGTCATAGACGGTCACGACAAAGCTCTTCGTCGCTTCGGGAAATCCCCGCCACGAGAGTTCCGGCGAGGTGTCAGAACCGTCCAGTCCCATCAGGCCACTCAGTTGGGGTGACGCGAACGCACCACCGTCGACGAAATCGGTCGACGTGAGTTCGAACGAAGCGAGTCGCGGTAAGTCATCGTAGGGATTACGCGCCATACATGCCTCCTTGGGCTCACCTCAATGTACCGCCCTAGTCGACGGGCGAACCAGACGTTCGGCGACCAATTGAAGCCCCTTGCGGTTCCTGTTCTCGTGCGAAGGTGTTGAGGGTACGCGTCGAGCGCCCAGTTTCCTTCAAGGAGTTGCCCTTCGTCGGTGCCAACGAGTAATACTTCTCCTATGAGTATCGCCCTCGTGCCCACCGCGAACGAGCTCAACGACGTCTTGCCGACCGAGCGTCTACTGCCCAACGGTGTAGCGATCCCTGAGCTGCGGGCGTCGTTTCGTCACATCGACAACTGGCGCAACGCTCGCGCGGTCTTCATGGTCTGGTTCTGGACAGCACTCCTGGCCTACGGCGGCGTGCACTGGGGCTTCGTGGCGGCCGTCGCCGCGTTCTTGCTCATGGGTCCAATGCACGCCCGCTTCGCGATCCTCATGCACGAGAGCGCGCATCGATTGTTGTTCGCCAAGAAGAAAGTAAACGACTTCATCGGGACCTGGGTCGTCGCGTACCCCGCGTTCATTCCTATCTCGGTCTATCGACGCAGTCACTTCGCCCACCACCGCGAGGAATTCGGACCCGACGAACCCGACATTTCCTTCTATCGCGGCTACCCGTGCGAACGACGCGACCTGCGGCGTCGACTTCTGCGTGACGCCGTGGGCATCTCGGGCTACAAGAACTTCGTCGCACTTTTGGGCGCCGCGTTCAAACCTACGAGTCGGCGGATCGCTTGCTCGATCCTTGGCGTGCAGGTGGTGCTGTTCGCCCTGTTCTGGCTGCTCACCGGGGCCTGGTGGTCGTATCTCGCGTTCTGGTGGTTGCCGTGGATGACCCAGTGGCGCGTGCTCAATCGACTGCGCGCGATCGCCGAGCACGGCGGCATGGGCAAGAGCAAGGATCGCCGCCTCACGACCCACAACGTGCGACAGACCTGGATAGCTCGATTNNTACGTCACTGAGGACATCACCTTCAAGAACTACTTCGACCTGTGGCGAGCGGCAACCACGCCCGCCGTCAACGCCGCCGAGCGCGACAACATCAACTTCTAGTCAAGTCCCGGTCGGCTCATCACGCTCCATCGCGGCGCCACACCCAGTCGGCCGGGAGGCGTCAGAAACCTCGAACACGAGAATGTGGACCGCCCCCGGTTGCGCCTGCGACAAGAACCGTGACGCAAAGGAGTAACTCGCTACTAGGAAGCCTCCACCCGAAACGCCGTCGCGGCGTGCACAGCGAGACCGGACATCGTCACGTTGAATCGATATAGCCCGAAGGGCACGGCGAGATCGGGATGACCGGTGCGCTGATCCCACGTCAAACGATCGCGATACGTCGCTCCAGGAGCGAGGACGCGTTGGACCAGGTAGAAGGCGCAAGGAGCGGGACCGCCGCCGAACCAGCACGAACCCCACACGGTGGTACCCGACGAGTTCTTGAGGACAAAATTCGGTGAGGTGGGACCCGTCACGTACGAACAGGCCACCCGGGCGCGATTATGCAACGAAATAGTGACGCGCACCAAGTTGCCTGGGGCATAGTTCGCCTGGCTCGGCGTCGCCGTCAAAGTCGCCCCGCCTGGTGTGCACGAAGCGACGGCGGCGGTACTCGCGAGGACCGAGACCGAGCAAACGGGCGCGACGCTCGCAACCAGGACCAGCACGAGTAAACGCGGAAAGAGCCGCACGAAGACCTCCAGGCGACGGACTGCGCTCGCCGCCCAGGGACACGCTAGCGCGAGGACCTGGGTACCGACCTGGGCGACGATACCCACACTGACCTTCGGGCTACGACGTGATATGCCAGTGCCGCGAGAAGGCAAGTAGGGCAATCCGGACTTGACGTGGCGTCCTTGTTCGTAGTCAATGAAAACAAACAGAATGCAAATGGGCCCCTTCCTTGAGAAAGGGGCTCATTTGAACTTGGTGGCGGGGGCAAGATTTGAACTTGCGACCTTCGAGTTATGAGCCCAACTTGGGAACGAAGCAGTACCCCAGCGTAAACGAATTCATCCGTCAGCCTGGCACAAATGTCCGAGGAAATACTGGGAAAGATGATTGTCAACGTGTCCGTGTAAGAGGATGGCCGATGGGCCTATCGGGCCGTCTCCATTCACTGAAGTATGCAAATCATCAGTCGTCCCCACGAACTCAACCGCCCCTTCGGTCAACTCGAAGAACGTATCTTCGAGGGTCCCACGATTCGTCCCCAGTTCGAAGACGATCAACCCTTCGTCAAAAGCCACGCGTCCGACCTCTTCGGCGCTCAACTTAGCCACTGTGAGTCCATTCTGGTCAGCATGAAGGATCTGGGCGTCGGTGTGGCTCAACGCTTCGGTCAACAGCTCTTGGTCCGAACACTTGACAGTGACCGTCTCGTTGGTCATGCCGAGCTGGTCGAGCGGACTCTGCGTAATGAGTCATCCTTTGCCGATGACCACCACCTCGTCGGCGCACTGGGCCAACTCATTGATGAGGTGCAAACTGATCAGGACTGTGCGTCCCTCGTCGGCCATTGAACGCAAACAACCACGGAACCAGCGGATGCCCTCGGGGTCAAGTCCATTGACCGGTTCATCAAAGAGCACGACCCCCGGATCGCCGAGCAGCGCAGCGGCGATACCGAGACGCTGACGCATTCCCAAGGAGTAGTCGGCGATCTTCTTGGTTGCAATCGAGGTGATGCCAGTGAATTCCAGCATCTCGTCAACACGAGACAACGGAATCTGGTTCGAAGCGGCGAGGGCTCGCAGGTGGGTACGCGCAGTGAACTTGGGACTGACCGCATTTGCGTCGAGCAGAGCCCCCACCTCGCGAAGGGGAAAGCGCAGATCGCGGTAGTGGGCGCCGTTGATCGTTGCCCGTCCCGAGTTCGCCTGGTCCAGGTCCAGGATTACCCGCATGGTCGTTGACTTACCAGATCCGTTCGGGCCGAGGAACCCCGTCACCAGACCAGGTTTTGCCTGGAAACTCAGGTGGTCAACGGCCATGGTCTCGCCGTAGTACTTGGTCACGTCCTCGACGCTGATCACAATTCAATCCCTAGCGTGAGTAACGAGCAACGCGGTGAACGATCGATTCAGGATAACGAAAGGTTTGAAGGCTCACGAGTGGGCAAACAGAAGAAGACAAGGTTCACAATCGGACAGATCACCCTCAGCCCGAGCGGTTGGTGTCCTGCAGACGACGAACGCCGGCCGCCAGGAAAGGCAAGAACAAAGCCAACTCGACTAAGTCGCGGAACGCCACGTTGTGGGTAAGCGCGGCCACCAGCAGGAGCACATAGTAGAAGAGCGCGAAGTACCAGTACTCGCTGCGAGACGCCCGCCCAGAGAACGCGACGTACTTCTTCAAGCAGGTTGTAATCGATTGAATTGGGTTCATTTTCCTTTTTCCCGTTGTTCAACTCAAAACTCTTGAACAATATTGACGCATTTGGTCCGCTTGCCACGTCGCGAATCCAGCCTCACTAAGCAAGGCTGGATTCACCGATCGTGGTCATGACATTGAACTTCATGAAATCGAAGAAGTCCTAGTGACGACGTCGCACTGAGATATTCCCGTAGAGCAGCAGAACAAAACCGAAACAAAATAGGGCAAGAATCACCCACTTGTAATCAGTGAATGCCGTAGCAGCCAAAACCAAACCGGCTATAAACGTCAAGACTGCAACAACACCGATGATGCGAATCAACATTTGCCGCGATTCACCCATGGTGAATCTTTGCTCTCTTTTCTCGGACACCAAAAGGGATACTGATGATCGAAAGTCCTGCCGCAATGCAGACAAACACGACCGTCACAACACCAATAACCTTGCTGTTGTCAACCAAAAGCCAGACAATGCCAGCGAAACTCAACAAATAACTTGTGACCTTGATTTTGGAAAGAATTCGGGGCACGACGTCACCTACCAAAATAAGACAATAAAGAGAATTGATTCGGCAAGGCCTCCGGCTCCTTCACCAAAGAAAATCGCTTGTAACAAAAGATGCGGCTGCACGCCTCCCTGATTTGCAGCAACAACCAGAGGTGTTCCCTCGGCTATTCCACTGGTGCCACTCGACACCACCGTGCAGGTCGTAGAACTCACCATGCACGTCGCTCCGTTGGAGAGCGCCATGGTCTTACCCTGCAGACTCGCAACTTCAGAAGCAAAAATTGTTGCACTAGAAGTATGCGTCGCAGTTGCTTTGGTGGCCGCACCTGCTGGTAGGGCCACTGCAGCCAGGCTGAGCGCACTAGCTAGGAGCAGTCCCCCCCCCCAGTCGAATCAAACGTTGCATGCTACCGCCATTCGTTTAACTGCTCTTGGGTGAGAACGTAGCAGAGCCTTCTCACGACGTCAACAACCTTGAATACGTAAAGAAAGTTCTCACACGTTCGACCGTGTGATGGTAGCGACCCCGACGAGGGCCGAAGGTATTCGGCGGGGTCGCTACCCCATCATCAAATTGTAATATAGGGTCAATTAGGCTGATCAGAGGCACTATTGCCTCCTAGTTCGTTGCCAACGTCATTATTGAGCACGGGTGACGTAGAACTGCACCCATAAGGAAGCAGGTAAGACCTGCAATTTCCGAATCCAGCGGTGGACCTTGGGTCACATAATAAGAACCAAAGTCGACTCAATCAAGAGGTCAAATAGCAGAGCCGAACTTGTGCAAACGGCTTTGACAGCCCTGCGATGACTAAACGGGGCCCTTCCACAGCCTCCAGCCGAACGAACGGAGAGCCGTTCGGGCTTCCGTCCTCGCCCAGGTTGTTGGGGCCCTCCTCCAGATCTGCCATGTCAGAATATCCTGATATAGCAAAGATGTAGGGATATTCCAACATTGGCTACTTGTCGGGATATCCCATCTTTGCTACAATGTCGGATTATGCCGACAGAACACCAACCCAAACCAACCCGGGGCCCTTTCCGGATTTATACGCCCGCATCCCTGGGCGATGCCGTCCGTCACTACCGGACAGAGGCCGGGCTGACCCAAGCCCAGCTGGCTGAGAAGGCAGGGATCCAGCGTAGTTACCTGTCCGAGATGGAAAGCGGCAAGGAAACCGAGCAAGTGAAACGGCTATTCGGAGTGTTGCGCCAACTCGGAGTTCGCATGACGCTGGACAAGGCGGATTGGTAGTGGCTGACGAGCTCGCTGTCTGGCTCTATGGCGAGCGAGTGGCCGTCATCGACCGCGAGCGAGACCGGCTTCGATTGACATACACGGAAGAGGCACTGAGGAGGTACCCGTTGGGCACCCCGCTCTTGTCGCTTTCGTTACCCGTCAGCTCACGCCGATACACGCAAGGGATCGTTCGCCCATTCCTGGACGGCTTACTACCCGAAGGCGAATCACGTACTTCAATCGCCCGAGACGTCCACATCCCTGAGCGCGACACCTACGGGTTGATCCGCGCCCTTGGGAGGGATTGCGCTGGCGCGGTTGTGATCCAGCCAGCTGACGATCCGGCGCCTCCAGCACCAACCACGACCACCGCGGAGCCGCTCAGTCCGGACGAAATCGCAGCTCTCGTCAGAGATCTCAAGAACGCCCCGCTCGGCGTTGGTGGGCGGGTACGAATCTCCCTGGCGGGCATGCAAGAAAAGTTGGTCCTGACTCGCATGCCAGACGGCTCCTGGGGACGACCAGTCGACGGGACGCCATCGACACATATTCTCAAGCCGGAGATCGCGACGTTCCCCGACACCGTCGAGAACGAGGCGTTCTGTATGCGCGTCGCTAAGCATCTCGGGCTGAATGTTGCATCGGTCGAAACAACGAAAATCGGTGGGCGCAAGCTCATAGTTGTCGAGCGTTACGACCGAGTTGTTGCAACCAACGGCACCGTACATCGCATTCACCAGGAAGACTTCTGCCAGGCAACCGCCGTGGCGCCGGAGACAAAGTACGAAGAGGACGGGGGACCGTCGCTTTTGCGCATCGCTGGCATCTTGAGAGACGTTGCTGCGCCGGACTCGTTGGAGCGACTTCTTAAAGCGGTCACTGTCAACGCGCTCATCGGCAATGGAGACGCACACGCCAAGAACTTCTCGCTGTTGCACACAGAAGACGGAACGCTGACGCTGACGCCCCTCTACGACCTCGTGTGCACGCTGTACTACGGCGACGACCAATTGGCGATGTACATCGATAACATCCGCCGAACGAATCGAATGACGGTGGAGCGCATCGCCAATGAGTCGCTCAAATGGGGAATGTCTGCAGAACGTGCGACGACAATCATCCTCGACCTCTTAGAGGGGGCACCCGCTGCTATTGCCGCGTCTCGCGACGAAACCGAGGGCGTCCCGGATGAGATGGTCTCAACGATCGAAGGTCAGCTCGCGCAACTACTTACTTCGCAATGAACTACGACGAAACCATCACCGCCCCTCTAAGGGCTCATCGGATTTCTGCGGGGTCATTCGCCTGACGACAGCGAGCACTCGAAGCCGATTGGCTCTGAAGAGATCGAACTCAGTCATAATGAGAACAATCAAAAGGGAGGACTCAATGTCGAGATTGCTCGTGCGCAACTACTCGATCTCGCTCGACGGTTACGGCGCAGGGCCCCACCAAGACGTCGACAATCCGCTCGGGATTGGGGGTATGCAGCTCCACCAATGGATCTTCGCCACCCGCAGCTTCAGTCAGATGATCGGCGCAGAAGGTGGCAGCGAGGGGCTCGACGACGACTTTTTCTCGGAACGGGAATCTGGTGTTGGCGCCACCATCATGGGTCGGAACATGTTTGGCCCGATCCGTGGCCCGTGGGACAGGAGCGAGTGGAGAGGCTGGTGGGGAGAGGATCCTCCCTTTCATCACGAGGTCTTCGTGCTCACTCACCACCCGCATCCTCCGATTGAAATGGAGGGGGGAACAACTTTCTACTTCATGGACGGTGGGATTGAAGCGGCTCTCAGCGCAGCCTTCGAAGCAGCGGGTGACCGCGATGTTCTTGTCGGAGGCGGGGCGGCCACCATCAGGCAGTACCTTCGTGCTTCGCTCATCGACGAGATGCATCTTGCGATAGTGCCTGTCTTACTCGGTAGCGGCGAACGACTCTTCGACGATCTCAGCCCAAGCGCTAATAAGTACCGCTGTATCGAACGCGTCTGTTCGCCAGCCGTTACCCATATCCGCATCGCACGGGCTCTTCGTGACGACATACCCCGCTAAAATCCGATGAGCCCTAAGAACCGGTGCTCTCGCACCGGTTCTGATCCGTACTTCTTAATGGTGGCGGGGGCAAGATTTGAACNNCTTGCGACCTTCGGGTTATGAGTTCGGTCCGGTTCGTTCTAGCCCGTGTCACGGAGTCCGTCTCGTAGGACTTATATGGGCTCTCGCTCCTGCATGGCTACGTCAAATCCGTCTGAGTCCACTCAGTCTGTGACCAAACTGTGA
Source organism: Acidimicrobiaceae bacterium (assembly GCA_003160115.1). Lineage (GTDB taxonomy): Bacteria > Actinomycetota > Acidimicrobiia > Acidimicrobiales > RAAP-2 > RAAP-2. Next base: position 222,396 of record PLQL01000024.1, read on the forward strand.
TCATGGCCCTATAGTGGCTGACTGTGCCATCATGATGCTAAAATGTATTTATGGCAAAGACTAGAACAACGCTAACCGTCGATGACGAGGTCCTACGAGCGGTGAAAGTACGCGCGG
>PLQL01000004.1:0-23355 GCA_003160115.1 Acidimicrobiaceae bacterium
GCACGATGTCAAAGCCCATGTCACCCGGACGCACCGCGCCCAGGATCGCGTTCAGATTCGCCCCGTCGTAGTAGAGCAGGCCACCCACTTCGTGCACGGCGGTGGCGATCTCGATGATCTCCTCTTCGAAGAGCCCGACCGTGTTGGGGTTGGTGAGCATGATGCCCGCGACGTCGGGACCGAGCGCCGCCTTCAAGGCCGCGAGGTCCACGAGCCCGCGCTCGTTCGAGGGGATCGTCGTCACCTCGTAGCCACCCAACGTGACTGAGGCGGGGTTGGTACCGTGCGCCGAATCGGGGATCAAGACCCGACTGCGAACGTCGCCGTTGGCCTGGTGAAAGGCGCGCATCAGCAACAGGCCGGTCAACTCGCCCGCCGCGCCCGCCGCGGGTTGCAACGTCGCGGCACTCATGCCGGTGATGACGCACAACTTCTCTTCCAGGGTCACCAGCAGCTCGAGCCAACCCTGGGCGAGTTCGGCGGGCACGCCCGGGTGCACGGTGTTAAGACCCGGATCGGCCGCTACCGCGTCACAGAACTTGGGGTTGTACTTCATCGTGCAACTACCGAGTGGGTAGGCACCGAGGTCCACCGAGAACTGGCGGTGCGAGAGACGAGTGAAGTGCGCGACCAGGTCGCGTTCGGAGAGTTCGGCGAGGTTGATGACGTCCTCGTTCAAGTGCTCGGACGGCACCAGTTGATCGAGCGGCACCGCGGGCACGCCGGTGGTGCGCAATTGGTAGGAATGACGCCCGGGTACCGACATCTCGAACATCGTCGGCTCGGTCTCGTGGCCGAGCAGCGGGGCCGACGCCGCGCGTCCTCCCGGGGCCGACGCGTAGGTCGTCATCAGCGAACCGCCTTTCGCAGCGTGTCGACGTAGTGGTCGATCTGTTCTTTTGTGCGCCGCTCGGTGACCGTAACGAGCAGGACGTGCTCGCCCTCGTCAATCGAAGGGTCCGCTCCGGCGCAGAGTTCGGCGACGCTCAACCCGCCGAGCACGCCGTCGTCGCACATCGACGACAGGACGTCCTTCGCGCTCCTGGGCACCCGCAGCGCGAACTCGCGAAAGAACGGCGCCTGGGTCGCCGCGGTGACCCCGTCGATCTTGAGCGCCTCGTCGAACAGGTAGTGCGCACCCTGGGTGCACCTGGTCGCCACCTCACGCAGTCCCTGGGTGCCGAGCCAACCTAACTGGATGGCGGCCGTGACCGCCATGAGCGTCTGGTTCGTGCAGACGTTCGACGTGGCCTTCTCGCGGCGGATGTCCTGTTCGCGCGCTCGCAGGGTGGTGACGAAGGCTCGCCGGTCGTTCGAGTCGACCGTCTCACCCACGATGCGCCCGGGCAGTCGGCGCACCTGATCGGTGCTACAGGCGAAGAGACCCAGGTACGGGCCGCCAAAGGCGAGCGGCGTGCCAAAGGGCTGTCCCTCGGCGACGAACACGTCCGCACCCCACTCCCCCGCGGTTCGCAGCACGCCCGCGGCGACCGGATCGGCCGCGACGACGAACAACGCGTCGTTGGCGACGGCCAGGCCCTTGGCGACACCAAGGTCTTCGAGCACACCCAGGTAGTTCGGGTAGCTCGCCACGATCGCGGCCGCGTCCGTAAAGTCGACGTCCTGCCACTGGGTGCGGCCCTCGACCAACGGGACTTCGACGATGTCGTGACCGGTCCCGGCGGCGAAGGTGCGCACAACCGCGCGCCAGTGCGGATGCACGCCCGAGGACACGATCATCTTCTGGCGCCCCGTCGCGCCCGAGGCCATATTGAGCGCCTCGACGAGCGCGGTCGCGCCGTCATAGAGCGAGGCGTTGGCGATCGGAAGCCCGCTCAGGCGCGAGAGCAGCGTCTGGTATTCGAAGATCGCCTGCAGGACGCCCTGGGCGACTTCGGGCTGGTAGGGCGTGTAAGCGGTGACGAACTCCGAACGCGAGCCGAGCATCTTCACGACCGCGGGGACCTCGTGGTCGTAGGCGCCCGCGCCCGCGAAACACGTGAGCGACGAGCTCTGAGCCCGGTTGGCTCGGGTCAGTCGAGCGAAGTAGTCCGCGACGTCGGGTTCGCTCTGGCCCGGAGCGAGGTCGAGGCCCGTGCTCAGTCGAACCGCAGCGGGTATGTGGTCAAAGAGTTGTTCGAGTGACGTCATGCCGAGGAAATCGAGCATCGAGCCGACTTCGTCCTTCGTGTGGGGTAGGTAGTCAGCCATCACTTCACCTTTCGTACGAACGGCAGCGCGGCGACGCTGGCCTTCACGTCGCGTCCACGTAGTTCGAGTTCGAGCGGCGAGCCGACCTCAAGGTTCTCGTCGAGCAGACCCAGCCCGATGCCACGTTCGAGTACCGGCGAGAAGTTCCCCGACGAGAGCACCCCCACGTCGCGACCCTCGACGCGTACCAGCGCGCCGTCGCGCAAAGGCTGGCGTCCTTCGGCGAGCACCCCGGTGAGGTGCCGGCGAGGTCCGCGCTCTCGCTCGCGCTCGACGGCGGCGCGCCCGCGGAAGGTGGGTTTCTGCCAACCGAGCACCCAGCCGAGTTTGGCCTCGAGGGTCGTCGAGTTCAGCGTCAGTTCGTGGCCGTAGAGGGGCAACGCCGCCTCGAGACGCAAGGTGTCACGCGCGCCCAGGCCCGCCGGCGTGATGCCCGCGCCGACCAGTGCACGCAAGAGCTCTTCGGCGACTTCATTGGGCGCGGCGATCTCGATGCCGTCCTCGCCGGTGTAACCGGTGCCCGCGACGCGCACCTCGGTGCCGNNTCGAGCGTGGCCACCTTCTCGCGCGCGCGGGGTCCCTGGATAGCGAGGACGCAGCGCTGCGCGGTGACGTCCACGCCCGGCAGCGCCGAGGTGACCCCCGACGTGTTCGAGGCGTTGGGCATGACGTCGAACTCTTCCTCGCCCACCCACCAGACGATGATGTCGTCGACGACGAACCCGTCGTCGTTCAACAAGTGCGTGTACTGCGCACGTCCCGGCGCGACCTTGCTGAGATCATTGGTGAGTGTCGCCTGGAGCGCGTCGAACATCCCGTCGCCGTCACAACGCACGGTGCCTAGGTGCGACACGTCAAAGACCACCGCGTCGCGTCGACAGGCCAGGTGCTCGGCCACGGTGCCCGATCCGTAGGCGAGGGGCATTTCCCATCCCCCGAAGGGCACGATTTTCGCACCGAGTTCGACGTGCGTGTTATAGAGGAAGGGGCGCCGGTCGCTCACGAGAGCCACACTAGGCCGCGAAGTCACCCAAGGTTCCCAGGTCGTGCTGGCGCAGCAGCTCGACGAAGTCACGTTGGTAGACCACCAGCAACTGCACTTCGGGATAGAGCGCGCGGAACTCGCGGACCTTCTGATTCTTCTTGGTCACGAGGCGCTGCTCGAGCACCGTGAGTTCGATGAACAGTGACTGCGTCGGCAGATAGAAATCGGGGCGAAACGCTCGTACCGGACGTCCCGCCTCGTTCCAGGCGAGAGGAAACTCCAGCGGTTCGTACTGCCACTCGATGCCGTAGAGGTTGAGCAGGGTGGCCAAGAGTTGCTCGCTCGGGTGCGCGAAACAACTTTCGGCCGCCGCTTTCAAACTGGGGTGGCGCACGCGAGCGTCGCCACGTGATGACAGGGGCGTCACGCCGAGCGGTGCTCCCTCTCCGACGTCAAGAGTTGTTCCTTTTGAATCGTGGTGGAGAGTTCGGCCACCACGTTGGCCAAGGGCACGATGTTAAAGACGCCTTGGCCGCCGCGCAAGAGGTCCACCAGGTCGCCGTCGTCGCGCGCGAGCACCGAGCCCGCGTCGCTCATCACGAGACTGCTCGACGCCAGGTCGGCCCCCAAGGACCGGCGCAGGCATTCCACGGCCTGACGGGCGCGCGCTAGATGTACGCCCGCGTTGAGCAGGGACTTGATGACTTTGACCTCGAGGACGTCGCCGTAGGAATACGCACGCTTCGAGCCACTGCCGTGAGCGGCGCTGATCGAAGGCGTCACGAGGTCCGTGCGCGCCCAGTAGTCCAACTGACGGTACGTGACGCCCGCCAGGCGACACACCGTCGGGCCACTAAATCCCGAAGTTTGAGAATCTGCCATTCGAAGTCCCTCCCGACCGAGGCATTTTCAGACTATCCCGTTGGACTACACAAGTGTAGTTTCCCTGGTCCTACTCGACAAATAGGTCCGGGCGCCCGAGGGACGGCGAGGAGGCCTCGGCGTGTAACCGAGGTGGTATCCGCCCAGCCCGTCGCGCGAGAAATCCGGCCGAAACCGCCTCTTTGAGCGCTCGGGCCATCAGAACCGGTTCGAGGGCCCGGTTTATCGCCGAGGCGGCGAGCACCCCGTCACAACCCAGTTCCATCGCCAGGGCGGCGTCGGACGCGGTCCCCACCCCAGCGTCGAGCAGTACCGGCACGCTCAGGCGCTCGCAGATCAGGCTGATCGCGTGGGGGTTTCGAATCCCGAGTCCCGAGCCAATGGGCGAACCGAGGGGCATCACCGCCACGCACCCGACCTGCTCGAGTCGTTGGGCGACGATCAGATCGTCCGAGGTGTAGGCCCAGACCTCGAAACCGTCGCGGACCAGTTTCTCGGCGCCGATCAAGGTCTCGGTGGTGTCGGGCAACAAGGTGACGTCGTCACCGATCACCTCGAGCTTGACGACGTCGGTGCCGAAGGCCTCGCGCGCCAAGTGGGCCACCTTGACGGCCTCGTCCGCGCTGTAACAGCCGGCGGTGTTGGGCAACAGGTCAAAGCCCAGCCCCTTTAAGACGTCGTAGATCGAACCTTCCACCGACGGGTCGACGCGACGAAGCGCCACCGTGGCGATCGAAGCTTCCGAAGCGACGAGCGAGGCTTCGAGCACGTCCAGGGACCGAAAACCTCCGGTGCCCATGACGAGTCGCGACGAAGAAGTGAGCGAACCAACGCGAAAGAGATCATCCACTCCCCTCATCGTACTAAGCGCCAGTCTTCGGCCCACCGTGGACTGCGGGAGCGACCCGTCAACGCCCCACGCACGGTGCGCCCCGGGGCTGGGCGCTCATGACTCATAACTAGGGTGGTTAAGGTGCAACCGGTCACCGTCCTCAGCATTGCCGGCTCTGATTCGGGTGGGGGTGCCGGGATCCAAGCGGACCTGCGGACCTTCGCCGCCTTTGGGGTGCACGGCACCACGGCCATCACCGCGATCACGGCCCAGAACACGCAAGGCGTCTTCTCGGTCGCGAATGCCGAACCCGAGATGGTGATCGCCCAATGTCTGGCCGTGCTCGAGGACTTCGACGTGCGCGCGGTGAAGACCGGCATGCTCGCCACGCCCCAGACCGTCGAAGTGGTCGGCGAACTCGCCCGTTCGGGGGTCCTCGCCAACCTCGTCGTGGACCCGGTGCTCGTCTCGTCCACTGGTCACTCACTCATGATCGAGGGCGGCATCCAGGCGTACCGTGAGTCGCTGTTCGCCTTCGCGACGCTGGTGACGCCCAACATCCGCGAGGCGGCGGTGCTCTGTGATCTCGACGCGAGCACGATCCGCGACTGCGACGACATGGTGCGCGTCGCCCAACATATCCTCACCTTCGGTCCGACCTACGTATTGGTAAAGGGTGGCCACTTCGCGAACCAACGCGACGCAGGATCGCACGCGCCTGACGTGTTGGTCGGACCCGAGGGCGTCACCGTCTTTGACGCCGAGCGCGTCGATTCGACGAACGACCACGGCACCGGCTGCTCGTTGTCAGCGGCCGTCGCGTGCGGGCTGGCTCTCGGGCGCACGCTGCCCGACTCCACGCGCGACGCGAAGTCCTTCGTGCTGGCCGCGATCAAGGGCGCGGCCTCCTGGCGACTCGGCCAGGGGCGCGGTCCCATTGACCATTTAGGCTGGCAGGATGAGTGACCGTCCGAAACCGCCGTTGACGACGACCACCAGCATCTGGCCCGCGGCGGCAGTGCTGATCCTGGGCGTCGTGATGCTCGCGGTCTTCCTGTTGATCAACGCCGTGTCGGACCAGGGCGTCGCCACGCCGACGACGATTCCCGTCGTCGTCGGCGGTCTCAGCACCAAGAACATCAGCTTGCTCACGGGGTGTGTACAACCCGGGAACCCCCCCTCGAACGTCGTGCCCGCGCTGATCGTGCCCGAATTGACCTCCGCGGCTGGTCCGGTCTCACTGCTCAACCAGGGCGCGGGCGACTTCGACTGCACGCGCGCGTTCGTCAGCGCCGTCAAGCCCGGCCCGTTGCTCGGGTACTACAGCGCTCAGCTGAAGGCGCGCGGCTGGAACCTCTTCTCCCAGGGGGCGAGCAACGGTTCGCCCCAGGACCTGTTCCAAAAGGCCGGTAGCGACACCTTCTATTGGGTCATCGGGGTCACGGTGACTTCGTCGAGCGCCACGTCAACGCACTGGACCTACCAGATCTACCAGAACTCCGAAACGATCTAGAGCGCCACCGTTTCGAGTGCGGCGCTCTGGTCGTCGCGACAGACCCAGGACCAGAGGGCGAAGTTGATCGGGTAGATCACGTAGCCAATCCGAGTCGCCGACGCGACGCACATCAAGACGAGGAACACCAGGCTGAGTATGGCGAGCAATTGACTGAGTGTCAGCGGCCAGTGGCGTTTGGCGTACTTGGCGACGTAGTAACCGCCCACGAGCAGCGCGAGCGGAGCGAGTACGTGACCGAGCGGGGGCCACCAGGTCGTGAGGATGTGGCCAGGCAGGGCGCTCGCCGCGGGCGAGGCGACGTGCGCCAGTCCGAGTGGAAAGGCGAAGACGTTCGAGAAGAATGCCCACGGCGCCTTAAGGACGAACGGCGTGACCGTGACCACCACGATGCACGTGATCCACAGCGCCACTCGACGCCACGCTGGGCGATCCTTCTTGTCGCGCGCCACGAGCAACGCACCAAAGGCCATGGGCCAGGCGGTCAGCTTCATCGCAGCGGCGAGGCCGAGGCTGACGCCGGCGGTGGTCGCGGCTCTTCGTTGCAACGCCGCCACGCCCAACAGCAGCAACGCCAGGATCGGCATATCGTCGCCCCCCGTCGAGAGGAACAAAGCTCCCGTTGGCAACGCGAGCAGTACCTGGGCGATGCGGATTTTCTTCTCGTGTGACGCACGCAACATCACGAGTGCCGCCAGACTCACGAGCACGGTCATCAGTGACATGACGATGCGCGCGTCGGTGAGACCTGAACTCGCGTGCGTCTCCGCCGAAGGCAAGCCAAAGACGCTCATCAATGGAAAATATGGAAAGAAGGATTCGTAGGCGGGCACCCCGCGCAGTTCGTCGACCACGCGACCGTCGGTGTAGTACGAACGGTACGGGTCCTTGCCCTGGCTGACGTAGGTGGCCGATCGTTCGATCACCGAGATCTCGGGCTGGGCGTAGCCCTGATTGGGATCCTGGTGGCGCCAACGCGCCTCGAGGGCGAGCGGGATCACCACCGAACCCATGATCACCAGCGCGAGTAGGGCCAGACGAACCAACGTCGCGCGCCTCACGCGATAGCGACCGAGCCACACCCCGGCGACCGCGGCCACACCGTAAGGAGCCGCGGTGAGAAAGCCCCAATGCCACTGGGCGACCTGTCCGGACGTGAAGCCAAGCAGCAGCGCGAACACCGCCGAAATCGCGTAGAGCGCTGCGTCGCTTCTCAGCCCGTCGAGCCTCCCCCACCAGGTCACCGACCGGGTCCGCGAAGCGGCGAGCTGGGTCATCATCGAGACAAGCCTAGTTGGGGCTCTCGACAAAGCCCCGCAAGGTCCTAGTCACTCACCGCCGGGCGGCGGATCGGCGCGAGGGTCTTGACCGGGAGCGACTGGGTGAGGAATCGCTCGATGATCGACGCGCACAGCGCACTCTGCTCTTTCAAGACACCGTGCGACGCGCCGGGAATGATGGCCAACTGTGCGTCAGGGATCGACTCGAAGAACGCACAGGTGTGCGAGAGTTTCGCGACGTCGTCATCGCCCGCCATCACCAGCACCGGGCGACTCACGCGAGCGAGTTCCTCGCGGTACAGCTTCGGTTCATGGGCGAACAGGCGCAAGCTCTTGTGCAGGACCGTCGCGGCGTGTTCGATCCCGTCTGGCGAGAGCGCCGCGTACTTCTCGGACCAGGCTTGAAAGCCTGGCGAATCAACGCGCAGGGGCTCGACAGGTACGAGACCCCGGTGATTGAAGTTCCCGCCGATGACCACGCAACGTCGCACGAGATCGGGACGTCGCAGGGTCACCAGCAACGCCACGTTGCCGCCGTCGCTGTGGCCCACGAGGTGCACCTTTCGGCCCAGGTGTTCGATGAAGGCAATCGTTTCCTCGGCCATGTCGGCGTAATGAAACGGTCGATCGTTGTCGGGGCTCTTGCCGTGCCCGCGGCGGTCGAAGGCGGCCAATCGAAACCGCTTCTTCAGGTGGGGGCCGATCGACGAGAGCAGACTGGCGCTGCTGCTCATGCCCCCGTGTAACAAGAGCACGATCTCACCCTTCTTCTTGGGCACGAGGACCCACGTGCGTTGACCGTTGAGCTCAATGATGGGCATAGTCGTCATGGTACGACCTGGCACGTGGCGAGGTGAGTCTCCCCTAGAATTTTGCGATGCGTTGCTACGTCGTGCGCGAAGAGGACGGCGCGTTCAGCCGAGGCGTCGAGGACTACGAGCCGTTCGCGCGCGAATCCGCGGACCTGCACGTGCGCGTCGAGTACTCGGGGGTCAACTACAAGGACGCCCTGGTGGCGAGCCCTTCGAGTCGCGTGCGACGCGTGCCCGTGCTCGTCGGTGGTGTCGACGCCGCGGGCGTGGTGATCACTTCGTCCGACCCGGGCATCGCCGAGGGGACCCCGGTCTGCGTGCACGGTGGCGACCTGGGTGTGGGGCGCGACGGCGGCTTCGCTCCCCAGGTCTACGCGCCGCCTCGACTGGTGAGCGTGCTGCCCGCGAGCATCTCGACGCGCGACGCCATGGTGATCGGCACCGCGGGCTTCACCGCCATGGCGAGCGTCCTCGCCCTTGAAGAGCACGGCCTCGAACCCGGCGCCGAGGTCCTCGTCACGGGCGCCACGGGCGGTGTCGGTTCACTCGCCGTCGCCTTCCTACACGCGCGCGATTACCAGCCAGTAGCGTCCACTGGTTCGCCCCAGGAATCGGCGTGGCTCTACGAGCGCGGAGCGACGCGAGTCATTGGCCGCGACGACATCGCCGACCGTCCCGACCGGGTCCTCGCGAGTGAGCGCTGGGCCGGAGCGATCGACTGCGTGGGCGGCGAGACGCTCCATCACATCTTGCGCTCGCTGCGCTACGGCGCGGGCGTCGCCGCGAGCGGACTCGTGGCGAGTCCCGATCTCAATACGAACGTCTATCCCTTCATCACCCGTGCGGTGGCACTCTTGGGCATCGACGCGGTCGAGACCTCGGCGAGGACCCGCGCTGAGGTGTGGCGCCAGTTAGGTGAAGTCGCCACGCGCGTCGACTTTGCCGGCCTCATTGACTCGACCATCACGCTCGAGGGCTTGGACGAGGCGCTCGAGATGATACGAAGTGGCAAGACCCGCGGACGCATCGTGGTGGACCCGAGCGAGGATTGAACACCACTAGTCGTCGACGATCGATCCAGACAATCCCCAATGGAGGGACCGCGCTTGACGAGCACCACGGCGTGGACGGCGATCACCAATTCGCCACCCGATCACTCACGTGCGGCTAGTAGAACGGACTAACCCAAATGGTGGCGGCGTTGCAGGGCTGAATCGGGTAGCCCGGCGTCACGGGCGTCGTCGAGCCATTCCTCTGGAACTGGACACTGATGGTCACGGCACTCGCGCAGACCTCGGTGCCCACCGGCACGTCCGAGTAACCCAAGGAGAACGAGATCGAGCCGCCCTCGGTGACCGCAATCTTTGAGGCCGGTCTATTCGCCGCGGCGACGGGAAACTGTATGGGACTCGTCGTCGACGTCGTCGAGCTGAAAACCGCCCCGGTCTCGTCTTGGAGCGTGAGCGTCGGATAGCCATCGACCACGCAACTGCCAGGCGTCTGTTTGCTCAGGGTCACGCTCGCGACAATCGTGCCCGCGGCACCCTCCCCCTCGTCGTAGACGCCCTTGAAATCGCGACCTTGACACGTCGTCAACGAGGCAAGTGACGTTGTCGTCGAACTCGCGATGGTGGTGGTCGTCGAGGTGGTGGTGGTCGTCGTGGTGGTGAGGTAGTGACGGCTGAAGACGAAGATGATGACGAAGGCAAAAAAGATCGCCAACGACTTGAGCCCCCTGCTCACTGATTAAAGTCCTCGGGACGGATCGTCTCGAGGAAGTCGCGCAGTTCAGCGACCAATTCCGCCTCATTGGGCGTACCTTCGTCCTCCACGAACAATCCGTCAACCTCGTCGTCGTTCTCATCACTTTCGTCGAGGTGCATCACCTTGCCCTGGTCGTTCATCAACTGGTCACTCACGAGTATGGGAGAACCGACTCGAAGCGCGATCGCGACGGCGTCGCTGGGACGAGCGCTTACGTTGATCTCGGTCCGGTCGCGCAGGAGCCGCAAGTTCGCGTAGTACGTGTTATCCACGAGTTCAGTTATCTCAACCGCGAAGAGCTGCGCACCGAGCGCCGCGATGACGTTGCCGAGCAGGTCGTGGGACATCGGACGGGGCGTGGCCACGTTTTGTAACGCGTAGGCGATCGCCGTCGCCTCGGGCGCTCCAACGAAGATCGGCAGAACTCGATCGCCCCCGACTTCTTCGAGCAACAAGAGCGGCGTCGACGATCCCACGTCGACACGGACTGCGCGTAGTACGACCTCAACCATGGCCACAGCCTAGACCGGACCAGATTCGTCTCGTCGGGCTAGTGACCGAGATACTGGTGCAAGGCGCGAGCGAACAACTCGGCGCGTAGTGCGGCGATCTCCAAGGCCACCGATCTCGCGCTGTCGCGCGCTTCGCGAGCGCCGACGGTTTTCTTTGGGGGCCGCACGGGCTGGGTGACGTCGTTGACTAGTCCAATCTCGCGTTCGACGTTTCGACGCAACGAGCCCAGCAGACGAATGTCGATATTGCGAGCGAGCAGTACTTTGATGGCTCGAGCGACCCGCAAGTCCAACTCGTTGTACGTTGCCTGATTGGCCACGGTGGTGGGAGAGAGCAAACCCGAGGCGACGAGCTGGTTCATGACGTGCGCATCGAGCCCACTGACCGTGAGGAACTCTGAGGACGAATAGAACCGGTCCTCATCATCCCATTCGTCGAGTGCCTCGATGGCCGCGGCGACGGGAACGCTCGTCGCGCGCGCTTCACGCACCTCGGGTGGCCTCACGACCGGCGTAACGGTGTCGGGCCTGGGTGTGGGTGCACTCGGCGCCGAGGGTGCCCTCGCGGGCGCCAATGGGGGGCGCAGTGTCGCGTCGTAATCGTTCGAGACGGCGTCGATCGGCGTGGACGGTTCGTCGCTGGTCGCGTTCGGCGCAATCGCCCCGACGGTCGTCTCAATGCTCTCGACGGGCTCTTCGGCGGGCTCACTCACCGGCACCGGTACCGAGATGACGCTAGACGTGGTGCGCGCCACTTGACGGGTGGTACCCGACGCGACGGGCGTGTCGTCGAGCAGGCCCTGCTCGATCAAGCGCAGGCGCACGACGCGCAGAGGCACGAACTCCTCGTGCGCCAGGCGAATCGCCTCACGCAGACAGTCCACGTCGCGCTGGGAGTAGAGACGGTAGCCCTTGCGGCTTCGGGTGGGCTGGACGAGACCCTTGTCCTCGTAGTAGCGGATCTTGGACAGCTCGATGTCCGGTACGTCGCGTCGAAGAATCGCGTGAACCTCACCTATGCGCATGGTCCCCTGATTGGTCATCGCGTGGACTCCCAGAACACCAATTTGTATTTACCGATTTGCACCTCGTCACCCGAATGGAGCGTCGTCTCTTCGACGCGCTTCCCGTTGACGTACGTGCCATTTAGTGAGTTCAAGTCTCGCAGCGTAAGGCGTCCGCTCGCGGTTCGCGTGAACAACGCGTGATGGCGCGACACCGACACGTCATCGAGGAGCAGGTCACTCTGTTCGTGACGTCCCGCGCTGATGAATTCCTTGTCCAAGTCGAGACGTCCGCCAGCTTCCGGACCCGAAACGATCACGAGTTCGTCACCGTGCTCACCGACCGGTCCCTTGGAAGCATTCACGTACAGTGCGTCAGGCACACTCACGACCGGAACTGCGATGGTCTCAGGTGAAGTCGCCTTGTGTTGAGGTGCACCACACGACCAACAAAAATTTGCGTTGGCGTTCAGTATCTCCCCACAGCGACGGCAGTTCACGGGACTCACAATAGTTACGTTTGCGAAGGCTCGTCAGAGTTAATTGTTGGTGAGAGCTTGGTAACCTTGCTCGTCGAGTAACGCGTCATACTCGGTGCTCGACGTTGTCGTGATTTCACAAATCCACCCGACACCGTAGGGGTCGGCGTTCACCGACTCGGGTGCGTTCGTGAGCAAATCGTTCACCGCTGTCACCGTACCTGATACCGGCGCGTAGATTTCTGAGACCGACTTCGTCGACTCAATCTCACCTAGCGCCTCACCCGCGTTCAACGTGCTGCCGAGCTTTGGCAGATCCACGAAGACGACGTCACCCAGAGCGTCTTGCGCGTAATCGGTGATACCTATTCGTACCACGGCGCCGTCGGCCTTCGCCCATTCGTGGTCATTCGAATACCGGAGTTCGCTGGGGATCTGCATAACCAGAAAATCTACAAGATTCGCCTGCCCTGGCGCCCGGCGCGCAGCGCGGCGAGGGCGGGTCGCACGTAGCCCGCCAGCACCAGCCACGAGAGGCTGAGACCCATGATGCCGATCACCCACGTCACGTCGCGCGCCACGTGCTGCCACTGCGCGAGCGCGCCGTGATGGGGATTGGTCGTGAGCAAGAACCATGGATACGCCGTCATCAGGGCGAAGGTCGACACTTTCCCCCACCAGAGGACGTCGATTCGAGCGGCCCCGAGCCCGGCAAGCACGAGGGTGAGCACCGAGACGATCACCTCGCGCGCGAGTGTCGTGAGAGCGAACCACCACGGGACTCCCGAAGAGGCCGCCACGCTCAGCAGACCCACCACGACCAATAGCCGGTCAGCCACGGGGTCGATGATCTTGCCGACCGTGGAGACCTGGTGAAGCCTTCGGGCGAGGAACCCGTCGATCCAGTCCGTCGCCCCGAGGAACGCCAACAGCCACGCCGCGATCGCGCGGTGGTCGGTCGTGAAGAGGATCCACACGAAGACCGGCAGCAGCAGGAGGCGCACCACGGTCACGAGGTTCGCCCACGTCAACCACCCCGCGTCCGCGTCGCTCGCCATGTCTGGACGGTACCTCAGGCGATGGTGATCGACTGGTCCAGGTAGACGTCCTGGACCGCGTGCACCAACGCGGCGCCCTCGTCGATGGGGCGCTGGAAGGCCTTTCGACCCAGAATGAGACCCTGGCCGCCCGCACGCTTGTTGATCACGGCCGTGCGCACGGCGCCCGCCAAGTCGTCGTTGCCCTTCGCCTCGCCACCCGAGTTGATGAGCCCGATTCGTCCGGCGTAGCAGTTGACGACCTGCCAGCGCGTGAGGTCGATCGGATTATCCGTCGTCAGCTCGCGGTAGACCTTCGGATCGGTCTTGCCGAACTTGACGACGTTGTAGCCACCGTTGTTCTCGGGCTGCTTCTGCTTGATGATGTCGGTCTCGATGGTCACGCCGAGGTGGTTGGCCTGTCCCGTCAGGTCCGCGCTGAGGTGGTAGTCGACGTCCTTGGTCTTAAAGGCGTCGTTACGCAGATAGCACCACAGCACTGTGAACAGACCCAGGCGGTGCGCCTCGGCGAAGGCGGCCGTGACTTCCTCGAGTTGGCGAATCGAACCCTCGGAACCGAAGTAGACGGTCGCTCCCACGCCCACTGCACCCAGGTCCGCTGCTTGCTGCGCCGAAGCGAACATGTGCTGGTCAAAGGAGTTCGGGTAGCGCAAGAGGTCATTGTGGTTGAGCTTCACAATGAAGGGGATGCGGTGCACGTAGCGGCGCGACACCATGCCCAGCGTCCCCAGGGTCGAGGCGATCGCGTTGCAGTCCGCCGCGATCGCGAGGTCGCAGAGCCGGGCTGGATCGAAATACTCCGGATTCGGTGCGAAACTCGCGGCGGCCGAATGTTCGATGCCCTGATCAACTGGCAGAATCGACAGGTACCCCGTGCCCCCGAGGCGCCCGTTGCGGTAAAGGGTACCTAGGTTGCGCAGCACGGTCGGTGACCGGTCGCTCATCGTGAANNGTCGCCTTATGATCCAGCAGCGTAGGCGCCTCGGCGCCCAAGAGTGAGGCAATGTCCATACACGAATCCTACAAGAGATCGTGCGCGTGCTCTTAAGTAAACGTAGTCAAACGCGTTGCTCGTTTGTGGGTCACTCGTGCATCGGACAGACTACCTAGGTGACACTCGACTATCGATCCTCGCTGTTACGACGTCTGCGCGCGATGCATTCTCTCTACGACCAAGCGTGTTCGACGATGACGTTGGATCAAGTGAACCACGTGGAACGCGAGGGCGTCTTGCCGATTGCGTTCTCACTCGTCCACCAGGTCCTGATAGAAGATGGCGGACTCGTCTTCGCAGGCGGTCCCCTGCCACAGTTCAACGACGAGTGGTCCGAGAAAATGGGCCTGGCGATCCCCGACCACGGCAAGGCGAAGTCCGTTGCCGAGATGACGCTCCAGCGCATTGGTCATTACGGCGAATTCCTCATCTTTCAGCGACTGGTCTTCGAGGCCACCGAGGGATTCGTCGCGTCGGTCGACCCCGAGACCTTCGAGGACATCGTGGTGCCCTACCCCTACGGTCCCGGCATCGACCACACGTTCTCGGCACGCGTGGGCGGCGAACGGGGCATCTCACGTAGTGACGCGTTGGAGTGCTGGATCTACCAACACGGACTTCGTCACATGGGAGAGATCGAACACGCTCGCGCCCTGGTGGGCCTCGGCGGTATGACGTCATAGGTCTCGGGATAGAGTCATCCCAGCAAACACTTGGGGGTGGCCATGGCCGAGGTGCGAGGAACGTTTGACCCGAAGTTCGATTCGGTACGTGAGCAACTCGAGAAGAACCTGGACGTCGGCGACGACGTCGGCGCCTCGGTAGCCGTCTTCTATCGCGGCGAACCCGTTGTCGACATCTGGGGCGGCTATCAGGACGTTGAAAAGACCATCGAATGGCAGAGCGACACGCTGGTGAACGTATGGTCGACAACCAAGACTATGACGTTCCTCGTCGCCTTGATGCTGGCGGACCGGGGCGAGTTGGATTTTCACGAACAGGTCGCCACGTACTGGCCCGAGTTCGCCGCGGGCGGCAAGTCGTCAATCGAGGTGCGTCACGTCATGGGCCACACCGCGGGACTTTCGGGTTTCGGCGAGCGGATCGAACCTGAAGATCTCGCGGACTGGGACCGGTGCGTGGGAATCCTCGCGCGCCAAGAGCCGTGGTGGACACCGGGTTCCGCTTCGGGCTACCACGCGTTGACCCAGGGCTACCTCGTGGGCGAGATCGTTCGACGTATCACCGGCACGACCATCGGGCACTTCTTCAAGTCCGAGGTCGCCGACGTCTTGGGTGCCGACTTCTACATCGGCCTGCCCGAGAGCGAAGAAGATCGCGTGAGTATGGTTATCGCTCCCCCGCCACTCGACATCGCCAACGTGCCACACGATTCGATCACGTTTCGTACCTTCAGTTCGCCCCCGTTGGACGCCACGACGCCCCAGCACCGTTGGTGGCGCGCGGCCGAAATCCCTGCCGCCAACGGACACGGCAACGCCCGGTCCGTGGCCCAGGTCCAGCAGATCATCGCCAATCGCGGCGAGGCGAACGGTCACCGTTTCTACTCAGAAAAGACTGGCGAATCGATCTTCGAGACCCAAGCCAACGGCGTGGATTTGGCCCTCGGCACGGAGACGCATTTCGGCATGGGCTACGGTCTCTCGAGTTCGACCGTGCCCATCGGGCCTCGCGCTTGCTACTGGGGCGGGTACGGAGGTTCGCTTATCGCCATGGACCAAGACTCCGGTCTCACGGTTGCCTACATGATGAACCTGATGCGCGGCAGCCTCACCGATGACACCCGCGGTGCCACTTTGGCGCTGTGTGCGGCGCTTTCCTCGCTCGGCTAGTCGAACTTTTTCTTCGAGACCGGCGTCGTGCGACGTTTGCGATTCTTGCGCGGCGCGCTCGCACCCAGTTCGGCGAGGCGAGCTTGGGCGTCGTAGGCGTCGGGCTCGGCGATCACCACGCGCGCGAATAGTTCTCGTGCCGACCCGGCGTCACCCGCCCGGTCAAAGACGTCCCCCAGTGCGTACCAGAGGCGAACGTGGCGATACGACGGGTTGCGCAATTGCTTCGTCGCTCCGGCCTTGGTGAGCAATTCGATGGCGTCTTCGTAGCGCTGCTGGTCGGCCCAGGCACCCGCCATCACGATGCGCCCTTCGACCAATACCTCGGCGGTCGGCTCACTGGCCTCGAGTTCGCCAAAGGTCTTCTCGACCGCCCGATAGCGGTGGCCCGCGCGCTCGCAGTCCATCACGAGGGGTAGATGTTCGGGGTCGCCGGTAATAGCGAAGTGGGCGCGCAGGTGGATCTTGGCCATGCTCCAACGCTCGGCACGGTAGGCGGCGAGTCCGGTCAGTTCTCGCACGGGTGCCACCCCAGGCACCACGTCCGCTACCGTGCGCCCGAGGCGTAGGGCTTCTTCGTATCGTTTGCGGTCGTAAGCCTCCGCGGCGCGCGTCAGGGTCATGACTGCCTTCTCGCGGGCGTAGGCCGTGCCGATGAATGCCTTGCGCACGTCGGACGCGACGTCACCCGGGAGCGCGTACTTGACCTTCGCCCTAGCCTTGGCGGGCACCACGCCCTTGGTGGCACGCTCCTCCTGGACCCAGGGCTCAAGTGGGTCGGGCGTGCGACCGGCACTCGGCGTGACCGCCATCGCCTGACCCGAGCTCTTGATATTGGCAGCGCCCTTGCGCGCGACGCCGCCCCAACCCTTCGCACGCGAGTGCGATTCGATCTTCTGGCGATCGATCTCTTCGGGCGTAGGGCCGCGCGCGGTCCTCGTGTGCGGACGCGCCCCCGCGGGACGACGTCCCGCGGGCGCGGGCGCGGGTCCACGGCGACGGGGACCGGTTCGCGCGTCGAAGGATTCCTCGCCTCGTTCGCTTCTACCAGTACCACCGCGAGCGGGGCGAACTGGTCCCTTGGCGCCGCCACGATCTGGGCCACGACGAAAGTCCGAATGTCTCTCTGTCCGCTCGCCTTCACGACGCTCACGAGCCTCTGGGCGCTGGTAGCGCGAGTCGTCGCGGGTCCCACGCGAAGGCGCACCGTCGCGAGGGACCGTTCGAGCGTCGCGGTCTCGCGGTCGCGGCGTTGACTTGGCGCCGCGTGCGCTCGCCGAAGGTCGCGGTCGACGGGCGTCTTGCTCGTTGCGGGCCCCACGTTGGCTTTCAGTCCGCCTGGACCCGCGGTCGTCGCGCTCGCGACCAAAGCCCGTCGGGCGTTCCGAACGACCGTCATCTTTGCGTTCGATGCGCCGCTCGGCGCCCTCGCGGGCGGGTCGAGCCCGATAGTTAGATTTTGACCCTCCGGTGCGAGCATCGCGGCCCGAAGCCGCTCCAGTTCGTGGGCCGCTTCGAGGCGCCGGACGCCCCGCGCTCGAGGCGCGACGGGGTGCGGGTCGAGGAGAGGGCATGACTCAATCCTACTGAGTGCGCACCCGATCCTCCAGCGCACGTTCCCTGATGCACGACTCGAGCCAATCGTTCCAGGACTGCGGGTAGACGCGACGACGGAAGGACCGTCACTCTTTTGCGGGACCCTCACTCACCCAATGGCCCACGGGGAGCAGTTCGGTATGGAATCGGTCTCGAATCGCACCCCAGATACCCCGAGGCTGCCACAGCGCCACCAGGACCGCCACCGTACCGAAAATGATCAGGTACCAGGCACCTTGTTGCTGGAGCGTCTGTTGTAACGCGAAGAAAATGATGCTACCCACAATGGGTCCCTCGATGGTCCCGAGCCCGCCAATCATCGATACGAAGAGCATCTCCGCCGCCCACTGCAGGCTGAAGACACTGGTTGGTTGCACGAAGGGCTGGCTGATCGCCAGCACGGCACCCGCCGCGCCACAGCCCGCCGCGGCGATGACGAAGACCAGTCGGCGCGCCGAACGAACGTGCGCGCCCGCGCTTCGTGCCGCGACCTCATCGTCGCGGATTGACGCCAGCACGAGCCCCACGCGACTTCGTAACAACAGGTACGTGCCCACCACGACGATGAAGGCGACTATCCAGGTCGCCAGATACGAGTAGTGCGCGGTCTGGGCGGGGGTCAAGCTCTGCAGCCCTGGCATCAAGCGGCCCGTCCCACCTCCGAGGAAGGCGATGGTGCCGATGATGAGCATCACGGTATCGGCCACGACCCAGGTCGCGATGGCGAAGTACCCGCCACGCAGGCGAAACAACAGGTACGTCACCGGTACCGCGAGCACGGCACAGACCAACGCGGCGAAAGGAATCGTCAAGAAAGGATTCATCCCCTTGAGAGCAAAATACAGCGTGGCGTAGGCACCCAAACCAACGAACGCCTGCTGGCCAATGGACACCATCCCCGCGTAGCCCGCGAGTAGGTTCCACATGGTGGCCATGATGACCAGAATGAAGAAGTTCATCAGCGTCGACGCGAATTGGGCAGGGAAGATCCACGGTGCGATCGTCAACACGACCACGACGACCGAGGCGCCCACCAAGGTAATGAGTGGTGAATGCGTCGAGCGGCGAACCGAGATCGTCGATCCGCTTGCGGACGGGTTAAGGAGTGACTCACTCACGCGAGTGCCGTCTTTCGCCCGAACAGTCCCTGAGGTCTGATCGCCAACACCGCTAAAAAGAGGACGTTGCCGGCGAGCACTTGATATTGCACGTTGATGTGTGCCCCGAATTGTTGGGCGATGCCCAGGGCGATGCCCCCCACGAGCGTGCCCCACAGTGAACCGATGCCGCCGATCACCACCGCTTCGAATGCGAACAACAGATTGACGCCTCCCGACGTGGGGGCGAATTGGGTCATCATGCCATAGGCAATACCGGCGAGCGCCACCGTCGCGAAAGCGAGGGACGCGGCCACGCCGAAGATGTGACGATAGTTAGCGCCACTGAGCTGCGCCGCTTCACGGTCGTCCGCCACCGCGCGAATCAGGCGACCGGTGCCGGTCTTTGACAAGAACAACTGCAACAAGAAGAGAACCAACACGGCCACACCGAGCACACCGAGCGAGACGTAGGACACGTAGATGATCGACGCCGGGTGCCACGACTTGGCGATAAGGTCCCCGATGTTCACCGTCTGGCCGTTGGCGGAGTAGATCTCGAGCAAGAGGTTCTCAATCACTACCGAGAGACCGAACGTCACCAACAACGTGGTGAAGGGATCGCGATCGATGCTCTTTTGGATGAGCGTGCGTTGAAGGACGTAGCCAGCGAGCGTGAAGATCGGTACGACGATGAGAAAGGACCACACCTCGGGTAGACCGAGATGTGGCGTCAAGAAGACCGCTACGTAACCCGCCACAACCGCCATGTCGCCGTGGGCGAGGTTGATGACCTTTAAGACGCCGAACATGAGTGACAGCCCGCAGGCGAAGAGCGCGTAGAAGCCTCCGATAAGGACGCCTTGAACCAGCACGTTCAACCAGACCATTACGACTCTCCTTCGCGCGAGGTTGTCGCCGCGAGACCAGCCCCGAAGTACGCACGTTCGACTTGTTCGGGCGTGAAGTCAGCGGGCACGCCCGTGAGCGAGGTCTTGCCTTCGAGCAGACAGTGCACGCGGTCGGCGACTGCCAAGCCCTGCGATACGTCTTGTTCCACGACCAAGATGCTCACGCCCTGGGCAATGATCTCGGGGATCAACGCGTAGATCCGTTCGATGATGATGGGCGCGAGACCAAGTGAGAGTTCGTCGAGTAGCAAGAGTCTTGGATTGGCGACCAGCGCACGACCAATGGCCACTGCCTGTTGCTCACCTCCCGACAACTGCCACACTCGTTGTCGACGTCGTGACGGCATCCAGTCGAACAACTCGTAGATGCGATCAATATTGAACGGACCCTTCTTGGCGTGAAAGGCGCCGACTTGTAAATTTTCTTGAAGGGTCATCGACGAGAACAGTCGGCGGCCTTCGGGGACGAGCGACACGCCCATCGAGACTCGACGATGAGGCGCGACGATGGATATGTCCACTCCCTCGAAGAACACCGAACCTGAGGTTTGACGATGCAGACCCGCAATCGTGCGCAGCAACGTCGACTTCCCCGCTCCATTGGCGCCGATCATGGCAAGCACCTCGCCGACGTTCAGACCGAAACTGACGTCGTCAATTGCCTTGAGTTGTCCGTGGTGAACGACGAGATTTTTCACTTCGAGAAGCGATTCGGTCATTGAGGCATCGCCTCGAGGATGGTTTTCCCACCCAGGTACACGGACCGCACCGCGTCTGATGCCAGTACGCTCTTAGGCTCACCGTCGGCGACAATCGCCCCACCCGCCAGGCAGAGCAATCGATCGACCGTCGATAGCAGCGCGCGCACGACGTGTTCAATCCACACCACGGCGATTCCCTCAACCTTGAGGTCGCGAATGATGCCGGTGAGTTCGTTCACTTCAAGGTCCGTGAGACCTCCCGCGATTTCGTCGAGCAGTAGGACTTGAGGACCCACGGACAAGGCCCTCGCCAACTCGAGACGTTTTCGGTGCAACAGACTGAGCGAACCGGCGCTACGGTTCGCGAAGTTGGCGAGGCCCGTGCGCTCGAGCGATTCGTAGGCAATGTCGTAACTGCGCTGGCCTCGAGCTCGATTTCCCTGCTGAGCGGCGACGAGCACGTTCTCGAACACCGTCATGTGTTCGAAGGGCCGAGGGACCTGGTACGTTCGTCCAATTCCCGCTCGGGCACGTTTACTCGGCGCCATCTTTACCACGTCGTCACCGTCGAGCAGTATCCGCCCCGAATTCGGGCGCACGTCACCCGAGATCATGGCGAAGAGCGTTGTCTTGCCCGCTCCGTTTGGTCCAATCATCCCTACTGCGTCACCCTTGTCCAACTGGAAGGAGATCTCGTCCGCGACCACTACTTGGCCAAATCGTCTAGATACACCTTCCAGTTGGAGCAACGACATGAAAAAGCAATCTAGACGTTGGTGGGCTCAAGGGTGCCGTTGAGGGGAATGTGCGGGTTGAGTGAGTTGTCAACAATCCACTGCGACCAGGCGTACTTGCGGTGACCTACAAGGTCGGCCGAACCGGGCTTCCATTGCACGCCAAAGGGCTGGATCATCCCGATCCCCTTCGCGGGACTCGCCAAGAAGGGGTTGGCGCTCTTGAGATTCATGTTGATCGGTCCGCACATGCCGTCGTAGTTGACCACCTGCAGAGCCGACGCAAGTTCGAGCCGGTTGTGTGGATTCTTCACGGCCTTAAGTGCCTGGATCGCGATTTCGAACAGCGAATAGGTCGAGCCCATTGACTGCACCCACTGACCATGTCCCGCCGTCTGGTACGCGGCCGCGAAGTTGTACGCCGATTGCCCGGTCAGCGACGACTTATAGGGCGAGTAGGGCGTGAACCACGAGTCAGTCGCGACGTTGTTTGAAAGGTCACCCAGGGCGTAGGCGTCGGTCGGGAACAGCATGACCTTGGCCACGGTCGCCAACTTCGGGTTGTAGTCCTGCTGGGATGCCTGGGTCCAGAATGTCTGGAAGTCCGGGGGTAAGGGTACGTTGACGAACAGGTCGCACGCCGCACCGTTCTTTCCACCGGTCTTGAACGTCTGGATCATCGCACTGTAGTCCGTCGTCAAGTCGGTGTATGCGCCACCATCGACGAAGTTGTAGCCCCCGTTGGGGTAGATGGCACCGACCGTCGGAGCGAAGGCCGCGCGAAAGGCATTGCCGTCCGAGTCGTTCGGGAACATCTCGGCGACGTTCGTGTTGCAGTTGACCTTCTTTTGGATCTTCTCCCACATCGGCACGAAGCAACCGACGAAGTGCGGCACGCCGTAGAAGAACATCGAGTTGTACGTCGGTCCTGTTCCAGCCGCTCCTCCTTGGGGCGAAATTGAAGCGCCCGTGAAGCCACCCCACCACGCTTCCCACGGCACGACGGTCGAGACACAGGGAACCTTGTACTGCTCACACGTCGTCGCCACCGGGATCACCGTCTCCGGGGCAGAACTGGTCAGCACGAGGTCGACACCCGAGTTGATCAACTCCTGGGTTACTTGGACCGCCACATTCGGCTGTGACTGCGTGTCCTTTTCGGTGATCTCGATGTGGTACGTCGTGCCGCCGATCTTGATGCCCTTGAGGAAGTAACTCGACTTCTTGATCAGCGCCAGCACGAATGCGTCGGGCCCCGCGAAGTCCGCCAAGGCACCGGTCCGTGGTGAGACGTAACCAATCTTGATCGTGCCTGACTTCGCTGCCGCCTGGGCTGCCGACACGTCCGCGAGCGTCGCGACGGCGCCACTGGCCACCATTACTCCCAAAGCTTGCAGTCCTAGGCGACGCCCAAACTCGAATTCTCGCAGTGCATGCCCCGCGCGATCACCTTCGAAGATTTTCTCTTCACTCATATTGCCCCCCAACCAATAGTGTTGGTTGACTTCTTAACACACCGTTCCGTACATAGTGCGACAATTCGACAAGATTTTAGATTTCTACTGCCAACAACGCACGCGGGGCACGTCCCGGTCCCTCGAGCAACACGTACGAACACGGTGCTCTGGTCCTTCAATACCCCGGCAATTCGCTTCGAATGTACGGCTCCAAGCGTCTAACGCGTGCCTGTGATAAGAAATCGGTCACCTTTGTACTGGGAGGTACATATGACATTTCTTGACGATGCCGCCTGGCAGGACAATATCTTCTTGAGCGGTTGGCACCCTGGCGGCGCGGGCGCGGCGCCGGTAGTCGAACCCGCGACCGGTGCGGTCCTGGCCCAATCGGGCAGAGCGAGCGTCGCCGACGTCAGCGAGGCTGCGCGAGCCGCAACCGACGCGCAGCGCGACTGGGCGGCGCTTCCCTTCAACCAACGCGCCGCGATCTTGCGCAAGGCTGGCGATCTCTTTGTTGAACACGCACCAGAACTGGCGCACTGGTTGATCCGCGAGTCGGGCAGCATTGGACCAAAAGCAGATCTGGAACTCCACATCGCTGCTGAGGAATGCTTCGAAGCCGCCGCACTCGCCTCGCACCCCACGGGCGAGATTCTTCGCAGTGAGATGCCGCGACTCAG
>PLQL01000004.1:23362-44910 GCA_003160115.1 Acidimicrobiaceae bacterium
TTCGAACAAGCCGGCGTACCGGCCGGTGTCTTTTCAATGCTTCCAGGCGCGCACGACGTGGGAGAAGCACTCGTCACCGAACCGCTCGTGCACGTGATCGCCTTCACTGGTTCGACCCAAGCGGGCCGACGAGTGGGATCACTCGGAGCCGAGCACCTTAAGCGCGTCCACCTCGAGCTGGGTGGAAATTCGGCCCTGATCATCATGGGCGACGTCGACCTTGAAAAGGCCGTGTCGGTGGGCGCCTTCGGCTCGTTCATGCACCAAGGCCAGATTTGCATGACCACGGGACGACACCTGGTCGACGCAAAGATCGCCAAGGACTACGCCGCGCTGCTCGCCGAACACGCCAACCACTTGCCCGTGGGCGATCCCACGACCGGTCAAGTGGCGCTGGGACCGCTGATCGACGAACGCCAGCGAGACCGCGTGCACTCCATGGTCACCGAGTCCATTGGCGACGGCGCCACGCTGCTCGCCGGGGGCACGTTTGAGAATCTCTACTATCGGCCGACGGTCTTGTCCGACGTGAGCGCCTCGTCGATCGCCTACTGCGAAGAAGTCTTCGGTCCGGTAGCGCCAGTGATCGCGTTTCATTCTGACGACGAGGCGGTCGCCCTCGCGAGCGCGTCCCCCTACGGACTGTCCTTGGGAATTCTCTCGCGCGACGGGCTACACGCGCTCGAACTGGCGAGTCGGATCCCTTCGGGAGCGATTCACGTCAACGACCAGACCGTGGGCGACGAAGCGGTCATCCCCTTCGGCGGCATCGGTGCCTCGGGCAATGGTTCACGAGTTGGTGGCCAGGCCAACCTCGACGCCTTCACCGAAACGCAGTGGGTCACCGCCCAGAGCGTGCTGCCGGACTATCCCTTCTAGGTACGCTCATCGACCTCCGAGTGCGAGGCGCGTCTTGACGCTCATTTCATAGACCAAGCACGCCTCTGGCGTTGTCCTTCAGTATTCGTGTTCGCGCCTCGTCAGGGATCTCGAGGCCCTCAAAGTCGCGCAGCCACCGCTCGGGCGTGAGCACCGGAAAATCTGAACCGAAGAGCACCTTGTGGCTCATATAGCTGCCCACCGCCCGCACGAGTGGCGCGGGCAAGTACTTCGGCGACCAACCGGAGAGGTCGATGAACACGTTGGATTTGTGCGTCGCCATCGCCAAGGCGTTCTCGTACCACGGCATGCCCGCGTGCGCGAGCACCATGGACAGACCCGGAAAATCCGCCGCGACCTCATCGAGCAACAGCGGGTCTGAAAGGGCGAGCTTGATACCGCGTCCCCCGGGGAGGTTGGCGCCAATGCCCGTTTGTCCCGTGTGAAAGATGACCGGCACCGCGAGGTCTTCGAGGACCTCGTAGAGCGAGTAGTACTCGGATGCGTTCGGACGGAACGCTTGCAGGCTCGGGTGAAACTTGAACCCCCGAACGCCGCAGTCCTGTACCAGGTGGCGCGCCTTGTCGAGTGCCCCTTTGCCATCGTGGGGATCGACCGAACCAAAAGGAATTAAGACATCGGCGAACGCTTGGGCCTCCTGAGCGATCTCCTCGCTCGAAATCGCCGCGTGACCCGTGGCGGTCGTCGCGTCAACGGTGAAGACCACCGCCGCCATGTTGAGCGAACGGTACCGCTCGGCGATTACCTCTAGTTTCGGCGCGCGGTCCTCGCCCGCCTTGAAGTACTTCGCCGAAGCGTCCATCAACTCTTGGTCGAGTGAAAAGTGTCCGTGCGCGTCCTGTTCGACGTGGACGTGCACGTCAATCGCGGTCAGTGTCTCAACGTTTAGCGTGCCGTTCGTCATACTGCCTCCCATGGTGCTTTGTCATCTTCGGTGCCGAGCAGGTCGCGCGAGGTTACCATTCGCTGATCCCCACTCTTCAGGTCATCGAAGTCGTGTGACATGGACTTAATCACGAGGGAGGACTTCATCGTCGAGAGCGAGTTGAGGTGAACAAAGAGTGACGCCATCTCTACATGTGGCGTTTGAGTTCGGTGAGGTAGCGTTCGGCCCGTTCGACGAACCAGTCAACGGATTCAGGGTTGGCCAGCGAACTACGGTTGATCGCCGCGTCGGCGCTGTGTCCCGAGAAGAGCTTCTTTAGTGGCACCTCGATCTTCTTGTGCGCGTGGGTGACGGGGATGGCCGGGGCGATGATGATCTCGTCGGGCACGTGACGGGCCGAGGCTAGGTCGCGGATCGTGGACCGGATTCTCTGCTCGAGTTCTTCGCTGCGCTCGTGTCCGTCGGCGAGGACGACGAAGAGCGGCATGTAGTAGCCGCCATCAGGCTGTTCGAGGCCAATCACCAGTGACTCGCGAACGTCGGGAATGTGCTGGAGCGCTGCGTAGATCTCCGCGCTTCCGAGACGGACCCCCGCCCGGTTCAGTGTCGCGTCCGAGCGCCCGTGCACGACGAACGCCCCGTCCTCGGTCTCGGTGATCCAGTCGCCCTGGGTCCAGACGCCTGGAAACTTCTCGAAGTAGGAACTCAGATACCGTGATCCGTCGTCATCCCAGAAGAACACGGGCATGGAGGGCATCGGACGGGTGATCACCATCTCGCCCACCTCGCCGATGACCCGGCGTCCGCTCTCGGACCAGGATTGGACCGCTACACCGAGCAGTGGCCCCTGAATCTCGCCGACGTGCACCGGCTCGAGCGGATTAGAACCAATGAAGCCGCTACAGATGTCCGTACCACCGCTGTCGGACCCCAGGTGCACGTCGGACTTGACGTGCTCGTGAAACCAGCGCCAAGTAGAGCTGGGCAGCGGCGATCCGGTCGACATGACTGCGACCAGCGCGGTGAGGTCGTGGGCGCGGCCTGGTTCGAGGCCGGACTTTTCGACCAGGGAGAGGTACGCCGCGCCGGTGGCGAACATCGTGGTTCGAGTGCGCGCGATGATGTGGAACTGGCGGTCCGGGCTGCCGAAGAGCGGCGAGCCGCTGTAGGTCACGACCGAGGCCCCGGACATGAGGTTATTGACGAGGGTGTTCCAGACCATCCAGGAGGTGTTTGCGGCGACGTAGTACCGCTCGCCCGCTCCCATGTTCTGATTGAGCGCGGTGCCCTTGAGCGCTTCTAAGGTCATCCCACCGTGCCCATGGACGATGCCCTTAGGCACACCGGTGGTGCCCGAGGAGAACAGCACCCAGAGCGGGTGGTCGAAGGCCACGTGCTCGTAGTGTGGCTCGACGGTGTCGCTGAGCAGCGCACTGAAGTCCAGCCGTCGCGCGCGTGCACCTTCGGTGATGGTGGCGTGGTGTGCCCGGTCGGGGTTGCGCACCAGGATGGTGTGCGCCAGGGACGGCAGGCCGGCCTCGATCTCGGCGAGGTACTCGACGCGATCGACGCCGTTGCCGTTGAACTGGTAGCTATCCACGCCAATGAGAACGGTGGGTTCGAGTTGACGCAACCGCTCGAGTGTCGCGTTCGCCGACAGGTCCGGCGAATTGATGCTCCAGACTGCTCCGATACTGGCCGTCGCGAGCAGGCCAATAATGGCCTCAGGGATATTCGGAAGGACCGCCGCGACGCGGTCGCCCGGTTCGATGCCGAGCCCCCGCAGCCTCCCGGCGAGCGAAGCGACCCGGTCTCGGAGTTCACGCCAGGTCAACTCGGAGGTGGAGTCGTCCTCGCGGATGCTGAATATGGCCGTCGTGTCGCCCAACCCACGAGCATCGGCGTGGCGCAGAACATTCTCGGCAAAGTTCAGCCTCGCGCGCGGGTACCAGAGCGCCCCAGGCATCCGTTCTTCGCTCAACGCCGGTCCGTCGAAACCTTCGCCCAGCACGTCGAAGTACTCGCGTACCGCTTCCCAGAAACCCGAGAGATCGTCGACCGACCAGCGCCAGAGCTCGCGGTAGTCGGCCAGGTGCACGCGGCGGGTCGATTCGACCCAGCTCATGAAGTGCCCGATTCGACTCTGCTGACGTTGTTCGCTCGTCGGCTGCCACGTCACCTGTCGGGTATCGGCGGATGCGCTTGGACTCGACATCGGTGTCCTTTCCGTTGCGGCATCCGTCGACGCGGCGTGGGGCGGGTTAGACGGCACGGGGTACGGAGGACTCGGAAGCCAGCGAGAGGAGTTCGACGAATTCGGTCATGCTGTCGAGTACTGCATCGGGCTTCTGGTTCGTCGGCGCGGCTTCGGCGTCTGCCGCCGAGTTGGTGCCGGTCGTGACCAGGATGCCGAGGGCGCCGCTCGCGCGGGCCATCGAGCATTCCAAGATCAGGTCGTCACCGATGATCAGCACCTGTTCGGCGGCGACCCCGAGTCGCTGGACCAGGGTCTGCATCGCTTCTGGTGACGGCTTGCCCAACACTCGGTACGGGTGTCCCGTGACGTGCGAGAGCCCGGTGGCGATGAAGCCCGAGACCCCCACGTTGAGGTGGTGGACCGAGGCGAAGGACGGAGCATCCGACGTGCAGTAAATCGCCGCACCAGCGAGCACCGCCTCGGCGGCGACCTGGAGCTTGTCCCGGCCAAAGTCGGTGTCCCAGCCAATCACGACGGCCACGGCGTTCGTCGGTTCACCGGCCACGACGCGGTCCAAGTCGATGACGTTGAGCCCAAGTTTCTCGAAGTCATGATGCAGTCCAACACCGCCAAAGACCAGGAGCGGCTGGTCCTGGTAGAGCGCCTGCATCGTCTCGGCGGCGACGACGGCCGGGGTGAGCACCTCGTGATCACCGAGGTCCAGGCCCAGTGCGCGTAACGAATCGGCGATCTGGTGGGGGGTCTGTCCCGAGCCGTTGGTGAAGACGGCCAAACTTCGCCCGCTACTGCGGACGAGATCGATCGCCTCGCGCGCGCCGGGCAGAACGCTCCCGCCCAGTCCACTGGGTCCATCAGAGAGGATCAGGCATCCGTCGATGTCGAACATGACCCCTCGAACACTCGCAAGCCTTCTGGTTAGTTCTTCGGGGTTCACGACGTTCCTTCGTTCTCGGCTCGGTGCAGCTCGACTCGTTCCCCCGCGAAGTTCACGGCGAGGTACTTCCAGTTCGGCAACTCGTGGGCGGCACTGACGAACTCATCCCTCGACGTCACCGCCTTGCGAGTTCGAGTCGCACCGCCGGCGGGCCAGTGCGGCGCCGCTCCGGCGGCGAGCATGGTGTCGACGAGTTCCTCGGGAAGCACGAGGCGCAACAGGAGCTCTTCTTCGGCCAGTGAGCGCCCGAGCCGTGCCGCGTATTCTTCGTGAAGTTGCTCGAGCGACTTCACGGCCGCGGGCTCGGCGAGTTCTTTTGCGCGCGGCAGGCGCGAGACCTTCTCCAACAATTCCGGTGCGATCTCTCCCTCCGGAGTACCGAAGTGGCCGAGGACGAACCGCACGACCTCGTCGGGAATCCTGCTGTATCGTTCCTGGCCGCTCTGGACGGCCAGCACGTTCATTAGCGCCTGACTGCCGACGAACTGGCTGAAGGGAGTGACCATAATCGGATAGCCGAGGTCGGCGCGCACGCGACCCGACTCTTCGATCACGGCGGACAACTTGTCGAGCATGCGAAGTTCGATGAGCTGGCGTCTGAGGGTGCCCATCATGCCGCCGGGGACCTGATGCACGTGGGAACTCAAGTTGTATTCGGTGGGCACCCCGGCCGCGAGACCCTGCGACTTGGCGATTAAGTACAGAACGTCGGCCGCTGCGGCCGCGGCGTCGCGGTCGGCCTGGACCGGGATGCCCAGGGCATCCAAGTTCGTCACGAGGTTCTCGAAGCTCGGCTGGGCCGTGCCGTTCGATAGTGGACCGAGTCCCGTATGCAGCACGTCGACGCCCAGTTCAGCGGCGATCAAGTAGAGCTGCGACGCCGCGCCCGTGGTGGTGTGGCTGTGCAGTTCGAGGGTCTTGGCACCCGCGGCCGCTCGAACACCGGGGATCAACTGACGAGTGCGTTCGGCCGTGAGCAGGCCGCCCGGATCTTTGACGTAGACCGAATCGATGTACTCGCTGGCGGCGAAGGCGGCGATGTTGTGGCTGTAGCGCGCGTCGGTGTGCACGGGGCTCTCGGTGAAGGTAACCGCCGCCACGACCACCTCGAAACCCTCCTCCTTCGACCACTGGGCCACTCGGAGTAAGGCGTCGACGTCGTTCATCGGTTCGAGTATCTGCAGTCGGCGCAGTCCGTGGCTGGCCATCAGACGCAGCGCCATGCGCATGACCGGTTCACTGGCCCTCTCCCAGGACATGAAGCGCATTCCGGTGGTGATAGCGGAGAGTGGCGTGTTCGGCGTGACGTCGCGCATACGTGAGATTCGTTCCCACGGATTCTCTTGGTGCCACTTCACCCCCACCGAGAGGTTGGTGGAGCTGGTGAAGTCGATCGCTTCGAAGCCCACCCGGTCCAGATGAGGCCCGACCGCCTCCACCATGCCGGTCGTGAGCCCCGTGGCACCCCACAAACTCTGGTTGCCGTCGCGCAAACTGGTGTCGACTAGGCGGATCGGCTGGCGCGGAGACGTCATCGAACGGACTCCATTCGTTGTTCGCTTCGGTGTTCCCAGGTGGGGCCGAACCACGAAGTGGTGACACCGCCTCGGATGAAGTCAGGGTGCGACAGCACGAACTCATGCAGCGCCAGCGTGGTGGTCACCCCGTCGATCTCGACCGTCGCGGCCGCTGACCGGGCCGCCGCTACCGCGGCGTCGCGGCTGTGGGCGCGCACGATCAGTTTCGCCATGAGGCTGTCGTAGAACGGAGGGAAGCGGTAGCCGTCTTCGAGCTGGGTGTCCACGCGGATGCCGGGCCCGCCCGGCCAGCGCACCCGGCTAATCGTGCCGGGGCTGGGCCGGAAATCGTTCTCTGGATCTTCGGCGTTGATCCTCAGTTCGATGACCGTGGCCGAGGGGACCGGAGGAACGTCGGGAAGTTCGGGGTCCCAACCGAGTGCCAGGCGCAGTTGAGCGGCCACCAGATCGATGCCGTAGGCCTCCTCGGTGACCGGGTGTTCGACCTGGATGCGGGCGTTGACCTCAAGGAACACCACCGCCTCTGACTGGGTATCGACGAGGAACTCAACCGTGCCGGCTCCGCGGTAGGCCAGCGCTTGGACGAGGGCGCGCGAGGCGTCGTGCATCACGGCTCGGGTCGCCACGGAGAGCCCGGGCGCGGGGCACTCCTCGATGAGTTTCTGGTGTCGCCGCTGCACCGAGCAGTCCCGATCCCCGAAGATCTGTGCGCGACCCTCACCGTCGCCGAACACCTGCACCTCCACGTGCCGAGCAGCTGGATAGAAGCGCTCGAGATAGAGCGCACCGTTGCCGAATGCCGCCAGCGCTTCGGCCGCCGCCTGAGGGGCCAACCGGGCCAGTTCCCCAGCGTCGTTCACCAGACGGATGCCGCGCCCACCGCCCCCGAAGACTGCTTTGATCAGCAGCGGGTAACCAATGGAGTCGCCGAGGCCCGCGACGGTTTCAACATCGTCGACTTCCACGGCCGGAGCAACGGGCACGCCGGCCGCCAACGCAACTTTTCGTGCGCTGCTCTTGTCACCGACAGCTCGCAGCGTCTCTGGTCGAGGACCCGCGAAGGCGATTTTCTCGATCTCGAGCAACTCGGCCAACTCGGGCTGCTCGCTCAAGAATCCGTAGCCCGGGTGCACGACGCTCGCTCCGGCCTGCAGCGCGGCGGTCGCGATCAGTTCAGGGCGCAGGTATGACTGGGCGACCGGCGCCGGACCGATCACGATGACTCGGTCGGCGAGTCGCGCGGCCGGCGAGTCAGCGTCGGCCGCGCTCGCGGCGAGAACGGGACTGGCCCCGATACGCCGCGCCGCCGCGATGATGCGCACCGCGATTTCGCCTCGATTGGCCACCAGGACAACGGGTGGCGCTTCAGAGTCTGCGTTGCCCTTCTCGCTCATTGCGAACTGGCTTCAGCGACGACGGCGAGGGCCTGACCATACTCGACCTGCTCGTGGTCTCTCACCAGAAAACTCGTGAGCGTGCCGTTCACGCCGGCGCTCACGGGGTTCATCATCTTCATGACCTCGACGATGCCGATGGTCGTGTCGGGTTCGACGCTCGCGCCAATTTCGACGAAGGGGGGCGCACCCGGCGAGGGGCAGCGATAGAAGACGCCGATCATGGGCGACGCGATGATCGTTCCCGACGGCTTGGGCGAGGTCGTCGCCGGAGTTGTACTCGCGCTAGAGGGTACGGGAGCGGACAAGGGTCCGGAACGCGACAGTTGCACCGAGACATCGCCGTAGGTGACCGACGCCGAGTCGTAGGACCCCGAGTCCAGTTGGGCGACCAGGTCGAGCAGGTGCTGCCAACTGGGTGTGGCGTCGTCGGTCACTTGTCATTTCCCTTCGAGGCCTGCGAGAGGAATCCGAGCAGGTTGGTGGTGGCCGACGCCGTGTTCTTGCCCTTCTCCTCTTTTCGTTTCTTCCAGTTCGTTTCCGGTCGGGCTTGCAGCAACATCACCTGGGAGGTGCCGTCGACGTTGTGCTCCAACGCCCACTCGATGTCCTGAGGACAGCCGTAATGCTTTTCGACCTGGAGTCCGATCTCGGCCAGTTGCACGAGCTCCGCCTCGGTCAGGCAAGGGATCTCACGGCGCGACTCCTCGACGTCGCGAAAGAGCACGCCGACGCCGCTCGGATCCGGCACGTACTCGTGCGCCTTCGAGGCGACTCGGCTGCTGGTGAGCGCCGGACCGATCTTGCTCAGCCAGTATTCGTCGGGCGTCACCTCACCCGAGACCACGGCCTGGCCGAGGCCCCAGCTGGCGTTGATGGCAATGAGTGAGCGGTCACCGGTGCGCGGACTGACCGTGAAGGTGACCCCCGCGACGTCAGCGTGGGCCATCAACTGCACGGCCACCGAAATCTTAGATGCCTCCGTCGCCTCGGTCACGCTGAGGCCCGAGCGGTAGGCAATGGCCTGGGGGGTGTACAGGCTCGCCCAGCATTCGCGCACCTTCGCGATGACCTCGTCGGCCCCGACGACCCAGAGGTACGTCTCCTGCTGGCCCGCAAAACTCGCGGCGTCGCCGTCCTCGTCGGTCGAAGAGGAGCGAACCGCGACCGGAATCCGATCCGGATCGCCTGTTCCGCGTCGCCGGGCCGTCTCGCGCGAGAGTTCGAGGTAGGCCTCGCGGATCTGCTGTTCAATCGCGGACGCTAATTCTCGTTCCAGAATCAGAGCGACCGCTTCGTCGTGGGCCCGCTGCAATGCGGCGTTGTTCGAGGCGTCGGCACCCATGACGATGCCGAGCAGCCGCTGACGCAGGTCGCCGGTGTCGCGGAAGTCCTCGTACGCGTCCACCGTGACGGCGAAGCCGGCCGGTACGGGCAGGCCGGCTTGGACCATCTCGCCGAGACTCGCGCACTTGCCACCCACCAATGAGCGGTCGCTCGAGGACAACTCCTCGAATTTCTTGGTGTAGTTGGCCATGGAGTTTCTCTGAGGATCAGTTTCCGTCGAGGATGGTCACGGTGCCCGCGTTGCCGTCGACGCGGATCAACTGACCGGTCTTGATCGTGGACGTACCGAAACCAGTGCCGACGACCGCGGGCAGGCCGTACTCACGCGAGACAATTGCCGCGTGGCACATGATGCCGCCGATGTCGCTTACGGCGCCGCGGATACGGCCGAAGACGGGCGTCCAACTCGGGCTGGTGACCGGTGCGACGAGGATCTCGCCCTCCTGGACGGTGTCCAGTTGATCGGGTCGCAACACCACGCGGGCGAGACCTTCGGCGACTCCGGGAGAACCAGCGAATCCGGTCAGGATGTTGGTGCTGCTGTCGCCATTTTGAGCGGCCAGCCAACGTTCGACAGTCTCGGGGGTGATTCCCCAGAGCATGATGGTGAGCGGTTCGTTGATCTCGTCGGGTACCGGTCCGAGAGCCGGAGGCGGGGACCATTCCATCAACGCCGAGTAGATCTCCTTGCGGCGGGCAATGATCCCCGGCCAGTAGTGGCCGCCCTGCGGTGTACCGCCGGCAGCCCACGCCATCTGAAGGTCCACGATCGCCTCTTCGACCTCGGCGCGACGTAAGAAGAAGATGTCCTCGACGTCGTCCCAGAATCCCCACGTCTGCAACAGCTGGCTGAACTCACGGGCCTTGTTCCAGAAGTTGGTGAGGAACCAGTGCTCCACGTAGAAGTTGTGGTTCTCCACGTAAGGGAACACGGTACGGCTCAAGCCGAGCACTTCATCGAAAGCACCGACGTCTTCGCCGTCGAGTAACGATCGGTAGTGCGCGACGAGCTCGTCACGTTCCGCCTGAAGTCTTTCGATCGGCCGGGTGAGCTCGTCGCCGGTGCGCAGGCGCGCGATGTAGTCGCCGATCGCCTGTATCGGCAAGGAGAGGTCGTCGATCCAGCTGCGGTGCGAGTGGTACATTCCCGAGCCGTACGAGAAGTAGAACCACGGGTCCTTGCTCTCTTCTAGTGCGGCGAGCCATTCGCGGCCGGCGTCGGTTCCACCCAGGCCGTTGTTCAGGTCGGCCTCGCTGGTCGCGGAGGACACGATGTCGCCGACGCCGAGTTGTTCCGCCTTTCGCGCCAACGCGCGTAACTCGTCGTCCGGGCGAAAGAGCAACACGTCGATGCCACTCACCATGCGCGAGATCGTCTGGTCATCGATCTCGGGGAAGTGCTCCTTGCAAAGGGTGAGGAATTGCAAGTAGGCCGCGTAGCCCAGGTTCAGGAACTCCGAGTGCAGAGTCCAGATCTGATCACCGTATTCGAGTAGTCGGTGGTAGGAAGCGAGCAGCTGGTTGCCCTGGGAGGGGCCGCGGTCCTTCAGGACGCGTTCAATCGGCTCGAATTCAGACAGCGGCGGAACCTCGAGGTCGTGCACGGCACGAATCGCCACGGTGATCCGTGTCACCCACTCTTCGTAGAGGGCATCCCAATTCTGGAAGTAATAGCCGGCGCGCTTACCGAACTCGACCGCGCGCAGGGCCTGCTCCTCGGGGTCGGGACTCGGAATGGCGCTCATGTAGGTGTAGCCATTGATGATGCGCACGTCGAGGCCCTTGGCCGGAGGCAGGGCAAAAACACGGGTATTGGTGACGCCGGTGCCCATGAAGGCGCCGTCGATCGTCAACTGGTCGAAGGGGTACGACACCTCTGGATAGTGCAGCGAATTGCGGAACCAGGTCTTGGCGGAGTCTTCTGTTCGGCGGCTCTGGAGGAACCGGTTGTGGTAGGCGTACATCTCTTCCCAACCTTCGGCGCCGGCGGGGGTCTTGAGATCGTACGGATCGGGGAAGCTGCGCCGTTCTGGAGTGCGAGACTTTGGCGAGGAGTTCGTGGCGCCGTCTCGTGCATTATCCGTAGTAGTCATGAGTGCTCCTTTACGACCACGGGGGTCCGTGGGGTGGCCCAATTGTAAGCATCCGCGGCACGCAATACCAGTATTCTTTTCATTGAATGAAAAGGAATTCTGACTAAGTCCTAAGAAGTCCGGGGTTTCTAAGGTATTCTGGACTAGTTTTCCATTCCTCGCAAAGTAATTTCGAGCGTGACACAACATTATGGGAGCGAGTGACGATGGCGATATCCACCACGAAGACACCCGGTAAGTCGGCGACCGAGCGCATCTCCCCTGCGCTGCTGGCTGTCGCTCTCACCCACCCAAGCATGACTTCTTCGCGTTTCTCGCCCCATGGCGATCTGGTGCATCGTCCCGTCGCGCACCGGTGCGACCATCGCGTCGAACGCTGGCGATCTCGTGGCGGGGACTAGGGCGTGACCGAGGAACTTTACAAGAATCACGCGAAGTCCGTCATCGCGCGTGCACTAGCTGTCGTCGGCGCGTTCGACGTCGAGCATCCGCTCCTCACGCTGAGCCAGCTGGCCCGTCGTGCGGGTTTGCCGGTCGCCACCGTGTACCGGCTCGCCGGTGAGCTTGAGGATGGCCGCTTCCTCGATCGCGACGGCGCCGGACGCTACGGCCTCGGCGTGCGCTTGTGGGAGATGGGTCTGCTCACGCCAATTCACGGCGGATTGCGCGAGACGGCGATGCCCTTCCTGCTCAATCTGCACTACGAGTGCGGTGAAACCGTGCAGCTGGCGGTCAGTGAGGGAACTGACGCGATCTACATCGAGAAGTTGACCTCCGAGGTGTCCGTGCCGGTGAAGAGCCGGGTTGGTGCACACATCCCCCTGCACGCCACCGGCGTCGGCAAAGCCCTCTTGGCGTTCAGCCCCGACTCTTTCGTCGACGCGATTCTCACCATGCCACTAAAGGCGTACACCCCTTCGACGCTGACCGAGCGCCGGGCGCTGTCGCGAAACCTGAATCAGATCGTTCAGCACGGGTACGCCCAAAGCGACGCGGAGTATCAGATCGGTGCCACCTCGATTGCCGCACCAGTGATGGTCAGCGGCACGGTCAAGGCCGCGATCGGCATCGTCAACTATTCCGCACGCGACGATCTGAGCCAGTACGTTCCCGCGCTGCTGCGGGCCACGAACGGTCTGGCGCGCAGACTCGAGGAAGTTGAGGGAACTGCCTATCCGAGTCTCAGCGGACTTAACTAGCGACGAGGAGAAGGTCCCAGCAGGCGCTCGGGTCTAGAGCGTATTGAGGTCCACGTAGTTGCGTGACAAGACCGTCGCCGCTTCGCGCGACTGAGTGGCCTGTCGGAGCCGAGCGTGCTGTACCCCATTTTCGAAGCCGTCGTCATAGTTCGGGTGCAACATCTGGGTCATGTAATTCGAGAACTCCTCGGCCCTCCACACTCGCTCGAGACACGTCGCGGAGTACGCGTCCAGCAGCCGCTCATCTCTCTTCGAATAGAACGCGCGCAGCGCTTCGGTCAAGACACGCACGTCGGCCAGTGCGAGGTTCATACCCTTGGCTCCCGTCGGCGGCACGATGTGCGCGGCGTCACCCGCCAGGAAGAGTCGGCCGTACCGCATGGGTTCAACCACGATGCTGCGCATCGCGGTGATACCACGATCGATGATCGGTCCGCGATTCACCTTGGAGCCCTCGTCGGTGGAAAGACGCACCGCGAGCTCGCTCCAGATCCGGTCATCGGACCATTGCTCCAAGGTGTCATCGGGGCGCACCCCCAGGTACAAGCGACTGAGGGTGGGTGAACGCATGGAGTACAACACGAACCCTTCTTCGTGGCGTCCGTAGATCAACTCCTCGGTCGCTGGCGGGGCCTCGGCGAGGATGCCCAGCCACGAGAACGGGTAGACGCGTTCATAGCGACGAAGGACGTCACTCGGTATCGCGCGATTCGACGCTCCGAACGATCCATCGCACCCCGCGATGAAGTCAGCGCGCACGCGAAGCGCTTCGCCAGCATTGGTGGCATCAACGTAGGGAGTTTTGGTGTTGACGTCCTCAATGGACGTGACCTCGGCGTCGAAGTACAGAGGCCCACCCTGGGCGAGGCGAAGATCGATGAGATCCTTGACGACCTCCTGTTGTCCGTAGACGGTGTACGCACGTCCGTCGGCCAGTTCGCTGAGTGGAATGCGATGCACTTGATTGTCGTAGCGCAACTCGATGCCGTGGTGCACGAGCCCTTCGCGGCGCATTCGCTCACCCGCGCCTACTTCCTCGAGCAGGTTGGCGATCCCAAACTCAATGACCCCCGCGCGAACTCGCTTCTCGACGTACTCACGATTGCGATGCTCGAGCACCACGTTGTCGATTCCCTCGAGGTGGAGCATGTGGCCGAGCAGCAAGCCCGCTGGCCCCGCCCCCACGATGGCGACCTGCGTACGAACTTCTCTCATGTCGTTTCCCACACTTTCAGCCGACTCACGTCCCCGGGGTCGGGCTAAATACCGCTTTGCACACTTTATCTTGTAGTGTACTGTTCAGTTAATTACACCCCTAGTCCCAAGGACGCGGGGCCGAGCAGAAACGACCGCAGGGGGAAGAGTTATGGCAGTGGTAGTGACGAACACCATTCGAACCCCCCTCGAACTGGTGGACCAATTGGGCCAGTTCGGCGTTGCCACGATTCACGAAGCACAAGGGCGAACGGGTCTTCTCGGCTCGCACCTTCGGCCGATCTTCCGACCGATACGCATTGCGGGAAACGCCCTCACGTGCGAAGTGGCGCCGGGCGATAATTGGTCCATCCACGTCGCCGTCGAACAAGCCCAGAGTGGTGACGTCCTGGTCGTGGCGCCCACGAGTCCCTGTGATGACGGTTACTTTGGCGAATTGCTCGCCACCAGTGTGCGCGCGCACGGCGTACGGGCTTTGATCATCGACGCGGGCGTGCGCGACGTCGCCGAACTGACCTCGATGGGTTTTCCGGTCTGGTCCAAGAGCATCTGTGCCCAAGGAACCGTCAAGGAGACATTGGGCAACGTGCAGGTGCCCGTCGTGTGCGCGGGCGCGTACGTACGACCGGGTGACGTGATCGTCGCGGACGACGACGGGGTGGTCGTGGTGCGTCAAGCGAACGTCGAACGCGTCATCGCCGCGAGCACCCTACGCGAGAGCAACGAACAAGAGAAGCGCTCTCGCCTGGCCTCGGGCGAACTTGGCCTCGACATCTACGCGATGCGCGACCGACTGCGCGAACGGGGTTTGCGATACGGCGAGGCCGAACCCGAGTGAGCACGCAGACGGCGATCTCGGCCTCGTTGCTGCGGGGGGGCACCTCCAAGGGGTTGTACTTCCTCGCCGAAGACCTTCCCGCTGACATTTTGACGCGCGACCGCGTCTTGCTCGCCGCCATGGGTTCACCCGACGTGCGCGAGATCGATGGCGTCGGTGGCGGGCATCCACTCACGTCCAAGGTCGCGGTCGTGCGCCGGTCATCGC
The DNA here is from genome assembly GCA_003160115.1 of Acidimicrobiaceae bacterium. Classification (GTDB taxonomy): domain Bacteria; phylum Actinomycetota; class Acidimicrobiia; order Acidimicrobiales; family RAAP-2; genus RAAP-2. Next base: position 38,132 of record PLQL01000004.1, read on the forward strand.
GCAACGACGCGGACTTGGACTATCTCTTCTTGCAGGTCTGGCCGGACCGCGCCGAGGTCTCGGATAATCAGAATTGCGGCAACCTCCTGGCCGGCGTGGGGCCATTCGCGCTCGAACGCGGCCTCGTCGAGGCGACCGGCGACGTCACGTCGGTGCGGATCTGGATGGAGAACACCGAGAGTCTCGCGGTCGCCCACGTCCAGACGCCTCAGGGCCAGGTTCGCTACGACGGTGAGGCGCGCATCGACGGGGTTCCGGGGTTCGCCGCCCCCATCCCNNGCGGCTACGAGGACCCCGCGACCATTGAAGCCAACGCCGAAGTCTGCGCTCGAGTCGAGTCGCTTCGACTGACCGCGGGCGCGATGATGAACCTGGGCGACGTGACCTCCAAGACGGTGCCCAAGATGAGCCTGCTCGCCAAGGCCGAGCACGGCGGACTGCTTACGACGCGCACCTTCATACCCAAGCGCGTGCACGAGTCCATTGGCGTCTTCGGGGCGGTATCGGTCGCCACTGCCTGTCTCTTGCCTGGCTCGGTGGCGAATGATCTCTGCGGACTCGTAAGCACTTCAGGCGAGACGACGTTGCAGATTGAGCATCCGTCGGGCTATTTCGACATCACGATGAACATTCGCACCAACGGAGGCGACGTTGAGGTCACCTCCGCGGCCCTGTTGCGAACCGCTCGCCTACTCATGCAAGGTCAGGTCCTCGTGCCGCGCTCGGTATGGAGTCCCGATGATCATTGACTGTCACGGTCACTACACCACCGCTCCCGAGCAGCACACGCTGTGGCGAGGAGCCCAAGTGGCCGCCTTCAAAGCCGGCGAACCCTTTCCTTCCTACCCGGTGATCTCGGACGACGAGATCGTCGACACGATTGAGAAGAACCAACTGCGTCTGCTCCAAGAGCGGGGTGCGGACATGACAATCTTCTCGCCACGAGCTTCGGCGATGGAGCACCACGTCGGCGACGAGCACGTGAGTCTGGCGTGGTCCAGGGCTTGCAATGACTTGATAGCTCGGGTGGTCTCGCTCTTTCCCGAGACGTTCGTGGGCGTGTGTCAACTCCCCCAATCCCCCGGCGTGCCCGTGGCGCACTCGATTGGCGAGTTGCGACGATGCGTGGAGGAACTCGGGTTCGTCGGACTGAACCTCAGTCCAGATCCGAGTGGGGGTCACTGGGACAGCCTTCCGCTCACTGACGCGTCCTGGTTTCCGATCTACGAAGTTATGGTCGAACTTGAAGTGCCCGCCATGATCCACGTCTCGAGTAGTTGCAACGTCAATTTCCACGCGACGGGCGCGCACTACATGAACGCCGATACGACGGCGTTCATGCAACTCCTCCAAGGCGACCTCTTTGGTAAATACCCAGAACTTCGTTTCGTGATCCCTCACGGTGGCGGAGCGGTTCCTTACCACTGGGGTCGATATCGAGGTCTCGCGGACATGCTCGACAAACCCGACCTCGCTACTCACCTCATGGGTAACGTCTATTTCGACACCTGCGTCTACCACCAAGCGGGTATCGACCTGCTTTTCAAAGTCATCGACATCGACAACATCCTGTTTGGCTCAGAAATGGTGGGCGCGGTCCGCGGCATCGACCGGACCAGCGGTCATTACTTCGACGACACTAAACGCTACGTCGACGCCCTTGGTCTCAGTCCCGAGGACCGGGAGAAGGTCTATTCCAAGAACGCGCGGCGCGTCTATCCCCGACTTGATCAACTGCTCGAGCGACAAGGTCGATGACGATGACGACGTTCGTGGTCGACCGGGATTGGCTCTGCTTCGACCCCAGCCCCTCGACACCGACGTTCGCTCTCCCGCCCGGTGCCGTCGACGCCCACTGCCACGTCTTTGGTCCAGGTGACGAGTTCCCGTTCGCGCCCGAGCGCAAGTACACGCCCTGTGACGCCGGCAAGGATCAGTTGTTTGCCCTGCGCGACCACTTGGGTTTCGCTCGAAACGTCATTGTCCAGGCCACGTGTCACGGTGCCAATAACGACGCCATGGTTGACGCGCTTCGCGCGTCCAACGGGCGGGCCCGGGGCGTCGCGACGATTGAACCCACGGCGAGCGACGACCTGCTCAGTGAACTCCACGAAGCAGGTGTTCGAGGCGTGAGGTTCAATTACGTGCGCCGACTGGTCGATCCCGAGGATGACGGGTACTACCAACGGATCGTCGAGAAGATCGCTCCTCTAGGTTGGCACGTCGTCGTGTACTTCGAGGCCCGCGACCTCGCCGAGAAGTGGTCGCTCTTCACATCGTTTCCCACGACCCTCGTGGTCGACCACCTGGGACGGCCCGACGTCTCGCAACCCGTGGATGGTGAAGGGTTTAATCTCTTTGTTCGATTCATGGAGGAGAACCCGAACGTCTGGTCCAAAGTGACGTGTCCCGAACGCTTGAGCGAGAACGGGCCCGAGGGGTTCGCCGACACCGTGCCCTTCTACCAGCGAATCATTGGAGCGTTCCCGGACCGTGTGCTCTGGGGCACGGACTGGCCTCACCCGAACCTCAAGTTCTTTATGCCCGACGACGGGAGGCTGGTGGACTTCATACCGCGCATCGCCACGACCGCACAGGCTCAGCGCAAGTTGCTCGTCGACAATCCCATGCGCCTCTACTGGAAGGATGAACACCATGGTTGATAACGCTGAGTTCGACGACATCCCGGGCACCACGGTCTTCACCGCCCAACGTTCACACCAGGGCTTCCACCTCAACCAGTTCTGCATGAGCCTCAAGAACGCCTCGAACCGAGAGCGCTTCAAACGTGACGAACGAACCTACCTTGACGAGTGGCCCATGACCGAAGCCCAGAAGCAGGCCGTGCTCGCTCGCGACTACAACGCGATGATCGCACTGGGGGGGAACATCTATTTCCTCGCCAAGATATTCGCGACGGACGGCCAGAGCTTTCAAATCGCCGCCGCTTCGATGACGGACATGTCCGTCGAGGACTACGCCGCCATGATGCTGCACGGAGGTCGTTCGCCCGACGGCGTGCGCTCCAAGCGGGACGGGAACTAGCGGTGGCACGGATCACGGCCGGGGTCACCACCAGCCACGTGCCCGCCATCGGCGCCGCGTTTGACCGCGGCGACGACCAGAGCGACTACTGGGCCCCCCTCTTTGCGGGCTACGAATGGTCCAAGAAATGGATTGCCGCCGAAAGGCCCGACGTGATCGTCCTTGTCTACAACGACCACGCCACCGCGTTCTCACTCGAGTGCATTCCCACCTTCGCCATCGGGTGTGCCGACGAATTCCCCGTCGCCGATGAGGGATTCGGCCCACGACCGGTGCCCAACGTGATGGGTCACTCCGAACTGGCGTGTCACATCGCCCAATCACTCATCCTGGACGAGTTCGACATGACCATCATGAATCAGATGGAGGTCGACCACGGCCTGACCGTTCCGCTCTCGCTCATGTTCGGTCGCGTCGACGCCTGGCCCGTGCGCGTCGTACCGATCGCCGTGAACGTCGTGCAGTATCCACCACCGACCGGAGAACGGTGCTTCAAACTGGGTCAGGCCATCCGACGAGCGGTGCAATCGTTCGACGAAGACCTCAACGTGCAAGTCTGGGGTACCGGCGGCATGAGTCACCAACTACAGGGCCCCCGGGCGGGGCTGATCAACCAGCCCTTCGACCAGGCCTTCCTCGAGAAGATGAACACGGATCCCTCGTCGCTGCGCGCCATCACCCACCTCGAGTACGTGCGCGAAGCAGGGTCCGAGGGCATCGAACTGGTCATGTGGTTGATCATGCGCGGCGCCCTGCACGCGAACTGCCAGGAATTGCACCGTTTTTATCACGTGCCCGCCTCGAATACCGCCGTGGGTCACTTGATCCTCGAATCACCCCAGGACGACGGTTCATGAGAATCGCCGTCGCCGGCGCGGGAGCTTTTGGCCTCAAGCACCTCGACGCCCTGGCGCGCATCGACGGCGTCGAGGTGACCACGGTCATCAGTCGCACCTTGGACCAGGCTCAGAATGTCGCCAAGAAATACGGTGCGGCCCTCGCCTCGACCGAGCTCGACGACGCGCTGGGATCCGACGACGTCGACGCCGTCATCCTTTGCACGCCCACGCAACTGCACGCCGGACAGACCATCGCCGCGCTTCGAGCGGGCAAGCACGTCCAAGTGGAGATTCCCCTCGCGGACTCTCTCGCCGACGCCAACGAGGTCGCCCGCGTGGCCGCCCAGAGCGACCTGGTGTGCATGGTGGGACACACCCGACGGTTCAACCCCTCACACCAGTGGGTCCACCAGCGCATCGTGGCGGGCAATCTCACCATCCAACAGATGAACGTCCAAACGTATTTCTATCGACGAAGCAACATGAACGCGCTGGGCCAGCCACGAAGTTGGGTGGACAACCTGTTGTGGCACCACGCGGCCCACACGGTCGATTTGTTTTCCTACCAGTGTGGCGAACCCATCACGAAAGCGAACGTGCTCGCCGGACCGGTGCACCCCGAACTCGGGATCCCCATGGACATGTCCATCCAGTTGCGCAGCGCCTCTGGGCAACTTTGCACCCTGTCGCTGAGCTTCAACAACGACGGGCCACTCGGCACGTTCTTTCGCTACATCTGCGATCACGGAACCTACGTCGCACGCTACGACGAACTGGTGACTGGTAACGACGAACCAGTCGACGTGACCGGCGTGGCGGTCTCCATGGACGGCATCGAGTTGCAGGATCGAGAGTTCGTGCGAGCGATGGTCGAGCACGACGAACCGAACGCGTCGATACGCTCGGTCATCGATTGCTATCGGGTCCTTGGCGAACTACAGGAGCAACTCGACCAGGCCACGGCACGCCACAACTGACCTCTCACGAAGAGCGAGCGTCAGACCTTTCTGGGTGTGGTGAGGTAATCGACCACGACATCGCCGATCATGTCGCGATAGGTCGACCTTCGTTCGGGTTCGACCAGGTTCCGACCGAAACTCGCGGCGAACGTGTAGCGATTGTTGATGCGAAAGAAGCAGAACGAACTGATCAACATGTGCACGTCCAAAGCGTCGATCTCGCGGACGAAGACGCCTGCGTCACGCCCGCGCTCGAGGACGTTCTCGAGCATCTTGATGATGGGACGGTCCAGGCCGGGAAAACCGCTCGCGGCGGTGACGAACTGGGCGCGCTGGACGTTCTCTTGACTGATCAGTCGACTGAAGTCGGGATTTGCCTCGTGACGGTCAAACGTCAACTGCGCCAGCGTGCGAATAGCGGTCACCGGATCGAGGTGCTCGACGTCGACATTGGCCTCGGTCACACGAATGTCCTCATACGCCCTCTCCAGTGCCGCCAGGTAGAGTCGCTCCTTCGATCCGAAGTAGTAGTAGATCATTCGCTTGGTTGTTCGGGTCTGGTTCGCGATCTCGTCAACGCGCGCTCCCGCGAATCCTCGTTCGGCGAATTCCTGGGTCGAGACTTCGAGAATTTCTTCCTTCGTCCGCCCGGGATCGCGGAGGCGCCGTTCGAGAGCCGGTGGATCCTTCTCGTCTAGGGTCATGCGACTCCTCTGGTGTATGCGCCTCGGACTGCTCTTTACTTCCCCACTTTTGCGACGTCCATTTCGTCACTCCTGCACAGCGTCAACCTCTTGTTCTAACCGAAATGGAACCTCCAGTTCGTACATTACGTATCGTGGCGGCTTTCTGACGGCTATCGCACATTTTAGTCATTGTAAGCCCACGTTTTGTTGCAATTCTCGAAGCGACCACCGGGCACCTCACCTCGCACGCGATTGCGCCTTCGAGCCTTCGCGAACCGACAGTGCTCTGACAATGGTCCTCTCTCGGCGATCCCCCTGCCGAACGCGCCAGCCAGTGCCTGGTCGGGCCCAGCGTAGGAATGCGAAAGCCCCCCACCGAAGTGGGGGGCTTTCAAGAAATCCCGGCGGCGACCTACTCTCCCAGGGAGGAACCCCCAAGTACCATCGGCGCTGGTGGGCTTGACTGCTGTGTTCGGAATGGGAACAGGTATATCTCCACCGCCATAACCACCGGAAATCATGCGCTCGACCGACTCTCGTCGATCAGAACGGGCGAACCCGCTCTTTGAGCGTCCTAGAACGAGCACGAACATCAAACTCCAAGCCCTCGGCCGATTAGTACCGGTCAGCTGAATGCGTTACCGCACTTACACTTCCGGCCTATCAACGTGGTGATCTCGCCACGGGCCTTACCTGGTTAACCCAGTGAGTGAATTTATCTTGAAACGGGCTTCGCACTTAGATGCTTTCAGCGCTTATCCCACCCGCAGGTCGCTAAACAGCCATGCCCTTGGCAGGACAACTGTCACACGAGAGCTGCGTTCGTCCCGGTCCTCTCGTACTAGGGACAACCTTTCTCAATTCACTTACGGCTGCATCGGATAGGGACCGAACTGTCTCACGACGTTCTGAACCCAGCTCGCGTACCGCTTTAATGGGCGAACAGCCCAACCCTTGGGACCGGCTTCAGCCCCAGGATGCGACGAGCCGACATCGAGGTGCCAAACTTCCCCGTCGATATGGACTCTTGGGGGAAATAAGCCTGTTATCCCCGGCGTACCTTTTATCCGTTGAGCGACGGCGCTTCCACAAGCAACCGCCGGATCACTATGCCCTACTTTCGTACCTGCTCGACTTGTAGGTCTCGCAGTCAAGCTCTCTTGTGTCATTGCACTCAACAGCTGATTGCCAACCAGCCTGAGAGAACCTTTGGGCGCCTCCGTTACAATTTAGGAGGCGACCGCCCCAGT